>NZ_KK073874.1:2639514-3299392 GCF_000585375.1 Cryptosporangium arvum DSM 44712
GGCCGCGGCGGCGCGGCTCGGGCGCACCGGGCGGGTGCTGACCGCCGCCGGGCTGATCGGGCTGATGGCCGCCAGCGAGAAAGTCAGCTTCACCGCGGTGATCGCGCGCACCCCGGCGCTCGACGCGCTCGACCGCTGGGGCCGCCGCCCGCCCGCGGCGCCCACCACCGAACCTGCCGCCGGAGTGCCAACCGCTGGGGAACCGGCGGCCGAGGTCACGGCGGCACCAACGTCCTCCCGGACGGGGGAGCCGGGGCACGCCGCCGGAGAGCGGTGAGCGTGCCAGACACCGCGGCGGCCCCGGACGACACCGGGTCGCCGCCGCCCCGGGCCCGCCGCACCCGGACGCTGCTCGGCGCGGCCGGTCTGATCGCCGGGCTCACCGTCGTCGCCCGGATCGTCGGGTTCGGCCGCATCTTCGTGTTCGCCGGTGCCGTCGGCGTCACCTCGGTCGGCAACATCTACCAGGCCGTCAACACGATCCCGAACATCGTGTTCGAGATCGTCGCCGGCGGCGCGCTCGCCGCCGTGGTCGTGCCGCTGCTGGCCGGTGCCGCCGACCGGGGCGACCGGGCGACCGTCGACCGGATCACGTCCGCCCTGCTGACCTGGGCCGTCCTGCTGCTCGCGCCGCTGGCCGTCGTGATCGCGGTCGCGGCCGGGCCGATCGTCGACGCGTTGCTCCCCGGCGCGAGCGCCGCCGACGGCGAGTTCGGCCGCCTGCTGCTGCGGATCTTCGCGCCGCAACTTGTGCTCTACGGCGTCGGCATCGTGCTGACCGGTGTCCTGCAGGCGCACCGCCGGTTCGCCGGTCCGGCGCTGGCGCCGTTGCTGTCCAGCGTGACCGTGATCGCGGCCTACCTGGTGTACGGGTGGACCGAGGGCGGCGCCGCCACCGCGTCCGACGTGGGGCTGGGCGGACAGCTCGTGCTGGCGGTGGGCACCACGCTCGGCGTCGTCGTGCTCTCGCTCAGCCTGCTGCTGCCGCTGCGGGGCACCGGCGTGCGGATCCGCCCCACGCTGCGGTTCCCGGCGGGGGTCGTCGGCCCGGCGCGGCGGATGGTGGGCAGTGGCGTCGCCACGGTCGCCGGGCAGCAGGTCGCCCTGCTGGTCGTGCTGGTGCTGACCCAGGAGAGCCGGTCGGCTCCGGTCGGTTCGCTCGTCGTGTTCACCATGGCGCAGACGGTGTTCCTGCTGCCCTGGGCGGTGTTCGCGGTGCCGCTGGCGACCTCGGCGTACCCGCGCCTGGCGTCGGCCTGGGAGGGGTCGGACCGCGCCGGTTACCGCGACACGCTGCGCACGACGCTCCACGGCACGCTGGTGCTCTGCGCGCTGGCCACCGCGGCGCTGATCGCCGGCGCCGGGCCGATCGCCGCGGTGGTCACCGCGGCCGGGAACGCGGACGCCGGCCGGGCCGCGGTGGCGACGGGGATCGCGCTCTTCGCGCCGGGCCTGCTCGGCTACGGGTTGTTCGCGCTGCTCTCGCGCGCGCTCTACGCGGCCGGGCGGCCGTGGCCGGTCGCGACCGCGGTGCTCGGCGGGTGGGCGGTGACCGCGGTCGCCGACGTCGTGCTCGCGTTCGCGCTGCCGGCCGGAGACCGGGTGGCCGCGCTCGCCGCCGGCAACACGATCGGCATGACCGTGCTCGGGGTCGCGCTGCTCGTGCTCACCGCGCGGACCGCCGGGACCGGGGCGTTCCGGGGCCTCGGGCGGCTGGCCGCCGCGCTGGTGCCCGCGACCGTGCTCGCCGCGACGGCCGGGGCCTGGGTGGCCTCCGTGCTGCCCGGGGCGGGTGTGTTCGCCGCCCTCGGCGCCGGCGTCGTGACCGCGATCGTCGTCGCCGGTCTTTTCCTGGCGGTGTTGCGGCCGGTCGGACGGCTGGTCGGCGCCGAGACCGGCATCCCGCTGCGGCGACCCCGGCGCGTCGTGTCGGACCGACCAGGCATGCTGGACCCCATCGTCGATGAAGGAGAGAAGGCGTGAGCAGCGGACGGCCCCGGGTAGCGCTGGTGCTCGCGTCGAGTACGGGTGGAGTCGGGAAGCACGTGCGGTCGCTGGCCGGGCACCTGGTCGCGTCCGGGCACCGGGTCGACGTCCACGGTCCGGCCGCCACCGAGGAGCTGTTCGCCTTCCGCTCGGCCGGTGCGGGGTTCTCGCCGGTCGAGATCCCGGCCCGCCCGAACCCGCTGAAGGACGCCACCGCGCTGGCCACCCTGCGTCGCCGGCTGCGCGCCGACCGTCCCGACGTCGTGCACGCCCACGGGCTGCGCGCCGGGCTCGTCGCCGCCGCGGCCGGTCGCCGCCCGCTCGTCGTCACCTGGCACAACCTGCTGATGGCCGGCAACCCGGTGCTGCGCGGGCTCGAGCGGGTCGTCGCGCGCTCGGCCGACGTGACGCTCGCGGCGTCCGACGACCTGATCGGGCGCGCGCTGCGGCTCGGCGGGCGCGACGTGCGTCCGGGGCCGGTGGCCGCGCCGACGCTCGAGCCGCCGGTGACCTCGCGGGACGAGGTGCGCGCCGCGCTGGGCGTCGAAGGGCCGCTGGTGCTCACGGTCGGGCGGCTGCACCCGCAGAAGCGTCTCGACGTGCTCGTCGACGCGTCGGTGCGGTGGGGCGGGGCCACGGTCGTGGTCGCCGGCAGCGGGCCGGAGGAGGCCGCGCTGCGTGCCCGCGCCACCGCGAAGAACGCACCGGTGCGTTTCCTCGGCCACCGCACGGACGTGGCCGACCTGCTGGCGGCCTGCGACGTCGCGGTCGTCACCAGCGACTGGGAGGCGCGCCAGCTGTTCGCGCAGGAGGCGCTGCGGGCCGGGCGCCCGCTCGTGGCCACCGCGGTCGGCGGGGTACCGGGCCTGGTCGGCGACGGGGCCCGGCTGGTGCCGTCCGGGAACGTGGACGCGGTGGCCGGTGCGGTGAGCGCGCTGCTCGCCGACCCCGGCGAGGCGTCGGCGCTGGCGGCGCGCGGCGCGCGGATCGCCGCCGGCTGGCCCGACGAGGCCACGGTCGCGGCCCACGCGGCCGCCGTCTACGCCGAGCTCGCCGGCGCCGACGTCCCCAGTCAGGCGCCCTCGTGACGGGGGAGCGGACGATCACGCTGCTGCTCCGGGTCGCGGTGGTGTGCGCGGTGGTGGTGATCGCCGCGATCACCGGCATGACCGCGGTGCCGGGGTTGCCGGTGGCCGCTCCGGCTCCGGTCACGCCCGCGACCGCCCACGTCGTCGTGGTCGGCGTCCCGGGGCTGCGCTGGGACGACGTCGACGCGCAGCGCACGCCCGCGCTCTGGCGGCTGCTGCGCGCGGGCAGCGCCGGGGCCCTGTCGGTACGCGCCGCCGGGCCGCTGACCTGCCCGGCCGACGGCTGGGTGACGCTCGGCGCCGGGAACCGGGGCCGCGGGCCCCGGCACGGCACCACCTGCCCCGACCAGTTCCCGCTGGCCGCGCCCGACCTCGCCGCCGACGGCGGGGCCCCCCGCGAGACCGGGGCCCGGCTACCGCAGCAGGCCGACATCATCGCCCGCAACAGCGCGCTGACCCAGGGCACCCGCCCCGGAGCACTGGCCGACGGCGTGCGGTGCGTCACCGCGGTGGGGCGGGGGGCCGCGGTCGCGGCCGCGCACCCGAGCGGCCGCATCGACAGGTACGCGGCGATCCTGCCCGGCGACCCGTCCGAACTGCTCACCCGGTGCCCGGTGACGATCGTCGAGGGCCCGTCGATCTCCGACCGCAGCGGCGAGCCGACCCGGCACCGCGTGGCCGCCGCGGCCGACGCGATCGTCGCCCGCGTCGACGACGCCCGCCCGACCGGCTCGGTGCTGCTCGTCGTCGGGATCTCCGACACCGGTGACGTCCCCCGGCTGCACGTGGCGGTCGCGGTGGGGCCCGGGTTCACGCCCGGGGCCGAGCTCACCTCGCCGACGACCGGCAAGGCGCCGTTCGTCCAGCTGATGGATCTGGCGCCCACCGCGATCTCCGCGCTCGGCCTCGACCCGGTGGCGTCGATGAACGGCGTCGCGATCGTCTCCGCCGGTGCGCAGGCCGCCACCCCGGCCGGTCAGGTCGCCCGGCTGACCGACCACGACCGGGCCGCGGGGGCACAGCGGCCGCTGGTGCAGCCGTTCTTCACGATCATGGTCGTCGCCGTGCTCGCCTTGATGCTGGTCTCCTGGTGGCTGGTGTTCCGCCGCTGGCACACCGTGGTGGCCGAGTCCGGCCCGCCGGCCACCCTGCGGCCCAGCGCCCTGCGCGGCGGCGCGAGCGGCGCGGGCCTCCGCGTGGTCCCCGGCGCCGACGGAGCAACCGGAGCGGCCCCGGCGAAGGCCGGTCGGGTGCGGTGGCCGCGGGCGATCGAGGTCGTCGAGGTGCTCGCGGTGACGCTGGCGACCGTGCCGGTGGCGGCGTTCGCCGCGAACGTCGTGCCGTGGTGGCGCTCCGACCATCCGCTGTTCGTGCTCGTCGCGCTGATCCTGGCCGGGGTCGCGGCGCTGACCGGCGTCGCGTACGGCGGGCCGTGGCGCGGGCGCCCCACCGGCCCGATCGGCTGCGTGGCGATCGGCACCACGCTCGTGCTCGCCGCCGACGTGCTGACCGGCAGCAACCTCCAGCTCAACGCGGTGCCCGGCTACTCGCCGCTGGTCGCGGGGCGGTTCACCGGGTTCGGCAATCTCGCGTTCGGCGTCTACGCCGCCGGTGTGCTGATCGGCGTCGGCTGCCTGGCCCAGGCCACGCCCGGCTGGCGGCGGCCGACGCTGTTCACGGTCGCCGGCGCGGCCGCGGTGCTCGTCGTCGGGGCGCCCGGGTGGGGTGCGGACATCGGCGGCATCCTCGCGCTGACGCCGGCCGTGCTGCTCGCCGCGGTGCGGCTGTCCGGGCGCCGGGTGTCGAGCGGGGTCGTCGCCGGTGCGGCGGTGGCCGCGCTGGGTGCGGTCTCGGCGTTCGCGGCGGCCGACTACGCCCGCCCGGAGGCCGACCGTTCGCACCTGGGCCGGTTCGTCGCCCAGCTGCTCGACGGCGAGGCCGGCACGGTGATCCAGCGCAAGGCCGAGGCGAACGTCACCCTGCTGCTCACCAGCCAGCTCACGATCCTGGTGGTGGCGGTCGCGATCTTCGTGACGTTCGTGCTGCTGGTGCCCACCGCGCGGCTGCGCCGGGTGCTGGGCCTGTACCCGGCGGTGCGGGCCGGGCTCACCGGGCTCGCCGTCGCCGCGGTGCTCGGGTTCGCGCTGAACGACTCGGGCGTGGCCGTGCCCGCCTTCGCCGCGATGGTGGCGGTACCGCTGGCCATCGCGCTCACGATCCGGGTGGCGCTGGCCGGTCGCCGGCCGGCGCGCCGGGATCTGCCGGTGTGGAACTCCTCGGCTCCTTCCGCCCCGCCTCCGCCGTCGCCCGGACCGGGCTCCGGCGGGGCACCGGACGACCCGTCCGACCCGTCCGACCCCGAGCCGCCATCCGGCTCGTCGCCGGGCGAACCCCCTTCGACCGGCGGAGACCCCGTTGTGCCTGCGCCCATCACGGTGAGCGAAGCCCCACGCCCCGACCCGGAGACCCCGCCCGACGCCGACGGCTCGCCCCGGGTGCCCCGGGCGCGGACGGAGGCCGGGGAGGACGAGACCGTGGCGACCCAGGGACGGGTGTCGCGGTGAGAGGCCACCCCCGCCTCGTCGGTGGGCTCGTCGGTGCGGCCGCGGCGGTCGTCGCCGTGCTGCTCACCCCGTCGTCGGTCGCCGCGCGCCCGGCCACCGAGACGATCCGGTCGGACGCGGTGATCGTCGTCGGCGTGGCCGGCCTGCAGTGGACCGACGTCACCGCCGACCGCACGCCCACGCTGGCCAAGCTCGCCACCAGCGGCTCGGTCGGCACGCTGTCGGTCCGGGCCGCCCCGGCCGTCACCTGCGCCGGTGAGGGCTGGCTGACGCTCGGCGCCGGCCGGTCCTCGGCGATCGTCGAGCCGTCGGAGATCGACACCGCCGAGGGCTGCGGCCCCCGCACCGCCCCGCCGGTCAGCGCCCGTCCGAAAGGCTCCGGGGCCGCGGTCGACGGCTGGGAGGACCTCGCCGCGCTCAACCGCGGCCTGCGCTTCGGCGCGAAACCGGGGCTGATCGGCACCCGGCTCAACTGCACGGGCGCGGTCGGCCCGGGTGCCGCGCTGGCCGCCGCCGACTCGTCCGGGAACGTCGACGTCTACCGGCCGGCGCTGCCCGCCGACCCCGGTCCGCTGCTGCGCGCGTGCCCGTTCACCGCGATCGACCTCGGCATCCTGCCCGACCCCGCCGGCTACGCGGCCCGGCGGGCCGAGGCGCTGCGCCTGCTCGACTCCGCGCTGGCCCAGATCGAGGCCACCCGGCCGGTCAACTCGACGCTGCTCGTCGTCGGCGTGTCCGACACCGACGCGACCGACGGCCGCCTGCACGTCGCGATCGCCGACGGGCCGGGCTTCGAGGCCGGCTGGCTGCGCTCGCCCAGCACCGGCCGCGAGCCGTACCTGCAGCTGGTGGACATGGCCCCGACCGTGCTCGCGGTGCTCGGCGAAGCGGTCCCCGACGACATCGCCGGGCGGCCGGTGATCCGGTCGGACACCGAGCGCCCCGGCTTCGACGCCACCCGCGAGGAACTCGTCGACGCCGACACCGCGGCGGTGTCGCGCAAACACCTGGTCGGCACGTTCCTCGCCGGGTTCGCCGGGCTGTGCGCGATCGTCTACGGCGTCGCGGCCTGGCTCATCCGGCGGCGCGAGCCGGCGGCGCCGGCGCGGCGCCACGGCGCGGTCGCGGTGACCGCGCTCGGCACGTTCCCGGTGGCCACGTTCCTGGCCAACCTGGTGCCGTGGTGGGCCGCCGACCCCACCACCCCGGCGCTGGCCGGCGCGGTGCTCGGCGCGATGACGCTGGTCACCGCAGTCGCGGTCGGGCCGCCGTGGGGCCGCACGGCCACCGGGCGGCTGGCCGCGATCTCCGCGATCACCGTGCTGGTGCTGCTCGCGGACGTGGCGACCGGGGCGCGTCTGCAGTTGAACAGCCTGCTCGGTTACACCGCGCTGGAGGGCGGACGCTACGTCGGGTTCGGCAACGTCGCGTTCGCGGTCCTCGGCACCGCCGCGGTGCTGCTCGCGGCCGCGCTGGCCACCGGACGCCCGGCCCGGTCCGCGGTGGCCGTCGCGCTGGCCGTCGCCGTGCCGGTGATCGTCGTCGAGGGCTCACCGGGGCTGGGCACCGACTTCGGCGGCATCCTCACGCTCGTGCCCGCGTTCGGCGTCCTGACGCTGCTGGTCGCCGGGCGGAAGGTCACGACCGGCAAGGCCGCGGCGGTGCTCGGCGGGGGCGCCGCGCTGGTCGCCATGCTGGCGATCGCCGACTACCTGCGCCCCGAGGAGGACCGCACGCACTTCGGGCGGTTCGTCGCCACCGTGCTCGACGGCAACGGGCTGGCCACCGTCGACCGGAAGATCCGCGCGAACCTCGACCTGCTGTTCGCCGGCCCGCACACGGTCGTGGCCGCGCTGCTGCTGGTCGTGGCGGCCGTCGCGGTGTTCCGCCCGCCGGCCGGGCTCCGGGTCGCCTACCGGGCCCACCCGGGGCTGCGCACCGGCCTGCAGGTCGTCGTGGTGCTCGGGCTGCTCGGGTTCGCGGTCAACGACTCCGGTATCGCGATCCCGGTGAACGCCGCGCTGATCGCGCTGCCCGCCGCGGTGGCGGCGTGGCTGCGTCCGTATCCACCGAGCAAACTCGGAGCGACTACGGAGAGTGCCCCCGACGACGAGAAAACGTCGGACACGCCCGCACGCTCCGCAGAGGCCACCGCAGACGTGTTACCGTGAAATTCCGTGGGCGCGCGGGCCACCAGGCCGCGCCATTACCGCGGGAGTCCCCTTGTCGCTGTCGTCGCAGGCGACCACGCACGTCTTCGTCACCGGGGGAGTCGCATCCTCGCTCGGCAAAGGCCTGACCGCGAGCAGCCTGGGCAATTTGCTCAGCGCACGCGGGTTGCGGGTGGTCATGCAGAAGCTGGATCCGTATCTCAACGTCGACCCCGGCACGATGAACCCCTTCCAGCACGGAGAGGTGTTCGTCACCGAGGACGGGGCCGAGACCGACCTCGACGTCGGTCACTACGAGCGTTTCCTCGACACCCAGTTGCGGGCGAACGCGAACGTGACCACCGGTCAGGTGTACAGCCGGGTGATCGCCAAGGAGCGTCGCGGTGAGTACCTGGGCGACACCGTCCAGGTCATCCCGCACATCACGAACGAGATCAAGGAGCGGATCCGCGGCATGGCCGCGGCCGGTCCCGACGGGGTCGTCCCGGACGTCGTGATCACCGAGGTCGGCGGCACCGTCGGCGACATCGAGTCGCTCCCGTTCCTGGAGGCCATCCGGCAGGTACGCCACGACGTCGGCCGCGACCGGGTCCTGTTCCTGCACGTGTCGCTGGTGCCCTACCTCTCGCCCAGCGGCGAGCTGAAGACCAAGCCGACCCAGCACTCGGTGGCCGCGCTGCGCAACATCGGTATCCAGCCCGACGCGATCGTGTGCCGGTCGGACCGGGAGATCCCCGAGGGGCTCAAGCGCAAGATCAGCCTGATGTGCGACGTCGACGCCGACGCCGTGATCTCCTGCTCCGACGCCGCCTCGATCTACGACATCCCGAAGGTGCTGCACCGCGAGGGCCTGGACGCGTTCGTCGTCCGCCGCCTCAACCTGCCGTTCCGCGACGTCGACTGGGCCCGTTGGGACGACCTGCTCGACCGCGTGCACCGCCCGCACCACTCGGTGACGATCGCGCTCGTCGGCAAGTACATCGACCTGCCCGACGCCTACCTGTCGGTGACCGAGGCGCTGCGCGCGGGCGGGATCTCGAACTACGCGAAGGTCGACATCCGCTGGGTCGCGGCCGACAAGTGCGCCACGCCGGCCGGTGCGGCGGCCGCGCTGGCCGACGTCGACGGCGTGCTGATCCCCGGCGGGTTCGGGGTACGGGGCATCGACGGCAAGCTCGGAGCGATCACCTACGCCCGCCAGAACCGCATCCCGACGCTGGGGCTGTGCCTCGGGCTGCAGTGCATGGTGATCGAGGTGGCGCGGTCCCTGGCGAAGCTGGAGGGCGCGGACTCGGCCGAGTTCACGCCCGACTCGCCGCACCCGGTGATCTCCACGATGGCCGACCAGAAGGACGTCGTGTCCGGTGACCGCGACATGGGCGGCACCATGCGCCTCGGGGCGTACCCGGCCGCGTTGACGCCGGGGTCCCTGGTCGCCGACGCCTACGGGGCCACCAGCGTCTCCGAGCGCCACCGCCACCGCTACGAGGTCAACAACGCCTACCGCAAGCAGCTGACGTCGGTCGGGCTGGAGTTCTCGGGCACGTCGCCGGACGGCAAGCTGGTGGAGTTCATCGAGCTCGACCGCGAGCAGCACCCGTACTTCGTCGCCACGCAGGCGCACCCGGAGTTCAAGTCGCGGCCGACCCGGGCGCACCCGCTGTTCCGCTCGTTCGTGGCGGCGGCGCTGGACTACGACAACGCCAGCCGGCTGCCGGTCGAGGTGCCGGTGCAGGACACCCCCGCGGGTGCCCTGTCGTGACGTACGAACTCGTGTCGCGCACGCCGCAGTTCACGTCGGGGCGGGTGATCGACGTCGTCACCGACGAGGTCACGATGCCGGGCGGGAACACGCGGCTGCGTGACTGGATCATCCACCCGGGCGCGGTCGGCGTCGTGGCGCTCGACGCCGACCACCGGGTGTTGCTCGTGCGGCAGTACCGCCACCCGGTCGGCCGGGAGCTCTGGGAGCTCCCGGCCGGCCTGCTGGACGTCGACGGCGAGCCCGCGGTGGTGTCGGCGGCGCGTGAGCTGGCCGAGGAGGCCGACCTGCGGGCCGGGCGCTACGACACGCTCGTGGACCTGCTGACGACGCCCGGCGCGTCCAACGAGGCGATCCGGATCTACCTGGCGCGGGAGATCTCGCCGGTGCCGGAGGCGGAGCGCTACACCCGGTTCGATGAGGAAGCCGGAATGACGACGGCGTGGTTCGGGCTGGACGAGGCCGTCGACATGGTGCTGGCGGGGCAGATCGAGAACGCGGCGGCGGGGGCCGGGGTGCTGGCGGCCTTCGCGGCCCACGCGCGGAACTGGAAGGGCCTGCGCGGTCCGGACGCTCCCTGGGCGGCCCGGCCCTCGCGGGTCTGATTCCCTCCTGGGCTCACGCCCGCCCGGAGAGGCCCGGGGAGCCGTCGTAGGCCCGGAAAAGTAGAGCGCCGCGCCCCCTGAACGGGGCGCGGCGCTTGGGGAACAAGCGGGCCTTAGTTGGGGCGCAGCGGGCGGCCCTGGGCGTCCGTGCCGCCGTTGACGAGGATCATGATCCCGTCGATCAGCGGCCACAGGGCACCGAGGCCACAGGTCAGCCACGTCGCCGCGATCTGGCCGATCGCGATGCCGGTGTGGCCGGTGTAGAACCGACCGGCGCCGAAGCTACCGAGAAGGATGCCGAGCAGGCCGGCGATGAGCTTCGACTTGTCGGAGTAGGGCAGGCCGGTCGCCGGGTCGACGGCGCCGTATCCCGGCTGACCGCCGGGGTAGCCGCCCGGCTGACCGCCGGGGTACTGGCCAGGAGGTGGTGAGTAGGTCATGGCGCCGCAGCGTAGTGGGCTTTGGTTACGGTGCACGATCGGGTAGGCGACACCGGTAAATTCCTGTCGCCTTTGTGGGTAAATGCCGAGCGGTATTTCCGTTTCGTCGAGCGGTTTTACTCGCGTTGACCGATGCAACCAGTGATCACTGCGCGTCGCCGCCCCCGGAGTGCCTCCCGGGCTTAAGATCGCTGAGATGAGGATCGGTGTCCCGGCAGAAGTCAAGAACCACGAGTACCGGGTCGCGCTGACGCCGGCCGGCGTGCAGGAGCTGGTGCGCCACGGGCACTCCGTCGCCGTGCAGGCGGGCGCCGGGCTCGGCTCCTCGCTCGCCGATTCCCTGTTCGCCGAGGCCGGAGCCGAGATCGTCGAGGGCCCCGACGCGGTCTGGGGCGAGGCCGAGCTCGTGCTGAAGGTCAAGGAGCCGATCGCCGAGGAGTACGACCGGATGCGTGCCGGTCAGACGCTCTTCACGTACCTGCACCTGGCCGCGTCCAAGGAATGCACGGACGCGCTCGTCGACCGGAAGGTCACCGGGATCGCGTACGAGACCGTGGAGCTGGCCGACCGGTCGCTGCCGCTGCTCGCGCCGATGAGCGAGGTGGCCGGGCGGCTGGCGCCGCAGGTCGGCGCGTACCACCTGATGCGCTCGGGCGGCGGCCGCGGGACGCTGATGGGCGGCGTGTCCGGCGTCTACGCGGCGAAGACCGTGGTCATCGGCGCCGGGGTGTCCGGGATGAACGCGGCCGCCATCGCGCTGGGCATGCAGGCCGAGGTGCTGCTGCTGGACACCAACATCGACAAGCTGCGCGCCGCCGACCGCATCTACCAGGGCCACCTGCAGACCGTGGCGTCGAACAGCTACGAGATCGAACGGGCGGTGCTCGACGCCGACCTCGTCGTCGGCGCGGTGCTGGTGGCCGGGGCCCGGGCGCCGAAGCTCGTCTCCAACGCCCTCGTCGCCGAGATGAAGCCCGGCAGCGTGCTCGTCGACATCGCGATCGACCAGGGAGGCTGCTTCGAGGATTCGCGTCCCACCACGCACGACGACCCCACCTACCGGGTGCACGACTCGGTGTTCTACTGCGTCGCGAACATGCCCGGCGCGGTGCCGCACACCTCGACCTACGCGCTGACGAACGTCACGCTGCCGTACGTGCTGCAGCTGGCCGACCGCGGCTGGAAGGACGCGCTGCGGGCGGATCCGGCGCTGGCGCTCGGGTTGAACACCTACGACGGGCACGTGGTGTCCGAGCCGGTCGCGGCCGCGCACGGACGCACCGCGCTGGCGCTGGCCGACGCGCTGGCCTGACCCACCGGTTACCGTCGCGGGCGTGGAAGCGCTGGAGCGGGCCGTGCGTGGCTATCTCGACCACCTCGCGGTCGAACGCGGCCTGGCCCGCAACACGCTGTTGGCGTACCGGCGCGACCTCACCCGCTACCTGGGGTTCCTCGAGGCCCGGGGCATCGACGGGCTGGCCGGGGTGGGGGAGCGCGACGTCGGCGAGTTCCTGGCCACCCTGCGCGCCGGTGACGACGAGCACCCGCCGCTGGCCGCGTCGTCCGCCGCGCGGGCCGTGGTGGCGGTCCGCGGCCTGCACCGGTTCGCGGTGCGCGACGGACGCGCCGGCTCCGACCCGGCCCGGGAGGTCCGGCCCCCCACGCCGCCGCGCCGGTTGCCCAAGGCGTTGCCGCTCGCCGACATCGAACGTCTGCTCGACGCCACGGGCGGCGGCGACGACGAGCCCCGCGCGGCGCGCGACCGGGCGCTGCTCGAGCTGCTGTACGGCACCGGCGCGCGGATCTCCGAGGCGGTCGGGCTGGACGTCGACGACGTGCCGGCCGGTGAACGGGACACGGTCGCGCTCACCGGCAAGGGCGACCGCACCCGCCTGGTGCCGGTCGGCTCATTCGCCCGGTCCGCGATCGACGCCTACCTGGTGCGGGGCCGCCCCGCCCTGGCCACCGCGGGGCGCGGCACCCCCGCGCTGTTCCTCAACGCCCGCGGCGGCCGGCTGTCGCGGCAGGGCGCCTGGGGCATCCTGAACGCCGCCGCCGAACGCGCCGGGCTCGCCGGCAGGGTTTCGCCGCACACGCTGCGGCACTCGTTCGCCACCCACCTGCTCGACGGCGGCGCCGACGTCCGGGTCGTCCAGGAGCTCCTCGGCCACTCGTCGGTGGCCACCACGCAGATCTACACGCTGGTCACGGCGGAGAAGCTCCGCGAGGCCTACGCGATGGCGCACCCACGAGCCCTCTGACGGCGGCCCGCGCCTCGGGGTGACCCGGAGGTGCGGAATCCGGGGTCGGTCAGGGTCGGTGCCGGATGGGCGGAGCGCTTCTTCCCGCCAGGCTGGAGGCCGACGCGAGAAGGGCGGACGAATGAACGCGCGCACGGGTGGACGGATCGGGGCAGTCGTGGGGCTGGTCGCGGTGGCGGCGCTGCTGACCGGCTGCGACCAACCGCTCCGGAACAAGAGCGAAGCGAACTACGACGTCACCGACACCGTCCGGACGCTGTCGGTGACCGGTGACGCGGTCACGCTCGACGTCGTCGCGGGGGACGGGCCGGTGTCGGTCGAGGAGGTCGTCCGCTACAACGGTGACAAGCCACGGACCAGCCACCGGGTGACCGACGGCGTGCTGAAGCTCGACTCCCCGGGGTGCCGGGGCACGAAGGCCTGCGAGGTCCGCTACCGGGTCACGGTGCCCGCGGCCACCGCGCTGGTGACCGACGTGGATGCCGGGAAGGTCGACGCCACCGGGCTCTCCGGCCGCTTCGACGTCCGCATCGACGTCGGGCAGGTCACCGCGGACCGCCTGCTGAGCCGGACCTCCGACGTGCGGGTGAACGTCGGCGACGTCGACCTGCGGTACGCGACCACACCGGACCGGGTCGGGGTCACCACGAACACCGGCGCGGTCTCGCTGCGGCTGCCCGGCGCCGGCCCCTACGCCGTGCGGACCCACGCCGACGTCGGCGACACCGACGTCACCGTGCCCCGCTCCGCGACCTCGAAGCACGCGGTGGACGTCACCGTCGACGTCGGCCAGATCACGGCGGCGTCCACATAGGAGGCACACGGCGAAGTTGCGACACGGCAACGACACGCCGAGCGACTTGCAGGTTTGTCGACATTCTTTGCTTTGGCCTCACCAGCTCCTTAGGGTTCACGGCAAGTTCGGCGGACTCTGCCGACGCAGACGCGGCGGGAGCTGGTGAGATGTCAACGAACCCCGTGATGAGCGACGACTCGGGCGCTCTGGAGCAGGCCACACTCGACCTGGCCACCCTGGGCATCGTGAACGAGCCGAGGAAAGCCCGTCGAGCCGAGGAGAGCCCGCAGTCCGAGAAGAGCGGCCACGGGCCCGCCCGGGTGATCGCCCTCTGCAACCAGAAGGGCGGCGTCGGCAAGACCACCAGCACGATCAACCTCGGCGCGGCGCTGGCCGAGGTTGACCAGCGGGTGCTGCTCGTCGACTTCGACCCGCAGGGCGCGCTCTCGGTCGGCCTGGGCGTCAACGCCTACGACCTCGAGCTGACGGTCTACAACCTGCTCATGCAGTCCGGCATCCGCACCGAGGACGTCCTGGTCAAGACGAACGTGGCCGGGCTGGACTTACTGCCGTCCAACATCGACCTGTCCGCTGCCGAGGTGCAGCTGGTCAGCGAGGTGGCCCGGGAGCAGACGCTCGATCGTGCGCTCCGGCAGGTGCGTGACGACTACGACTACATCCTGATCGACTGCCAGCCGTCGCTCGGTCTGCTGACGGTCAACGCGCTCACCGCCGCGCACGGCGTCATCGTGCCGCTCGAGTGCGAGTTCTTCAGTCTCCGTGGTCTCGCGATGCTCATCGACACGATCGAGAAGGTGAAAGACCGGCTCAACCCGGATCTGGAACTGGACGGAATCCTGGCGACGATGTACGACTCGCGCACCGTCCACTCTCGCCAGGTACTGTCCCGCGTCGTGGAGGCATTCGGTGACAAGGTGTACGAGACCGTGATCTCGCGGACCGTCCGTTTCCCGGAGACGACGGTCGCGGGTGAGCCCATCACGACCTGGGCTCCCGGTTCGGGCGGTGCCAAGGCCTACCGGGCCCTGGCCCGCGAGGTGCTCGCCAGGTGAGGCGGCGGGTACAGCTCCCTGGCGCCTCCGAGCTGTTCCGGATGACGACGACCCCTTCGGGGGCGAGCACGGTCGAGGTGATCGGGGGGACGCCGGCAGCGGCGTCCCGTCCGTCCCCGCGTCCCGTGCGCGAGCCGTCCACCCGGTCCGGCCCACCGGCTACCGTGCGCTCCGGTCCGCCCGCGGACGTCACTCCGATCCGCGCGTCGCCGCGCCCCCCGAGCGGTCGGCAGCGGCACGATGAGAAGATCACCGTGTACCTGTCCTCCGGTGAGCTGCTCGAACTCGAGCGGACCCGGCTGGACCTACGGGCTCGTCACGGCATCGGCATCGACCGGGGCCGCATCGTCCGGGAGGCGATCGCCATCGCGCTAGCGGAGTACGACGCGAACGGGGAGCACTCGGTGCTGGTCCGTCGGCTCGCGAGCGGCCACTGACGTGCTCTTCGCGCTCGGTCGGCCGATCGCGCTGGCGGGTCTGGCGCTGGCCTTCGTGCTGGGCCTGATCATCCGGGTGCTCGCCATCCGGGCCGTGCAGCGACGCCGTGTTCCCGCCGGGTGGGGTACCTCCCGGCGGGCCGGCGGCAAGCTCGTCGACGTCCGGCGTGACGTCGACATCTTCGGGCTGGTCGCGGCCGTGGTCGGGGGGACCGGCTGGGGCAAGAAGGTCGAGGACACCGGGATGGCGCCGGCGCCGGTCCGGGTGCTGCTGGCCGGCCCGATCGCGGTCATCGCCGCCGCCCAGGCCGCGTTCCTGGCGTTCGTGCTGGCCTCCGAGCCGGTGTCGCTGGCGACTCTGAACTCCTCCAGCGTGCTGCGCGGCGAGATCGGCGGCGGCACCAGCGTGCAGATGTTCCTGCTCTCGCTCGCCGTCGGCCTGCTCTGTTTCGGGCTGCTCGACCTGGTGCCGCTGCCTCCGCTGGACGGCTGGGGGCTGCTGCGTCACGCGGTGAAACGGCCCGGTACCGGGTTCCAGAAGGCCCGGTACTGGCTCGAGGACCAGAACGTCGGAATCGCGATCCTGCTCGCCGGGATGCTGCTGCCGCTGTTCCGCGGCATCCCGCTGTTCCTTTACATCCTCGACCTGGTGACCTGGCCGTTCTTGGTTCTCTGGGGTTGAGCGCCGCGCGCGGTACGGTCATGCGGTGACCGAGACCGATGCTCCCGCTCAGGGATCAGGGTACGGCGAGAAGTTCCACATCCGGCTGGAGAACTTCGAGGGCCCGTTCGACCTGCTGCTGCAGCTGATCAGCAAGCACAAACTGGACGTCACCGAGGTGGCGCTCAGCCAGGTCACCGACGACTTCATCGCGCACATCCGGGGGATGGGCGACGACTGGGACCTCGGCCAGGTCAGCGAGTTCCTGCTGATCGCCGCGACCCTGCTCGACCTCAAGGCGGCCCGGCTGCTGCCGGCGGCGGAGGTCGAGGACGAGGAGGACCTCGCGCTGCTCGAGGCGCGCGACCTGCTCTTCGCCCGGCTGCTGCAGTACCGGGCGTTCAAGCAGGTCGCGTCGTTCATCGCGGAGCGGGAGCGCGAGGGGTCGACCCGGTGGCCCCGCGCGGTGCAGTTGGAGGAGCGGTTCTCGGCCGCGATGCCCGAGGTGCTGCTGGGGCTGACCCCGGAGCAGTTCGCCGCGCTGGCGGTGAAGGCGATGGCGCCGAGGCCGGTCCCGACGGTCTCGATCGAACACATCCACGCGCCCAAGGTGTCGGTGCGCGAGCACGCGGCGATCCTGCGGGAACGGCTGGCCCGGCTCGGGCAGGCGTCGTTCCGGGTGCTGTGCTCGGACTGCACGACGACGCTGGAGATCATCGCGCGCTTCCTGGCGCTGCTGGAACTGTTCCGCGAAGGCGTGCTCCAGTTCGACCAGGTCGAACCTCTGGGCGAACTCCACGTACGCTGGCTAGGGGGCAGCCGGGTAGAAGGCAGTGACCGCGTCGCGGTCGAGATCGACGAGTACGGCAGCGACGCGGACGCCCCGACCGCTGTCCCCGAGCAGAGCGGACCGGCGGATTCGTCCGCGCCGGCCGTGCCGGCCAGCCGTACGGCGCCGGAGATCGAGACGAAGGAACGCGGTTGAACGAGGAAACACCGGCCGGAGGCGCGTTGTTCGCTGTGCCCGAGGACGAGCGGTCCGACCGCATCGAGCCGGCGCTGGAGGCGATCCTGCTGGTCGTCGACGAGCCGGTCACCGAGGGGTTGCTCGCGCAGACGCTCGGCTGCGCGGTCCCGGCCGTCACCCGGTCGCTGCGTGGGCTCGCCGCCGAGTACGACGAGGCCGGGCGCGGGTTCGAGCTGCGTCAGGTGGCCGGTGGCTGGCGCCTCTACACTCGGTCGGAATACGCACCGTACGTCGAACGGTTCGTTCTGGAGGGCCAGCAGGCCCGGCTCACTCAAGCCGCGCTGGAGACGCTGGCGGTGATCGCCTACAAGCAACCGGTGACCCGGTCGGCGGTGTCGGCGATCCGCGGTGTCTCGGTCGACGGCGTGATCCGTACCCTGCTCACCCGCGGGCTGATCGAGGAAAGTGGTACTGACCCGGACACCGGTGGGTACCAGTACCGGACAACGACGCTGTTCCTCGAGAAGCTCGGCTTGAACTCACTGGAAGAATTGCCGGCGCTCGCGCCGCTCCTGCCCGGAATGGATGCCCTGGATGATGTCATCGCCGCGACGTAACCCCAACCCGCGTCGGGGTGACGGTCCGCCCCAGCGCGGTGAGTCCGCCGCGCGCGGCGGACCCCGCGGCGGCGACGGCCGCGGCGACGGCCCACGCCGCACCGGTGGTGGCGGCGGTTCCGGCCGTGGCTCCGGCGGCGGTGCCGGTGGTTCCCGCGGCGACAGCCGTGGTGCCGGTGGCGACAGTCGTGGTGCCGGTCGTGGTGCCGGTGGTGACAGTCGCGGTGCCGGTCGTGGTGCCGGTGGCGACAGCCGTGGCGTCGGCCGCGGTTCCGGCGGCGGTGACAGCCGTGGCTCCGGTCGTGGCTCCGGCGGCGGTACGGGTCGCGGCGAGTACTCCCGCGGCAGCGGCAGTGGCGGCGACAACCGTGGTTCCGGCCGCGGTGACGGTCCGCGCCGTGAAACCGGCGGCGCGCCGCGGCGAGGCGCCGACGGCGGTGCCGCCCGGACCGGAGGCGGACGCGGCGGTGCCCCCCGTTCCGGCTCCGCGCGGCCTTCGCGCGACTCCGAGGGACCGCGCATCGAACCGCTCGGCCGCGACGGCGAGCCGGCCCCGAAGCGCGCCTCGCGCACGGTCGGCCGGGGCAAGGCTGCTACCGACAACCGTCCCTACCAGGACATCTGGGAAGAAGAGGAAGGCGACCCGAACTGGGCCGCCAAGCTCGACGAACCCAAGGAGGGCGAGCGCCTGCAAAAGGTGCTCGCGTCGGCCGGGATCGGATCGCGCCGCGCCTGCGAGGAACTCATCGAGCAGGGCCGGGTCAGCGTCGACGGCAAGGTCGTCCAGGTCCAGGGCAAGCGCGTCGACCCGCTCACCGCGGTGATCCACGTCGACGGCCAGCGCGTCATCGTCGACGACCGCATGGTCTACATGGCGTTCAACAAGCCCACCGGTGTCATCACGGCGATGAGCGACGACAAGGGTCGGCTCAACATCGGCGACTACGTCCAGGACCGGGAAACCCGGGTGTTCCACGTCGGGCGCCTGGACACCGAATCCGAGGGCCTGCTGCTGCTCACGAACGACGGCGCGCTCGCCCACCGCCTGACCCACCCGTCCTACGGCGTGCTCAAGACCTACCTCGCCGAGGTGCCCGGCCCGATGAACAGCGACGTCAAGAAGCGGCTCCTCGAGGGCGTCGAGCTCGAGGACGGGTTCGTCAAGGTCGACAACTTCCGCGTCGTCGACAACCTGCCGGGCAAGCTGCTGGTCGAGGTCGTCATCCACGAGGGGCGCAAGCACGTCGTGCGTCGGCTCCTCGAGGAGGTCGGGCACCCGGTGAGCCGCCTGGTGCGCACGGCGATCGGACCGGTGCAGCTGGCCGCCATCAAGCCGGGCAAGGCGCGTCACCTCAGCCAGGCCGAAATCGGCCAATTGCACTCACAGGTCGGTCTTTAGCGGTGACTGGAGGGGCTCCGTTAGGCTCGCGGTAGCCGACGAGAGGAAGCTGCACGGTGGCGGTCAGGGCACTGCGCGGAGCCATTCAGGTCGATGAGAACTCGCGGGACGCGATCCTCGAGGGAACGACCGAGCTGATCAAAGCGGTCATGCACCGCAACACGATCACGCCGGACGACCTGATCAGCGTCATCTTCACCGCGACGCCGGACCTGGACGCCGAGTTCCCGGCGTACGCGGCCCGGTTGCTCGGGTTCACCGACGTGCCGCTGCTCTGCACGACGGAGATCGGGGTGCCGGGGGCGATGCCCCGGGTGCTCCGGCTGCTGGCCCACATCGAGACCGAGACACCGCGCTCGGGCCTGCACCACGTGTATCTGCACGGTGCCGCCGCACTCCGGAGGGACCTGCCGCAGTGAGTTCCCCGGCGGTCCGGGCGGTGGCGCTCGGCGTGATCCTGCTGATGTGCGTGGGGTTCCTGCTCACCTCCGGGGTTCCCGAGCCGGCCGAACTCCGCGCGTACGTGGCGCAGGCCGGGCCGTGGATGCCGTTCGGGGTGGCCGGCATCGCGGTCGTCACGTCGGTGCTGATGGTGCCCCGCGGCGTTCCGGCCCTGCTGGCCGGGCTGCTGCTGCCCGCGCCGGTCGCGGTGGTGGCGGCGCTGTGCGGCATCGCGCTCGGGGCGTCGGTGTCGTTCCTGCTCGGCCGTTGGCTCGGCCGTCCGTTCCTGTCCGGGCGTACCGCGGCCGCCGGGCCCGACGCGCGCCTCGCCCGCCTGCAGTCCTGGCTCGACCGGGACGGCACCCGCGCCGTGGTCTACGCGCGGATCCTGCCGGTCTTCCCGTTCGGTCTGCTCAACTACTTGTTCGGAGCGACGACGGTCAGGATGCTGCCGTTCGTCCTCGGCACCGCGGCCGCGATCGTTCCCAGCACCACCGCCTACGTCCTGGTCGGCGCGTCCGCCGAGCACCCCGGGTCGCCGGCGTTCTTCCTGTCGGTGGGGCTGGTGGCGCTCGTCGGGGCGCTCGGTCTGGCGCACGCCTGGTGGAGCCGCCGCCGTGGTCGCCGGATCGCGCCGCCGGAGGAGCCGGCCACCCCGGCGCTGTCGGCCAGCCGGTCCTGAGCCCCACCGGCTCCTGGCCGTCGGGGCGTAGGCGCCACCGGCTTCGGCTGGGCATCGGTGGGCCCCGCCGACTCCGAGCCACCGGGCCGCGGTAGGCGACGGCCGCTTCGCGGGGCGGCCGGTTCGCGGGCGGCCGTGTCGCGGGGCGGCGGGTTCACACGGCGGCGGGGCGCGCGGTGGCCGTGGCGCGCGGTGGCCGTGGCGCGCGGCAGCTGAGGCGCGCGGCGGTAGGGGCGCGCGGCGGACCTGTCACGAGACTGCCGGGTTAGGAGAGCGCTGGGCCGTGAGAGCGCTGGGGCCACAACAGCGCTGGGCCATGCGGCGGCCGGGCCAGGGGGCCACATGTGGAGATGGCCGGTTTGCGGGACGCGGGAGGCGGTGTCCGGCCCGGAGACTCGGATCGCCCCGGAATCGGGGCCTCCGCCACCGAGCCCGAAGGACCCTCATGACGCTCACCGACGCCGCCGACCGGGCGGGCTGGTACGACCGCCTCTTCGCGGCGATCTACGAACCGTTCCTGGCGCTGGGGGAGCGCCGGGGAATGGCCGCGCGCCGACGCGATCTCCTGGCCGGAGCGGTCGGGTCCGTGCTCGAGATCGGCGCCGGAACCGGACTGAACCTGCCGCACTACCCGGCGGCGGTCACCGGCCTCACCGTGTCCGAGCCGAACGCGGCGATGCGCGCGGTGCTCCGCCGCCGGCTCAGCGCTGACGCGGTGTCCCGCCGCGGGGGCGGAACTAGCGCGGTGTCCCGCCGCGGGGGCGGAACTAGCGCGGTGTCCCGCCGCGGGGACGGAACTGGCGCGGTGTCCCGCCGTCGGGACGGGACCGGTGCGGTGCTCCACCGGCAGGTCGGCGTCGACGCGATACAGATCTCTCCGGCGGCGGCCGAGGCGCTGCCGTTCCCGGACGGCACGTTCGACACGGTGGTCAGCACGCTGGTGCTGTGCACCGTCGAGGATCCGGTGGCCGCGGTCGCGGAGGTGAGGCGGGTCCTGCGGCCGGGTGGGCGTTTCCTGGTGCTGGAGCACGTGCGCGGTGAGCACGGCAGCCGGTTGGAGCGCCGGCAGCACCGGTTCGCCGGGCCGTGGGAGAAGTTCGCCGCCGGGTGCCGGTGCGACCGGGCGACCGCCGAGATCCTGGGCGACGCGGGCTTCGACGGCACGGCGCTGCGGCGGGAACGGTGGGCCGGCATGCCGTCGATCGTCGCGCCGCTCGTCGTCGGCTCGCTCCCGGTGGCCGGCCGGGGCGCGGGCTGAGCCGTCAGATCAAGCCGAGACGCACCGCGGCGGCCGCGGCGGCCGCGCGCGAGGGCTGGTCGAGCTTGCGCCGGATGTTCGCCACGTGCCGGTGCACGGTGTGGCCGCTAAGGAACAGCTCGGCCGCGATCTCGGAGTCGCTGCGCCCGGCCGCGACCAGCCGCAACACCTCCCGTTCCCGCTCGGTGAGCACGCGCCCCGGTGCGGTGTCGGCGGCGAGAAAAGGGAGCAGCGCGTCGAGGACGGGCCCGGAGTCGCCGAGCCAGGGTGGGTGGACGTCACCCTCCAGCGGGACGAAACGGGCGCCGGGGATGCCGGCGGCGACCTCGCGGCCGAGGGCGAACGGGATCGCCCGATCCTCGCGCCGGTGCAGGACCAGCGTGGGAGCCCGGACGCCGGCCAGCGCGCCGCGCAGGTCGGCGTCGTAGACCGAGGCCAGCACCGCCGCCGCGGTGCGGGCGTCGGTGGCCTCCCGCTGCAGGCGGGCGAACGCGTCACGCACCCGGGCGTCGACACCGGGCATCCAGACGTCGGCCAGCAACCGGGACCCCGCACCCCAGTGCGCGCGGACGGTGGCGAGGATCGCCGTGCGCAGCGCCTCGGGCGCCGTGCGGGCACCCTCGGCGTACCCGCCGAAGATCGCCAGCCGGGACACCCGCTCGGGCCGCGCGGACGCGTAGCCGAGCGCGGCGCACGCCCCGATCGAGAACCCGAACAGCGCGAACGACGCCAGCTCGAGCGCGTCGACGAGAGCGCCGAGCACCGCGGTGTCGTGCTGCACGCCGGTGCCGGGCCGCGCCGGACGGTCGGACAGGCCGCACCCGAGCCGGTCGTACCGGACGACCCGGTGCGTGCCCGCCAGCGCGGCGACGAACGCGCGGTACTCCGGCACCTCCCAGTCCCGCTCGAGGTGGCTCACCCAGGGCGTCGGCAGCACCAGTGGTGGCCCGTCGCCGACCTCGGCGTACGCGACCCGGCCCCCGGGCACCGCCCGGAAGCCGATCCGCTGGCCGGCCGCGCCGCTCACCCGAGGGACTCCCCGAGACGGTCGAGGAACGTGCGCTGGCCCTTGACGAGCTTCTCGCGCGCGGTGTCCAGATCGAACCAGCCGACCCGGTCGAGCTCGGGGAACTGCTGGATGCGCCCCGACTTCGGCGGCCACTCCAGGCCGAACGTGCCCGGGACGACATCGGCGGGGGAGAGGTCGCCCTCGACCGCCCAGACCGTCACGGTCTTGCCGCCGGACTGCTTCACCTCGCCGAGCGGCAGCAGCGGGCCCTCCGGCGCGGGCAGCCCGAGCTCCTCGGTGAACTCACGGCGGGCCGCCGCCTCCGGCGCCTCGTCGGGCTCGTACTCGCCCTTCGGGACCGACCAGGCCGCCTCGTCCTTCCGGGCCCAGAACGGCCCGCCCATGTGCCCGAGCAGCACCTCGACCCGGCCGCCGGCCGTGCGGTACAGGAGCAGCCCCGCGCTGCGCTTCGCCACCATGCGGTCAGTCTGCCCCGGCCCACCGACAAATTCGACCGTAATAACAAGCCCAGACCCCGAGCTCACCCCGAGCTCACCCCGCGAGAAACCCCGCCACCGTCGTCGACGGCACACCGACCACGAAGTCGTACGCCTCGGCCACCGGTCCCTCCACATAGGTGTGCTGCACCCGAATAGCGGTCGGCGCGTCCGGCAACCCCCGCGCCTCGCGCAGATCGAGCACCCCGAGCCGGCCCGGCAGCGCCGCCTCGATCGCGTCCGCGCGCGGCGGCTCCAGGTCGACGACCGTGACCTCGACGCCCCCCGGTGCGGACGGCGCCGGCCGCCGGGCCGGGGTGCGGCCACCCACCGCCGTGACCGCGACGGCCAGGTACTCCGGACCGAGGTGCGACGCGAGATGGTGCCCGGCCGGGGAGACCTCCAGGCCCGGGACGCTCAGCGGCGTCCGCTGGAGGTGGCCGTTCGCGGCGCCGAGCACGATCACCGCGTCCGGATGGCGTTCCAGCAGCCAGAGCACGGTTTCGGCCATCGCCCGGTCGCGGGCCGCGGCCGCGAGCGCCGAGCGTGTGGCGTGGCCGCGCAGCATCTGGTCGAAGAGCGCGCCGAGCCGGATCTCGTGCCGGACCACCGGGTCGAGGCCGGGTACCCGCACGTCGGCCCAGGCCGACAGCGAAGCCCACCGCGCGGTCAGCGCGTCCCGGTCGGTCTCGGCGAGCGCCGCGTAGGCCGCGTAGGTGTGCAGGGCGTGTTCGCTCGCGAACTTCTCGGTGCGGGTGATCAGGTCCTCGACGAACGGCAGCCCGGCCGGCAGTCGGTGCAGCGCCGGCAGCGGGGTCGCCGCCGAGCCGGGCAGGTCGAGCCCCGCGTAACCCACTCCGGCCGAGCGCATCCAGGTGAGCTGGTCACGCATCTCGGCGCACTGGCCCATCCGGTACGTGATGCCCTCGTCCGCGACCGACCGGACGTCGCCGGAGCCCCCGGACAGCCAGTCCGAGACGAGCTGACCCTCGGAGAACCCGGACTCCAGCGCGAAGACGACCGGGCCGCCCCGCGCCGCCAGCGCACGCAGTAACCGGTACCGGAACAGCGTGTATTCGCGCACCCAGTGGGCGCTCTCGCCGATCGCCACGACCCGTGCGCCGGTGAGCATCGGCTCGAGGTCGTCGAACGGCGGATCCGGTTCCACGGTCCTCAGCGGGCGGAAGTTATCGGTCACATACGTGGCGAACACCCGGCCACCCTAGCGAGCGAAGTGATCCTTGACACTGTCGTCGCCCGGAGAGCATCCTGCCGAAGGCGAACGTTCGCCTAACTTGTCGGTGTGACCGGTCACACAGGAGGTGGTCCCCGCTGTACGTCTCGCTCAAAGACGTCGCCGAGCGCGCCGGGGTCAGCTTCCAGACCGCGAGCAAGGTGCTCAACGGCAACTCCGGCGTCGTCTCCGCGACCACCCGCGAACGCATCCTGGCGGCCGCCCGCGACCTCGGTTACGTGCCGAACGCGCTGGCCCGCGGCCTGGTCCGCCGCGACTCGCTCACCGTGGGCATCCTCGCCGACGACTTCTCCGACGCGTCGCTGTCCCGCTTCGTCGTCGCGGCGCAGCGCACGATCGAGAGCCAGGGTCACGCCGCGCTCGTCGCCACGACGACGCAGGGCAGCGACGGCCCGCTGCGCCGGCTGCAGGAGTACCGGGTCAACGGCGTGCTGGTGATCGCGCCCAGCGTCGAGGAAGACGAGAGCGTCGGCGAGTACCTGCGCGGGCCGATCCCGGCGGTGACCCTCAACCACATCCCGGGCGGCGGGGTGCCCGCGGTCGGGTCCGACCATCGGCGCACCGGTGTGCTCGCGGCCGAGCACCTGCTCGCGCTCGGGCACCGGGCCATCGGCACGGTCACCGGCCCGACCGAGCGCCGGGTCGTCGTCAGCCGCACGAGTGGTTTCCGGGAGACGTTGCACGCGGCGGACGTGGAGCTGCCGGACCGGCGCGTGTGCGCGACCGAATGGGACGCCCGCAGCGCGGCCGCGGCCACCCACACGCTGCTGGACGCCGATCCGCACGTCACCGCGATCTTCGCCCACAACGACAACATGGCGTTCGGGGTGCTGGCCGCGCTGCGCGCCCGCGGGATCCCGGTGCCGCAGCGGTGCTCGGTGGTGGGGTGCGACGACCTGCCGCTGGCCGACTTCGCCGCGCCGCCGCTGACCACCGTGCGGGTGCCGTTCGACGAGACCGGGGCCCGCGCCGCCGAACTGCTGCTCGCCCGGATCCGCGGCGAGGACACCCCGCCCCGTGACCTGCTGCCGGTGCAGCTGGTCGTCCGCTCTTCCACTGCCCCACCCCCGTAACACACGGAAAGGACAGCGATGACCTTTTCCCGACGATCCTTACTCGCCGGCGCACTAGGAGCCGGAGTGCTGGCCGCGACCAGCGGCTGCTCGGTGGCGTCCGGCCTGACCACGGCCGGCGAACCGGCGAGCACGCTCCAGTTCTGGGACCTGTTCGGGGGCGGTGACGGCGTCCGCATGCAGTCGATGCTGGACACCTACCGCAACGCCAACCCCGACATCACGCTCAAGGGCACGACGTTCAACTGGGGCAACCCCTACTACACCAAGCTGTCGCTGGCGACCGTCGGGAACAAGCCGCCCGACGTGGCGGTCGCGCACCTGACCCGGGCCAAGTCGATGGTCGAGGGCGGGTTGCTGCAGGAGCTCGAGCCGGACGTGCTGGCGCGGGCGGGCCTCACGGCGGACAAGTTCAACGAGCGCGCCTGGAACGCGGGCCTCGTCGACGGCAAGGCCTACGCGATCCCGCTGGACACGCACCCGTTCGTGATGTTCTACAACACCGAGATCTGTCAGAAGGCGGGCCTGCTCGACGCCGACGGCGTGATCAAGCCGCTCAAGGGCGAAGCGGCCTTCATGGACGCGATGCAGAAAGCGAAGGCGGCCAGCGGCGGGTTCGCCGGTGCGATCGCGCTCGGCTCCGAGGTCGTGACCGCCTGGCGCGCGTACCAGTCGCTCTACGCCCAGCTCGGCGGCCAGATGCTGGCCGACAACGGCACCAAGGTCGTGATCGACGACGCGAAAGCGCTGAAGACGCTGACGTTCCTGCGGAACCTGACCAAGAGCGGCCTGTTCCCGGAGAAGACCGACTACCAGGGTTCGATCGCGGACTTCTCGGCCGGCCGGACCGCGTTCCTGTTCCAGGGCGAGTGGGAGATCACGACGTTCCAGACGGCGAAGACGCCGTTCTCGATGGCGCCGTTCCCGCACGTCTTCGACGAGGGCCCCTACGCGGTGCAGGCCGACTCGCACACGCTCGTCGTCCCGAAGAGCCCGAAGCTGACGCCGGACCGGCTCGACCGCGCGCTGCAGTTCATCCGCAGCCTGCTCGACCAGAGCAAGGCCTGGGCCGAGGGCGGGCACGTCCCGTCCTGGCTGCCGTTCCGCGACGGCCCCGAGTTCGCGGCCCTGCAACCGCAGGCGCAATACGCGAGCGCCGCCGACAGCGCGGCCTACGACCCGGAGGGCTGGTACTCCGGCTCCGGCTCGAACTTCGAGATCGTCACCGGCTCCGCGGTCGGGGCCACGCTGGCCGGCCTCACCGAGCCGCAGCAGGCCCTCGACGACATGCGGACGAACCTCGAGAACCTCGCCGCGACCGCCTCGCCGATCTGACCGGGAGTCACCGATGACCACACCCGCGCTGCGGCCCGGCCGCGCACCAGGGCAGGGGCGTTCGGCCGCTGCCTTCCTCGCCCCGTTCCTGATCCTGTACGTCCTGTTCATCGTCGGGCCCGCGCTCTACGGCCTGGTGATGAGCTTCTACGACACCAGCATGGTCAAGTCCGGCCTTTCGACCTTCGCCGGCCTGCAGAACTACATCGACGCGCTGGGCAGCTCCGACTTCTGGTCGTCGCTGTGGCACACGTTCTGGTTCACGATCCTCACCACGCCGCCGCTGGTGATCCTCGCGCTGGTGCTGGCCCTGCTGGCCAACCGCATCAACCGCGGCCAGTGGTTCTACCGCCTGGCGTTCTTCCTGCCGTACGTGCTGCCCTCCGCGGTCGTCGCGCTGATCTTCATGTGGATCCTGTCGCCCGGCATCGGGCTGCTCGACACCACGCTGGCCAAGATCGGCATCACCGCCCCGAACTGGCTCGGCAGCGAGACGTGGGCGATGCCGGCGCTGGCGATGACGACGGTGTGGTGGACGATCGGCTTCAACTTCGTGCTGTACCTGGCGGGGCTGCAGGAGATCCCGCGTGACCTCTACGAGGCGGCCGCACTCGACGGCGCCGGCCCCTGGCAGCAGATCCGGCACGTGACGATCCCGCTGCTCGGGCGCACCACGACGCTCGTCGCGGTACTGCAGGTCATCGCCTCGCTGAAGGTGTTCGACCAGATGTACATCATGACCTCGGGCGGGCCGAACTACTCCACCCGCTCGCTCCTGCAGTACGTCTACGACGAGAGCTTCACCAACTACCGCATCGGTTACGCGTCCGCGGTCTCGATGCTGTTCTTCCTCGTCGTGCTGGCGGTGTCGATCGTCTGGTTCCGGCTCGTCCGTTCGCAGCAGAAGGAGACCTGAGCATGGTCACCGAGACGTTGGCGCCGCCCGCGCGGGCCGATCGAACCGTGACGGTCGCGACCGTCGACCGGCGCGTCGCGATCTTCAACCGGATCTGCGTCGGCGTGCTCATCGCGTTCGCGCTTCTCTGGCTCGTGCCGATCCTGTGGGCGCTGGACACCGCGCTCAAGCCCAACGCCGAGACCGTCAACACCACGTGGTGGATCGACAACCCGACGCTCGCCGCGTTCGGCCGCGTCTTCACCGACACCGACATGCTGCAGTGGTGGGCCTCGACGTTCATCGCATCGGCCCTGTCGGCGGTGCTGACCGTGGCCACCGCGAGCCTGGCCGCGTTCGCGCTGTCCCGGATGCGCTTCAAGTACCGCACGCTGGTGTTCTGGTTCATCCTCGCGGGCATCATGGTGCCGTCGCAGGTGCTGATGGTGCCGCAGTTCCGGGAGTTCCAGTCGCTCGGCCTGCTGAACACGTTCTGGGCCGTCGCGCTGCCGCAGGCACCGACCGCGATCGCGGTCTTCATCTTCAAGCAGTTCTTCGACGGCCTGCCGGCCGACTTGGAGGAGGCGGCCCGCGTCGACGGCGCCGGCTTCTTCCGGGTCTACTGGCAGATCGTGTTACCGCTGGCCCGCCCCGCGGTCGCCGCGGTCTCGATCTTCACGTTCGTCTGGGCGTGGAACAGCCTGCTCTGGCCACTGCTGGTACTGACGAACCCCGACCTGATGACGATCCCGGTGGGGTTGGCGACGGTGCAGGGCGCGTTCGGTATCCGCTACGCCGACACGATGGCGACGGCGGTGTTGGGCGCGGTGCCGCTGGTCGCGGTGTTCCTGCTGTTCCAGCGGAACATCGTCGAAGGCATCGCCGGTACCGGAATCAAGGGGTGAGTTCGTGCTGCAGGCTTCACTGACGATCGATCCGGCGTTCACGGTCGGGGACGTCGATCCGCGGCTTTACGGGTCGTTCGTCGAGCACATGGGGCGGTGCGTGTACACGGGCATCTACGAGCCCGGGCATCCCCTCGCCGACGAATCCGGCTTCCGGACCGACGTGGCCGACCTGACTCGGGACCTGGGCGTACCGCTGATCCGGTATCCCGGCGGCAACTTCGTCTCCGGGTACAGGTGGGAGGACGGGATCGGGCCGGTCGACGAGCGGCCCACCCGGCTCGACCTGGCCTGGCGGTCACTGGAGACCAACCGGGTGGGCGTCGACGAGTTCCTGCCGTGGGCGCGGTCGGTCGGTGCCGAGACCATGATGGCCGTCAACCTCGGTACCCGGGGCATCGACGCCGCCCGCGACCTGATCGAGTACTGCAACCTGCCCGGCGGCACGTACCTGTCGGACCTGCGCCGGAAGAACGGTTCCGCGGAACCCCACGGGATCAGGACCTGGTGCCTGGGCAACGAGATGGACGGGCCCTGGCAGATCGGCCACAAGACCGCGTACGAGTACGGGCGGCTGGCGTCCGAGACCGCGAAGGCGATGCGGCTGGTCGACCCGTCGATCGAGCTGGTGGCCTGTGGCAGTTCGAACTCCTCGATGCCGACGTTCGGATCGTGGGAGGCGACGATGCTCGGCGAGACGTACGACCAGGTCGACTACGTCTCGATGCACGCCTACTACGAGCAGCGCGGCGACGACCGGGACAGCTTCCTGGCGTGCGCGGTCGACATGGACCGCTTCATCGACGCGGTGATCGCCACCGCCGACCACGTGCGTGCGGTGGGGCGCCGCAAGAAGCGGCTGAACATCTCGTTCGACGAGTGGAACGTCTGGTACCTCAAGCGGTTCGAGGGCGAGGCGAACCTGGCGATCCGGGAGGCGCCGCCGCTGATCGAGGACGTGTACTCGGTTACCGACGCGGTCGTGGTGGGCACGATGCTCAACAGCCTGCTGCGCCACGCGGACCGGGTGAAGATCGGCTGCCAGGCGCAGCTGGTCAACGTCATCGCACCGATCATGACGACGCCCGGCGGGGCGGCCTGGAAGCAGGCGACCTACCACCCGTTCGCGCTGACGTCGCGGTACGGGCGAGGCACCGTGCTGCGGGTGGAGCCGGCCTCGCCGCGTCACGAGACGAAGTGGCTGGGCGAGGTGCCGCTGCTGGACGCGGTGGCGGTGCAGAACGAGGACGGCGTCTCGCTCTTCGCGGTGAACCGGTCGCAGACCTCCCCGATGACCGTCGACGTGGACCTGCGGGCCTGGCCGGGCTACCGGGTGGCCTCGCACGTCATGATCGCCGACGACGACCCCGAAGCGGTGAACACCGCGGAGAACCCCGAGCGGGTGGTGCCGCGTCCGGTCGAGGTCCCCGCGGTGGACGGGGGGCGGGTCGCGCTGGAACTGCCCGCGCTCTCCTGGAGCCTGGTCCGCCTCGAACGCGCCTGACGCTCGCCGGTGCCGACCGGTCCGGTGTGGACACCGGGCCGGTCGGGCCGGGAGCAGGCAGCCGGGGGGCTACCAGCTGACGGTGTGGGGCTCCAGATGAGCGAGCATCGTCTGGTTGGCGGCCCAGCCGTCCGGGAACTTGACCGGGTCTCCCAGGTGCACCGGTGCGCTGGAGGGGTGGGCGTCGAGCAGGTCGCGGATGCCGGCGCGGGCCACGATGACGCACGCCTGCCGGTGGCGTGACGCGAGCACGCACAGGCGGCCCGCCTCGAGGTGGAACGCGGTCGCGTCGCGCCGGCCGGAGAGCGGGTGCAGGAAGACCGTGACGTCGTACTCGCGGCCCTGCAGGCGGTTCGCGGTGTCGACGACGATCTCCGGGTGGTTGAGCGCGGCCCGGATCGCGGCCACCTGATCGCGGTGGGCGGCGCCGACCGCGATCCGTGACGGGCCGACGGACGTCACCTCGGAGCCGTCCCGGGCGGTGGCGCCCCGCTCCAGCAGCCGCCGGGCGATCGTGGCGACCGCCTCCACGGCCTCACCGTCGGTGCGCAGCGTGTGCCGCCGGGGCAGCTCCACCAGGCTCCACCCGGTCTTGGCCGCCGTCGTCAGCACCGCGTCCTCGACGCCGTGTCCGGCGGTGCGGAAGCCCAGTTCGCGCTCGCCCGGCCCGGTGCCGGTACGGAACCCGGTGAACGGGTAGAACGCTTTCGCCACGACGTCCTGCGCCGAGTACGGCAGCCGCCACGAGACGGGCAGCCGGTGCACCGGAACGGTCGGGTTGTTGCGCAGCAGCACCGAGATCGCGCTCTGCATCGGATCCCAGGTCAGGCCGCGCCACCGGTCGTTCTCCACGGTGGAGAACGGGTCGAGCTGGCCCGGGTCACCCACGAACAGCGCCCGCTCGAACCGGGCCGCGAGCACGAGCAGCGCGTCCGAGCGCATCTGGTAGGCCTCGTCGACGATCGCCCACGGCCACACCGCGTCGCGCACGTGCGCCCACTTGGCCGCGGTCGCGATCGTCACGAGCGGATCGTTCAGGTCCGCGAGGGCACTGGACACGACGACGTTGGGCAGCGCGGCCAGCCGCGGCGGCGCGACGAACCCGCCCCGGGACAACCGGCCGATCCGCGCGTCCGGCCGCGCCTCGAACAGCGGCGCCGCGAGGCGCACGATCAGGTCGTCGACCTGCTCGTTGGTCTGCGCGACGATCATCAGCCGCTCGCCGGCCCGCGCGAGCTCCAGCGCGGCCCGCACGACGAGCGTCGACTTGCCGGCACCGGGCGGTGAGTCGACGACGATCCCGCGGTGCGCCCCCGAGCGCAGGTCGGTGAGGATCGCGTCGGTGGTCCGGGCGGCTTCGGCCGCGGGGTCGATCATTCCCACGTCTCCACGGCGTCCTCGTCGGTGGGCACGTACGGCTCCGGGGGGCCGCCGTGCGTCCAGGGCGTGTCCTCCACCGGCGGCAGGTTCGGTCCCCGCCCACCGGAGGACAGGACGCTGCTGTAGGTGAGGTCGTCGCCGACCCGGGGCAGCGCCTCGCGCAGTCCCTTGGCGATCTCGACGGTCACCAGCCCGTCGTCGATCTCCAGCACGCGGCCGGACTGCTTGGGCCGCGCCGGCGACCCGACGGCGGTGCCCACCGCCAGGTGCACCGGGTCCTCGGTGCGCACGACCACCAGCGGCCGCTTCACCAGGTTGCCGTTCTCGTTCTCGACGCGGCGCTCGGCGTCCACCTCGGTCACCGTGCCGCGGAACGCCTCACCGGTGACCCGGAAGTCGGCCATCACCCGGGGGTCGTCGAACGACCGTGACACCGCGTACTCCTGGTGGGCCCACTCCAGGCGCAGCAGCCGCCGCGCCGCGGCGACGGCACCGTCCCGGCGCGCCTGCGGCAGCCCGTCCTCGGCCATCCACCGGTGGAAACTCGCGTACTGACGAGCGTCGGCGGCCCACCGGCCCGCGACCGACCCGCCCGGCGTCAGCGTGCGCATCCGGTCGATCGCTCGCCACACCAGCTCCCAGGTCGGCTGGGTCTGGCCGCGGAGCGCGGATTCGAGACCGGCCAGCGCGCGCCGGCGCAGTGCGGAGCCGTCGGGGGACGAGCCGTAGGCCGAGATCGCCGGGGAGAGCACCTCGTTGTCGAACGTCGGATCGGTCGACGGGCCGGCCGGCGGCCACCGCAGCGCGTCCTCGGCGTCGCGGGCGGCCTCGCGGGCGGACCGGCCCGGCGGCGGGTCGATCCAGCCGAGCAGCGCCGCCAGGTTCGCGTCCTCCAGCGCGCTCTGCCCGGTGGCCCAGTGCGCCCCGAGCACCTCGGTCGCGGCCAGCAGCGTGCTCGCGCCCGGGTACTCCGACCGCTCGGCGAACCAGGTCAGCCACCGCCCGAGCACCGGCACCCCGGGCGCCACCGGGTAGGGACCGGTGGTGCGGCGGAAGCGCGTCGAGCGTCCGAACAGGCGCAGGAACGCGAACCCGCCGCGGTTGGGCACCCAGAGCTGGGGCGCGTCGTCGGCGGTGGGCTCGTCGCCCTCGGTGACCGGGAACCCCGACAGGTAGTCCAGAACGACGTCGGCCAGCGACGCGGCGAACGCGAACCGCAGCTGGCGGTCGCGGGGCTGCGGCACGATCAGCAGGCGGGGCGAGGCCGGGTCGGTGCCGACGAGCGCGGCCAGCGGCGCGTTGGCCTCACCGGCCAGCGCCAGCGGCACCAGCACCAGCGGGCGCGCCGCGACGTGCACGTGCGCGACCGTCGTGATCGGCTGCGCGACGCCTTCGACGACCGCCAGCGCCCGCGCGTACGCGGCGATCGCGCTCATGCGCTCTCGGAGAAGACGCGCGCGGTCGTCCGGAGCACCGCCGCGACCTCGGCCTGGTGCTCGTCGCCGGCCCAGGTTCCCTGGGCCAGCTGCAGCGCCTCGGCGATCGTGTCGACGCCGCCGAGCTGCTCGCGGACGGCGGTGCCGAGCGCGTCGGTGCACCCGGTGGCTTCGTCGCGGCAGAAGAAACCGAGCTCGCAGTGGCCCAGGCAGTCGGGGGAGTACCGGGCGGACAACTCGCCGAGCGACGCGGTGAGTTCGGCGACCGGGCGGGTCGGGGTGCCCTCGGGGTCCGGTGCGAGCCCGAGCGTCAGCCCGGCGGGAAGCGCGCTCAGCAGCGTGTCCACGTCGTCCATCCGGGTGAGCTGGTGGTCGAGCACGAGCAGCTGCTTGCGGACGTCGACCTTGGTGGCCACCGGCCGGTTGGAGAAGTCCTTCGGGCACACCAGGACGACCTCGTCCGCGACCGCCTCCGGGCGGCCGAGCAACTGCCGCAGCGCGTGCACGTAGACGGCCGACTGGATCGCGGCGGCCGCCACCTTGGCCGGGTCGGCCTGCCCGTCGATCACCGCGAACGACTTGATCTCGACGACGTGGTACACGCCGTGGTGCTGGAACGCCACCAGGTCGGGCTCCAGGTACACGCTCTGTCCGGCCACCACCAGCCGCAGCAGCGGGTGGTCGAACAGCGTGTTCTCGTCGCCGTGCGCGAGCCGCTGCTCGGAGTAGGTGTTGCGGGCGTTCTCGGAGACGTTGTCGCCGACGCTCTCCAGGTCGGCGTACGCGACCTCGGTGAGATCGAGGTCGAGGGTCTCGCGCAGCAGCGTCAGCAGCTCGGCGCAGCCGTCGGCCTTCAGCTGGGCCTCGAAGGCGTTCCCGCGGGTGATCGCGAACGACGACTGCCCGAACGGGGCCGGGAACTCGAGGTGGCGGGCCAGCGCGTCCTTGTCGATCCCGGCGGTGTCGAGCACCGCACGTCGGACGCAGCCCGGGTTGGTGGTCAGCGCCGCGATCGTGCGGGCGTTGTGGCGCTTCGGCGGCACGCCACCGCGCAGCTGGTCGAGCCGGGGATCGGGCGGGGGAAGCTTCGGCACGGAGGTCCTCGGGGAAGGCGTCTCTACGGGAACAGTGTGACTCAGGTGGCGCGGGCGTTGCGGCCGACGACGCCGAACTTGGTTCCGAACAGCTGCTGGGCCTCGTCCAGGCGGTCGCGCGCGCGGCGGGCGGCTTCGGCGCGTTGCCGCTCGTCGGTGTCGCGGTGCAGTTCGAGTTCGGCGAGCGCGGCGGCGGCCACCGCCGGTGCGGACGTCTGGTCGGGGCCGGCCGCGACTCCGGGGACGTTCCCGGCTCCGGGGATGTTCGCGGCGAACCGCCAGAGCAGCCGGCGCGCCGCCGGGCCCGGGTCGGCCAGTCGCTGGACGTGCTCGGCCAGCCGGGCGGCCGCGGTGAGGAAATCGACGCGTGGGCTGAGCGGACCGATGACACGCGCGGACATCGGCCAGGTGGACACCGCGAGCAGCCCGCGGGCCGGCGCGAGGAGGTCCGCGGTGAGCGCCGCGCACAGGTAGTACGGCCGCATCTGCGGCGCCGAGCGGAACGACCGCTCCTCGTCGCGCCGCAGGCTGGTCAGCCGGGCCGACGTGAGGCCGCCGGTGGAGAACGCCTCGTGCACCTGGACGATCAGCTTCGGCGCGGCCGGCGCTCCGAGCATCGTCAGCGCCTGGTGGACCTGCTCACGCAGGGGGAGCAGCGCGGCCGGAGCCGGTGCGGGCCCGGCGGGCTCGGAGTCCGGCGCCAGCGCTTCGAGGGCGGACTCCCACTCCCGCTCGGTGCGGTGGAGTTCGGTCCGCAGCGTGCGGGCGCGGGCCCGTTCGCCCGCGGTGACGGCCCGGCGGACCGCGGCGCGCAGGTCGTCGATGCGGCGCTCCAGTGCCTCGGCCGGTCCGGTCACGGCTCCGAATTTAGCTCGTTCCAGTATTCTCCAGCAAGACCCAGTGAATTCCACCCTCCACCACCGCGTTCCCCCGTTGCCGCCGGAGCGGGCATGATAGGAGGGTGTTCGGTTCACAGGAAGGCCAGTCGTTGAATACGGGTTTCCGGGGCGTCATCGCCGTCGACGGCCCCTCGGGATCGGGCAAATCGAGTGTCTGCCGGGAGGTGGCCCGCACGCTCGGCCTCCGCTACCTCGACACCGGCGCGATGTACCGGGCCGTCACCTGGGCCGCGCTCGACCGCGGGCTCGACCTCACCGATCAACCGGCGGTCGCCGCGCTCAGCCGGGCCCTGGTGCTCGACGTCGCGACCGACCCGGCGTCGCCCCGGATCGCCGTCGACGGCGTCGACGTCACCGCCGCCATCCGGCAGACGCGGATCTCCGAGAACGTCAGCGCGATCGCGACGAACCTCGACGTCCGGTCCGACCTGATCGCCCGGCAGCGGGCGCTGATCGAGGAGAAGGGCGCGGGGATCGTCGCCGAGGGTCGGGACATCACCACGGTCGTCGCGCCCGACGCCGACGTGCGCCTCCTGCTCACCGCGGACGAGAACGCCCGGATCGCCCGTCGCGCCCGCGAGCTGCACGGCAACGACGACGCGGCGTCGCTCGCCGCCACCCACGCCCAGATCGCGACCCGCGACGCGCGTGACTCCACCGTCGTGGACTTCCTCGTCGCCGCCGACGGTGTCGTCGAGATCGACACTTCCCCTTTGACGTTCGAGCAGGTCGTCGCCGCCGTCCTCCGCGTCGTCTCCGAGACCGCAGGAGCCCCGGCCCGATGAGCGACAACTGGACTCAGCTCGCTGAGGAATACGAAATCTCCGACGCCGAGCTGGCCTCGCTGGACTCCGACGAGGGCGGTGACGACGACGTACCGGGCGCACTGCCCGTGCTCGCGGTCGTCGGCCGGCCCAACGTCGGCAAGTCCACGTTGGTCAACCGTGTCCTCGGCCGCCGCGAAGCGGTGGTCCAGGACGTTCCCGGCGTCACCCGCGACCGCGTGGCCTACGACGCGCTGTGGAACGGCCGCCGCTTCACGCTCGTCGACACCGGCGGCTGGGAGCCCGACGCCCAGGGCCGTGCCGCGGCGATCGCCGATCAGGCCCGGTACGCGATGACGGTCGCGGACGCGGTCCTGCTCGTCGTCGACGCGCGGGTCGGCATCACCGAGACCGACGCGGCCGTGGCCCGGGTGCTGCAGCGCGGCGGCAAGCCGGTGGTGCTCGCGGCCAACAAGGTCGACGACACCAAGGGCGAGGCCGACGTCGCCGAGCTCTGGCGCCTCGGCCTCGGCGAACCCTGGCCGGTCTCGGCCCTGCACGGCCGCGGCTCCGGTGACCTGCTCGACAAGGTTCTCGAGGTGCTGCCCGAGGCGCCCCAGGAAGGCCGCTTCGGCACCGGTGGCCCGCGCCGGGTCGCGCTCGTCGGCCGGCCGAACGTCGGCAAGTCGAGCCTGCTCAACGCCGTCACCAAGGAGAACCGCGCGGTCGTCGACGCGGTCGCGGGTACCACCGTCGACCCGGTCGACAGCCTGGTCGAGCTGGGCGACGAGGTGTGGCGTTTCGTCGACACCGCGGGCCTGCGCAAGAAGGTCACGTTCGCCAGCGGCGCCGAGTACTACGCCAGCCTGCGAACCGCGGCCGCGATCGAGGCCGCCGAGGTGGCCGTCGTCCTGCTCGACGCCAGCGAGCCGCTGAGCGAGCAGGACCAGCGCGTGATCACGACGGTTGTGGAGACCGGCCGCGCGCTCGTGCTGGCGTTCAACAAGTGGGACCTGCTCGACGAGGACCGCCGCGAGCTGCTCGAGCGCGAGATCGACCGTGACCTGCAGCGGATCCGCTGGGCGCCGCGGGTCAACATCTCCGCGCGCACCCGGCGGGCCGTCGACAAGCTCGCGCCCGCGCTGCGTACCTCGCTGGAAGGCTGGGAGCAGCGCATCCCCACCGGGCGGCTGAACAGCTGGCTCTCCGAGCTGGTCGCGGCCCACCCGCACCCGGTGCGTGGCGGCAAGCAGACCCGCATTCTGTTCGCGACCCAGGCCGGCAGCAAGCCGCCCCGGTTCGTGCTGTTCACCAGCGGCCCCGTCGACGTGGCCTACACGCGGTACATCGAGCGGCGGCTGCGCGAGGACTACGGGTTCGCCGGCACGCCGATCCAGATCACGGTGCGGATCAAAGAAAAGAGAAAACGTCGATGAGCGTGATCTCGCCCGGTTTCACCGGACGGCGTCGGCACGACCGGGACTTACCGCCCGGCCAGTACCTCACCGAGGACTTCCCGGTGCTCACCTACGGCCCCACGCCGCAGGTGGACCTGGAGGAGTGGAACTTCGGCATCGTCACCGAGACCGGCGCGATCCACGGCTGGGGCTGGGAGGCCCTGCAGGCACTCCCGCGCGAGACGCCGCACGTCGACATCCACTGCGTCACCAAGTGGTCGAAGCTCGACACCGACTGGGAGGGCGTGTCGCTGGACACGCTGTTCGAGAACATCGAGACCGAGGCCGAGTACGCGAAGGTCTACTCCTACGGCGGGTACTCGACGAACCTGCCGCTGGAGGACCTGCTCGACGGCAAGGCCTGGATCGCGTTCGGCTTCGACGGCCAGCCGCTCGAACCCGAGCACGGCGGGCCGGCCCGGCTGCTGGTCCCGCACCTCTACTTCTGGAAGAGCGCGAAGTGGGTGCGCGGCATCCAGTTGCTGCTCGAGGACGAGCCCGGGTTCTGGGAGGAGAACGGCTACCACAACTACGGCGACCCCTGGCGCGAGCAGCGCTACGAGGGGGACTGAGGTGGTCAGGCGGCTGTCCTGGCAGGTGGGTACCGTCGCCGCGGTGCGCGACGAGACGGCCACCGCCCGCACGCTCGTGCTCGACGTTCCGGACTGGCCGGGGCACCTGGCCGGTCAGCACCTCGACGTGCGACTGACCGCTCCCGACGGGTACTCCACCGAACGGTCGTACTCGATCTCGTCCGCGTCGGCTCCGGGCCGGGTCGAGATCACCGTGCAGGTCGTGGACGACGGTGAGGTGTCGCCGTACCTGGCGCGGGTGCTCTCGGTCGGTGATCCGCTGGAGCTGCGCGGACCGGTCGGCGGGTACTTCGTCTGGCGTCCGGGGGCTGAGTCACCGACGGCGGCCGAGCCGGTGCAGCTGATCGCCGGCGGGTCGGGCATCGTGCCGCTGATGGCGATGGTCAGGGCCCGGGCCCAGGCGGGGTCGGATGCGCCGTTCAAGGTGCTCTACTCCGTGCGGAGCCCGGCCGAAGCGATCTACCCGTCCGAGCTGGCCGAACTCGGCGTCGAGGTCACCTACGCCTATACCCGGCGCACCCCGCCGGACTGGCCGCTGCCGCCGGGCCGGGTCGGTGCCGGGCTGCTCGCCGCCCACACCTGGACCCCCGACGACAAGCCGCGGGTCTACGTGTGCGGGCCGACGCCGTTCGTCGAGACCGTCGCCAACCTGCTCGTCGACGCGGGGCACGATCCGGCGTCGATCCGTACCGAGCGCTTCGGTCCTACCGGAAGGTAAAGCTTCTCCTATCTCAGTACGGTCCGTGCCGGTACCGTCGCACGGGAGTGGTAGCTTCCGCCCCGATGAGCGCGACGCAGCAACTCACCCCCCGGGCTTCCGAGAGCCCCGCCGAAGAAAAGTCCCCCCGCTGGTGGCGACGCCGACCGGATCCGTTGGTCACGATCGTCGTCCTCGCGATCGCCGCGTTCGCGCTCGGCGGCATCGGATCGCCGCTGTGGGGCGGCAGCTCGCTCACCGAGACCGGCCTGCTCGCGCGGGTCGCGCCGTACACCGACGGTGAGCTGCTCGGCGTCCAGCGCGAGACGCTCGACCTGGGCGACACGGTCGACTCCGCGATCCCGAACGCCGCGCTGTTCGGCGATGCGATCCGGTCCGGCGAGTGGGCCAACTGGAACCCGTACGCGCTCGGCGGCGGTTCGCTCGGCGGCACCCCGAACGCCGGGATGGCCTCGCCGGTCGCGCTGCCGTTCTGGTTCCTGCCGGCCTGGCTGGCGTCGGCGTACATGCTGCTGCTGCAGATCGTCGTCGCGGTCGGCGGCAGTTATCTGTTCCTGCGGCGGCTGAAGCTGGGGAAACCGGCCGCGCTCCTCGGCGGGCTCGCGTTCGCCACCAGCGCGTTCATGATCGTCTGGGTGAACTGGCCGCAGAGCCGGGTCGCCGCGTTCGTCCCGGCGGTGTTCTGGGCGCTGGAGTGCGTCGTGCAGAACCGCCGGCCGCGTGACGCGGCGCTGCTCGCGCTCACGTGTGCGGCGATGTGGCTGGGCGGCTTCCCCGCGGTCACCATGTACGCGCTGGTCACCGGGGCTTTCTACGTGATCGTCCGGTCGGCGGCCGAGCACGGGTGGACCCGGCGCACGCTCGGCGTCTGGCTGCGTGCCCTGGCCGGGGTCGGCACCGGCGTCGCGCTCGTCGCGATCCAGATCCTGCCCTGGGTGTCGATGATGTCCACGGTGCTGGTGCGTGGCCGCGAGCAGACACCCGACCAGCACATCCCCACCCAGGTGCTGCTGACCTCGATCGCGCCGTACGTGTTCGGCACCGTGCAGCCACCCGAGGGCCCGTACTGGTACGAGACGCGGATCTTCCTGGAGGAGGTCGCGTACGTCGGGGCCGGCGTCGCCGTGCTGCTGATCGCCGCGATCGCGCTGTTCCGCCGGGCGCGGGTGGCGCTGCCGAGGGGCGCGTGGTGGTTCTTCGTGGTGTCCACCGCGGTCTGGGGCGGCATCATCTTCCTCGGCGGGCCGCCGCTGGCGCTGTTGCAGAAGCTGCCGTACCTGTTCAGCGACAACGCGGTCGAGCGCGCCCGCAGTGTCCTCGGATTCGGCGTCGCGGTGATCGCGGCGGTGGGGTTCCAGCTGCTGCTCGACCGGGCTCGCGACCACCGGCCGCTGAGCGACAAGCGCCGCGCGGTGTGGGGCGGCGCGGTGTGGGCGGGCGTGGCCGCGTTCGGGGTCGTGCTGTACGTGTCGGCGCGCCGGTTCGCGCTGGTGCACGACGCCGAGTGGGGGTTCCCGGGCGGCGGGCCGCACCTCGGGTGGCTCAACCGCGAGCTGGCGATCGGCCTGATGTTCGTGTGCGCCGCGCTGGGCGCCGCGGGCTGGCTCTGGTTCGCGCCCAGGCACCGCGCGCTGCGCCTGGCCGCCGCCGCGCTGATCCCGCTCCTCGTCGCCGCGCAGGCGCTGCTGTGGGTGCACAACTACTGGCCGCGGACGCCGGTGAAGAACTTCTACCCGGTCACCGACACCCACCGGTACCTGGAGGCCAACCTCGGGCACGAGCGGTTCTGGGGTTCCAACGGCGCGGTGCTCGGCGGCGTCCACCAGCTCCACCGGCTGCGGGGGCTGCAGGGCCACTCGTTCGTCGAGGCCCGGTTCGCCGAGCTGCTCGAGGCGTTGCCCGGCTACCAGTTCAGCCCGCCGCCGAAGCCGGCGACGTTCCTGTGGCCGCAGCCGCTCAACGACGGCACGTCACCGACGAACCCGATCCTCGACCGGCTCTCGGTCGCCGAGTACGTCACGCCGGCCACGCAGATCCCGTACGGCGTCGAGAAGAAGGACGCCGGGGACGCCTCGACGTACACGTTGTCCCCCGGCCGGCCGGTGAGCGTGCCGGTGCCGGTCACCGGGCCGATCCGCGGCATCGGGGTGACGCCGGTGTCGCGGGACGTCACGGAGACGTACGCGCGGTGGATCGGTGTCGTCCTGCGGGACTCGAGCGGGCGCGAGGTGGCCCGGTCCGAGCGGGTCGACCGCGCCATCGCCGCCGACCAGCCGTTCTACGTGCCGCTCGCGGCCGAGGACGTGCCGGCCGGCACCCGCCTCACGGCCGAGATCTCGCTCCGGGGGGACGCGCCGCTGCTCGTGGCCGGTCGGTCCGGGGCGCCGGCGCTCTCGACGGTGGCACGCACCAACGACGGGCTGACGCTGGTGAAGGACGGCGACGCGATCGTCTACCAGCGCGCGACCGCGCTGCCGCGGGCGCGGTGGGCGTCGAGCGTGGTCGTGGAAAGGTCGTCCGAGCGTCGGCTGGGCCTGCTCGCGGACGGGGCGCTGGCGGCCGACGCCGTGGTGCTCGACGCGCCGGGCGGTGCCGCCGAGGGCAAACCGGCCACCGTGCGGTGGGTCGACGACGGTTTCGACGAGATGCGGCTGGCCGTGGACGCCGAGGGCGCCGGGTACCTGGTGCTCGCCGACGCGATCCAGTCGACGTGGCGGGTGACGGTCGACGGTCGTCCGGCCGACCTCGTCCGCGCGGACCACGGGCTCGCGGCGGTGCACGTCCCGGCCGGGACGCACACGATCGACTTCTCGTACGCCCCGAAGTACGCCGGCCTCGGCGCCTGGCTCAGTGCGGGCACCGCGATCCTGCTGGTCGCGGCGGTCACCGGCGAGTGGTGGTACCTACGCCGCCGGCGTGCGGATCGCGCTGAAGGTGGTGTTCCGGCGAAGGACGAAGCCTAGTTTCTCGTAGAGGGCGATCGCTCCGGTGTTCGTCGCGGCGGCGTGCAGGAACGGCACCTCGCCACGGGCCCGGATGCCGGCCGCGACCGCCAGCACGAGCCGGCTGCCCAACCCCTGCCCTCGGTGGGCGGGGTCGGTGCACACCGCGCTGATCTCGGTGTGGCCCGGTGGGCGCATCCGCTCACCCGCCATCGCGATCAGCGCTCCCTCGCGGCGGATCCCGAGGTAGGTGCCGAGCTCGATCGTCCGCCGCGCGAACGGACCGGGCCGGGTCCGTTCGACCAGCTCGAGCATCTCCGGCACGTCCGCCGTGGTCAGCCGGATCGCCTCCGGGTCCGTCCGGGCGTCGACGGTCGCGTCGATCAGCTGGACGCCCGGCGCCGAGAACTCGATGCCGAAGCTCTCCGGCGGGGTGACGTCCAGCGCCGTCAGCGACAGCACCGCGTCCGGGCCCAACAGCGCGATCACGTCGTCCCACACCCGGGCGTCCGCGCCGGGGGCGAGCACGCCGAGCGGGGACACGTCGGGCAGATAGCGGGCGGCCTGCCCGTGGATCTGCGCCAGGTGCCGGTGCGCACCGGTGAGCGAGGCCCAGGCAGCGTGGTCGAGCGGGTGCGGCTCGACGGTGGTGCCCGGCGGATTCTGGACGATGCTCACCGGATGAGCCTACGAGCGCCCGGGCCGATCCGCCCGGCCCGCGTGGCTCCGGTCACCGGGGAGCCAGGCCGAGGTGATCGCGCAGCGTCGTGCCCTCGTACTCGGTGCGGAGGACACCCCGCTCCTGCAGCAGCGGCACGACCGTGTCGGCGAACTCGTCCAGCCCACCCGGCGTGATGTGCGGGACGAGGATGAACCCGTCGCTGGCGTCCGCCTGCACGAGCGTGTTGATCTGCTCGGCGATCGTGGACGCCGAGCCGATGAAGTTCTGCCGCCCGGTCACCTCGATGACCACCTCGCGCAGGGAGAGCTTCTTTTCCGCCGCGAGATCACGCCACTGCCGCGCCACCGCGAGCGGGTCCCGGAACATCCGCACGCTGGCCCGCCCGCGCGAGATGTGCGAGTCACCGACGACCGGGTCGACGTCGGGCAGCGGACCGTCCGGGTCGTAACCGGACAGGTCCCGGTTCCAGAGCTGTTCGGCGAACTTGAGCGCGGTCTGGCCGCTCACCTGCTGGCGGCGGATCACCGCGGCCTTCTCCTGCGCGTCGGCGTCGGTGTCGCCGAGCGTGAACGTCGCCGCGGGCAGGATCACGAGCTGATCCGGCGTGCGCCCGTACCGGGCCAGCCGGCCCTTCACGTCGGAGTAGAACGCCTGCCCCTCGGCCAGCGTGCCGTACCGGCTGAAGATCGCGTCGGCGGTGGCGGCGGCGAACTCGCGCCCCTCGTCGGAGTCACCGGCCTGGAGGATCACCGGGCGACCCTGGGGCGACCGCGGCACGTTGAACCGGCCGTGGATGTCGAACTGGTCGCCCTGGTGCCGGAACGTGCCGGCGGCCGGGTCGCGCAGGAACGCCCCGGAGACCTTGTCGGCGACGATCTCGTCGCCGCGCCAGGAGTCGAACAGCTCGGCGGCGGTCGCGAGGAACTCCTTGGCCCGCGCGTACCGGTCGGACTGGTCGAGGAACCCGCCGCGGCGGAAGTTCTCGCCGGTGAACGCGTCCCACGAGGTCACGACGTTCCACCCGGCGCGGCCGGCCGACAGGTGGTCGAGCGACGCGAACTGGCGCGCGACCTCGTACGGCTCGTTGAACGTCGAGTTGATCGTGCCGGTCAGGCCGAGCCGGTCGGTGACCGCGGCCAGCGCGGCGAGCACGGTGAACGTGTCGGGGCGGCCCACGACGTCGAGGTCGTAGATCCGGCCGCCCTGCTCGCGCAGGCGCAGCCCTTCGGCGAGGAAGAAGAAGTCGAACTTCGCGCGCTCCGCGGTCTGCGCCAGGTGGACGAACGAGTCGAACTCGATGTGGCTGCCGGCCGCCGGGTCGCTCCAGACCGTGGTGTTGTTGACGCCGGGGAAGTGAGCGGCCAGGTGGATCTGCTTCACGACTCAGCCCTCGCGTACCGATTGGCGGGACGGGACAACCCCAGCAGGCCCCGGAGCGTGTCCGCCTCGTAGGCGCGGCGGAACACGCCCCGCTGCTGTAGTTCGGGCACCAGGCCTCGGGTGATTGCTTCCAGGTCGGTCGGGAGCACCCCCGGGCGCAGGCGGAAGCCCGACAGACCGGCGGCCTGCCACTCGAGCAGCAGGTCGGCCAGCTCGGCGGGTGAGCCGGTGAAGATCAGCGCGTCGGACCGGTACTCCTCGCCGGCCTGCTCGTCGAGGCGGGCCTTCCGGTCCCGGCCGTCGAGGAACACCACGAGGTCGGCGAAGACGTGCACGGTCTCGCCGGAGCGACCGGCCGCCTCCTGTTCGGCGCGGACCTCGGCGAGGATCGTCCTCGCTTCCTCGACGTCGTGCGGCGTCACGTAGACGACGTCGCTGCTGCGGGCCCCGAGGCGATACGGGATCGTCGCGTGCGCGAGTGCGGTGACGAGCGGCTGCCCCTGCGGTGGCCGCGGCGTGATCGACGGACCCTTGACGTCGAAGAACCGGCCTTCGAAGTTGATGTAGTGCAGTTTGTCGCGGTCGACGAAGCGCCCGGTCGCGGCGTCACGGATCTCCGCGTCGTCCTCCCACGAGTCCCAGAGGCGGCGGAGCACCTCGACGTAGTCGGCGGCCTCGTCGAACAGGTCGGCGAGCCGGTCGGAGCGCAGGTCCTCGACGCGCAGCCGCGGGATCTGGCGGCGGCCGAAGTGGTCGGCCTCGTGGGCGCGTGCGGAGACCTGCACGCGGAGGCCGGCCCGCCCTCGGCTGACGTAGTCGAGCGTCGCGATGGCTTTGGAGAGGTGGAACGGCTCGGTGTGGGTGACGGTGGCGGTGGGCACCAGCCCGACGTGCCGGGTGCGCGGGGCCACCCGGGACGCGATGAGCACCGCGTCGAGGCGGCCGCGGACCTGGTCGACCCGGTCGTCCTGGCGGTCGAAGTCGCTGGTCTGCAAGCCGACCGCGTCCTCGATCGTCAGGAAGTCGAGCCGGCCGGCCTCGGCTTCGGCGGCCAGGTCGACCCAGTAGCCGGCGGAGAGTAGATCGGCCGGGCGAGCCTCCGGCTCCCGCCAGGCCGCCGGGTGCCACCCGGCGCCGTCGAACGCGACCGCAAGATGTAAGGGCGCAGACACGTTTCTGACCATAACTCGGTACGAGGCTGATCGTCTAATCCCTATCGGGCAACTATGTTTTCGCAGTGGGTTATTTCGACGCGCCGGGGATATCCGTCCCTCATGATCGGTTCTAGGGTGGAATGAGAGGCGATGAGCGACAAGACCCGATTCACCGAGCGCGGCGTCGAGGAAGATCTCTCCGGGCCGGAGATCATGGCGACGTTCACCTGGGAGAACACACCGGAACTCCTCCATGTGGGGCTGAGCGACCTCTACTCCGGGGGTATGCAGGGCGGCAAGGTCGCGACGGTGTCGACGGTGTGGCTGCCGGCGAACCGGGCGATGGGCGAGGGCATTGCCGAGTACGAGACGCTCGTCAGCGGCCTGGCCGAACACCACGACGACTTCGGTGGGATCGAGCGCTGGCACTCCCGGGCGGAGGCCGAGGCCGGGCACCGATCGATGGTCGAGGCGACCCGGGACCGGCTGATGGACGCGCACTCCTACACCGAGATCCACGTCGTCGACCGCGATCACAAGTACCGCACGGACGGGCCCGAATTCAACGCCTGACCTCCGGTCCGGTTGAGGTCCGACGCTTGTGGCCCGCGGATCATCCAGGCAGCGGAGTGCGGCGGGCCCGAGGTTCTGGTTCCGGTGGAGGTGCCGGAGCCGGTGGGCGCGGTGCGGGCGAGCCGGCCCGGCGTGAACGCGCCGAGCGCTGCGGCGGCGCCGCACGACGCGGTGACCGCGCTGGCGTCGATCGAGGCCGCGGCGATCCGGCCGGGGGAGCGGGTGCTCGGTGGAGCCGCTGCCGGCCGGTGCCCACGCGGTCGGGGCCGCGCGCGGGGAACGGAAACTTCGAGCACGTGCGGGCGCTCGGGCCGTCGGGGGGAAGGCGTTGCTCACGGCACCAGGACGACTTTTCCGGTGACCGTGCCGGACTCGGCCAGGCGCAGGGCGTCGGACGCCTTGGCCAGTGGGACGCGGGCCGCGACCTGGGCGGTGATCGCACCGTCGGCGAGCAGGCGGAGGACCTGGGTGAGGTCTTCGCGCAGCCGGGCCTGGAACGCGGCGCGGCTCCGGCGTCCGGTCCAGATGTTGTAGAACATCGTGTGGTGCCCGTTCGGCAGCACGTTCCACCAGGCCAGCCGCGCGAACAGCCGCAGGACCGGTAGCTGGGAGTTGCCGGGGTCGTTCTTCGTCGAGGCGGTGCCGTACGCGATGAGCGCCCCACCCTTCGCGAGCAGCCGGTAGGAGTCGCGCACGCTCTTGCCGCCGATGTGGTCGAACACCGCGTCGACGCCGTCCGGCGCGAGTTCGCGGACCCGGGCCGGGACGTCGGAGCGGTAGTCGATCGGCTCGGCGCCGAGCGTGCGCACCGCGTCGTGGTTGCGTGCCGACGCCGTGCCCAGCACCCGGATCCCGGCGTGCCGGGCCAGCTGCACGAGCGTCGAGCCGACCCCGCCGTTCGCGCCGTGCACGAGGATCGTGCCGCCGGGGCGGACCTTCGCGTGCCGGTGCAGCATCTGCCAGGCGGTGACGCCGTTGACGACGACGGTCTCGGCGGCGGCCGCGTCCACCCCGTCCGGCACCGGGACCAGGTCGCCTTCGTCGACGATCGCGTCGCTGGCCCAGCCGCCGACCTTGATCAGGGCGGCGAACCGCCGGCCACGCAGCGCGGGGTCGACGCCGGGGCCGGTCGCGTGCACGGTGCCGACCGCGTCGTAGCCCGGGACGAAGGGGAACGGCGGCTGGTCGTAGTACTTGCCGCGGCGCATCTGCTGCTCGGCGAACGAGACGCCGCTGGCTTCGACGCCGAGGCGCACCTGGCCCGGGCCCGGCTCGGGGAGCGGGCGCCGGGACACGACGAGGCCGTCCGGCTCGACGATGCCGGGAAGGACGATTTCAGTCATCATGGCGGTCTCCTTGTAAGAGTGGTCAACCACTCACTCACATAGGAGTGATTGAACACTCACACCTGAAAGATGTCAACCGGTGGCTCCCGGCGCCTCCCGGCCGCGAGGATGAAATCCGGCGCCCGGGAGGAAACATGACGAACGCTGTAGTCGAGGTCGAGCCGCTCGCGGTCGGGTTGGACCCCGGCCGCCTCTCCCGGCTCGACCGGCACTTCGCCCGCTACGTCGACGACGGGCGGCTGCCGGGCTGGTCGGTACTGGTCAGCCGCCACGGGCAGGTCGCGCACACGAGCAGCTACGGGCTCCGCGACGTCGAGGCCGGGCGGCCGGTCACCGACGACACGCTGTTCCGCATCTACTCGATGACCAAGCCGATCACGTCGGTGGCGGCGCTGATGCTCTACGAGGAGGGCGCGTTCGAGCTGACCGACCCGGTCAGCCGGTACCTCCCGGCGTTCGCGGAGCAGCGCGTCCTCGTCGGCGGTACCGCCGCGAAACCGGTCACGGTGCCGGCGATCGAGCCGGTGCGGATCTGGCACCTGCTCACCCACACCGCCGGGCTCACCTACGGCTTCCACCACGTCGACGTGCTCGACGAGATCTACCGCGCGAACGGTTTCGAGTGGGGCACGCCGCGAGGGCTCGACCTGGCCGCGTGCGTCGACGCGTGGGCCGGGCTCCCGCTGGCGTTCCAGCCCGGGAGCGAGTGGAACTACTCGGTGGCCACCGACGTCCTCGGGCGTCTGGTCGAAGTGGTGTCGGGGCAGACGCTCGACACGTTCTTCGCCGACCGCATCCTCGGTCCGCTCGGCATGACCGACACCGCGTTCTCCGTGCCCGAACCCGAGGCCGACCGCCTGGCCGCGCTCTACACGCCGTCCCCGGCCGGTGGGCTGGTACGCAGCGACGCGATGGGGCGGGCGGTGCTCACGCCGCCGCGCTTCCTCTCCGGCGGCGGCGGCCTCGTCTCGACCCGGCACGACTACCACCGGTTCGCGCAGATGCTGCTCCGGCGGGGCGAGCTCGACGGCGTCCGCCTGCTCGGCGACCGCACGGTCCGCTTCCTGGGCGCCAACCACCTACCCGGGGGCGTCGACCTCGAGCAGTTCGGCCGGCCGCTCTTCGCCGAGACCCCGTTCCGCGGCGTCGGGTTCGGGCTCGGCGTCTCGGTGCTCCTCGACCCGGTCGTGACGCGCACGCTCGGCAGCGCAGGCGAGTTCGGCTGGGGCGGCGCGGCCAGCACCGCGTTCTGGGTCGACCCGGCCGAGGACCTGGTCGTCGTGTTCCTCACCCAGCTGCTGCCGTCGAGCACCTACCCGATCCGCAGCCAGCTGCGCCAGCTCGTCTACTCGGCGCTCGTCGACCGGTAGCTTTCCTGGCCGCCGGGCGGGCGCCACCGCGCCCGCCCGATCCCGGCGGCCACACCCACCGGCACGATCAGCACCGTCGCCACCGCGAACACCGAGCCGTACTCACCCCGGCCGGCCGGCCCGGAGGCCAGCAGCGCCGCCACCGCGCTCCCGGTGAACAGCGCCCCGGCGAACAGCGACACCACGGTCGCCCGCACCGCGGGCAGCACCTCGGTGACCCAGGTCTGCAGCGTCGAGTGCAGCCACGCCCAGGCCAGCCCGAGCAGCAGCGCCACCACGATCGCGGCGACCGGGGTCTGCGTCACCGCGACCAGGGCGCAGCCGACGAACGCGGCGAGCGCCCCGAGGGACGGCAGCTGCCACCGCCCGAGCCGCCGCGACAGGCTTCCGGCCACCCGCGCGAACACCAACATGCCCAGCCCGTAGAACGCCGTCACCGAGCCCGACAGGGCCGCCCCCGTCCCGGCCGCCTCCACCGCCGCCGGCAGCAACGTGAGGACGCCGAGCAGCACCACGCCGTCGCCGAACGCCAGCAGCAGCACCAGCAGCGCCCACCGCGACCGGGCGACCTGCCCGAGGGCCGCGCCCAGCCGCTGGCCCTGCCGGTCGCGCGGCGGCGGCGTCAACCAGCGCAACCCGAGCACCAGCACGAACGCGAACACCGAGGTGATCAGGAACGTCACCCGCCAGCTCGCGAGCTGAGCGACGATGCCGGCCCCGGAGGCCCCCAGCGCCGTACCGATCGCGCTGCCCGACATGAGGTTGGTGATCTCGCGCTGCCGGTCGGCCGGCGGCACGGTGTCACCGAGGTACACCAGCCCGGCGGGGATCCCGGCGCTGAACGTTCCGCCCGCGACGCCCCGCGCCAGCGCGAGCGATAACGGGCCGGCCACCAGCGCGGACACCGCGGTCGCCAGGCCGGCGATCAGCAGCGCGAACCGCATCGTGCGCACCAGCCCGACCCGGTCGGAGATCAGCCCCCACACCGGCTGCATGAGCCCGTAGGCCAGGAAGTAGACGCTCGCGGCCTGGACGATCCGCGCGAGCGGCGCGTCGAGATCACGCGCGATCGCGATCAGCATCGGCGGCATCGCGAACCGGTCGAGCGTGCTGACCAGCGCGGTGGCCTGCAGCAGACGCCGATCCCCGGTGACGCGGGACGGACGCCGAATCCCGACTTTGAGCACGATCAGTACGTTACCCGCACCCGGATCGTGCGAATGAATAGTGTTCTCAGCATTCCGCGCGGGCGATTACCAATTGCCTATTCGCGGCCGTGGTATCGAGTTCGGTGCTCGACAGATACACCCGGCGGGTGGCGTCGGCCAGGCTGCGGTACCGCTCGTCGCCGGCCGCGGCGGCTGCGCTCAGTTCTCCGGCCGTGCGAAGCTCCGCGCTCTCCGAGCGCAGCACGCGTTCGGCCGTGAACGCCGGCAGGTCGCCGAGGATGCGGCAGGCCGCGGCCGCGTCGTCGGCCGGGCCCGGTGCGGGTGGGTTGAGCAGGGACGTTCCGAACCAGGCGCCGCCGACGACGAGCGCTCCGCAGACCAGGCCGAGCGCGGCGGCGAGGTAGGGGCGGCGCCGGCGCGGGGGTGCCGGGGCGGGCGGCCAGCTGATCGGTGGGGGAGGCGACCACGTCTCGGTGGGGGCGTGATCGATCGTGTCGAGGCCCATCGCCGTCCTCCCTCGTCGATTGACCATGCGTTGTTCAGAATAGGAATTCAGTACGAGGGAAAGGGCTATTCGGTTCGTTACTTAAGCTTCCTTTAATGCACTGCGACGCCACGTTGAATAAGGTTCAAAACGCCATTCAAGGAGGTTCCGGGGGCAGCCCGGTCGAGCCGCCCCCGGGGTGGTCAGCCGTTGCGCTCGTCGCGCCAGGCCACCCATTCGCGCAGTGCGGACAGGTCGTAATCGGGGCCGCCGACCCCGATCGTGAAGAGCCGGACGCCCAGGTCGTAGAGGGTGTCGCCGGCGTCGGCGGGCTTGCCCTCGGCGGCCGTGGAGATCTCGATCTCGGCCGGGTCGCGCCCCACGTCGGCGCAGTGCTGACGCAGGATGCCGATCTTGCGCTCGATCGTCGGGGCGTCGCCGAAGCTGTGCCAGATGTCGGCGTGCTCGGCGACCAGGCGCAGCGTCTTCTTCTCGCCCCCACCGCCGATCAGCTTCGGGATGTCCCGGGTGGGCGCCGGGTTCAGCCGGCCGAGGCGCGACTCGATCCGCGGCAGCGCCTGGGCGAGGTCGGCCAGCCGCCCGCCCGCGGTGCCGAACTCGTAGCCGTACTCGTCGTAGTCCCGCTCGAACCAGCCCGCTCCGAGGCCCAGGATCAGGCGGCCGTCGCTGATGTGGTCGACGGTGCGCGCCATGTCGGCGAGCAGCTCCGGGTTGCGGTAGCTGTTGCAGGTGACCAGGGCGCCGATCTCGGCGCGCGAGGTCTGCTCGGCCCAGGCGGCGAGGATCGACCAGCACTCGAAGTGCTTGCCGTCGGGCTCGCCGTAGAGCGGATAGAAGTGGTCCCAGTTGAACAGGATGTCGGCGCCGATCTCTTCCGCCTCGGCGGCGGCCCGGCGGATGGACTGGTAGTCGGCGTGCTGGGGCTGGATCTGCACCCCGACGCGAATGGCACTGGTGCTCATCCCCTGAGCCTAATTCGATCCTCGATGTCCGGTTCGGGCGCCCGTGGCGCGGCGCGTCAGGGGATCGTGGCCGGCCCGCGCAGCGGATCGCGGCGTTGGCGCCGGCGGATGAGCAGCCACACGATCCACCCGGCCGTGATGATGAACCCGAGGCTGACGATCCGGTAGAGCACGACCGCCGCGATCGCCGTGCTCGTCACCAGCCCTCCGGCGACCAGACCGACGATGAGCGCGCCGTCGACGACGCCGAGGTTGCCCGGTACCAGCGGGATGCTGGCCGCCGCCATGCCGGCGCAGTAGGCCAGTACCAGCGCGACCACGGTGATGTGCGGCGCCCCGACCGCCCGGCAGCACAGCCACAGGCAGAGCGCGTCGAGCAGCCAGTTCGCCAGCGCGAAGTACGACGCGACCGCGAGGTCGAACGGCCGGATGCGCACGGAGGTGAGTTCGTCGACGAGCGCGACGAGACGCCCGCTCCGGCCGCCCGGCCGGTGCCGGACCCGGGCGGCCACGGACTCGATCGCACCGGCCACCGTCGTCAGCCACTGCGGGTGCCGGGCCATCGCCCGGACCGCCAGCGCCAGCGCCAGCCCGACGACCAGGTACGTCATCAGCGTGGACAGGCCGCCACCGCTCCCGGCCAGCAGCGCGCCCGCGGCGCCGATCAACACCAGCGCGACGCTCGAGAGCACGCCGCTGAGCGCGATGCACCAGGAGGCCGCGGCGGCCGAAGCGCCGTACCGCCGCATCTGCTGGAAGTTGTAGCGGGTCGAGAACAGGGGCCCGCCGGGCAGGCTCACCGACAGCGAGTGTGCGGCGAACGCCAGCGCGACGTGCCGCCCGAGGTGCACGGTGGTGCCGGCCGAGCGGAGCAGCCGGCGCTGCATCCGGGCGTAACCGCCCATCGAGACGAGCTCGGCGACGACGGCGAGCGTGACCCAGCCCCAGTGCGGGGTGTGCAGCTCGTCGAACGCGGCGGTCAGCGACGACCAGCCGACGATCGCCTCGACCACCAGGATCGCCGCGACGACCACGATCGGCACGGTTCGCCGCACCGACATCCGCCGCGCACCGCCCGGTTCGGCCCGGGTGGAGGCGAGGGAGGTCGTGTCGCCGTTCATCGGCATCGGCTCCCCTCGGACGTATTCCGACTATCTACGTTAATCGCCCACCGCGGCGAGCGGCCGCGAGGCTGGCACGGCAGGTTTCTCAACGGCTGTTGATTTAAGCACGACGCGGGTCTACCGTCGTGGTGATTCAAAAATCCACAGCTGTTGAATTAGACGAGGAGGAGCGGTCATGGAGACCGTCCGGAACCGGCGGGTAGGGGTGGAGGCGGCCGGCATCGTGCTCGGGCTCGCGCTCGTCGTCGGCCTGATGCTCGTGGCCTTCGGGTTGCCCGCGGTGAACGGCGGGCCGCACGACGTCCCGATCGGTGTCGTCGCCCCACCGGCCGGCGCGACGGCCGTCGAGCAGGCGCTGGACCGGGCGGCCCCGGGCGGGTTCGCGCCCCGCCGGTACGGCGACGAGCGGGCGCTGCGGGCCGCGATCGCCGACCGCGACGTGTACGGCGGACTCGTGCTCGGCTCCGGCGGTGTCACGGTGCTCACCGCGAGCGCCGCCAGCCCGGCGATCGCCCAGGGCCTCGGCAGCCTCGGCACCGCACTGGCCGGCCGCTCGGGTTCCACCGCGACCACCGTCGACGTCCGCCCCCTGCCCGCCGACGACGCCCGTGGGGCCGGGCTCGCCGCAGTCGGGTTGCCGCTGGTGCTCGGCGGGATCCTGCCGGCGCTGGTGCTCACCCGGCGGTTCCCCGGGCGCCCGTGGATGCGGGTGGGGGCGGCGCTGGCGTTCGCGCTCGTCGAAGGAGCCCTCGTCGCGTCGGTGCTGACCTGGTGGTTCGGGTCGGTCGACGCGAACTTCGCACCGGTGGCGCTCGGACTGGCGTTCGGGATGGCTGCGGTCTCGCTCACCGTGCTGGGGCTGGAGGCGCTGCTCGGCGTCGCCGGGTTCGGGCTCGGGGCGGCGACGTTCGTGCTGGTGGGCAACCCGCTGTCCGGGCTCGCGTCCGGGCCGGAGTTCCTGCCGTCCGGCTGGAGCACGCTCGGTCAGCTGTTGCCGCCCGGGGCCGGCGCGACGCTGCTGCGCGGCAACGCCTACTTCGACGGCGCCGGTACCGCCACCGCGCTGGCCGTGCTGACCGGCTGGGTCACCGTCGCCCTCCTGCTCAACGCCGTCGCCGCGTGGCGGACGCGAGCCGAGCCGCCGGCACCGGTCCCCGCGGACGCGTTGCCGGTCTGACCGGGACGGGGGAGTGGGCTATGTTTCGGCAATGGACGAGCCGGGCGGCGGGGGTGGCCGCCGGCGGGGGAGACGGCCGGGGTCGCCGAACACCCGGGAGGCCGTCCTGGCCGCGGCACGGTCGGCGTTCGCCACGCACGGCTACGGGAAAGCGACGATCCGCTCGATCGCCCGCGACGCCGGCGTGGACCCCTCGCTGGTCATTCAGTTCTTCACCAGCAAGGAAGATCTCTTCCGCGCCAGCCTCGAGCTGATCGTCGGCCCGCCCGAGGACGTCGCCGCGAGTGTCGCCGCGGCCGAGGGCACGCTCGGCACCCGGATGGCCACCTTCTACTTCGGTCTCTGGGAGCGCTCCGAGACCCGGCCCGCGCTCACCGCGATGGCGCTGAGCGCGGCGTCCGAGCCGGAAGCGCGCAACGCGATCCGGCAGTTGATGGGGCGCCAGTTCATCGGGCCGATCGCCGAGCACATCGGCGCGGAGCGCGCCGCGCGCCGAGTGCCGCTGGCCGCGACGCAGCTGCTCGGGATGGCGTTCCTGCGCTACGTGGTGCCGACCGACCCGATGGCGAGCATGCCGGTGGCGGACGTGATTCAGGTGGTCGCTCCGGTGATCGACCGTTACCTCACCGGCGACCTCGACGCGGTCCTCACCGCTGAGCTTCGCCCGTTCGGCGCCGCGGGGCCCGGGTGAACCGGCGAGCCGCGCGAGACATGCCGCGGAGTGCGGCGGCGATGCAGAAACGTGACTTGTGGCCGTAAATCGGTACGAAATAGCATGATGCCCGGAAGGCCGGGTACTTCCTGTTTACGGGTTGATCAGATATTGGGGTGGCGCAAGGGGCGAAAAGGTCGATATTTATCGGCCACGGCTGTCGACCGCGCTGCGGGTCTCGGTGGGGGGAGGTCCACGATGGACCATGCAATCTCCGGTTCGGTGGCGACGAGGCCGAGCGGCCGAACGTCCGGTAAGCCCGGCGCGGCGACGCGTCCGGGGCCCGGCCGGCCCCCGATCGCCCGCACCGGTCAGTCCCGCCCCGCGCAGCGCCTGAGTCTGGTGCCCGGCACCACCCGTCCGGCGCCCTGCGCCACCCCGCTGACCGAACCGCGGCCCACGTCGGCGGCAGCGCGGAACCGGCCCTGGGCGTTCGCGGCCGAGCGGCTGGCCGTCGCCCCGCAGACCCACGCGTCGATCGAGGTCGCGGTGCTGGCGTTCCTCCGGGGCCGGACGCCGTCCGCGGCTGCGCCGCGCCGCCGGAGAGGGTTCGTGGGTACCCGCGTGGCCGAGTTCGTCCTCGCCGGAACCGTCGGCGTGCTGGCCGTGCTCGTCGCGCTGGTCGCGGTCGCCACGCTGCTTCCGGGGGCCGCCGGAGCCGGTGCGGTCGGGCTGGTGTTCCTCGCCGCGACCGGCGGTCTCGCCGGCTACGCGTCGTGGCGCTGGGTGCGCTGGATGCGTGACCGCGCCGAGCGTCTGCACTGGTCGGTGATCGCGGCGGCGGGAGCGGCGACGACGGCCGCGGAACTCTACGCGGCGGCGGCGATCGTCGCCTCGCACTCCGGCTTCCTGGAGCGGATCGCCGCATTCGGCGGACTCGGTTTCGTGGCCGCGCTGACCATCGCGATCACCGGTGCGGCCACCCTGACGAGCTACCACCGTTCGGTGACGGATGCCCAGCTCATCCACTCGGCCCGGCGTTTCGCCTAAGGGCCGAATACTCGACGGGCCGGCCTCCGTGGAGGCCGGCCCGGGGAGAAATGCTCGATGCGCGATGCAGCGCCTGAATGGAAATCCGCCGTCCCCATCCCCACGAAATTACGGCGGAAAACCCTCAGGCAGCGGCGTGGTACTTCTCGATGATCTCGGCCGGGATCCGGCCGCGCTCACTCACTTGCAGTCCGTTTCGCTTGGCCCAGTCGCGAATCGCCTGGTTCTGTGCGCGGTCGGCACTCGGTGACGGCTTTGCGGGGCCGGCGGCCCGGCCGGTTTTACCCGTGCCACCACGACCGGCCTTTCGGGCGGATTCCACGTACTTCGCCAAGGACTCCCGAAACGCGGTGGCGTTCGTCGTGGACAGATCGATTTCGTAGTTCGCGCCGTCGAGACCGAACGACACGGTTTCGTCAGCAGTGCTGCCGTCGACGTCATCGACGAGGAGAACTTGCACCTTGCGAGCCATTGTTACCTCATGGAAAGAGAGGGGGACTTAAGCGCGGGGCCCACAATACTCTACGTGTTCAGCGCTAAGAGACTTCTCCCCGGTCCGCGCGTGGCGCAATTAGCCGAAGAAATTCCGCGCAATATTCAGGCGCGCTCGCGGGCGGCCGGGGTCGCGAAGCCGGCGACGATGATCAGCGCGAACACCAGCAGCAGCGCGTGGAGAAGGCCGACGCCGTCGCCCAGGAAACCGATCGAGGGCGGCCCGACCAGGAACGCGAAGTAACCGATCGTCGCGACGACGCTGACCCGGGCCGTCGCCGTGCGGCTGTCGTCGGCGGCCGCCGACATGCCGACCGGGAACCCGAGCGAGGCGCCGAGCCCCCACAGCACGACGCCCGCCGTCGCGAGGCCGGCCCACGGGGCGAAGATCACGATGAGCAACCCACCGGCGGCCAGCACGGTGGTCGTCCACAGCACCGGGACCCGTCCGTACCGGTCGAGGAAGAAGACGCCGGCGACCCGGCCGACGGTCATCGCGGTCACGAACACGCCGTAGACGACGGCGCCGGTCGAGTTGCTCACGTCGTGACCGTCGACCATGGCCAGCGCCAGCCAGTCGTTGGCCGACCCCTCGGCGAACGCCATGCCCAGCACGATCAGCCCGATCAGCAGCGTGCGCCGGTCGGCCCACATGCTCAGCCGCTCGCGCCAGCCCGGGTGCGCGGCGTCGTCACCGGCGCCGGCGAAGCCCTGGGCGTCCAGATGAAGGAACCGCACCGAGACGCCGAGCGCGGCCACCGACGCGACCGCGATCGCGCCGAAGTGCACGGCGGTGGAGACGTCGGCCCACTCGGCCAGCGCACCGAGGGCGGCACCGGCGATCGTGCCGCCGCTGAACGCGGCGTGGAACAGCGGCATCACCGTGCGGCCGAGCTCGCGCTCGGCCGCCGCGCCCTCCACGTTCATGGCGACGTCGCACATCCCCATGCCGCAGCCCAGCAGCGCCAGCCCGACCACGACGAACACCCCGTGCGTGGAGAGCGTCGAGCCGAGCCCCACCACCGAGAGACCGACGCAGCCCACGACGACGGCGGCGGCGATCGTCCGGCGCGAGCCGACCCAGGCCAGCACGTGGCTGGCCGAGGAGAGCCCGACGATCGACCCGGCGGCGATGCTGAAGACCACCCAGCCCATCTCGGCGGTCGAGGCGCCCAGGGCGTCCCGGACGGCGGGAACCCGGGACATCCAGGTCGCCAGCGCGAACCCGTTGATCGCGAACACCGCGAACACCGCGTTGCGCCAGGCGACGACGACCGACCGGGAGACGGCGGGGGCTTCTGCAGACATGGTGAAACCATTCAATCGGGGACCGCAGAACGGTAACCCGGGGACGTTTACCCCCGTGCGGCCCGGTGCTCCCGAACGATCTCCGCGTAGCGGCGCCCGCTGGCCTTCATCGTGCGCTGCTGGGTGGCGTAGTCGACGTGGACCAGCCCGAAGCGCTTGTCGTAGCCGTAGGCCCACTCGAGGTTGTCCAGCAGCGACCAGACGAAGTAGCCGGCGAGCGGCACGCCGGCGTCGACCGCCGCGTTGATGGCCTCGAGGTGTTGTTCGAGGTAGTCGATGCGGTCCTTGTCGGCGATCGACCCGTCCGGCTCCACGACGTCGGGCCAGGCCGAACCCTGCTCGGTGACGAAGATCCGCTCGGGGGCGTAGTCGGCGGCGATGCGCGTCAGGATCCGGGCCAGGCCGCCCGGATTGACCTCCCAGCCCATCGCGGTGTGCCGGCCGGACACCTCGACCTGCTTGGCGTAGGGCGCCGGGCCGGACGGATCGTCGGCCACCACGGCCCGGAAGTAGTAGTTCACGCCGAGGTAGTCGGTGGGCGTCGCGATCGTCTCGAGGTCGCCGTCGAGCACCGGCGGCTCGTACCCGTACGTCTCGACCATGTCCCGCGGGTACCCGCGCCCGTAGAGCGGGTCGAGCCACCAGCGGTTCGTGTGCCCGTCGGCGCGCACGGCGGCCGCGGCGTCCTCCGGTCGGTCGGTCGCGGCGTCGGCCGGGCTCGGGTTCAGCACGATGCCGACGTCGGCGCGCGCGCTCGCCGCCGCGCGGATCGCCTGCGTCGCCAGGCCGTGCCCGAGCAGCACGTGGTGCGAGGCGTCGATGGCGCGGTGCAGGTCACGCAGGCCGGGCGCCATCGTGCCCTCGAGGTGCCCGATCCAGGCGACGCAGAGCGGCTCGTTGACCGTGGTCCAGTCGGTGACCCGGTCGCCGAGCGCGCCCGCGACCACCGCGGCGTAGTCCGCGAACGCTTCCGCGGTGTGGCGGGCCGGCCAGCCGCCCTTGTCCTGCAGCACCTGCGGCAGGTCCCAGTGGTAGAGCGTGACGAACGGCCGGATCCCGGCGGCGAGCAACTCGTCGACGAGCCGGTCGTAGAACGCCAGGCCCTTCGCGTTGACCGCGCCGGTGCCGGTCGGGATCACGCGCGGCCAGGCCACCGAGAACCGGTACGCGTCGACCCCGAGCTCGCGGATCAGCCCGAGGTCCTCCGGCCACCGGTGGTAGTGGTCGCAGGCCACGTCGCCGGTGTCACCGTTGGCGATCGCGCCCGGAACGCGCCCGAAGGTGTCCCAGATCGAGGGCGAGCGGCCGTCGACGTCGACCGCCCCCTCGATCTGGTACGCCGCCGTCGCGACACCCCACACGAAATCCTGGGGAAGGTGGTGCACAGTAACCCTCACTTAACCGCGCCGGCGGTCAGACCCGCCACGAAGTACTTCTGCAGGAACAGGAATGCCGCGACGACCGGAACGCTGACGACGAGCGACGCCGCCATGATCTGGTTCCAATAGACGTCGTACTGCGTCGAATAGCCGGACAGGCCGACCGCGACCGTGCGTGTCGTCTCGTCGGTCATGACCGAGGCGAACAGCACTTCACCCCAGGCGGTCATGAACGCGTAGACCGTGACCGCGAGAATGCCCGGCACGGCCGTCGGGATCAGGACCCGGAACAAAATGCGCATCGGTCCGGCGCCGTCCACCGCTGCGGCCTCGTCCAGTTCCTTGGGAATCGCGTCGAAATAGCCGACGAGCATCCAGATCGAGAACGGCAACGAGAACGTCAGATAGGTGATGACCAGACCGGTCCGGCTCGCGTAGAGCTCGATTCCGGTGGCCCGGCCGACGTTGACGTAGATCAGGAACAGCGGCAGCAGGAACAGGATGCCCGGGAACATCTGGGTGGACAGCGCGCTGGCGAGGAACAACCCGCGGCCGCGGAAGCGCCAACGGCTCGTCGCGTAGGCGGCGAGGATCGCGATCGCGACCGAGAGCACCGCCGCCGCGGTCGACACGATCAGGCTGTTGACCAGGTACTGCCCGAGCGGAACGGTGTCCCACATGTCGACGAACGCTTCGAACGACAGCCGCTTCGGCAGCCACGTGAACGCGTCCCGGACGTCGCTGAGCGGCTTGACCGCCGTCGACAGCATGACGTAGAGCGGGACGAGCACGAACAGCGTGAGCAGCGTCAGGACGATCCGGCGCGACCAGCGCTCGGCGGTGGTCTCACGCATCGGCGCGCGCCTTCCTCGTCAGGAACAGGTAGATCCCCGAGACGACGCTCAGGAAGAGCAGCAACGCGACCGACATCGCCGAGCCGAGACCGAAGTTCCAGGTCACGAACGAACTCTCATAGATGTGGATCGAGATCAGGTCGGCCTGGTCCGGAGCTGCCTTACCGAACAGGACGTACGGGGTGTTGAAGTCGTTGAAGGTCCAGAGGAACAGCACCAGGAGCAGCACCTGGTTGACCGGGCCGAGCATCGGCAGCGTCACCGCGCGCAGCCGGCGCCAGAAGCCCGCACCGTCCATGTACGCGGCCTCGTAGAGGTCCTGCGGAATGCCCTGCAGCCCCGCCATCAGGCAGAGGAACGCGAACGGCCAGTGCCGCCAGACCATGACGATCACCAGCGACCAGAAGCTGTTGCCGCCGATCAGCCAGAACGGCCGGTCGTCGACGACGTGCAACTGGTCGACGAGAATGTGGTTGAGCGCTCCGGTGTCCCGCTGCAGCAGGAAGCTCCAGATGATCACCCCGGCGTAGACCGGCAGCGCGTAGGGCGTCAGGAACAGTGTCCGGAGGAGCGCCCGGCCGCGGAACGGGCGCTGCAGGAGCACCGCGGCGGCCAGACCGAGTCCGTACGACAGCCCGACGACCAGGATCGTGCAGAGGGCCGTCACCCAGAACGAGTGCAGCAGTTCCTTGCCGGTGGCGCTGTTGAAGTCCAGCGCGACCTTGTAGTTGTCGAGACCGATGAACGGTGCGCCGCTCCAGTCCCGGATGTGGAACTGGGTCAGCTCCTTCAGGCTCATCCAGATGCCGGTGAGCATCGGGATCACGTGCACCGCCAGCTCCAGCACGATCGCCGGAATCAGCAGTAAATAGGGGAGGGCCGGCGTTCGGCGCCGTTTGCGGCGGGGTGGTGAGCCGGGGTCGGGGGGCGCCTCGTCGGGCGCCGTGATCGTCGTTGCCATGCGGGATGTCCTTTCCCGACGAGGGCCCGGGAGGTGAGTCCCGGACCCTGGTCGCGGCGCCTTACTTGACCTGCTCCTCGGCTGTCTTCAGCTTCTTCTCGATGTCGGCGACCGACGGGGACTTGCCCTTGGCGGCTTCGGCGAAAAGGTCGTTCATGACGTTGCCGACGAGCGTTTCGTACTGGCTCTCCTCCGGCACCTGCGGCAGCGGGGCGGCCGTGGTGGCGAGCGTCTCCGCGATCACCTTCTGCTCGGGACCGGAGAACGCCGGGTCGTCGGAGACCGTGGTGACCGACGGCAGCGAGCCGTAAGCCTTGTTGAGGGCGATCTGCTCCTCGTCACTGGTCATGAACTTCACGAAGTCCAGAGCACCCTCCTGGTTCTTGGAGTGCTTGAAGATCGCGATGTTGATGCCGGCGACCATGCTGTTGACCTTCTTGCCCCCGGCCGGAGCGGTGGCCGGGAACGGAACCGGAGCGACGCCCCACTGCTCGGGCTTCATGCCGTGCAGGGCCAGCTGGTTGCCGGCCGCCTGCCAGAGCAGCATCGCGGCCTTGCCGTTGGCGAAGTCGTTCACCGACTCGTTCTGCGCGTACTCGGCGTTACCCGGGTTCGTGATCTTGTCGGCCGCCAGGAAGTCGACGTACCGCTTGATCGCCTGGGCGTTCTGCGGGGTGCCGAACGTCGGCTTGCCCGATTTGTCGAACCACTCGCCGCCGTACTGCTGCGAGAACGTGAACGCGTGGTGCGAGTGCGCCGAGATGTGCGCGCCCTCCTGCGCCAGGCCCCACTTGCCGCCCTTGCTCAGCTTCTTGCCGTCGGCGACGAGCTCCTCCCACGTCGCCGGAGGCTTGGCGATGCCGGCGTCGGCGAACATCTTCTTGTTGTAGTAGAGCGAGTAGGCCAGGGAGTAGATCGGCACCGCCGTCGGGGGCTTGCCCTCGGCGCCCGCCGCGGCCAGCGCGGACGGGACGAAGCGGCTCTTGCCGCCGACCTTCTCGATCGTGGCGTCGTCGAACGGCACGAACGCGTCGGTGGCCTGCAAGGACGCCGACCACGTGTTACCGATGTTGACGACGTCCGGGCCCTGGCCGCTGGTGGCGGCGGCGAGCAACCGATTGAGCAGATCCGACCACGGAACGACCTCGAACTTGACCTTGATACCGGTCTGCTTCTCGAACTTCGCGAGCTCCGGCTTCAGGATCTCGGCGTCCTTGTCGAGGCTGATGCTCTGATTGCTGGCCCAGTAGGTGAGGGTCTTGGCGTCGCTGCCCGAGTCACCCCCGCCACAGGCCGCCAAAGTGGATGCCAGTAAGCCGGCGGCGGCTACCGCGGCGATTCGTCGCTTGAACACACGCTGTCCTTTCCAGAGACGCCGGCCTACTCGGCTAAGGAGTCCTGGGTTCGAGGCGCGCGGAACCTAGGCCGAGTGACCAGCAGGTTTTGGAGCGGCGGAGTCCAAAGCGTAGGGATATTTCGACATTGTGTTCGTTGTGTTGCGGATCGGAGCGACGAACGGACGGTTACGAGCGCCGAAGTGTAAGCGCTTTCCTGTGAACGGCCCGGGGCGCACACCCGGGCCGCTCCGCAGCGTCCTACTTCACTTGCTCCTGAGCCTTCTTCAACTTCTCCTGGATCTCCGCGACCGACGGGGACTTGCCCTTGGCGGCTTCGGCGAACAGGTCCTTCATGAGCCCGCCGACGAGCGTCTCGAACTGGCTCTCCTGGGCGACCTGCGGCAGCGGGGCCGCGCTGGTGGCCAGCGTGTCCTGAATGGTCTTCTGCTCCGGCTTCGCGAACGCCGGGTCGTCGGAGACCGTGGTGACCGACGGCAGCGAGCCGTAGGTCTTGTTGAGCAGGGCCTGCTCCTCGTCGCTGGTCATGAACTTCACGAAGTCCAGAGCACCCTCCTGGTTCTTGGAGTGCTTGAAGATCGCGATGTTGATGCCGGCGACCATGCTGTTGACCTTCTTGCCGTTGGCCGGCGGGCTGGCCAGGAACGGCACGGGCGCGACGCCCCAGTCGTCGGCCGGCATGTTGCGCAGCGTGAGCTGCGATCCGACGGCCTGCCAGAGCAGCATCGCGGCCTTGCCGCTGGCGAAGTCGGCCACCGACTGGTTCTGCGCGTACTCGGCGTTACCCGGGTTGGAGATCTTGTCGACCGCGATGAAGTCGATGTAGCGCTTGATCGCCTGCGCGTTCTCCGGGCTGTCGAACGTCGCCTTGCCCGATTTGTCGAACCACTCGCCGCCGTACTGCTGCGAGAAGGCGAACGCGTGGTGCGAGTTCTCGGAGATGTGGGCGCCTTCGATCGCCAGGCCCCACTTGCCGCCCGTGGTCAGCTTCTTCCCGTAGGTGACCAGTTCTTCCCAGGTCGTCGGCGGGTTCGCGATGCCGGCCTCGGCGAACATCTTCTTGTTGTAGTAGAGCGAGTAGGCCAGGGAGTAGATCGGCACCGCCGTCGGGGGCTTGCCCTCGGCGCCGGCCGCGGCGAGAGCGGCGGGCACGAAGCGGCTCTTGCCGCCGATCTTCTCCAGCGTCGCGTCGTCGAACGGCACGAACGCGTCGGTGGCCTGCAGGGACGCCGACCAGGTGTTACCGATGTTGACCACGTCGGGGCCCTGGCCGCTGGTGGCGGCGGCGAGCAGGCGGTTGAGCAGATCCGACCAGGGAACGACCTCGAGCTTGACCTTGATACCGGTCTGCTTCTCGAACTTCGCGAGCTCCGGCTTCAGGATCTCGGCGTCCTTCTCCAGGCTGGTGCTCTGGTTGCTGGCCCAGTAGGTGAGGGTCTTGGTGTCTCCACCGGAGTCACCCCCGCCACACGCCGCCAAAGTGGACGCCAGCAACGTTCCGACGGCAACGGCGGCTAATCGTCGCTTGAACACACGTTGTCCTTTCAGTTCGGCCAGCACGGCCGAGGGACGCCGGGCGGCTCGGCGTGCGCTCCGGGCTCGGTGTGCGAGCGGAACCCGGGCCGAGCGGCCCAGAGGTTTGGTGCAGCGGAGCCTAAAGTGTTTTCGCGCACTTCGTTCACGACTTAATTCAAGGTGTTATTAAAGTGTTGCCGTAAGGTCGATCGAGGGGGAGCTCACCGGTGGACGTGCTGTCAGGCAGAACGACGAACCGAGCGCTGCGGCGGCAGAACCGCGCGACGCTGCTCTCGGCGCTCTTCCTCGACGGCCCGCTGAGCCGCCAGGACCTGACCGCGCGGTACGGGCTGAGCCAGGCCGCGGTCAGCAACGTCATCGCCGACCTGATGGACGACGGGCTTGTCGTCGAGGCCGGGGCGCTGGAGTCCGACGGCGGGCGCCCGCGGATCCTGCTGCGGGTGTCCCCCGACTACGCGTCGGTGATCGGCGTCGACGTCGGGGAGACGCGGGTGCGCGTCGAACTGTTCGATCTCGCGATGACACCGCTGGCGAAGGCGGACTACCCGCTGGAGGACCTCGATCCGCGCTCGGTGGTGCGTCACGTCCGCCACGGGATCGAGTCGGTGGCCGGCGGGAACGTGCTCGGCGTCGGCGTCGGGGTGTCCGGGCTGGTGGAGCAGGGTGACCAGGCCGTCGTGCACGCCCAGACGCTCGGCTGGGACGCGGTACCGCTGGAGCGCATGCTGCGTGAGGGCACCGACCTGCCGCTGCACCTGGACAACGGCGCCAAGACCTGGGCGCAGGCCGAGCACTGGTTCGGCGCCGGACGCGGAGCCCGCCACGCGGCGTTCGCGCTCGTGGGGTCCGGGGTGGGGGCGGCGATCGTCGCGGACGGACAGTCGTACCGCGGGGCGTCGAGCAGCGCGGGGGAGTGGGGACACACGACGCTGGTGTACGGCGGTCGGGCCTGCCGCTGCGGCGCGCGGGGATGCCTGGAGGCGTACGTCGGCGCGGAGTCGATCATCGCCCGCGCGCTCGAGGCCGGTGTGCGCGTCGAAGGGCCGGACGAGGAGACGCAGGTGGCGTCGGTGCTGGCCGATCCGGCCGCGGCGGGCGTGCTCGCCGAGACGGCCGCGTACCTCGGGGCCGGGGTGGCGAACCTGATCAACCTGTTCAACCCGGAGCGGGTCGTGATCGGCGGGTGGGCCGGGATCGCGCTGGGGCCGTTGCTGCCCCAGGTGCGCGAGGCGGCCGCCGCCCAGGCGATGCGGCGGCCGTTCGCGCAGGCGTCGATCGAGCTGTGCGCGCTCGGGACGGATGCGGTGGCGCTGGGGGCAGCGACGTTGCCGGTGGCGCGCCTGCTCGCCGCGGGGGGCGTCCGCGACTGACGGGTCAGCTGTCGAACCCCAGGCCCAGGGCGTCCAGGGTGCGGAGCCAGTGGTTGCGCCGGCCCTGGTTGCGGTCGGCGGCGGCCAGCGACCGGCGGGTGAGCTCCACCCCCGCGAAGCGCACCGGCTCGGGCGGGAACGGGACGGGCTTCGTCCGCACCATCCGCGGGCGGGTGCGCGGGGTGTCCTCCCCGCTCAGCAGGTCGAGCATCACCTCGGCCCCGAACCGGGTCGCGCCGACCCCGAGGCCGGTGTAGCCCGCCGCGTACGCCACCCGGCCGCCGTGCGCGGTGCCGAAGAACGCCGAGAACCGCGTGCAGGTGTCGATCGCACCACCCCAGGCGTTGGTGAAGCGCACCCCTTCCAGCTGGGGGAACGTCGTGAAGAAATGGTCGGCGAGCGTCTCGTACGTCGACGGGCGGGCGTCGTAGCGGTCCCGCACCCGGCCCCCGAAGTGGTAGATCGCGTCGTAACCGCCCCAGAGGATCCGGTTGTCCGCGGTCAGCCGGTAGTAGTGGAACTGGTTGGCCGAGTCGCCCACCCCCTGCCGGTTGCGCCAGCCGAGCTCACCGAGCGAGGCGTCGGAGAGCGGCTCGGTCACCAGCGCGTAGTCGTACACCGGGATCACGTACGGGCGCACCCGGACCAGCGGGGACGGGTACGCGTTCGTGCCCAGCGCCACCGTCCGGGCACGCACCCGCGCCTTCGGGGTGCGTAACTCGGTGCCGCGCAGCGACAGCACCGGAGTGTGCTCGTGCATCCGCACCCCGAGCCGCCGGCACACCGCCGCCAGCCCCCACACCAGCTTGGCCGGGTGCACCATCGCGACGCCACGCCGGTTCCACGTGCCGCCGAGGTACGTCGGCGAGTTCACCTCCGCGCGCACGGCGTCGCGGTCGAGGAAGTCGGGGCCGTGCAGGCCGGCCAGCTGGTACTCCTCGGTCGCCACGTCCAGCTCGCCGGTGCGCTCCCACTCGGCGTCGATCCCGTACCGGACCAGCGTGTCCTCGATCGCCTGCAGGTTCTCCATCCCCAGCCGCTCGAGCTCGGCGAACTCCGACGGCCAGCGCGCGAGCCCGTTCCCGGCGCCGTGCGTCAGCGACGAAGCGCAGAAGCCGCCGTTGCGCCCGGAGGCCGCGTGCCCGATCCGCGCGCCCTCGAGCAGGACGACGTCGAGCGACGGGTCGCGCTCCTTCGCGATCAGCGCCGTCCACAGGCCCGAGTAGCCCCCGCCGACCACGGCCAGGTCGCAGGTCGTGTCGGCGGTCAGCGGGGGCGTCGCCGCCGGTCGGCCCGGGTCCTCGAGCCAGAACGATCCGTGCTCGACGTCGGCCAGGGACTTGTGCATCGGTCATCCCTCGTAGACAAGCGTTCCGTCGACGTAGGTCAACGCCACGCTCGTGGCGCCGATCTCGTCGGCGGGGTGATCGAACGGATCACGGTCGAGGACGACGAGGTCGGCGCGGTTGCCCACGCGCAGCGTGCCGGTGTCGTCGAGGTGGTTCACGTAGGCGCTGCCCGCGGTGTACGCGGCCAGCGCGGTGCCCAGGTCGAGCCGCTGCTCGGGAAGGAACGGCGGCCGCTCCGACCCGGGCAGCCGCCGGTTCACCGCCACGTGCACGGCCTGGAGCGGGTCGGCGGTCGTGACCGGCCAGTCGCTCCCGGCGACCAGCGTCGCCCCGGCACGCAGCAGGTCACCGAACGGGTACTGGTGCGTGGCGAGGTCGCCGCCGAGGAACGGGATCGTCAGATCGTCCATCTGGGGTTCGTGGGCGGCCCAGAGCGCCTGCAGGTTCGCCGACGCGCCCAGGCGGCGGAACCGCGGAACGTCGTCGGGGTGGACGACCTGCAGATGGGCGAGGTGCGGCCGGGTGTCGCGGTAGCCGTTGGCCGTCCGGGCGGCCTCGACCGCGTCCAGCGCCTCGCGGACGGCTCGATCGCCGAGCGCGTGGAAGTGGACCTGGAAGCCCAGGGCGTCCAGCTCGGTCACGTACCCGCGCAGGGCGATCGGGTCGACGAAGCTCAGGCCGGCGTTCGTCGTCGTGCCCCCGCAGGCGTCGCGGTACGGGGCGGTCATGCCGGCGGTGAAGTTCTCGGCCACGCCGTCCTGCATGATCTTGATGCTTCCGCAGCGCAGGCGCCCGACCGTGTAGCGCTCGCGTTTCTCGACCAGACCCGGGATCTGCGACGCGTCGCCGTCGCGGTCCCACCACAGCGCGCCGACCACGGACGCGGTGAGCAGCCCCTCGCGCGCCGCGGTCAGGTACGCGTCGGCGATGTCGGGGTAGCCGTTCGTCGCGCCGACCATCGCGTCCTGCCAGGCCGTGACTCCGAACGAGTGCAGAAGGGCCTGGGCGCGCAGCAGGCCGGCGAGCCGGTCGGCCGCGGTGACGTCCGGGAGCAGCGCGCCGACCAGCGCCATCGCGCCTTCCTGCAGCGCGCCGACCGGGTTGCCGCCGACGTCCCGGTTGATCACGCCGTCGGACGGGTCGGGGGTGTCGCGGGTGATGCCGGCCCGTTCCAGCGCAGGGGTGTTGACCCAGGCGCCGTGGTGGTCCTTGTTCGTCAGGTAGACCGGCCGGTCGGCGACGATCCGGTCGAGGATCTCCGCCGTCGGGACGCCACCCGGGAAGCTCTCCATCGCCCAGCCGCCGCCCACGATCCACTCCGCGCCGGGGTTCGCGTCGGCGTACGCGCGGATCCGCCGGGCGTACTCGTCGCGGTCGGTGGTTCCGGTGAGGTCGCACAGACCGAGTTCGAGGCCGCCGAACACCGCGTGCACGTGGGCGTCCTGGAAGCCGGGGAGCAGCAGCCGGCCGTTCAGGTCGACGATTTCGGTTTTCGGGCCGCGGAGGGCGTGCGCGTCCGGACCGAGGGCCACGATGCGGCCGGCCCGCACGGCCAGCGATCGCGACCGGCTGCGGGCCGGGTCGGTGGTGAGTACCGGTCCGCCGGTGAACAGCAGGTCAGCGGGGGCTTCGCTCATGCGACGATCGAATCGGCAGCGGCGCCGAGAGTCAATGGTGTTGTCGTAAAGGGTGCCCATGCTGGTGGTGGCGGTCGCGCAGCCGGTGGTTCGGTCGTTGGACGTGGTGGCGAACGTCCGCGCACACGCGGAGGTGGTGCGCCGCGCGGCGGGAGCACGGGTCGTGGTGTTTCCCGAAATGTCGCTGACCGGGTACGAGTTCGCGGCGCCGGTGTTGTCGCCGGAGGACGCCCGGTTGGCGCCGCTGGTCGAGGCGTGCCGGGAGACGGGGGCGATCGTGTTGGCGGGAGCCCCGGTCGGCTTCCCGGCCGGTCTTCCGGCCGGTTCTCCGGTCGGTTCTCCGGCCGGTTCTCCGGACGGTTTTTCGGTCGGTTCTCCGGTCGGTTCTCCGGACGGTTTTTCGGTCGGTGGTTCGGCCGCGGTGTTTTCGTGCTGTGGGGCCGGGGTGCCTGCGCTTGGTGGGGGCGGAGCGCGTTCGCTTGCCGCGGATGGGGCGGGGGTGCCTGGGCTTGGAGCTGGCGAGGTGACTCGGTCTAGTGCTGGCGAGGTGTCCGCGCCCGAGGGTGGAGTGCCTTCCCTGGGGGAGGGTGGGGCGCTTCGCCTTGGTGCAGGTGAGGTGTGTGTGCCTGGCGGGGACGAGGTTGCTGGGCCTGGTGCGGGCGAGATGCCCGTGCGCGAGATACCCATGCCTGGTGTGAGCGAGATGCCCGTGCCTGGTGTGAGCGGGGTGTGTGTGCCTGGCGGGGACGGGGTGGCTGGGCCTGGTGCGGGAGAGAGGCCCATGCCCGGCGCGAGCGAGATGCCTGTACGCGAGGTGCCCGTACCTGGTGTGAGTGGGGTGCCCGTGCCTGGTGTGAGCGGGGTGTATGTGCCTGGCGTGCGCGGGGCTGGTGGGGACGGTGCGGGTGGGCCTGGTGCGGGTGGGCCTGGTGCGGGTGGGCCTGGTGCGGGTGGGCCTGGTGCGGGTGTGGAGTTCGTGGCCGGTGCGGGGGAGCCGGGTGCAGGCGGGGTGACGCGGTCGATCGGGATGTTGGTGGTGGACGGGACCGGGGCGCGGGTCGGGTACCGGAAGCAGTACCTCGGTGGGGGCGAGGGGGCGGTGTTCACGGCGGGGACGGGGCCGGCCGTGATCGAGGTCGACGGGTGGCGGCTCGGGCTGGCGATCTGCAAGGACACCGGCGTGGAGCAGCACGCCGCCGACACCGCCGCGCTCGGCATCGACGTGTACGTCGCCGGTGTCCTGGAGACCGCCGAGGACTTCGACGTGCCCGCCGAACGCGCGGCCCGCATCGCCCGGGCGCACGGCGTGCCGGTCGCGATCGCGAGCTTCGCCGGATCCAGCGGCGAAGGCTTCGCCCGGGCCGCCGGCGGCTCGGGGGTGTGGGCCGCCGACGGCTCGCTACTCGCCCGCGCGGGTACCCGCACCGGCGAGATCGTTCAGGTCACGTTCGCCTGAGCCTATCGCGCAACACCGCGTTCTCAAGCGTTGTCCACAGTGTGCTCGTGAGCAGGTAGAGCACCGCCGCCAGCGGTACCGTGATCGCGAACACCACCGACACGTACGGCGCGAACCCCAGCCAGGCCGGCTGCCCCAGCCGGCGCAACCGCCGCGCACCCACGGTGGCGAGCACGAGGAACAGCCCGAACAACACCACAAAAACCACACTGTGGACGCCGAGCAGCGAGCCGTCGAGCCAATGGTCACCGAGCGGCACGCCGCCGAGTTCGTGCCCGAGCAGCCCGTTGGGCGCGCCGCCCACGGTGGGGAGGCGGAACAACGAGAACAACGTGAGGAAGAACGGGGCCTGGAGCACCAGCGGGCCCATCGTGGTGAGCGTGCCGACACCCTCGTCGCGATAGAGCGCCGACACTTCGGTCAGCGCACGAAGCGGATCGTCGGCGTGCCGGTCGCGGAGTTTCTGCACCCGCGGTGCGAGAGCGGCGCGACGCCGTTCCACCGCGATCTGCCGGAAGGTGAGCGGGAGCAGCAGGAGCCGCACCCCGAGCGTGGCGAGCACGATGGCGACGGCGGTCGCGGCACTCCCAGCCAGCGGTGTGAGCAGAGCACTACCCCACTCCACGGCGGCATGAGCGTACAAAATGGGCAGGTCGAACGGCATGAGACCCTCCGGGGTCGAGAACGGATCGGTCACCGGAAAGCCGCGTAGCGCTACCCGGGCACCCGTCCGCACCAGTCGCCCCCGGCCCACGGCGGCCGTGAATCGGACAGGGGTCACCGAGCGAACCGACCCGCTCTGTGAACAAGCTGGTCGCCGAGCGTGGCGCGCGGATCCGATAGGGCCTGCCACCAGTCCGAACACAAGCCACCGACTGCACGCGACCCGCTTCACGGCCGGGTTGCTCGCAGGACGTGGCGAGGGCCCGTCATGGCCCGCCACCAGTCCGAACCCATGCCATCGGCCACGCTCGACCCGCTCCACGACCAAGTCGGACGGAGGAATCGAGCGGGCTCGAAGCACTCTGCGACCGGAGTGGTCAGAGGCGGTGCGAGTCCGATCTGGTCCGCGGCCGGGCTGGGGGCCGGGCGCGCGGTGCGGGGTCAGGCACAGTCCGTACCGGGTGGGCGCAGGCCGTTGGCGGTCCTGATGCGGTCCGCGGCCCCGCCCGGATGCGACCGGCCCAACTTGGGACGGCTGGCAGGCGGCCCGCGGTAGTGCCTTCCTCGCGACCGATCAGGGCGGTGTTGGCCCTTGAGGGTGCCTCGGCCGATGGCGGTGCCTAGCCGGTGCCGGTGCTTGGGCGGTATCGGTGCCTAGCCGCTGGCGGTGCTTGGGCGGTGCGGGTGCCTGGCCGGTGCCGGTGCCTGGCCGGTGCTTGGGCGGTGCCTAGCCGATGGCGGGTGCCTAGCCGATGGCGGGCGCCTGGGCGTTGCGGGTGCCTGGGCGTTGCCGGTGGTTCGGGCGGACGGCGGCGGGCCTGGTGGGGCGGGCTCGGTGGGTGCGCTACGCGGCTAGGAGGGTGGTGGGCGCTCGGGGGCGGGAGTGGCCGCGGGCGTCGGGGTCTCGGTGGCGAGGGGCGCCTCGGGAGGCGGCGCGGCGGGCGCCGGCGGCGAGGCGGGGTGGGGTCAAGGTCGGGAGTTGGATGCCGACCCGGCGCAGAGCCAATGCCGCGAGAAGGGCGACGGCCACGAAGGCCAGCACGCCGGTGTTGGGCTGGAAGAGCACCAGTAGGCCGGCGAGTGCCCAGAGCGTGACCACCGCACGGGACCAAGGGCTGACCATGCCGTCAGCTTACGGCCGCCTCGCTACCCCGCCGTCGATATCCACAGCCTCGGATCCGATCGCTGCCGACTCTCCGCTTCGCGTCTCGCGCCACCCCGCGTTCCCAACCGCGTTGCGTACGCGTGCCGCGCCCCGTGCTGCGTACGCGCGCCGCGCCCCGTCCCGCGCTGTTACGCGTCCCGCGCCTCGCGTCCCGCGCCTCGCGTCCCGCGCTGTTACGCGTCCCGCGCCTCCGTCCCGCGCTGTTACGCGTCCCGCGCCTCCGTCCCGCGCTGTTACGCGTCCCGCGCTGCGTCCCGCATCTCGCGTCCGCGCCGCCTACGCGCTCGTGCCGCTACGCGCCTCGCGCCCGTTGACGCACCCCGCGTCCGGCACCCTTCATACGCCCTGTGTCGCGAACACGTCCCGCACCCGCAGACCACACACACAGTCCGAGCCCGATCCCAGCCCGACCACCCCCGAGCGGCCCCGAGCCGACAAACCCCACCCACACCCCACACCCCGCGAAAACTCCCGCGCACCCCCGAAATACCCGGCCCCTCTCCGGGGTTCCCGCGGTATGAGCGACGACACAGGGTTCGACCTGCACGGCCTCCTTGCCTCGGCTCGGCTCGGGGTACTCGCCACGATCAAATCCGACGGACGCCCCCAACTCTCCCCGGTGACCCCCTATTACGACCGTGAGAACGACACCATCTACGTGTCGATGACCGAGGGACGGGCGAAGACCGTCAACCTCCGGCGTGACCCTCGGGCCTCGCTCGAGGTCACCGCCGAGGACGGGTGGGCCTGGGCCACGGCCGAGGGCACCGGCACGCTCGTGGGGCCGGGTACCGACCCGGACGGGCCCGAGGTGGAGGCGCTCGTCGACTACTACCGCGCGGCCGCCGGGGAGCACCCGGATTGGGACGAGTACCGGTCGGTGATGGTGTCGGACCGACGCGTCCTGCTGAAGCTCCGGGTCGAGAAAGTCTACGGCGCCAAGATTAGGTGAGTAACCTACTCGATTGGGTACAAAACCTACCAATCGAGAAGGAGTGAGGCCGTGGCGGCACCAGCAGTAGCTCGAGCTGCCACCAGCGACGACCTCGACGCGGTGGCGCGCGCGGCGGCGGAGTCGGTCGACGTCCCGATCGGGCTGGTGACGCTCGTCGACGGGGAGTGGATGCGTTTCGCCGGCGCGTTCGGCCTGGTCGGGGCGCTGGCGGAGTCGCGGCGCATCCTGGTGTCCGAATCGTTCTGCCAGGACGTGGTGGCCAGCGACGCGCCGGTCGTCATGCGCGACACCGAGAACGACCCGCGCTCGCGGCCGACCGGCGCCGCGGTGCGGGTCGGCGCGTACCTGGGGGTGCCGCTGCGCGCGCGTGACGGCACGGCGTTCGGCGTCCTCTGCGCGATCGACGGGAGGCCCCGGGACTGGACGCCGGCCGAGGTCGGGGCACTCCGCGGTGTGGCCACCGCGGCGACGAACCTCCCCGGGCTGTTCACCGAGCTCCCCGCGGAGACCGCGCCCGCGGACGGGCCTCCGCACAGCCTCTTCCTGCAGGCTCTGCTCGACAGCCTCAACACCGCGGTCTTCGCGTGCGACGCCGCCGGCTACACGATGTTCGGCAACCCGGCCCTGCAGCGCATGCTCGACCTGGCCGAGGAGCTGCCCACCGACGCGGCCGCGATCGCCGGTGACCGGCTGCGCGACGCCGACGGGCAGCCGCTGCCGCACGACCGGCACCCGAGCGCCCGGGCGCTGGCCGGCGAACCGGTCCGCGACGTCGTGCTGCGCCTGGCCCGTCCCGGTCGCCCGCCGCGCACGCTGATCGCCAACGCGGAGCGCATCACGGTGGCCGGTGCGGTGCTCGGCGCCGTCGTCGCGCTGCACGACGCGACCGACCAGCAGCGGGCCCAGCGGTTCCGGGAGTGCTCGCTCGCCGTCTCCCGTGCGCTCGTCGAGGCCGACCGGGTCGCGGAGGCCGCGCGCCAGGTCGTCGACGCGGTGGCGCGGTCGCTGCACTGGCCGCACGCCGAGCTCTGGCTCGCCGATCCGGTCACCGACGTGCTGCGCCCGGCCGCGTCCTGGACCGACGGCGAGCTCGACCGGCCCGGCCTGATGTCCACGGCGCTCGGTCCGGGGGAAGGGCTGGCCGGGACGACCTGGCAGACCGGCGAGCCGGTGTGGGTGCCCGACATCGCCACCGAGACCCGGTTCGACGTCGAGGGCGCGGCCCGGCGCAAGCTGCGTACCGCGCTCGCCGTGCCGGTGCGCAGCGCCGAGGCCGTCGTCGGCGTGCTGGCGATCTACGCCGACACCCTCGACGAGGACCGGATCGCCCTGACCGCCCACCTGGTCGGCATCGCCGCCCACGTCGGCCACTACCTGGAGCGGCGGCGGGCCGAGGAGCTGGCGCTGCAGCTGGCCCGCACGAAGGACGACTTCCTCGCGCTCGTCGGCCACGAGCTGCGCACGCCGCTCACCTCGATCACGACCTACGCCCAGCTGCTCTCCGACAACCCGGACTGCTGGACGTCCGACGGGCCGCAGCTGCTCGGCGTCATCACCCGCAACACCCAGAGCCTGACCGCGATCATCGACGACCTGCTCGACCTGGCCGGGCTGGAGTCGGGTCACATCACGATCCGGCCGTCCGACACCGACCTGGCCGAGCTGACCCGGGAGGGCATCGAGACGGTCCGGGTCGCCGCCGACCGCCGGGAGATCACGGTCGAGGCCGATCTGCCGGAGCGGGTCGCGCTGCACGGCGATCCCCAGCGGCTGCGCCAGATGCTCGACAACGTCCTCTCCAACGCGGTGAAGTACAGCCACCGGGGCGGACGGGTGACGGTCGCGCTCGTCGAGGAGGCGGGGGTGGCGAAGCTGTCGGTCGCCGACACCGGCATCGGTATCCCGCCCGACGAACGCGACCGGCTCTTCCAGCGGTTCTTCCGGTCGTCGACGGCCCGGGACAACGGGGTTCCCGGCACCGGGCTCGGTCTGGTCGTGACCCGCGCGATCGTCGAGCGGCACGGTGGGCGGATCAGCGCCACCCACACCGACCCCGGCACCACGATGGTGATCCGCCTTCCGATCGCCTGACCCGGTCCGACGTGGGACATTTATCGATGCATAGCGCAACTAGGAGGGCCGATGGGCGCCAGGTCAGTGCAGATCCCCACCCCCGACGGCGTCGCCGACGCGTTCGTGGCCCAGCCCGACGGTGACGGTCCGTGGCCGGCGGTGCTCTTCTACATGGACGCGTTCGGCGTCCGGGAAGTGCTCACCGACATGGCCCGCACGATCGCCGACGACGGGTTCGTGGTCCTGCTGCCGAACCTCTTCTACCGCAGCGGCACCGCACCGCTCTTCGACACGTCCGGGCTGGCCACGCCGGAGGGCCGGAGGGAGGTCTTCGGGTCGGCCCGGCCGATGATCGCCGCGCTGACCGCGGAGGCCGTCAAGGGCGACGCGGCCGCCTATCTGGACTTTCTCGCCGCGGAGCCGTCGGTGAAGCCGGGCCCGGTCGGGGTCACCGGCTACTGCATGGGCGGCCGGTTGGCGGTGCGTACCGCGATCGCGTTCCCCGACCGGGTCGGCGCGGTGGCGAGCTTCCACGCCGGTGGGCTGGTCACCGACGAACCCGACAGCCCGCACCGGCAGGTCACCGGCGCCGGCGTCGAGTACTACTTCGCGCACGCCGAGAACGACCACTCGATGACGCCGGCGAACGTGACCGCGCTCAACGACGCGCTGGACGCCGCCGGTGTCCGGTTCAAGTCGGAGATCTACGAGGGCACCGAGCACGGCTTCACGATGTCCGACAGCGACGTCTACGACCCGATGAGCCTGGAGCGCCACTGGCGCAACCTGCTGGAACTGTTCGAGCGACGGCTCTAGGACGGTGGCCCGGTGCTGCCGCGCACGGTCAGCGTCGGCTCCAGCAGCACGCTCCCGTCGTTCCGCCCGGCCGGGGCGTCCTCGCGGAGCTGGTCGAGCAGCACCTCGAGGCTGCGCCGGCCGAGCTCCGCGAAGTCCTGCCGGACGGTGGTGAGCGGCGGCAGGAAGTAGCCGGCTTCCGGGACGTCGTCGAAGCCGACCACGCTGACGTCGTCCGGTACCCGGCGGCCGGCCTCGTGCATCGCGCGCAGCACCCCCAGCGCGACCGGGTCGTTCGCGCAGAACACCGCGGTCACCGACGGGTCGCGGGCCAGCGCCGCGCCGATCTCGTAGCCGGAGTCGGCGGTCCAGGCGCCGAACTCGGCCTCGGGCACCACGCGGTCGTTGGCGTAGAGCGTGGCCCGCCAGCCCTCGATGCGATCGCGGGCCTCCGGCCAGTCCGACGGACCGCCCACGTGGTGCACGGTCGCGTGCCCCAGATCGAGCAGGTGCTGCGTCGCCAGCGCCGCGCCGGCCCGGTTGTCGAACCGGACGCTGGCCACGCCGCTCTCGCCCGCCCCGCCGACGCCGACGGCGCCCAGCCCGTCGGGCACCTCGGCCAGCGCGTTCGCGGCCGACTCCTTGGGCGCGATCGCGACGATGCCCTCCACCGCCTGTGCGCACAGCCGGTCGATCGCCTCCAGCACCGCGGTGCGTTCGAGCGAGCGCACGGTGACCACGCTGACGAAATACCCGGCGGCGCGGGCCGCGTCCTCGATGCCGTACAACATGGACGCCGGCCCGTAGAGCGTGCTCTCGAACCCGACCAGGCCGAGGATCCCGGAGCGGCGGGTGGCCAGCGTGCGCGCGGCCAGGTTGCGTCGGTAGTTGAGCGCCCGCATGGCCTCCAGCACCCGCGCGCGGGTCTCCTCCCGCACGCTCGGATGCTCGTTCAGCACCCGGGAGACGGTCTGGTGGCTCACGCCCGCGAGGCGGGCGACGTCACGCATGATCGACGTCCGGGGACGCTCGGACGGCCTCTCGGGTGCGGACAAAGGACCCTCCAGTCGTGCCCTGTGATCGCTCACATCGTAACTATGCGGGTCGGCGGAGCTGGATCGTACCGGAGCGCCAACGGCTGTTCCGGCCGGATATCCACTGGACACGTCCGGTTGTGACCTGGTTGGGTGCCGCTTCGCAACAAGCCGGTAACGCAGGGTCGGATAGCTCTTGACGCGACGAATGAGAGCGGTAACACTCTCGGAACACGGCCGCGTGACCCGCGCCACACCGAGTTCCACCGCGATCCCGGACACCGCTCGGGGGCTTCTCCGCAAGGGATCCGGCTGCTCGACCAAGCTAGACCACCGACCGCTCGGGCTTGAGCGGTAACAAGCGATGTTAGCGGTCACATCGCTCGGGGCGTTTCTCGTTCGACTCGGGAGGACGAAGTGATCAGGAGAGTGTCCGCGGCGATTGCCGCCGGGTTACTCGTCGCCGCCGGCCTGGCCGGCTGCGGTGGCGACAGCGGAAGCGGAAGCGGCAACGACGACGGCAAGATCACGATGGGCTTCGCGCAGGTCGGCGCGGAGAGCGGCTGGCGCACGGCGAACACCAAGTCGATCCAGGAGTCGGCCAAGGCCGCCGGTATCGAGCTGAAGTTCTCCGACGCGCAGCAGAAGCAGGAAAACCAGATCAAGGCGATCCGCAGCTACATCGCCCAGAAGGTCGATGTCATCGCGTTCTCGCCGGTCATCGAGTCCGGATGGGACCAGGTCCTCAAGGAGGCGAAGGACGCGGAGATCCCGGTCATCCTGACCGACCGCGCCGTCGACTCCAAGGACACCTCCCTCTACGAGACCTTCATCGGCTCGGACTTCGTGCTCGAGGGCAAGAAGGCCGGCGAGTGGCTGGTCGAGGACTCGAAGGCCGCCAAGGGCCCGGTGAACGTCATCCAGCTCGAGGGCACCACCGGTGCCGCGCCGGCCAACGACCGCAAGTCCGGCTTCGCCGACGCCATCAAGGCCGACCCGAAGATCAAGGTCGTCGCGTCCCAGGACGGTGACTTCACCCGCGCCAAGGGCAAGGAGGTCATGGAGGCCCTGCTCAAGGCGCACCCCGAGACCAACGTGCTCTACGCCCACAACGACGACATGGGGCTCGGCGCGATCGAGGCGATCGAGGCGGCCGGCAAGAAGCCGGGCGTCGACATCAAGATCGTCACGGTCGACGCGGTCAAGGACGGCATGACCGCGCTGTCCGAGGGCAAGATCAACTTCATCGTCGAGTGCAGTCCGCTCCTCGGCCCGCAGCTGATGGACCTGGCCAAGCAGGTCGTCGACGGTAAGAAGGTGGAGAAGCGCATCCTCACCGAGGAGACCACCTTCACCCAGGAGCAGGCCAAGGCCGCTCTGCCCGAGCGCAAGTACTGAGTCATCCACCCGGGTGGGCCGCACCGCGGCCCACCCGGGGCTTTGCGTGGAATGGAGAGGTGATGGGGGAGCCCACACCGGCGGAGAAGCCGATTCTGGAGATGACCGGCGTCGGGAAGGTGTTTCCCGGCGTGGTCGCGCTCGCCGACGTGGATCTCCGCCTCTACCCGGGCGAGGTCCACGCGTTGATGGGGGAGAACGGCGCCGGGAAGTCGACCCTGATCAAGGTGCTCACCGGCGTCTACGGCATCGACGCGGGCTCGATCCGGCTGGGCGGTGAGGACGTCCGGTTCACCGGGCCGCTGCAGGCCCAGCGGGCCGGGATCAGCACCGTGTACCAGGAGGTCAACCTCTGCCCGAACCTGTCGGTCGCGGAGAACATCTTCATCGGACGTGAGCCACGCCGGTTGGGCGCGATCCAGTGGCGCCGGATGCGCCGCCGCTCCGCCGAACTGCTGCGCGGGCTCGACCTCGATCTCGACGTCACCGCGCTGCTGGGCAGCTACTCGATCGCGATCCAGCAGATGGTGGCGATCGCGCGGGCGGTGGACATCTCCGCGAAGGTGCTGATCCTCGACGAGCCGACGTCCAGCCTGGACGCCTCCGAAGTGGAGCAGCTGTTCGCGGTGATGCGCCGGCTCAAGCGCGAAGGCCTGGCGATCGTCTTCGTCTCGCACTTCCTCGACCAGGTCTACGACATCGCCGACCGGATGACCGTGCTGCGCAACGGCAGGCGCGTCGGCGAGTACCGGGTCGAAGAGCTCCCGCAGTCCCAGCTGGTCAGCAAGATGATCGGCAAGGAACTCGCGGTGCTGGAGGAGCTCGAGGAGCAGCAGAAGCCCTCGACCGCGGCGCTGGAGCAGGGCCAGCCGGTGCTCGCCGCCACCGGCGTCGCCCGCAAGGGCGCGATCGAACCGTTCTCGCTCACCATCCACCAGGGTGAGGTCGTCGGGCTGGCCGGGCTGCTCGGCTCCGGCCGCACGGAGCTGGCGCGGCTCATGTTCGCCGCCGACAAGGCCGACCAGGGCACGTTCTCGTTCGGCGGTGACACCGTGCCGATGCGTGGCCCGCGCACCGCGATGGAGCACGGCGTCGCGTTCAGCTCGGAGAACCGGCGCACCGAGGGTGTCGTCGGCGAGCTGACCGTGCGCGAGAACATCGTCCTCGCGCTGCAGGCCTCCCGCGGCTGGGCCCGGCCGATCCCGCGCGGGCGTCAGGACGAGCTGGTCGCCAAGTACATCAAGGCGCTCGACATCCGACCGGCGAACCCCGACACCCAGGTGCGCAACCTCTCCGGCGGCAACCAGCAGAAGGTGCTGCTCGCCCGGTGGCTGATCACCGAGCCGAAGCTGCTCATCGTCGACGAGCCCACCCGCGGCATCGACGTCGGTGCCAAGGCCGAGATCCAGCGGCTGCTCGCGCAGCTCTCCGGCGACGGCATGGCGGTGCTGTTTATCAGCGCCGAGCTCGAAGAGGTCTTACGCCTGTCGCACAAGATCGCGGTGCTCCGCGACCGGCGGCTGGTCGAACAGCTCGACAACACCGACGACGTGGACGTCGACCGGATCCTCGCGACGATCGCGAGCGGGTCGGCCACCGGGGAGGCCTCATGACTCGGCTGTCGCCGATCGTCCGGCATCGGCTTTTCTGGCCCGCCGCGGCGCTCGTGCTCCTGCTGGTCAGCAATCTGTTCTTCAGCACCGACTTCTTCGCCGTCCGGATCAAGGACGGCCACCTCTACGGCTCGCTCATCGACATCCTCCGCGGCAGCACCCCGTTGGTGCTGGTCGCGCTGGGCATGACGCTCGTCATCGCCACCGCGGGCATCGACCTCTCGGTCGGCTCGGTGATCGCGATCGTCGGCGCGGTGGCCTGTCTGCGGGTGAGCGAGCTCGACGACCAGAACAGCGTCACCGGAGTGCTCGCGGCGGTCGCCGTCGCGGTCGTGCTCTCGCTGGTGCTCGGGCTCTGGAACGGCGTCCTGGTCGCGGCGGTGGGCATCCAGCCGATCATCGCGACGCTGATCCTGCTGGTCGGCGGCCGGGGCATCGCGCAGCTGATCACCGACGGGCAGATCATCAACGTCCGCTCCTCGCCGTACCGCACGATCGGCGCCGGCTACGCGCTGACGATCCCGGTCGCGGTGATCATCGCGGCCGCGGTCGTCGCGGTCGCGGTGCTGCTCACCCGGCGCACCGCGCTCGGCCTGCTGATCGAGTCGGTCGGCAGCAGCCCCACGGCCAGCCGGCTGGCCGGCATCCAGGCCCGGCGGCTCACGCTCATCGTGTACGTGTTCTCGGGTTTCTGCGCCGGCGTCGCCGGGCTGATCTACAGCTCGAACATCTCCAGCGCCGACGGCAACAACGCCGGCAGCCTGATCGAGCTGGACGCGATCCTCGCGGTCGTCATCGGCGGAACGGCGCTGACCGGTGGCCGGTTCTCGATCGCCGGCAGCGTGCTCGGGGCCGTGCTCATCCAGACGCTGAACATCACCATCTACACCGCGGGCGTACCGGGACGGTTCACCCTGCTCTTCAAGGCGGTCGTCGTGGTCGTCCTCTGCCTGGCGCAGTCCCCGACGTTCCGGGCCAAGGTGTTCGGGCGGTGGCGCCGTTCGAAGCCACCGACGGCCGGGCCGACCCCGGGCGCACCGGCCCCCGCGGAGGTGGCGGCATGACCACGATGACCACCCAGTCCCCGTCGCCGGTCGAGCGGCCGAAGGTGGCCCGCGCCCGCCGGTACGGCCTCAACACCCGGTACGTCCCGGTGCTGGCCACGCTCGTGCTGTTCGGCCTGATGTACGGCATCGGCATCGCGAACTACGAGGGCTTCAGCGACACCCAGGTGCTGCTCAACGTCTTCATCGACAACGCTCACCTGCTGACGGTCGCGATCGGGATGACGTTCGTGATCCTGTCCGGGGGCATCGACCTGTCGGTCGGGTCGGTCCTCGCGCTCGGCACGGTGATCGCGGCCACGCTGCTGAAGGCCGGCTGGAACCCGTTCGTGGTCATCCTGATCGTGCTCGTCGTCGGCGCGCTGATCGGGCTGGCGCAGGGCGCGATCATCCACTTCTTCGACATCCAGCCGTTCATCGCGACGCTGGCGGGGCTGTTCCTCGCCCGCGGGATCGCCCAGCTGATCAGCACCAAGGCGGTCGGGATCACCGACGAGTTCTGGACGACGACCGCCACCGAGCGCATTCATTTCGGGGGATTCCGGCTCTCGCCGAGCGCGGTGATCGCGATCGTGCTGGCGATCGCCGCGGCGCTCGCGCTGGCCTACACCCGGTTCGGGCGCAACACCTACGCGGTGGGCGGGAACGCGCAGTCGGCCGAGCTGATGGGCCTTCCGGTCGCGCGGACCCGGGTGCTCGTCTACACGCTCTCGGGGCTGTGCGCGGCGCTCGGCGGCGTGCTCTACAGCTTCGAGACGCCGACCGGCAACAGCCTGACCGGGACCGGCATGGAGCTGGACGCGATCGCCGCGGTGGTCATCGGCGGAACGCTGCTGACCGGCGGTTCCGGCTTCCTGGCCGGCACCGTGCTCGGCGTGCTCGTGCTCGGCCTGATCCAGACGATGATCACCTTCCAGGGCACGCTGAGCTCCTGGTGGACGCGGATCTTCATCGCCGGCCTGCTGTTCGCGTTCATCCTCTTGCAGCGGATCGTCACCCGCCGAGAGCCGACCTAGGCCCCCACCGCACCGGCGAAAGCGGGTGCGGCGCAGAATGTGAACGTTCACAAGCGTCGTAGGAGGTACGTCGTATGGGCGAGATCTGGTTCCTGACCGGTAGCCAGGGGCTGTACGGCCCGGAAACGCTGGACCAGGTCGCCGAGCAGTCGCGGCGGATCGCCGACCAGCTCGGGGACGGCGACCTGCCGGTCTCGGTGGTCTGGAAGCCCGTCCTGACCGACTCGGCCGCGATCCTCCGGATCTGCCAGGAGGCCGACGCCAACCCGGACGTGGTCGGCCTGGTGGCGTGGATGCACACGTTCTCACCGGCCAAGATGTGGATCGCCGGCCTCGACGCCCTGCGCAAGCCGCTGCTGCACCTGCACACGCAGGCGAACGTCGCGCTGCCGTGGGCCGAGATCGACATGGACTTCATGAACCTGAACCAGGCCGCCCACGGCGACCGCGAGTTCGGCTTCATCCAGGCGCGCCTCGGCGTCTCCCGCAAGACCGTCGCCGGGCACGTCAGCGACCCCCGCGTCGGCCGCCGGGTGGCCGCCTGGGCGCGGGCCGCGCTGGGCTACGCCGAGATGCGGACGCTGCGCCTCGCGCGGTTCGGCGACAACATGCGTGACGTCGCGGTCACCGAGGGCGACAAGGTCGAGGCACAGCTGCGCTTCGGCGTCTCGGTGAACACCTACGGCGTCAACGACCTGGTCGAGGCGGTCGACGCGTCCTCCGACGCCGAGGTCGACAAGCTCGTCGCGGAGTACGAGGAGCGCTACCAGGTCGTCCCGGAGCTGCGCGCCGGCGGCGAGCGGCACGAGTCGCTGCGCTACGGCGCGCGGATCGAGCTCGGCCTGCGCTCGTTCCTGGAGGCCGGCGGCTTCCGCGCGTTCACCACGAACTTCGAGGACCTCGGTGGCCTGCGTCAGCTGCCCGGGCTCGCGGTGCAGCGCCTGATGGGCGACGGCTACGGGTTCGGCGGCGAGGGTGACTGGAAGACCTCGGTGCTGTTGCGGACGCTGAAGGCGATGGCGCCCGGCGGCACGTCGTTCATGGAGGACTACACCTACGACCTGACGCCCGGCTCGGAGCGCATCCTCGGCGCGCACATGCTCGAGGTGTGCCCGAGCATCGCGTCGGAGACCCCGAAGCTGGAGATCCACCCGTTGGGCATCGGCGGGCGCGAGGACCCGGTGCGACTGGTGTTCGACGCCACGCCCGGCCCCGCGGTCGTCATCGGCATGGCCGACCTGGGCGAGCGGTTCCGGCTGGTCGCCAACGAGATCGAGGTCGTCTCGCCGAGCGAGCCGCTGCCGAAGCTGCCGGTCGCGCGGGCGGTCTGGAAGCCGGCGCCCGACCTGGCGACGTCGGCCGAGTCGTGGCTGACCGCGGGCGGGCCGCACCACACCGTGCTCTCGGCGGCGGTCGGCGTCGAGGAGCTCACCGACCTCGCCGAGATGGTATCGACCGAGTTGGTCGTGATCGACGCGGACACCACGCCGCGGCGGCTCGCGAACGAGCTCCGGTGGAACCAGGCGTACTACCGCCTCGCCCGGGGGTTCTGAGTTCCTCATATTTCACCCCTTATGCCCGATATTGGGAGCAGTCCGGGTGCTGCTCGGGCGTACCAGGGGTGGAGAGAGGATCCGCATGGCGAGTTACCAGGCCGCCGGTTCGAGCACGGCAGCGCGGCGTAATCCCCTGGTGCGCTGGCTGGCCGACCGGCCGGTCAAGGTGAAGCTGATCATCGCGCTGGGCGTGCTGGCGGTGATCGCGATCGCGGTGGGGCTCGTCGGCATCCGCTCGCTGGCCGAGACGAACAAGGACTCGCAGCACCTCTACAACGAGAACGTGATCTCGATGATCGCGCTCGGCCGGGTCCACCAGGAAGAGCTGAAGACTCGCATGCTCGTCAACGGGCATGCGAGTGCCCTGGACGCGAAGACGATGGCCGAGTGGGAGACCAAGATCCAGGAGAGCGACGCCGAACTCGCCAAGTGGGAAGCGGAGTACGAGAAGGCGGGTCCGGAGGACCAGGCCACCTGGAACGAGTTCAAGGTGGCCTGGAAGAAGTGGCAGGACTACCGGGACAGCACGCTGCTGCCGCTGAGCCGCACCAACCAGAACGAGGCGTTCAACACCGCGCTCACCGGTACCTCCGCAGACCTCACCGGTGCCGCCGCCGACCTGCTCGACGAGCTCGAGGCCTACGACTCCGGCCTGGCCAAGCAGACCGCGGACAAGGCCGGTGACGCCTACCGCAGCGCCCGGATCGCGGTGATCTCGCTGCTGGTCATCGGGCTGCTCGTCGCCGGAGCGCTCAGCCTGGTGATCACCAAGCTGATCGTGGCGCCGCTGCGCCGGGTCTCCGGCGTGCTCGACGCGATGGCCGCCGGCGACCTCACCCAGAACGCGCAGGTGCACTCCAAGGACGAGGTCGGCCAGATGGCCGCCTCGCTGGTCCGGGCCCAGGACGGCGTCCGGCAGGCGATCACCGCGCTGGCGCAGAGCGCGGAGACGCTCGCCGGCAGCGCCGACGAACTCACGAACGTCAGCCAGCAGATCGCCGACACCGCGCAGGACGCGTCCAGCCAGGCCGGGGTGGTCTCCGAGGCCTCCGAAGAGGTCTCGCGCAACGTCCAGACCGTCGCCGCCGGTAGCGAGGAGATGGGCGCGGCGATCCGGGAGATCTCGCAGTCGGCCAACGACGCGGCGGGCGTCGCGTCGCAGGCGGTGTCGGCGGCCGCGGCGACGAACGCGACGGTCGCGAAGCTCGGTGAGTCGTCGGTGGAGATCGGCAACGTGGTGAAGGTGATCACTTCGATCGCCGAGCAGACCAACCTGTTGGCGCTCAACGCCACGATCGAGGCGGCGCGGGCCGGTGAGGCCGGTAAGGGGTTCGCGGTGGTCGCGAACGAGGTCAAGGATCTGGCGCAGGAGACCGCGCAGGCGACCGAGAACATTTCGAAGCGGGTGGAGGCGATCCAGGCCGACACCGATTCGGCGGTGGCGGCGATCGAGCAGATCTCGGGGATCATCGCGCAGATCAACGACTACCAGATGACGATCGCGTCGGCGGTGGAGGAGCAGACCGCCACCACCAACGAGATGAACCGCAGCATCAGCGAGGCGGCGATGAGTTCGTCGCAGATCGCCGCGAACATCTCCGGCGTGGCCGAGGCGACCCAGCAGACCAGCGGCAACGCCGGTGACGCCAAGGCGGCCGCCGAGCGGCTCAACGCGATGTCGGCCGACCTGCGTGCCCTGGTCGGACGCTTCCGATTCTGACTCTCTAGGGTTGGCCCGCCAGCGTGTCCGAATCGGATTTGTGGCGGGGTGCCATGCCGAAGGTCGTCGAACTACTCGTCCACGGGGTCGGCGGGGCGACGCCGATCGAACAGCTCGACGATCCGTCGCCGGCCCGGGTGTCCGGTGACCAGACGGTCGGCTTCTACCGGCACAAGAGCCCGCCGCCCGGCCTCATCCCGCCCGACGTGCTGCCGGGAACCGGCGCCGACGCCCCGGGCGAGCGCAGCGCCGCCGTGCGCTCCGAGCTCGTTCAGGAGGCGTACTGCTGGAGCGGGCTGACGTCGGCCTCCGCGAGTCGTGCGGCCTGGCTGATCCTGCTGCCGTTCACGCTGGTCAACGCGGCCGCCTGGATGCGTCCGACCGGCCCTCCCGGCCGCGCGGGCCGGATCGGCCGCGCCACCAACGACGCGGTGGCACGGCTGCTCGCGTTATCGCTCACCGGCACGTTCCTGCTGGCCGCCGGCGGCGTCGGCATCGATCTGATCGGCTGGCAGTGCGCGGCGCGGCCGCAGTGCGGCAGCCACTGGTCGGTGCTGGCGTTCCTGGCCGCGCCCGACTCCTGGGCCCACCCGGCCGGGCGGCGGCTCGCGCTGACCGCGCTGGTGCCGCTGGTGCTGCTCGGCCTGCTCTGGTTCCTGGCCCGGCGCAGCTGGGTGGCGTACGAGAGCGTGCGCTTCCGGGTCGACGTGGCCGAGGGTGACGGGGGGCTGTCCGAGCCGGGCTTCTGGGAGGGCGAGTTCCAGGTCGGCCGGCTGCGCACCCTGCACGTCTCGCTCGGGGTGGTCACGGTCGCGCTGATGCTGACCGTGCCCGCGCTCACCGTCGACGGCGACAGCACGTGGGGGCGCGTCCTGCTGGGCGTCGTCCTGGCGGTGTTGCTGTGGGTGGTGGCGGCCACGGCCGCGCAGAGCGGCACCCGCGCGGTCCCGGGGCTGGCCCTCCTGCGGCTGGCGGCGTTCGCGGTGCTGGTCGCGGCGGTGGTCTACGTGCTCGCGCCGCACGACTGGCCGGGCCCCGGCCACCGCCTACCCGGGTACGGGTCGCTGCTGATGCTCTGGGTGGCCGGTCAGATCGTCCTGCTCCTCGCGTCGGTCGTGGCGGTCGCGCTGATCGGCCGGGGCAGCAGCGGGCAGATGCTGCGCGGGTTCATCACGCCGGTGTTCGCCGCGCTCGCGTTGTTCCTCGGCATCGCGTACTCGGCGGCGGTGCTCACCCGCGTGTCGGACTGGCTCGGACACGTGGAGGGCACCGCGGTGCTGCTGGCCCGGCCACCCGCCGTGGTGTCGTGGGCGGCGGTGGCGTTCGGGCTGGAGATCGTGCTCGTCGTGCTGCTGGTGCTGTACCTGGTGGTGCGGGTGAGCTGGCGCGTCCGCCGGGGCTGGCGCGCGGTGCTCACCGAGTACGACGCGGTGCCCACCGCGCCCCACACACCCGGCAGCGGCCCGGTTCCGGAGGTCTCCAGCCGGGCCCGGGGGCAGGCGAAGAAGATCGTGCGGATGCGCGCGATCGCGACGCTCACCGAGAGCGCGGGCCGCTACCTGGCCGTCCTGGTCTCCCCGCTGGTCCTGCTCGCGTCCTACGGTGTCGTCACGACGCTCACCGACTGGGTGACACCACCGACGCCGCGCACGTACGCCACCCAGTACGTCAACCCGGTGCCGGGGATCGTCACGCTGCTCTACAACGCCGGCTCGTGGGTGGTGGGGCTGACCGCGGTGGGGCTGGTGACGCTGGTCTGGCAGGCCTACCGCAACGAGGCGCTGCGCAAGGTCGTCGGCGTGCTCTGGGATCTGGGCACGTTCTGGCCGCGGGCCGCGCATCCGCTCGCGCCGCCGTGTTACGGCGAGCGGTGCGTGCCCGAGCTCGTCGCGCGCATCACCCAGCTGACCGAGCAGGGACACGGGGTGGTCGTGTCCGGCCACTCGCAGGGAAGCGTGCTGGCCGCGGCCACGCTGCTGAAGTTGCCCGCCGAGCGCGCGTCCCGGGTCGCGCTGCTCACCCATGGCTCGCCGCTGCAGCGGCTCTACGGGCGGTTCTTCCCGGCCTACTTCGACGCCGGGCAGCTGGGCGTGCTGGCCGCGCGGTTACCGCGCTGGCGGAACCTGTGGCGGCTGACCGACCCGATCGGCGGCCCGATCGACCCGGTGGAGCGCCACGAGCCGCTCCGCGACCCGGTGCGGTTCTTCCCGACCGTGCACGAGGTGGCGTACCCGCCGGTGCGGTGGCACCTCGACTACCCGCTGGATTCCGCGTACGGCGACGAACTGGCCGCCGCCGCGGATGCGGTGGGGTCCGGCGAACCCCTCAGACGGACATCGCCAGGGCCGAATAGCGACTAGTGGGACGTGAACGCCGGCACCTGTGGGTCGCGATCACAGGCCTGGCGATGGCCGGGTACCTGGTCGTGCCGGACCACCCCGCACTGAACGGCTGGCTGGTCACCGGCTACAAGACGGTGTTCGGCTGCGTCGCCGGCGGAGCCCTGGTGGCCGGGGCGCTCGCACGTCGGCCACGCGCGCTGGCCGGCTGGCTGATCTTCGGCGTCGGGATCATCGCCAACTCCCTCGGCGCGCTCATCTCCGACGTCTACACCAAGGCGCTCGGTCAGGTCGGCTACCCGAACATCGCCGACCTGTTCTGGCTGACCCTCTATCCGAGTCTGTTCCTGGGCCTGGCCGTGCTGATCCGGGCCCGCGGTACCGCCCGGGACTGGGCCAGCATGGTCGACGCGCTGATCCTGGCCTGCGGCCTCGGGCTGCTCTCCTGGGTGTTCCTCATGGTGCCGGTGCGCTCGGACCACACCCTGCACACCATCGGCCAGGTCATCGTGCTGGCGTATCCGGTCGGCGACATCATGGTGCTGGTCATGCTGCTGCACCTGGTGCTGTCGGGCGGCGTGCGCAACGCGTCGTTCTGGCTGGTCTGCTCGTCGATGGGGCTCTTCCTGGCGGGCGACCTGAGCTGGGCGACGCTGTCCCAGCTGAGCCTGGTGCCGTCGGACTTCACCAGCCGACTGCTCGACCTGATCTTCCTGCTGGCCTACACGACGTTTGCCTTCGCGGCGTGGCATCCGTCGATGGGCGCGCTCAGCCGGCTGGGCACGGTGAAGCCGCCTCGGCTCACCCTGCTCCAGCTGGCTCTGCTGACGGCGGCGACGATGATCGCCCCCACCGTGCTCGCCTTTCAGGTGGCCCACGGAGAGGTGACCAACGGCGTCGCGATCGTGATCGGGTCGGTCGCGTCCTTCTCCCTCGTCGTCGCCCGGATGACCCAGCTGGTCCGGCAGGTCGAGCGCCAGGCCGACGAGCTGACCGCGCTGGCCCGCCGCGACCCGCTGACCGGCTTGCCGAACCGGCGCGCGTGGTTCGACGACCTGCCCGACGCGCTGGCCCGGTCGGCCCGGGGCGCCGAACCGGTAACGGTGGCGATGCTCGACCTCGACCACTTCAAGGCGTACAACGACGGCCATGGTCACCAAGCCGGTGACCAGCTGCTGAAGGGTGCGGCCTCGGCGTGGAGCGGTGAGCTCCGCGCGGTCGACCACCTCGCACGCTACGGCGGCGAGGAATTCATCGTGTTCCTCCCGGGTACCGGGGCCGACCGGGCGGCCGAGGCGATCGAGCGGCTACGCGCGGTCACTCCGAGCGGCCAGACCTTCTCGGCCGGCCTCGCCGTCTGGGACGGCCTGGAGACGTCGGACGAGCTGATCGGCCGCGCCGACCGGGCCCTCTACGCCGCGAAGGCAAACGGTCGGAACCGCACCGAGCTGTCCGGCGAAACGTCGGCGTCGGTCGACATCGGTGCGTCCCGGTAATGCCAAACACTTCTCGTCGCGGGCGGCACTGGAGAATGCTGTGATGCGGTAGCCGTCCGCGACGAAGGGGACCGAAGCGATGTCCGCACGAGTTCGTCCGCCGTTCCGCGCCGATCACGTCGGGAGCCTGCTGCGTCCGCCGCAGCTGCTCACCGCGCGGGCCGACTTCGCGGCCGGGAGAATTCCCGCCGAGGAACTGCGTGCCGTCGAGGACGACGCGATCCGCACCGTCGTTCGCGAACAGGAGAACGTCGGGCTGCGCAGCGCGACCGACGGGGAGTTCCGGCGCACGTCCTGGCACATGGACTTCATCTACCAGCTCGGCGGGGTGCACCGCGCCGACGAGCAGCTGACGGTGAAGTTCCGCAACGCGGAGGGCGGGATCGAGTTCACGTCCGCGGCGCTGCGTGTCGACGGCAAGGTCACGTTGCCCTCGCCGATCTTCGCGGACGCGTTCACGTTCCTGAAGGACCAGGTGGGCTCGGCGACGCCGAAGCTCACGATCCCGTCGCCGAGCATGGTGCACTACCGGGGCGGGCGGGCCGCGATCGACGAGTCGATCTACCCCGACCTGGACGAGTTCTGGGCCGACCTCTCCGCGGCCTACGCCGCCCAGGTCCGGGCGATCGCGGATCTCGGCTGCACCTACCTGCAGCTCGACGACACCAGCCTGGCGTACCTCAACGACCCGGCGCAGCGGGAGTTCATGGCCTCCCAGGGCGGCGACGCCGAGCACCAGCACGAGCGCTACATCGCCCAGATCAACACCGCGCTGGCCGGGCGTCCGGAGGGGCTGGCCGTGACGACGCACATGTGCCGGGGCAACTTCCGGTCGTCGTGGGCGGCCGAGGGCGGCTACGACTTCGTCGCCGAGGCGCTGTTCACGCAGCTCGACGTCGACGGGTTCTTCCTCGAGTACGACGACGAGCGGTCGGGGGACTTCTCGCCGCTGCGGTTCGTGCCGCCGGGCAAGCAGGTGGTGCTGGGCCTGGTGACGACCAAGCGCGGGGCGCTGGAGAGCAAGGAGACGCTCAAGCGGCGCCTGGAGGAGGCCTCGAAGTACGTCGACCTGGAGCAGGTCTGCCTGTCGCCGCAGTGCGGGTTCTCCTCCACCGTGGAGGGCAACGCGCTCACGGCCGAGGAGCAGTGGGCGAAGCTGCGCCTGATCGTCGAGGTCGCGGAAGAGGTCTGGGGCGTCTAACCGCGCCGGGTGCCGGCGGGGAGGAGGGGGCCTGCGGTTCCGGCGCGGAGGCTCCCCTCCCAGGTGCCCGCGGTGCTGACCACGTCGTCCAGGAGCCGGGCCGCGAGGAAACGGTCGAGGCGGGGCCGGCGGCCCGCGTTCCACCAGTCGGAGAGCACCGGCGCGGCCAGCGCGGCGACCAGCGGGGCACGCAGCCGCGGGACCGCGACCGCCGCGGGCACGGCGAGCGGCCACCAGACCCGCCCGACCGCCCGGGCCAGGCCCATCGCGGTGACCGGGAGGCCGTTCGCCACCAGGCCGGCGGCCTCGGTCACCGGGTCGGGCACGACCGGTCGCAGCTGGCGGGCCAGCAGCCCGACCCCCACCGCGGCGGCCGCGGCCGCCACGACCGGGCGCCGCGTGGCCAGGGCCAGCGCCGTCGCGGCCAGCGCCGGGCTCACCCGGGCCGCCGGCAGCGAGCCCGGGTGACGTCGTTCGAGGAGGCCGATCGAGCGGGCGTACAGCCGGCGGCGGGCGACGAACGGGCGCAGGCGGGTGCGGTGCTCGTGGCCGATCGTCACGCTCGGGACGTAGTGGACGTTCCAGCCGGCGTCGACGAGCTGCCACTCGAAGTCGACGTCCTCACCGATCGGCAGGTCGGTGTCGAACGTGCGGCCGCGCACCGCGTCCATGCGGACGAGCAGCGTCGCGGTGGGCACGTACGGCACCAGCGCCCCGGCGCGGACCAGGCCGGGGGACGCTCCCATGTCGAGCGGGGAGTGCGCCGACTCGTACTCGCCGAGCCAGCCGCTCCCGTCGCCGTGGCCGGTGACCCGGGGCGCGACCGCTGCGGCCTTCTCGTCGCCGAAGTAGGGGCGCAGCGCGTGCAGCCAGCCGTCCGGAACCACCACATCGGAGTCGACGAGCGCCGCGAACGGGGTCTCGACCGCGGCCAGGCCGGTGTTGCGGGCGGCGGAGGGACCGCGGTTCCCGGCGTGCGACACCAGCCGGGCGCCGAACCGGGCGGCGATCCCGGCGATCCCGGCGTCGGCCGGCGACCCGTCGTCGACGACCAGGACCGGGACCCCGGGGGCGGTGCGCCGGACCGCTTCCAGGCAGCGGGCCAGCTCCACCGGCCGGGCGTAGGTCGGGACGACGACCGTGACGTCCTCGACGTTCTCCGCGGGGGCCCAGACGGGGTGGGCCATCCCGGCGTCGAGGAGGCGGCGGGCGAGCGCGCGGTGCGAGTCCGCGGCCCCGACCGCGGCGCCGTCGCGCCACTCCCGGATCAGCGGTACCGCCGCTTCCGCCACCCGCAGCAGCCGCCCCGGTGAACCCCCGAGCAGGGTCCGGCCGTCCGGGCTGATCCGGAGCGCCTCGTCCAGCCGGAGCCGGATCCCGGCCGGCGCGAGCTCCCGCCCGCTCACGGCGCGTCGGCCGGGGCGGTCCCGTGGTCGGTGAACCCGGCGGCGGTCTCGGAGCCGGCGCGCTTCTCGTGGCCGGCGAAGCCGGTGGCGAGCTCGGCGATCGCCTCGTCGAGCAGCGGCTCGAGGTCGGCGTCCTCGTGGTGCAGCCAGTCGGTGTAGGCGGCGATCGCGCACCCCAGCGCGGCGTGCGCGACGAGCTGGGGGAGCAGGGCGCCGCTCGGCCGCCCGACCCGCACACCGACGAACTCCGCGATCACGTCCCGCCAGCCGGTGAACCGCAGCGTGGAGTGCGCGAACAGGCTCGGCACCCCCAGGATCAGCGCCATCCGGCGGCGGTGCAGCGCGACGTGGGCGGCGTCGACCCGGTTGAACGCGACCACCGCCTCGCGCAGCGCCGCCATCATCGGAACGCTCGGCGGGGTGGCGGCGAGGCGCTCACGTAGCCGGGACAATTCCGCGTCGAAATCCCCCCAGACAAGATCATTCTTGGACGTGTAGTAACGAAAGAACGTCCGACGGCTGATTCCCGCGGCCCCGGCGATCTCGTCGATCGTCGTCTCTTCGAACCCGCGGGTGGTGAAGAGTTCCAGCCCGATCCGCTCCAACTCGTCGTGCGACGTCGCCGGTGGCCGGCCCATTCGCACTGCTGGAACGGGGTCGTTCGCCATCTCCTCTTCCTTTCTGCATCCAGTGTCATTAGTGTTGTGCCTGTTCCGGAGATGATGCCCGCTGTTTCAACGGCGAGCTCCCCATCAGCGCAAAGGAGCTTTTCATGCCTGTCGAGACTCTGGAGAGCACGGCTGCGACCGAGACTGTCGAGGTCGACCTGGTGGAGGAAGACCTGCTGGTCGAGGACGTTTCGATCGACGGTATGTGCGGCGTCTACTGAGCCGGTGACGTCATGACGGCCGTACCGGAAAGCCCTGCGGCCCTGACGAGCTTCGACCTGGACCGCGCCTGGGGGGTCCACCCCTCGGTCGCGGTCCGGCCGGAGCCGTTCGGCGCCCTGCTCTACCACTTCGGCACCCGCCGGCTCTCCTTCCTCAAGGACCCGACGCTGCTCTCCGTGGTCACCACGCTGGCGGACCACCCGTCGGCCCGCGCCGCCCTCGCGGCGAGCGGCGCCGACGTGACGCAGCAGCGACGCCTCGCCCGTGCGCTGGCGACGCTCGCCTCGACCGAGATGATCACCGAACGGACGGAGGCGTCCCGATGACGGCACCGACAGCCACCCGGCTGATCGACCACTTCAAGCTCGGCCTCGACGCGCCGATCTGCCTGACCTGGGAACTGACCTACGCGTGCAACCTGTCCTGCGTCCACTGCCTGTCCAGCTCCGGACGCCGTGACCCGCGCGAGCTGACGACCGCGGAAGCCAAGGCCGTCATCGACGAGCTCGAGCGGATGCAGGTCTTCTACGTGAACATCGGCGGTGGCGAGCCCACCGTCCGCTCCGACTTCTGGGAGCTCGTCGACTACGCGACCGAGCACAAGGTCGGCGTCAAGTTCTCCACCAACGGCGTGAAGATCTCGCCCGAGGTGGCCGAGCGCCTGGCCGCCAGCGACTACGTCGACGTGCAGATCTCACTCGACGGCGCGACCGCCGAGGTCAACGACCACGTGCGGGGCCCGGGTTCGTACGCGACGGCCGTGCGCGCGATGGAGAACCTGAAGAACGCCGGGTTCAGCGGCTTCAAGCTCTCCGTGGTCTGCACCCGGCAGAACGTCGGCCAGCTCGACGAGTTCAAGGCGATCGCCGACAGGTACGGCGCCCAGCTGCGCCTCACCCGGCTGCGTCCCTCGGGGCGCGGCGCGGACGTATGGGACGAGCTGCACCTCCTCCCGCACCAGCAGAAGGAGCTCTACGACTGGCTGGTCGCGCACGGCGAGCAGGTGCTCACCGGCGACTCGTTCTTCCACCTCGCCGCGTTCGGCGACGCGCTGCCCGGTCTGAACCTCTGCGGCGCGGGTCGGGTCGTCTGCCTGATCGACCCGGTCGGCGACGTCTACGCCTGCCCGTTCGCGATCCACGAGAACTTCCTCGCCGGGTCGGTGCGTGAGCCCGGGGGCTTCCAGGGGGTGTGGCGCGACTCGGAGCTGTTCCGGGAGCTGCGTCAGCCGCAGACCGGGGGTGCCTGCCAGTCGTGCCAGCACTACGACGCCTGCCAGGGCGGGTGCATGGCGGCGAAGTTCTTCACCGGGCTTCCGCTGGACGGGCCCGACCCCGAGTGCGTCCAGGGGTACGGCGAGTCCGCACTGGCCGGGGTGGTGGCGGGGTCGGCCCCGAAGCCGTCGCTGGACCACTCGCACCGCACCACGCGCAAGTCCCGTCCGGTGGCTCTGACGCTGAGCCGCCGCCCACCCGCGCTGCTGCCTCAATCGGCTCCCCCCGGGCGGGCGTGCGACGAGAGCCCGCTCTCCGGGTTCGAGCTGATCGGTCCGTCGTCGGGCTCCGGGTGCGCGTCCGGCGCCTGCGGCTGCTGACGCCATGAGAACCCCGGCGACCGGCTCGCTTCTCACCGAAGCGGTGCCGGTCGCCGGTGCCCTGGCCCCGTCCCGGGTCGTGTTCGGTCCGCACGAGACCAACCTGGCCCGGGACCGGGCGCCGGGCGAGGAGGCCAGCGCGTACTACGCCGCCCGGGCCGCGGGCGGCGCGGGTGTGGTGATCACCGAGATCGCGTCGGTGACACCGGACGACTGGCCGTACGAGCGGGCGCCGCTGGCCGGCTCCTGCGGCCCGGGCTGGGCCGCGATCGCGGACGCCTGCCGCCCGTACGGCACGGTCGTGCTGGCCGGGCTCGGGCACGCGGGCCTGCAGGGGTCGAGCGCGTACTCGCAGTCGGTGCTGTGGGGGCCGTCGCCGGTCGCCGACGTCGTGACGCGGGAGCTGCCCGCCGTCCTGGAGCCGCCGCAGATCGACGCGGTGATCGACGGGTTCGCCGCGGCCGCGGCGCTTGCCGTGTCGTCCGGGCTCGCCGGGGTCGAGCTCAACGCGGGCACGTATTCGCTGGTGCGTCAGTTCCTCTCCGGCCTCACGAACACGCGGTCGGACGCGTACGGCGTGGACCGTTGCCGTTTCCTGCGTGACCTGGTCGCCTCGGTCCGGGCCGCCGTCGGCCCGGACCGAGTGCTCGCCCTGCGCCTGTCCGCGGACGAGGACGCCCCGTGGGCGGGGATCACGCCGTCGCTCGCCGCTTCGGTGGTCGACGAGGTGGCCGGGAGCATCGACCTGCTGACCGTCGTGCGCGGCGGGCACTACTCGTCGACGCGGTACCGGCCGGTCGCGCGGGTCGAGCCCGGGTTCAACCGGGAGCTGTGCCGCGCGCTGCGGACCGTCGCGGCCGGGAGGGTGCCGGTGGTGCTGCAGGGCAGCGTCGTCTCCCCGGTGATGGCCCAGGAGGCGCTGGACTCCGGGGTCGCCGACCTGGTCGAGATGACACGGGCGCAGATCGCCGAGCCGCGGCTCGTCGCGCTGGTGCGGGCCGGTTCGGCCGACCGGATCCGGCCGTGCCTGCTGTGCAACCAGGCGTGCCAGGTGCGCGACGTCCGCAACCCGGTGGTGAGCTGCGTGGTCGAGCCCGGCGCCGGCCACGAGACGCGCGAACCCGCGGCGGCGGATCCCGGCTCCGGTGAGGTGCTCGTCGTCGGGGGCGGGCCCGCGGGGCTCGAAGCGGCGCGGGTACTGGCGTTACGGGGGCACCGGGTGCGGCTGGCCGAGCGCTCCGGGGTGCTCGGCGGTGCGCTCCGCGCCGCCGCCACCGGCCCCGGCCGGGAGCGCCTGGCCGCGTTCACCCACTGGCAGGAGGCCGAGTGCCGGGCGCTCGGCGTACGCATCGCGCTGCACACCGAGGTGACCCCGGCCGACGTCGCCGCGGCCGAGACCCCGGTGGTCCTGGCCACCGGCTCGCGCTCGGCCACCCCGGCCCGCGCCGAAACCTGGCGCACGGGCGGAGCGGTGGTCGTGGACGTCCTGGACCTGCTGGCCGGGAACGCGGAGGTGCCACCGGGAGCCGTCCTCGTGGACGACCCCACCGGGGGGCCGATCGGCGTCGGGGTCGCCGAGCTGCTCGCCGGGCGCGGCCACGCCGTGCACGTCGTCACGCCGGACCCGGTCCTCGGCGCGCGCACCCCCGAACTGGCCGACGCCAACTTCCGGCTCGAGGCGCTCGGCGTCCACCGTGAACTGCGTACCCGCATCCGCGCCGTGGGCGACGGCGAGGCCGAGCTCGAGCACGTCTGGACCGGTGCGCGGCGCGTGCTCGCCTGCGCCGCGGTCGTCGACTGCGGCCACCGCCTTCCCGACGACACGTTCGCCGCGCTCGACGACGTCCCCCGCGCCGGCGACTGCGTCGCTCCCCGCACCCTGCTCGAAGCCGTCCTGGAAGGCCGCCGGGCGGCCACCCGAACTCGCGGGGCGTCAGCCCCGCGTCTCAGCACGGCGCGGTGACATCGATTACCGCGCGGTGCGTCCCCCAGAAATACGCAATACAGATAGAGGAGGCGCGCGATGGGGCGTGTCGAAGGAAAAGTCGCATTCATCACCGGTGCCGCGCGCGGACAGGGTCGTAGCCACGCGATCCGGCTCGCCGAGGAGGGCGCCGACATCATCGCGGTGGACCTGTGCGCGCCGGTCCGCAACGTGCCGTACCCGGCGGCCACGCCGGACGACCTCGCCGAGACCGTCAAGCTCGTCGAGGCCCTGGACCGCCGCATCATCGCGACCCAGGTCGACACCCGCGACCGCAGCGCGTTGAAGACCGCGATCGACGCCGGCGTCGCCGAGCTCGGCAAGCTCGACATCGTCGTCGCGAACGCCGGTATCTGCATCATCGGCGGCTGGGACCAGATCACGCCCGAGGTCTGGCAGGACACGCTCGACGTCAACCTGACCGGCACCTGGAACACCGTCCAGCTCGCGGCGCCGCACTTGGTCGCCAACGGTGGCGGCTCGGTCGTCATGACCAGCTCCGCCGCCGGCCTCAAGGGGCTGCCGTTCCTGACGCCGTACGTCGCCAGCAAGTTCGGTGTCACCGGCCTCGGCAAGGCGTTCGCGCACGAGCTGGCCGAGCACAACATCCGGGTCAACACCCTGCACCCGACCGGCGTGGAGACCCCGATGGGCAGCAGTGAGGGCACGTCGGCGTTCGGCGAGCTGCTGGCCGCCCACCCCACGCTGGGCGGCATGCTCGCCAACAGCCTGCCGATCGAGACCACGCAGCCGGTCGACCAGAGCAACGCGGTGCTGTTCCTCGCGTCCGACGAAGCGCGCTACATCACCGCGCTGAGCATGACCGTCGACGCCGGCAACACCCAGTACTAAAGGAGGAACGACGAATGGGACGAGTCGAGGGAAAAGTAGCCTTCATCACCGGCGCCGCGCGCGGCCAGGGGCGTAGCCACGCGCTCCGGTTGGCGCAGGAGGGCGCGGACATCATCGCGATCGACGTCGCCGAGGACATCCCCAGCGTCACCCGGTTCTACCCGGGCGCCACCGAGGCCGACCTCGCCGAGACCGTCGCCCAGGTCGAGGCGCTCGACCGGCGGATCGTCGCCAGCAAGGTCGACGTCCGCGACTACGACGCGCTCAAGGGCGCACTCGACACCGGGGTCGCCGAACTCGGCCACGTCGACATCGTGAGCGCGAACGCGGGCATCTTCCTGCACAGCGACAAGACGCACGAGGTCAGCGACAGTGACTGGGACGACGTGCTGGACATCAACCTCAAAGGCGTCTGGCACACGGTCAAGGCCGCGATCCCGCACCTGATCGCGCAGGGCACCGGCGGTTCGATCGTGCTCACCAGCTCGACCGCGGGCATCAAGGGCACGCCGAACGTCGCGCCGTACACCGCGAGCAAGCACGGCGTCGTCGGCCTGATGAAGACGCTCGCGCTGGAGCTGGCCGAGCACAACATCCGCGTCAACAGCATCCACCCGACCGGGGTGGCGACGGACATGATCCTCAACGAGACCACGTTCAAGCTGTTCCTGCCGGACGAGGAGCACCCGACGCGCGAGCAGGCCGCGCCGGTGTTCCAGAGCACGAACGCGCTGCCGGTGCCGTGGGTCGAGCCCATCGACATCAGCAACGCGCTGCTGTTCCTCGCGTCCGACGAGGCCCGGTACGTCACCGGCCTCGAGCTGAAGGTCGACGCGGGTTACACGACGAAGTAACACCCTCGTGGCCGGCCCTGGCGAAGGGCCGGCCACCCACACCGAGGAAGCTGAATGACCACATACGCCACCCCTGACGTGGTCGCGGCCCGAGGCCGGGTCGGAGCCCGGCTGGTCGGCCGGGAACGCGAACTCGACCTCGTGCTCGCCGCCGTCGCGGCGGGCCGGGACATCGTCCTGGAGGGTCCGCCCGGCACCAGCAAGACGACGATGCTCACCGCGATCACGGCCGAGTGGGGCATCCCGCTGCTGTTCGTCGAGGGCAACGCCGACCTGACCCCGGCCAAGCTGGTCGGCCACCACAACCCGGCGCGTGTGCTCACGGAGGACTACAGCGAGGACAACTTCGTCCCCGGCCCGCTCTCCGAGGCGATGCGCCAGGGCGGCTTCCTCTACATCGAGGAGTTCAACCGCGCCCCCGACGACACGCTGAACACCCTGCTCACCGCGATGGCCGACCGGCGGCTGTCGATTCCGCGGGCGGGCACGATCGAGGCGCTGCCGACGTTCCGGATCATCGCGTCGATGAACCCGTACGACAACGTGGGCACCACGCGGCTGTCCTCGAGCGTCCACGACCGGCTCTGCCGACTGGCCGTCGACTACCAGGACGCATCGGCCGAAGAGGGGATCGTCGCGCTGCGTACCGGTCTGGCCGCCGGTGCGGACCTGGTGGGTGACGCGGTGACCGTCACCAGGGCCACCCGGGAACACCCGGACGTGCGCCAGGGCTCGAGCGTCCGCGGTGCGATCGACACCGCGCTCGTCGCGGTGCAACTGGGTGCGCTGCGCGGGCTGACGGTCACCGGTCCGGTGACGCGCGCGTCCACCGACCCGTACGCCCAGCTCTTCCTGGACGCGATGCTGGTGGCGCTGTCCGGCCGCATCCACCTCGACGAAGCCGCCGACACCACACCGGAACGGGTGCTCCGGGAGATCTGGGAGGACCGGTTCATCCTCCAGCCGTCGGCGGCCCGGCCCGGTTGAAGAGAAGTCGCGGCGGAGTCGCCGGTCACGCGGAAGCGGGACGGTGCCGGCCGGGGCAAGCCGCTCAAGCGCAAACCCAAGCAGCTCGACGAGGAGCCGACCGAGTTCCGGCCGTCACGCTCGTCGTCCGGGTCGGGACGGGTGCTGACCGGGCGCGGCAAGCGCGACCGGAAGGGGCCGCAACTGCCGGGTTCGGTGGCGCCCGGGACCACCGACGAAGGGTCGGACCTCGTCACGCTGGACCCGTCCGGCACCGGGCCGGATCCGGCGGTGCGGGCCCGGGCCCGGCAGATCGCGGCGCGGCTGTCGCTGCGGCGTCCGCGCCGGGACCCGCGGCGGCACCGGGGCGTCGGTGACCTGGCGTCGCTGCCGTACCGCGACGGCTCCGCCGACCTGGACCTGGACCGCACGCTCGACGCGCTGATCGGCGACCCCGGCGGGGCCGACGACGCGTCCGGCGTCGACCGGCGCATCATCGTGCGCGAACGGGTGCGGACCCGGCGGTCGGTCGTGCTCGTCGTCGACGTGTCGGGGTCGATGAAGGGTGAGCGCATCCGGACCGCCGCGGCCACCGTGGGCGCGGTCGCCGGTGAACTCGCCGACGACGACCTCGCGGTGATCGCGTTCTGGTCGGACGCGGCCGTGCTGCATCCGCTCGGCCGCCCGGCGCGCCCGGTCGACCTGCTCGATCTGCTGCTGTCCGTGCCGGCGAGGGGACTGACGAACGTCGGGTTCCCGCTGCAGCTGGCCGCACGCGAGCTGGCTCGGGTACCGGCCCGGGACGCCCGGGTGCTGCTGCTCTCGGACTGCGTGCACAACGCCGGGCCCGATCCCCGGCCGACGGCCGCCCGGCTGCCGCGGCTGGACGTGCTGCTCGACGTCGGCACGCCGCCGGGGGAGCACGACCTGGAGCTCGGCCGGGACCTGGCGCACGCCGGACGCGGCCGGCTCCGCCCGATCCACTCCCACCGGGACGTCGCGCCCGCGCTGACGTCGATCTTCGGGTCCTAGCGTGCCGACGCTCGCGACCGGGTTGCGGCTGGGTCGGCTGACCCTCCGCAACCGGGTCGTGTTCTCGGCGCACCTGACCAACTTCGCGGTCGACGGGGCGGTGACCGATCAGCACGTCGCCTACTACGCGGCCCGGGCGGCGGGCGGGGCCGGGCTGATCGTCACCGAGGAGCACACCGTGCACCCCTCGGACCGGCCCTACCAGAAGATGATCCGGGGCTACCGGCGCCAGCCGGGCTACCGGGCGCTGACCACCGCCGTGCATACCGCCGGTGCCGCGGTGTTCGCGCAGCTCAACCACAACGGTGGACAGTCGTCGGGGCTGTACACACGGCAGCCGGTACTCGCGCCGAGCCCCGTACCGGACGCTCTGTTCCGCGAGGTACCAGCCGCGCTGACGACCACGCAGATCGCCGAGATCGTGGCCGGCTACGCGGCGACGGCGGCACGGTGCGTCGAGGGCGGGTTCGACGGGGTCGAGCTGCAGGCGTCGCACTCGTCGCTGATCCGGCAGTTCCTGTCCGGCGCGACGAACCACCGCACCGACGTCTACCGGGAGCGGTTCCGCTTCCTGGGCGAGGTGATCGCGGCGGTGCGTGCGGCGATCGGGCCGTCGCCGGTGCTGGGTGTGCGGCTCGGCGGCGACGAGATGATCGAGGCCGGGATCACCGTGGACGAGGCGGTGGCGACGGCCCGGGCGGTCGAGGCGACCGGTCAGGTGGACTACCTGAACACCTCGATCGGGGTGGCGACCGAGACGCTCTTCCTGATCCAGGCGAGCATGCGGGTGCCGCCGCGGTACGCACTGCACATCCCGGCCGCGCTGCGGGCGGCGGTGTCGCTTCCGGTCGTCGGCGTGGGTCGGTTCAAGAGCCTGGCCCAGGCCGAGAAGGCGTTGCAGGAGGGCGCCGCGGACCTGATCGGCGCGGTGCGGGCGCAGATCGCGGACCCGGACTGGGCGCGCGGGGGAGCGCGGACCTGCCTGTCGTGCAACCAGGAGTGCGTGGGGCGGGTCGGCTTCAACCGCTGGATCGGCTGCGTCGTGAACCCCGCCGCCGGCCACGAGGCCGTGCCCGTGGCGGCGCCCCGGCGTCGGCAGCGGGTGGTGGTCGTCGGGGGTGGGCCGGCCGGGATGCGTGCGGCGGTCACCGCGGCCGAGCGTGGGCACGCGGTGACGCTGTACGAGCGGTCGGAGCAGCTCGGCGGCGTGGTGCCGCTGGCCGCGTCGGTGCCGAGCCGGGCCGAGTTCGCCGAGCTGACCCGGTCGCTGGCGGCGGCGGTCTCCCGGGCGGGGGTCGCGGTGCGTCTCGGTGTCGCGGCGACCGCGGAGACCCTGCTGACGGTGGCCCCGGACGCGGTCGTGCTCGCGACCGGCGCGCGGCCGGTGCGGCCCCCGTGGGGCGCTTCGCCCCGGGTGGTCGACGTCCGGCTGGTGCTGTCGGGGCGCGTGGCGCCGTCCGGGAACGTGCTCGTCTACGACGAACTCGGGTTCCACGAGGGCACGTCGGTGGCCGAACTGCTCGCCGACCGGGGGTGCCGGGTGGAGATCGCCACGCCCGGGATGATCGTCGGGCAGGACCTGGGCCCGACGCTGGACCTGGAGCTCTGGACGATCGCGGCGCACGCGCGCGGAGTGGTGTGCACGCCCGACGTCACGGTGTCCGCGGCCGAGGACGAGGGAGAGCGGCTGCGTGTCGTGCTCGCGCACCACCCGACCGGGACGCGGCGCACCCGGACCGTGGACTGGGTCGTGACGTCCGTGCACCCGCGCGCCGACGACACGCTCTGGCACGAACTGCGCGGCGCGCCCTTCCCGGTGCACCGGATCGGCGACTGCCTGGCCCCTCGCCGCGCCCACGCCGCCGTCCTGGAGGGCGAGCGCGTGGCGGCGGCGCTGTGAGCCTCGGCCGGGCCCGGGTGGTGGTCGGCGCCGGAGGCGGGCTGCTGGGCGGCTCACCCGGCGTGGTGCGTGCTCTGCTCGCGGACGTGGCCGGCGCGCTCGGGGGAGAGGTGGGCGCGACGCGTGCGCTCGTGGACGCGGGCTGGTTCGGGCCCGAGCGGCTCGTCGGTGTCTCCGGCGTCACGATCGGCCCGGTGCTCTACCTCGGGTTCGGGGTGGCCGGAACCGTGTTCCACGAGATCGGCCACCCGGCCCACGTGATCGGCGTGAACACCGACCCGGGTGCCCCGCTGCTGGTCCGCGCCACGCTGCCGCTGTGCACCGACGCCACCGCGCTCCTCACCGAACTGGCCCCGCGTCTGCGCGGCCGCACCTGGGCGGACATCCGCTCGCCCGACGTCGACCGGAGCCGACCGGGCGGAACCGTGCCCGAGCGGTTGCGGACGCTGACCGGGGTGCCCGCCGGGCCGGTACGGCCCGTCCCACCGCTGAGCGCGGAGCAGGCCGCCACCGCGCTCCTGGCCTACCTGGAAGAATGCTGCGGATGAGCGAACTGGCCGACCGCGTGTGGCCGGAGATCACCGGCGCGGGTGTGCTGGCGATCCCGGTGGGGTCGACGGAGCAGCACGGCCCTCATCTCCCGTTCTCCACCGACACCGACATCGCCGTCGCGCTCGCCCGGGCGCTGGCCGCGCGCCGCGCCGACGTGCTGGTCGCGCCGGCGATGCCGTACGGGTCGTCGGGGGAGCACCAGGGTTTCCCCGGCACCCTCTCGATCGGACCGTCGGCCATCGAGACCGTGCTGCTCGAACTCGGACGCTCGGCCACCGAGACGTTCGGGCGCATCCTGTTCGTCTCCGGCCACGGCGGCAACGCGATACCGGTCAACCGGGCCGTCCGGCGGCTGCGCAGCGAGGGCCGCGACGCGCTGGCCTGGGCGCCGCGCTGGCGCGGGGACGCCCACGCGGGGCGCACCGAGACGTCGGTGCAGCTCGCGCTGGACCCCTCCCGGGTGCGGCTGGACCGGGCCGCCCCGGGCAACACCGCAGCGCTGAGCGAACTGCTGCCGGTGATGCGTGAGCAGGGGCTCCGGCCGGTCACCGAGAACGGCGTGCTGGGCGATCCGTCCGGCGCCGACGCCGACGAGGGCGCGCGCTTGCTCACCGAGGCCACCGACGACCTGGCGACGACGGTGTCCCGGTGGCTGGGGGAAGACGCGTAGCAACCTTTCGGCCCACGGCGGCGTACTTGGTGGGCGACGGAAGGAGTTGCCCGTGCGCGGGAAACCGCAAGCCTTCGCCGGACTGGAAGAGTTCGTCGCCGACCGTGGTGACGCTCTGCTGGCGACGGCGATCCTCCTGGCCGGCGGCCGGGACGCCGGCCAGGACCTGCTCCAGGCCGCCATCGAGCGCGCGATGCGCCGCTGGCACACGATCGACGGCGACCCCGAGGGGTACGTGCGCCGGATCCTGTACCACCTCGCGGTCGACAGCTGGCGACGCCGGAGCCGGCGTCCCGAGGTGCTCACCGCGGTGGACACCGAGGCGGTCCCGGACGCGACCGCGACGCTCGACCTGCGTGACGCGCTGATCCGCGCGCTGGCGCAACTGCCGCCGAAGCAGCGGGCGGTGCTGGTGCTCCGGTTCTTCGAGCACCTGACCGAGGCCGAGGCCGCCGAGCGGCTGGGTTGCTCGATCGGCACGGTGAAGTCCGCGACGTCACGCGGGCTGGCCCGGTTACGAGAACTCACGAACGACTGGGCCGCCGAGCGGCCCCGCACCACGAACGGAGCACGGGCATGAGGCTGGACGAGGAGCTGTCGTTCGCGATGCGGTCCCGGGTCGCGGGCGAGCGGCTGGACGGTGCGGCGCTGGTGGCGGCGGCCGAGCGGGCCCACCGCCGGCGGCGCACCGCGCGCCGGGGCGCGGTGTTCGCGGCGGGAGGTCTCACGCTGGCCGCGGCGGTGACCGGGGTCGTCGCGCTGTCCGGAACCCCGACGGCGGTGACGCCGACCGCACCGCCGCCGGCCGAGGTGGCGGTGCGGCCGGTCAGCTACGTGGTGGCGCGGGCCAGCGACGCGATCGACCGGAACAAGTCGAAGGTCACGTACGTGCGGACGCACACCACCGCGAACGGCGAGACCCGCGACGAGGAGGAGTGGTGGGACGGCGCGACCGGCGACTGGCGCCGCCACGGCGACGGCGTCGACGCGGCGATCACGACCGACGGGACACGGGACAAGTTCCTGGTGATCGACCACACCACCCGGACCTGGTGGGCGGTCACGTACCCGGCGACCGACCAGCAGGGGAGCTGGTCGAAGCAGGACGTCCAGGCCGCGCTGCAGGAGAAGGGGAAGTTCGTCCTGGTCGGCGAGGAGTCGCTGGACGGCCGCGCGACCCTGCACCTGCGAGCCGACCCGGCCAAGCGCGACCGGACGGAGCTCGACCTCTGGGTCGACGCGTCGACCTACGACCTGGTGCGGACGGTGAGCCGGTTGAAGCCGTCGGGAACTCCGGACGTGATCGTGAGCACGTACGACTACACGTTCGTTCCGCGCTCGGCCGAGGAGCTGGAGCGGTTCCGGCTGGAGCCACCCGCCGACTACCGCCGCGACCAGTCGGACGCCCCCCAGAAGTCCGGCGTCGAACCGGCGAAGTAGCGCGGTGCTCGAGATGCGGGGTGCCCCGGGCGGTGATCTGATGTCGGAGAAGGTCAGATACGACCGTTCCGAGTGAAGGGGGAACTATGGCCACGGGTGTCGCTTCGGTATGGGTTCCGGTGGACGACATGGAGCGGGCCGTCGGGTTCTACCGCGACGTGCTCGGCCTGGAGCTGACCGACCAGCAACCGCAGTGGAGCGAGCTCGACGCGGGCGGCCTGCGGATCGGGCTCAACGCCCGAGAGGGCGTGTCCCAGCACGCCGACGGCGGCGCGGTGATCAGCTTCCGCCCGGACGACGACCTGGAGTCCGAGGTGGATCGCCTGCGCGGCGCCGGGGTGCGGTTCACCGGCGACATCAGCGACCACGAGTGGGGCCGGATCGTGCCGTTCAAGGACAGCGAAGGCAACGATCTGCAGCTGTACGCACCGCCGAAGAACTGATTACCGCCGTCCTGCCGCCGGTTCGCCGGCGGCGGGACACCGCGGCGAGAACGCCGGAGACGACCAGGCCCAGGCTGAGCCCGGCGATCATGCCCAGCCACGGGGTCTGCGCGAACGCGACACCGCCCACGTAGCCGAGCAGGGCCGTGACCGTCGCCCAGGCCGCGGTCGCCAACGCCGTCCAGGCGCTGAACCGCCGCAGCGGGTAGCGGCCCGCGCCGCACGCGAGCGTCACCGCGAGCCGTCCGCACGGGATGAAACGCCCGGTCAGGATCACCACGCCGGCGCCGCTGCCGAGGCTCCCGGCGGCCCGCTCGGCCAACGACGCGAGCCACCGGCCCAGCCGCCCGAGCCGGCGCGGCCGCCCGCCGCCGGCCGCGGTGGTTCCGCGCCCCAGGAGCAGCCGCCCGATCCCGTACGCGATGTGGTCGCCGACGAACGCCCCGACCGCGGCCACGAGCACGACGACCAGGAGCACCGGCCGCCCCGAGACCGCGAACGACGAGGCGGCGATCACGGCCGACTCCGACGGCACGACGGGCGCGAACCCGTCCAGCAGCGTCAGCACGAACACCAGCGGGTAGACGACGGGCGAGGTCAGGAGCTCCAGGTGCATGACCCAAGCGTGCCGACCGGCGGGCCGCCGGTCGTCACGCTGTGCGGTCGTGCCGACCTAGCCCCGGGGAGCTAGGGGCGAACCCTCAGACGTCCGCGACCGGCTGCGCGAACTGCGCCGAGTACAGCCGCGCGTACGCGCCGTCGGCCGCGAGCAGGTCGGTGTGGGTGCCCTGCTCGACGATGCTGCCGTTCTCCATCACCAGGATCAGGTCGGCGTCGCGGATCGTGGAGAGCCGGTGCGCGATGACGAAGCTGGTGCGCCCCTGCCGCAGCGAGCTCATGGCCTGCTGGATGAGCAGCTCGGTGCGGGTGTCGACCGAGCTGGTGGCCTCGTCGAGGATGAGGATCGCCGGTTCGGCCAGGAACGCGCGGGCGATCGTGATCAGCTGCCGCTCACCGGCCGAGACGCCCGACCCCTCCTCGTCCAGGACCGTGTCGTAGCCGTCGGGCAGCGTCCGGACGAAGTGGTCGACGTGGGTGGCCACGGCGGCTTCCTCGATCTCGGCCTGGGTGACGTCACGCCGCGACCCGTAGGCGATGTTGTCGGCGATCGTCCCGCCGAACAGCCAGGCGTCCTGCAGCACCATGCCGGTCGCCGCCCGCAGGTCGGCCCGCGACATCGACGCGATGTCGACGCCGTCGAGCGTGATCCGGCCGCCGGTGACCTCGTAGAACCGCATCAGCAGGTTGACCAGCGTGGTCTTGCCGGCGCCGGTGGGGCCGACGATCGCGACCGTCTGCCCGGGGTCGACGCTCAGCGACAGGTCGTCGATGAGCGGCTTGTCGGGTACGTAGCGGAAGCTCACGTGCTCGAACTCGACGCGCCCGCGGACGCGTTCCGGCGTCGACGGGGTCTCCGGGTCGGGGTCCTGCTCGTGCGCGTCGAGCAGCGCGAACACCCGCTCCGCCGACGCCACGCCCGACTGGAGCAGGTTGGCCATGCTCGCCACCTGGGTGAGCGGCTGGCTGAACTGCCGGGAGTACTGGATGAACGCCTGGACCTCGCCGAGCGTCAGCGCGCCCGACGCGACACGCAGCGCACCGACGACCGCCACCAGCACGTAGTTGACGTTGCCGATGAACATCATCGCGGGCTGGATGAGGCCGGAGATGAACTGGGCCCGGTAACTGGACTGGTAGAGCGCCTCGTTCTGGGCCTGGAAGACCTGGCGGGTCTCGTCCTGGCGGCCGAACGCCTTCACCAGCGCGTGGCCGGTGAACGCCTCTTCGACGTGGCCGTTGAGCTTGCCGGTGGTGGACCACTGGCCGATGAACTGCGGCCGGGCGCGCTTGCCGATCACCCCGGCGACCCAGGTCGACAGCGGGATCGTGACCAGGGCGATCAGGGCGAGCAGCGGGGAGATCCAGAACATCAGGCTGAGCACGCCGACGATCGTGAACAGCGAGATGATCACCTGGCTCAGCGTCTGCTGGAGGGTCTGGGCCAGGTTGTCGATGTCGTTGGTGACGCGGGACAGGATCTCGCCGCGGGGCTGGCGGTCGAAGTAGTTGAGCGGGAGCCGCGCGAGTTTGGACTGGGTGTCCTCGCGGAGGCGGTAGACCACGCGCTGGACGATCGTCGTCGTCACGCGGCCCTGCAGGAGCGCGAAGAGCGACGCGACCAGGTAGATGCCGAGCACGAACAGCAGGACCCGCCCGACCGCGTCGAAGTCGATGCCCTGGCCGGGGACGACGTCGATGTGGCTGATCAGGTCGGCCATGGTGTTCTCGCCGCGGTCGCGGAGGGCCTCGACGGCCTGGTCCTTGGTGACACCGGAGGGCAGGGAGCGGCCGATGACGCCGGCGAAGATCAGGTCGGTGGCGTGGCCGAGGATCTTCGGGCCGGTCACCGAGAGCGCGACGCTGGCGGCGGCCAGCGCGAGGCCGAGGCCCATCAGCGGGCGCTCGGGGCGGAGGGTGGCGAGCAGGCGCCGGCTGGAGCTCTTGAAGTCCAGCGCCTTCTCGCCGGGGCCGGACATGAACCGGGCCGGCCCAGGGCCGGGCGCCCCACCGGGCCCCCGGGCGGCGCTCGGGCGCTCCCCGACCGCGGTGGCGACCCCGCTGTCCGCGCCGGTCGGGCCGCCGGGCGCGGCCAGGCCGTCCGGCGTGCCTACCCCGGCGCCGCCCGGCGCCTCCGCGCCGGCCATCGCACCGGGGACCGCGGCACCGCCGCCGCCGTCGGGGCTCGTTCCGTTGGGGCCGGAGCCGTTGGGCCTGGAACCGTTGGGGCCGGTCATGCTGCCGCCTCCTGGGCGGTGAGCTGGGACAGGACGATTTCGCGGTAGGTGTCGTTGGACTCGAGCAACTCGGCGTGGGTGCCCGAGCCGACGACCCGGCCCTGGTCGAGCACGACGATGCGGTCGGCGGTGCGGATCGTGCTGACCCGCTGGGCGACGATCACGACCGTCGCCTCGGTGGTCTCGCGGGCCAGCGCGGCGCGCAGCGCGGCGTCGGTGGCGTAGTCGAGCGCCGAGAACGAGTCGTCGAACAGGTAGATCTCCGGTTCGTGCACGAGCGCCCGCGCGATCGCCAGGCGCTGCCGCTGCCCACCGGACACATTCGAACCACCCTGCGCGATCGGCGCGTCCAACCCTTCGGGCAGACCGCGCACGAACGCCGCCGCCTGCGCGATCTCCAGCGCGTGCCAGAGCTGTTCGTCGGTGGCGTCGGGGTTGCCGTAGCGCAGGTTCGACGCGATCGTGCCGGTGAACAGGTAGGGCCGCTGGGGTACCACCCCGATGACCCGGGACAGGTCGGCCGGGTCGAGCTCGCGCACGTCGACCCCGTCGACGAACACGGCTCCCGCGGTGACGTCCGCCAACCGGGGGATCAGGTTCAGCAGCGTGGTCTTGCCGGCGCCGGTGCTGCCGATGATCGCGGTGACCTCACCGGGGCCTGCGACCAGATCGACGTCGCACAGGATCGGGTGCTCGGCGCCCGGGAACTGGAACGACGCACCGCGCAGCTCGAGCCGGCCGCGCGCCTCGGGCAGCGGGGTGGCCGTGGACGGCGGAACCACCGTGGTGTCGGTGTCGAGCACCTCGCTGAGCCGCTCCGCACCCACCTGCGCCCGGGGCGCCATCATGAACATGAACGTGGCCATCATGACCGACATCAGCGTCTGCATCAGGTAGCTCAGGAACGCGGTGAGCGCGCCGATCTGCATCTCCCCGGCGTCGATGCGGTGCCCGCCGAACCACAGCACGGCCACACTCGACACGTTCACGACCACCATCACCGACGGGAACATCACCGACAGCAGCCGGCCGACGCGCAGCGACACGTCGTAGAGCTCGTCGTTGGCCTCGGCGAACCGCTTGCGCTCGTACGGCTCCCGGACGAACGCGCGGATCACCCGGATACCGCTGATCTGCTCGCGCAGCACCCGGTTGATGTCGTCGAGCTTGACCTGCATGATCCGGAACTGCGGCCCCAGCCGGGCGATGACGAACCCGATCACCGCGACCAGCACCGGCAGCGCGACCAGCAGGATCGACCCCAGCGGCACGTCCTGGCGCAGCGCGAGGAGGATGCTGCCGACGCACATCACCGGGGCCGCGATCACCATCGTGAGCGTCATCACGACGAGCATCTGCACCTGTTGGACGTCGTTGGTGATGCGGGTGATCAGCGACGGGGTGCCGAACGTGCCGACCTCCCGGGCGGAGAACGCCTGCACCCGGTCGAACACCGCGCCGCGGACGTCACGCCCGAGGGCCATCGCGACCTTCGCGCCGACGTAGACCGCGCCCACCGCACAGACGATCTGCCCGACGCTGATCGCCAGCATGATGCCGCCGAGGCGCATGATGTAGCCGGTGTCGCCCTTCACCACGCCGTAGTCGATGATGTCGGCGTTGAGCGTCGGCAGGTAGAGCATCGCCAGCGTCTGCAGGAATTGCAGCACGACGACCACGGTCAGTGACCGCCGATAGGGACGCAGGTGCGTCCGCAACAGCCTGATCAGCACGAGTCAGCCTCTCGGTGCGGGTGGGACGCGCGCACGCTCGCCTCCAGGCCCCGGGCCGCGGGAGCGACCCGGTCGAGCGCGGTACGCAGGAAGTCAGTGAACGGCAGATCGCTGTCGTCGCGAAGCCAATATTCGCTCGCGGCGCGGATGGCGAGGGCGTAGGCCCCGCCGACGACCCGCGCCGAGAGCTGGTCACAGCCGGTACGCGTGGCGACGATCTCGGCCAGCGCGAACTCGGTCATGACCGAGTGCCGCAGGTACTCGCCCTGCATGGCCGGCGTGGCCGCGACCAGGCGGATCGTCGCCTTGTCGGGCTCGCGGCGGCCGCGCACCTCGAGCAGGGCGCCGGCGATCGTGTCGTGGAGCGGAGCGTCGCCGGGGCGGGAGTGGACGACGGTGAGGAACTCCTCCGCCCAGCGGATCCGCTGCGCGAAGATCGCCTCCTCGCGGCTGGAGTAGTAGTTGTTGAACGTGCGGGCCGAGACGCCCGCCGCCGCCGCGATGTCGTCGACCCGGACGTTCTCCGGGCCGACCTCGCAGGCGAGTTTCCAGGCCGCGTCGGCGAGCGCCTCGCGGGTGGCCTGCTTCTTGCGCTCCCGCCAGGTGACCAGGCCGGTCGGGTGCTGCTCGATGGTGACGTACGGGGTCTCGCCCTCGGACATGCCGTCAAGATAGTCCCGTTATTGCGGGCCGCGCAAATTTTCGGAGCGCGCAATGTGATCCGCAGCACCGAGGGAATTGAGTCGACCCGGCTCAAGTTTCATGACACGTGAGCCGGTTTTCGCCGGTCGGAGATAGTCAGGAGAACGCCATGAGCATCACTCTCTGGACCCGCCGTGACCCGTTCGCCGAGTTCGACGCGCTGGTCCGCCGCTCGTTCGGCCCGGTCGCGACGCGCCCGGCCGAGACGCGCCGCAACTTCACCCCCGCCGCCGAGGTCACCCGCGACGGTGACGACGCCGTCGTCCGCCTCGAGGTCCCCGGCGTCGACGTGGAGAACGACGTCACGGTCGAGGTCGACGCCGGACAGCTCGTCGTCCGGGGCGAGCGCCGGGGCGAGCACGACGGCCGCTCGTTCAGCGAGGTCCGCTACGGCTCCTTCCGGCGGACGTTCCGCCTCCCCGAGCACGTGGGCGCCGACGCCGTCACCGCGTCGTACGACCAGGGCGTGCTGAGCGTCCGGGTGGCCGGTGCGCACACCGCTCCGGCGCAGCCGGAGACCCGCCGGATCGCGATCACGACCGCCCCCGCGGCCGAGTCGCCGACGGAGTCGCCGGCAGCGTCCACCGTGGACCACACCGCCTGATCCGGTGCGTCATTAGTACAGGCCGGGCCCCCTGGGTCCGGCCTCGCCCATATGTAATAGACCGAACGAACTAAGTCGCCATCCTGCGTTCGGGAGATGCGCCGTTCCGCTTCGCTGTGTGACCCCACGACCGCTCTCCGGTGCGATATCACTGTTTGGGGAAGCGTTCAGCGTCCTCAGGCGACGAAACGGGTCACATAGCAATGACGACGAAGCGACGGGGCAAAAGCCGCGAGATCGCCCGCTCGGCAATTTCCGTGTTGAGCGAGCACGGAGTTCGCAACGCTCGGCTGGCGGACATCGGAGCGGGGTTGGGCATGACCGGCGCCCATCTCCTCTACTACTTCGAGAGCAAGACCGACCTGTTCATGGCTTCGTTGCGGATCGTCGAGTCCGACCTCCGCGAACGGGCCGAGTCCGCGTTCGCCGAGCTGGCCACCGCGCAGGAGCGCTGGCGGTGGCTCGTCGACGCCGCCGCACCGAGCGGCCTGCGCGACAGCAACCTGATGATGTGGCTGGAGGCCTGGTCGGAGGCGGTGCACGACCCGGCGGTGCACCAGCTGATCACCGAGCTCGAGACCGGCTGGCAGGGGCTGGTGCGCGAGGTGCTGGAGTACGGGGTCGAGACCGGCGAACTCGATGCCGATCTGGACGTCGAGACGTTCGTCGAGGGCTTCTCCGCGCTCCTGGACGGGCTGACGATCCGGGCGGTCGTCGGTTACCGCCCGGTCGACAAGGCGCGCATCGTCGAGATCTGCGACCGGTTCGCCGAGGCCCACCTGCGCTGGAACACCCCGGCTCCGGTCTAGGGCCTGTTCACGCGCCCGGGCTGACCTCGGGTTCCCGGTAGTACGCGCCGCGTAGGGTCATGTCGACGACGTCGGTCACGTACGACTGGGCCTGCTCGATCATCCGGGGGCGCAGCTCCATCGGGGTGACGAGCACGTGCAGCAGCACGGCGCCGAACACGCTGTCGATGATCGCGGTGGGGGAGGCGTCGGCCGGGAGCCGGCCGGCCGCGATCGCGTCCCGTACGAGCTGACGCGCGGCCAGCACGGCCGGGGTGATGACCTCGCGGTGGAACAGGTCGAGCAGCTCCGGATCCTGCGGCGCTTCGACGTAGAGCCGGATCAGCGCGTGCCCGCCCGGCGCGAGGTACCGCTCGAGGCTGCTCAGCGCGGCCCGGAGCAGCGCGTCACGCAGCGACAGACCTTCCAGCGGGGCCGGTGCCGGCGGAACCCGGCCGATCGCGTCGACGAGCAGCCCGCGCCGGTCGTTCCAGCGGCGGTAGAGCGAGTCCCGGCTGACGTCGGCGGCGCGGGCGACCGACTCGAAGTTGAAGCCGGCCCAGCCGTGATCGCCGTAGATCGTCAGCGCGGCCGCGGCGATGCGCTGCTCCACCGCGGGGTTCCGCGGACGCCCTCGCGTGGTGCGCGTCACTGCTCTCCGCCTCCCCGACATATTGCCGACGACCGTCGTCGGATAATAATGGATGCGTGGCAGCAACTGAAACGCACGGGTTCGTCGTGCTGGGTACCGAGCAGCAGGCGGCCTGGGGGCGGCGGGAGCTACCGCCGGTCGAGAAACTCGCCGGCGGGGTCTGGTCGGTGCCGGTGCCGATCCCCGACAACCCGCTGCGGTACACGCTGAGCTACCTGCTCCCCGGCGACAGCGGGGTGGTGATCGTCGACCCGGGCTGGAACGACGAGGACACCTGGGCGGCGCTGACGACCGGGCTCGCCACCGCGGGCTACCGGCTGGGGGACGTGCTCGGGGTGGTCGCCACCCACGTGCACCCCGATCACCACGGGTTGTCGCTGCGGCTACGCGAGGAGACCGGCGCCTGGGTGGCGATGCACCCGGCCGAGGCCGCGAGCATGCCCCAGCGGATGGGCGCGACCACGTCGGAGATCCGGCGCACGGGCATGACGCGGATCCTGCGGATGTCCGGCACCTCGGAGGAGGAGATCAGCGGCCTGCTGGGCAGCTTCAACCCCCGGTTCGAGCCCGACCTGGTGATGGCCGAGCCCGACGTGCTGCTCGAGGACGGCGCCCTGGTGCCGCTGGCGGGCCGGCGGATCCGGACGGTGTGGACACCGGGGCACACCCCCGGCCACATCTGCCTGGCCGACGAGGAGACCAGGACACTGCTCACCGGCGACCACGTGCTGCCGCGGATCAGCCCCAACATCGGCCTGGGACCGTCGTCGGACGCGAAGCCGCTGGCCGACTTCCTGACGTCGCTGGAGAAGGTCGGGGCCTACGACGACCACGACGCGCTGCCCGCGCACGAGTACCGGTTCCGTGGCCTGGCCGCGCGGACGGCGGAGCTGATCGCGCACCACGAGGAGCGCTGCCGGGAACTGATCGCGGTGGTCCAGGCACTGGGCGAGCCGACGCTGTGGAGCATCGCGCAGGGGCTGACCTGGTCGCGCCCGTGGGAGGAGATCGGCCGGATGCGGTTCGCCGCGCTCGGTGAGACGGCCGCCCACGTGCAGCACCTGGTCGACCGCGGTGACTTGAGGTGGGTGGCGCCGGACGCCGAGGGCGGCGCGCCGCGGGTCACCCGACCGTAGGGCTGCGTCGCTCGATCAGGACGGTGTCGCGCCAGACGCCGTCGAGCCGGCCGATGCGCTCGCGGGTGCCGATCACCCGGAATCCCCGGCGCGTGTGCAGCGCGAGGCTCGCGTGGTTCTCCGGGAACACCGCGGACTGAATCGTCCAGATGCCGTCGTTCTCGGTGGACGTGATGAGCGCGTCGAGCAGCCGGCCGCCGATGCCCCGGCCGCTCGCGTCCGGGCGCACGTAGACCGAGTGCTCGACGACGCCCGCGTAGGCCGGCCGCCGGGAAACGGCCGAGCAGGCGACCCACCCCACCACGTCGGTCCCGTCCAGCTCCACGAACCGGTGCCCGGGCAGGCGAGCCGCGTCGAACTCCGCCCATGGCGGCACGACCGTCTCGAACGTGGCCTGCCGCGTCGCGATCCCGGCCCGGTAGATCTCCAGCACCTGTGCGGCGTGCCGCTCGGCCATCGCGTCGATCATGGGGTCGCGAACAAGCCGGTCTCGGGCGGGAGGTCGGCGATCGAGTTCTCCAGCCGGTGGTGATGGGTGGCGGAGATGTCGAGCAGCAGCTTCGCGTCGCGGGCGGTGAAGGCGTCGAGCATGGCGTGGTGGTCGGCGTGCAGGGCGGTGCGTTCCTCGACGCCGATGTAGGCCATCGGCCGGCACGGCTCGGTGACGTTCCAGGCCGATTCGAGCACGTAGCGCAGCCGCTGCATGCCGGCCGGAGCGAGCAGCGCCATGTGGAACCGGCGGCTCTCGCGGTGGTAGCCGGCCGAGTCGTCGTCGGTCACCGCGCGTTCCAGCGCCGCGAGCGCCTCGGCCGCGCGCACGTCGTCGGCGTGATCGGCGGCCACCACGGCGGCGGCGAGCGCGGCCGCCTCCAGCACGCGGCGCACGACGTAGACCTCGCGCAGTTCGGCCAGCGTGAGCTGGGCGACGGTGTAGCCGGAGCGGGGACGGTGGTCGACCAGGCCTTCGCCGATCAGCGTCATCAGCGACTCGCGCACCGGGATCGGGCTGATGCCGAAGCGTTCCGCGACGTCGCCGACCGGGATCTGGACACCCGGCGGTACCTCGCCGGCGAGGATCACCCGGCGCAGTTCGTTGAGCACCTCGGCCTGGGAGGCGCCCGGTATCGCCGTGACTTTGCCCGCGAAATACGAGTGCCGTCTCTTGGGTGCCATGTGCGCCTCCCCCCGCCGTTTTCCCTGAAGCAGTGGGGACACGGTAGGCCCGATCGGTTTCGCTCGTATGTCGGTCGGGGTCAGATTGTTGCTCCTGTTTCGAGTGAGAACGAGCTGAGCAGCCCGGTGTAGGGCTTGGTCGGCGGCCGCGCGAACTCCAGCCGCGTGCTGGTCGTGAGCCCGAGCGCGACCAGGCTCTCCACCATCTTGGTGGCCGCGGCGACCCCGTCGACGACCGGCACGCCGACCGCCGCGCTGATCCGGGCGCACAGGTCGGCCATGCCCGCGCAGCCGAGCACGACGACGTCGGCGTCGTCCTCGGCGACCGCGCGGCGGCACTCCTCGGTGATGCGGTGTTCGGCGTTCGAGCCGGGCCGTTCCAAGTCGAGCACGGGGATCTCGCAGGCCCGCACCTGGCGGCACTGGGCCGCCAGACCGAACCGGGCGGCCAGTTCCCAGGCGCGCCCGGCCGTGCGGCTCAGCGTGGTCACGACGCTGAACGTCCGGCCGAGCAGCACCGCCGTGCGCATCGCGGCCTCGGCGATGCCGATCACCGGACCCCGGGCCAGCTCGCGGGCGGCGTCGACGCCGGGGTCGCCGAAGCAGCCGACCACGTAGCCGTCGACGCCGTCGCGTTCGCCCGCCGCCACGACCCGCAGCAGGCCGGGGACGGCGAGCGCCTCGTCGTAGTGGCTCTCGATCGAGGCCGGCCCCATCGGGGACGTGACGGCCTCGACCGTGGTGCCGACCGCGGCCACCGCTCGCGCGCACGCGCCCATCGTCGCGGTCATCGTCTCGGTGGTGTTGGGGTTCACGACCTGGATCCGCACTGATCCTCCCTGGAGGTTCCGACCGGAATCAGCTCTCCGGCGAAGCCGCCGGAACCGTCGCCGGCGCGTGCACCGGGATCTGCGACTTCAGCCCGAGGTAGAGCGCGAACGCGATGCCGGCGCCGATGAACCAGCTGAACGCGGCCACGTCGGCCGAGGCGAGGAACACCACGAGCACGCCGATCACCGCCGCCACCGCCGTGGCCACGATCGCGACCGGGTTGTAGCCCTTCACGTAGTGGTAGGTCCCGTCGCGGCGCATCGTGTACAGGTCGTCGACCACGACCGTCTGCCGCTTGACCAGGTAGTAGTCCGCGATCAGCACCCCGTAGAGCGGGCCGATGAACGCACCCAGCACGTCCAGGGTGTAGTGGATCGTGTCCGGCGAGTTGTACAGGTTCCAGGGCGTGATCAGCACCGAGCCGATCGCCGCGATCATGCCGCCGGCCCGCCAGCTGATCTTCTGCGGCGCGACGTTCGAGAAGTCGAACGCGGGCGAGACGAAGTTCGCGACGATGTTGATGCCGATCGTGGCGATCATGAACGTCAGCGCGCCGAGCACGATCGCGAACGTGTTGTCGAGGCGGGCCACGGTCTCGACCGGGTCGGTGAGGATCTCCCCGAACACCGGCCGGGTCGCCGCCGCGGTCACCACGACGAGGATCGCGAACACCAGGAAGTTCACCGGCAGCCCGAGGAAGTTGCCCTTCTTCACGGCCCCGAACGTCGTGCCGTACCGGGCGAAGTCGCCGTAGTTGAGCATCGGGCCGGAGAAGTACGAGACGACGAGCGCGATCGCGATGATCGTCTCCTGCCAGGCCGGCCAGCCGGTGAGCGTCTTGCCGCCCTCGGCCAGGTTGAAGTCCAGGTTGGACCAGCCGGCCTTCCAGACCAGGTAGGCCGCGAGCAGGAACATCACCAGGTAGACGGCGGGGCCGCAGAAGTCGATGAACTTCTTGATCGCCTCCATGCCGCGCCAGAACACGACCGCCTGCAGCACCCACATCACGCCGAACCCGAGCCAGCCCAGCGCCGACAGCCCCAGGAAGCCGTGTTGGTCCACGTCGGCCCAGGGCGCGAGGCCGGGGTCGAGCCGCAGCGCGACCACGATGAGCGCGGCCGACGCCAGGTAGGTCTGGATGCCGTACCAGGCGACCGCGATCAGGCCCCGGATGATCGCCGGGATGTTGGCGCCGAGCACGCCGAACGGGATCCGCGAGGCCACCGGGTAGGGCGTGCCGGTGCGCTGGCTGGGCCGGGCGACCAGGTTGCAGAGGAAGTACACGATCGTGATGCCGATCAGCAGCGCGATCAGCACCTGCCAGGCCACCAGCCCCAGCGCGAACAGGCTGCCGGCCGTGAGGTAACCACCGACGCTGTGGACGTCGGACATCCAGAACGCGAAGAAGTTGTACGACGTCCAGTTCTGGTTCTTCAGCGGAGCGAGGTCCTCGTTGGCCAGCCGGGGGTCGTAGCCGGGCTTGATGATCCCGTCGCCGGCGGCGTGGCTGTGCGTGGTCTCCGCGGGTAAGGTCGTTTCGCTCATGAGCACCCTCCGTCGTCGAGGGCTCACGCTAGGCCCGGCAAATTGCGCCTCTATTGCCTTGCGGATATATCTGCCGCCGGGGGCCCGTGAACCTTCCTCGATGCGGGCGCGTGTAGCCGGTGCAGTCCAGCCGGCTTGAGGGGCCCACCGTGACCGTCCTGAGCGTTTCACCCAGCGCGTTCGGCGTCGACCGCGCCGTTCGACCCGTCCCCGACGTCTCGCCCCGCCGCCACAGTGGAAACGCCGCCCGGCGGCCGGAGGGGCCGGTGGCCTACAGTCAGGGGCTAACTCGGGAGACGGCGCAGCGAGGGGAGCGGCGGATGGTCCGAAGCGCTGGTCAGCGACAAGGCCCGGCCGGGAACGAGGCGCTGATTCGGTCGCTGTTCGCCGAACACGGTCGGGCGTTGCTGGCCTACGTCACACGCTTGACCGAGGACCGCTCGCTCGCGGAGGACATCGTCCAGGAGACGATCCTGCGCGCCTGGCGCAATCCGGACGTCATGGTGAACGGCAAGGGCTCGGTCCGTGGCTGGTTGCTCACGGTGGCGCGCAACATCGTCATCGACCAGAGCCGCGCCCGGGCGGCCCGGCCGACCGAGGTGCCGGAAGTGCCCTACAAGCCGCCGGTGGCGCGCGACCACGCCGACAACGTCGTCAACCAGATGGTCGTCATGGAGGCGTTGGAGCAGCTGCCCCCGGAGCACCGGGACGTGCTCGTCCAGATCTACCTCAAGGGCCGGACGATCAAGGAGGCCGCCGAGGCGCTCGGCGTGCCGGTCGGAACCGTGAAGAGCAGAACGTTCTACGCGCTGAGAACCTTGCGTGACGGCTTCGGTGGCCGCGACCTCGGGATGGTGACCCGATGACCGCGCCGCACGGACACGTCGACATCGCCGGTTACCTGTTCGGCCTGCTCGACCCGGTCGAGTTCCGGCGGGTCGAGGAACACCTCGCCACCTGCGCCGCGTGCCGCCACGAGGTGACGGTGCTGCGTGAGATCGAGGACGCGCTCGACGAGGTGCCGCCGGAGCTGTTCCTGGACGGCCCCGACCCGCAGGCCGACCTGCTGCTGCAGCGGACGCTGCGGGCCGCACGCGCGGAGAGCGCCGGTCCGCGCCGATCGCGGGGGCGCTCCCTGGTGGCCGGTGCGGCGGCGGTGGTCGCGCTCGCGGCCGCGGTCGGCGGCGGGGTGGTGCTGGGCCGGGGCGGTGGATCGGAGACCCCGTCGGTCGCCCTCCCCTCGGAATCGGCGTCGGTGCAGGGAACCCGCAGCGGCTCGAACACCGATCCCGCGACCGGGGCCCGGATGACCGCGTCGGTCGTGCCCTCGACCGGCTGGGTACGGGTGAACGTCAAGCTCACCGGCATCAAGGTCGGTGAGGAGTGCGAGATGGTCGTGCACAGCACCCACAGCGACCCGGTGCTCGCCGGCAGCTGGGTGATCTCGGAGAAGGCGGCGTCGATGCCGGGCGGGTGGCCCGTCACCGGCAACGCCGCGGTCGCGCCGGAGGACGTCGACGCGATCGAGATCCGGACGACGGCCGGCCGCCATCTCGTCACCGTGGACTTCTGACGGCGCCTACCTCCCCGGACGCCGAGCCGGGGATCGGTAGGGTCGTTCAGGTGTCCGATACCGTGTCGCACCACCCCGCCGCCGAGGCCCCGGCCGTCGACGAGGACGCGGGCGGGCTCGCGTTCGTCGGGGAGTCGATGGGCGAGGAGCCGCCACCTCGTCGCCGGCGGCGCTGGTTGGTGTTGCTGCTGGTCGCCGCGCTCGCGGTGCCGGGCGTGGTCTGTGTCGGTTTCGCGGCGTCGTTCAGCAGCGTCGTGCACCGCGACCCACCACCGGACCTGGAGTCACCCGCGGTCATCGGCGCGCACGAGGACACCGTCCGCCTGGTCACGGCCGCGCTCACCACCGCGACCCCGGCGGGCACGACACCGGTCACGACCGCGCGGTACGACGCGTGCGTCCGGGGCTCACGTCAGCTGAAGGCGTGGGACGACTTCGACTGGGTGTGCGCGACCCGCGGCGCCGCCGTGCTGAGCCTCCCGGCAGCCGACCTGCGCGCCACGCTGTCGGCCGAGCGCTCCCGGCTGGCCGCGGCCGGCTGGACCGTCGTCGCCGACCGTCTCGACGCGCGTTTCGCCTCCGCCGAGGAGCGCGCGTGGAACGTCGTCGAGCTGGACCGGGACGGCGTCCGCCTCGCGCTCTCCTACGGCCCGGCCGACCGCGCGTTCGCCGGGGACTGCGTGCTGCTGCAGAAGGTGGACGTGAGCGCGTGGGCCACCCCGAACTGGGAGGTCGGCTCGCCGGCGCTCGACGGTGCCGCCCTCGACGCCGCCCTCCGCCCCGGGGTCGCGCTCGTGCTGGTCACGGCCCAGCGGGTGTGGTTCGCGAACTGACGTTCGTCCTCGGGGCCGGCCCGAGCCCAGGCTCGTTCTCCGTGCCCACGGTCGCCGGGCCGCTCGACGTGCCCTGACCCCGCACCAGGTCGAAGAACGTCACCAGCTCGGCGGTGAAGAGCTCCGGCTGCTCGAACGCCGCGAAGTGGCCACCGCGATCGAGCTCGTTCCAGTGCCGGATGTCGGCGAACCGCCGCTCCGCCCACCGCCGTGAGGCCCGGGGGTTCTCCTTCGGGAAGATCGAGCACCCGGTCGGGACCCGGACCACGTCGGGCGTCGCGCTGGTGAACCACTGCTGCACGGTCGCGAAGCTCTCCCAGTACAGCCGCGCGGACGACGCCCCGGTGCCGGGCAGCCAGTAGAGCATCAGGTTGTCGAGCAGGTCGTCGCGGCTCAGCGCGTCGCCGTCGCTCCACGCGTGGAACTTCTCGACGATCCACGCGCACAGCGCGACCGGCGAGTCGACCAGCCCGTAGCCGACGGTCTGGGGCCGGGTCGAGTGTTCGAGCGAGTAGCCGTCCTCGGTCTTCCGCGCCCGTTCCAGGTCGGCCAGCGCGGCCCGCTCGGCCGGTGTGAGGTCGTCGAACGTGGCCGGGTCCGGCGCGGCCAGCGGCGGCACCAGGTGGATCCCGGCCAGGTGCGCCGGGTCGCGGTGGGCCAGCACCGTGCTGACGCTCGTGCCCCAGTCGCTCCCGGCGGCGCCGTACCGCTGGTAGCCCAGGCGGGCCATCAGCTGCGCCCAGGCGTCGGCGATGCGGTCGATGCCCCAGCCCGGGCCGACCGGCTTGCCGCTGAAGCCGTACCCGGGCAGCGACGGCACGACGACGTGGAAGCCGGCGTCGGTGAGCGGGCCGACGACTTTCAGGTACTCGACGACCGAGCCGGGCCAGCCGTGCGTGAGCACCAGCGGCAGGGCGTCGGGACGCGGCGAGCGGGCGTGCAGGAAATGGATGCTCAGACCGTCGATCTCGGTGCGGAACTGCGGGACGGCGTTGAGCCGGGCCTCGGTGGCGCGCCAGTCGTAGTCCTCTGCCCAATAGCGACAAAGCTCGCGAAGATGTTCGAGTGGGACGCCCTGCGACCAGTCGCCGACGGTCTCCGGTTCGGGCCAGCGCGTCCGGCGGAGGCGGTCGCGGAGGTCGTCCAGGTCGGCGTCGGGTACGGCTATAACGAGCGGATGGATGGCAGCGGGCATAAGGTTCAGTGTTGCCGGAGTTGGACTCCGGGAACGCTGTGAACCAGAACTCGTCGCCCGACGTGTTCACCTGGTGAAATTCTGCTCCTCGCATTTCGTCCCGGCCCCGATAGTGGAAGGTGGTGACCGGTGACCGCGACCGCACCAGCGACCGTGCGTGTTCTCGCCCGGGCCAAGCTCCCGACCCGGCACGGCGTTTTCGACGCCGTCTGTTTCTCCGGTGCTGACGACGTCGAACACCTGGCTCTCTCGATGCGGACGCCACCCGCCGCGCCTCCGGACCCCGAACCGCCACTGATCCGGGTGCACTCGGAGTGCCTGACCGGCGAGGCGCTCGGGTCCCAGCGGTGCGACTGCGGCCCCCAGCTGGACACCGCGCTCGCGCTGATCGCCGAGGAGGGCCGCGGAATGGTCCTCTACCTGCGCGGACACGAGGGCCGGGGGATCGGCCTGGCGCAGAAGATCCGGGCCTACGCGCTGCAGGAGGCCGGGCTCGACACGGTCGAGGCCAACCTGGAGCTCGGTGAGCCGGTCGACCGCCGCAGCTACGGCCCGGCGGCGGCGTACCTGCGCCAGATCGGCGTCGAGCAGGTCCGGCTGCTGACCAACAACCCCGACAAGGTGGCCGCGTTACGCGCGGCCGGCATCGGGATCGCCGAGGTGCACGCGATGCCGGCGGCGCCGCTCCCGGCCAACGAGGCCTACCTCGCGACCAAAACGCAGAAGATGGGCCACCGGGGTCTGCGCCCTGGCGAGGAACCGCTCTCGTACTCCGCGGACTGACGAACGACGCGACGGGCGGGTCACGGGCTTCCGTGGCCCGCCCGAGTCGTGTGACCTCACTCTCTTACGCACCCGGGGGAGGAGCGCGTAAGAAGGAGGGATGCACCCGCGTCACGGGATCCACCGGCCGACGTCCGGGAGCCCGGGCCGGCGCCCCGGTTCGGTGCGGCGGACGAGCACCGTGGACATGCTGCGACCCGACGGGCTGCCCGGTGCGGTCGTCGTCGACGCGCGGGCCCGGGACCTGCGGACCGACCCGGACGGGAACCCGGTCGCGGCCGAGACCCACCTGTCGGCCGAGATCGACTACCACGGCGGCTGGCGGCTGACGGCCCTCTGCGCCGACCCGCCCGACGGCCGGCTCACGGAGCTGCTCGGGGCGTCGGTGGCCGCGGGGTTCCGCCGCCGGGTGCAGGAGGTGCTGCCCGAGCAGTACGCCGACGCCAGCCGGCTGCACCTGCTGCTCGACGACTTCCCGGTGGCGACGCTGGTGAGCGGCGTCGCGTTCGGCGCGGTTCCGGTCGGCGGAGACGGTCCGGTGCACCTGCCCCAGACCGACCTCTGCTCCGGCTGGCGCAGCGACGGCACGATCATGCTGGAGATCACCCGCGACCGGATCGTCCCCGCGGTGACCGGCCCGGAGGCCCCCGACCTGGCGTCCGCGGACGACCTGGCCTGGCACGAGCGGCCGCCATTGACGCCGCTCGCCCTGCGCCGGGCGCGCCGGCTGGACGTCTGGGACGAGGACGGGGTACTGCGGCTGGACAGCCTGTACCGGGATTCGCACGTCGACGCGGACGGGCACGAGACGGTCGTCCACGAGTACACGCTGAGTGGTCGCGTCGACCCGGACGACTTCCGGATCGTGGACGTCGTCGCGACCCCGCGGGTGCTGCCGTGGATCGAGTGCCCGTCCGCGGCCGCGAGCGCCCAGCGCCTGGCCGGGCGGCCGGTGCGTGAGCTGCGGCCGGCCGTGCGTCGCGAATTCACCGGTGTGTCGACGTGCACGCACCTCAACGACCAGATGCGACAGCTGGCGGACGTCCCGGCGCTGGTGTGGTTTTCCGCAGTGCGCTGACGCCGGGCCGAGCCGTACGGTCGAGGGATGCGGAGCGTGGCGGCGCGGGTGGCCCGGACGTCGGTGGGTGTGGGCCTCGGCGGTTTCACCGGTCTGCTCGCGCTCGGGTTCCTGGTCGTGGCGGGCATCGTCCTGGCGGTCACGGCGGGGCGGGGACGGCCCCGGATCGAACGCGCCGCCATCCGGCTGACCGCGCTCGATCGGCGGCGGGTGCACCGGTTCCTCGGGCCCGGCGTCGCCGGGGAGGTCTGCGGTGCGCGCGCGGTGGCCTACCAGGGTGCACGGGCCGCGATCGGTTCGTTCGGCGGCCTGCTCTGGGGCCTGCTGCTCTGGGGCGCGGCCACGGTGGTGGCGCTGATCGTCGGCTGGGTGGTGGGGTGGCCGGTCGACGACATCGAGGCCACCCCGTTCACCGTCGTCTACCTCGCCGGGCTGGCCGCGGTGCTGGCGTTCCTGAACGTCGAGGGCATCCTCGCGGTGGGCCGGATCGACCGGTGGACGGCTGACCGGTTGCTCGGCCCCGGCCCCGGTGCCGCCTACGAGCGGCGGATCGCGGAACTGTCCACCGCGCGCTCGGAGGTGGTCGCCGCGGTCGACGCGGAACGTCGCCGGATCGAACGGGACCTGCACGACGGCGTCCAGCAGCGGCTGGTGGCGGTGGGCATGCTGCTCGGCCGCGCCCGGCGCCTGCCCTCCGCCGACGCCAAGCTCGCGGCCCTGCTGCGTCAGGCCCACGACGAGGCGGCGGACGCGCTCGTGGAGCTGCGTGAGGTGTCCTGGCGGGTCTTCCCGGCCGCGCTGGACGCCGGTGGCCTGCCGGCCGCGCTGGAGACCGTGGCCGACCGGTCGCCGGTGCCGGTCGTGCTGGACGTCGAGCTCGACGACCGGCCGGCGCCCCCGGTGGAGACCGTCGCGTACTTCGTGGTCAGCGAGGCGGTGACGAACGCGGTGAAACACGCGTCGGCGTCCCGCGTGGAGGTGCGGGTGCGCGGCAGCGCCGACGAGCTGGCGGTGACGATCCGCGACGACGGGCTCGGCGGAGCGGCCCCGGGCGGTGCGGGCCTCACCGGGCTCGACCGGCGGGTGACCGCGCTCGACGGGCGGTTCCGCGTGGACAGCCCGGCCGGCGGCCCGACGACGATCGAGGCGGTCCTGCCGTGCGGTTGATGCTGGCCGAGGACTCCGCGCTGCTCCGGGTCGGGCTCGAACGGCTGGTCACCGACGAGGGGCACGAGGTCGTGGCGTCGGTGGGCACCGCGGACGAACTGCTGGTGGCGGTGGCTCGCGACCGGCCCGACGTGGTCGTCGTCGACGTGCGGATGCCCCCCACCCACACCGACGAGGGGCTGCGTGCGGCGCTGCGGATCCGCGCGGAGTGGCCGGACGTGGGCGTGCTGGTGCTGTCGCAGTACGTCGAGAAGCGGTATGCGACCGAGTTGCTGGGCCGCACCGCCTCGGGCATCGGCTACCTGCTGAAGGACCGGGTCGTGCGGGTGGAGGAGTTCCTCGACGCGCTGGCCCGGGTCGGGGAGGGGCGCGCGGCGTTCGACCCCGAGGTCGTGCGTCAGCTGCTCGCCCGCCCCGCCTACCCGGTGTCCGCGCTCACCGTCCGGGAGCGCGAGGTGCTCGCGCGGATGGCGCAGGGACAGACGAACGGCCGGATCGGCACCGAGCTCTCGATCTCGCAGAGCGCGGTGGAGAAGCACGTCAACGCGATCTTCGAGAAGCTGGGCCTGTCGGCCGAGGGCGGCTACAGCCGCCGCGTGCTCGCGGTGCTGCGTCACCTGGGGGCCTGAACGTCCCGGCCCGCTGCCGGTGCCGACTCCGGGTGGACCGCGGCCGCGTGCGGGCGGCGGAGGCGGGGAATGGTCTCCGCATGAACATCGACCTCTCGGGCCGGCGCGCGCTGGTCACCGGATCCACCCAGGGCATCGGCCACGCGATCGCCGCCGGATTGGCGGCGGCCGGGGCCGAGGTGCTCGTCAACGGCCGCTCGGCCGACCGGGTCGAGGCGGCGGTCGCCTCGATCGGGGGCGCGAACGTGCGTGGCGTGGTGGCCGACGTGGCGTCGGCCGAGGGCTGCGACGCCGTGTCGGAGGCCGCGCCCGACCTCGACATCCTGGTCAACAACCTCGGCATCTTCGGCGCCAAGCCGGTGCTCGAGGTCTCCGACGACGAGTGGCGCCGGTACTTCGAGGTGAACGTGCTGTCGGGCGTGCGCCTCACCCGCACCTACCTGCCCGGGATGATGGACCGCGGGTGGGGCCGGGTGATGTACATCAGCAGCGACTCGTCGGTGGTCACGCCGGTCGAGATGGTGCACTACGGGGTTACGAAGACGGCGCTGCTCGGGGTGTCGCGCGGCTTCGCGAAGGCCGCCGCCGGCACCGGCGTGACCGTGAACTCCGTGCTCGCGGGGCCGACGCACACCGGCGGCGTGGAGGAGTTCGTGTCCGAACTGGTCGGCGACGACCTGCCGTGGGACGAGGCGCAGCGGCAGTTCATGCGCGAGCACCGTCCGCAGTCGTTGCTGCAGCGGCTGATCGAACCGCCGGAGATCGCGAACCTCGTCGCGTACCTGGCGTCCGATCTGGCCTCCGCGACGACCGGCGGCGCGGTCCGGGTCGACGGCGGTTACGTGGACGCGATCGTGCCCTGAACCTCGTCGACCAGGCCCCAGCGCAGGGCTCCGGTGGCGTCCAGGCGGCGGCCGGAGAGACCGAGCCAGGCCGTGCGCTGGCGGCCGATCCGGCGCGGCAGGCTCACCGTGCCCCCGGCCCCCGGCACCAGGCCCAGCGACACTTCCGGCAGCCCGATTGACGTGTCGGGCCCGGCCACCACCCGGCCGGCGAAGGCGGGTAGCTCGATGCCGGCGCCGAGGCAGGCGCCGTGCAGGTGAGCGGTCGCGCGTCGGGCCACGCCGTGCAGCAGCCGGGCGGGGCTGCGCGTGAGCCGGGTGAGGTGGCCGACGGCCGGGTCGGGGCGGGTGCCGAACTCGTCCAGATCGCCACCGGCGCAGAAGTCCGGGCCGTCGCCGCGCAGCTCCAGCGTCACCGCCGGGTCGGCGGCGGCCAGCGCGAACGCCTCGGTGAGGGCGTCGCGCATCGCCGCGTCGAGCGCGTTGCGTCGCGCGGCCCTGGTCATCGTGACCCGGAGGACGTCCCCCGCCCGCTCGACCAGGACCCGGTCGCCGTCGGAACCGGCCGGCCTCGGCGGCCGGCCCGCGCGCCAGCGCGCGAACTCCGCGCCGGCCTGGAGCGTCGAGTACGTCGCCGACTCGGACACCAGCCCGGCCGGGACGTCGAGCCCTTCGGCCGAGCGGAGCAGCAGGGCCAGGGCGGCCGCCGCGAGCGGGTTCGCGGCCGCGGTGGTGCGTAGCGCGGCGAGGCCACCGGCGCTCCCGTCGGCCGGCGTGACGTACGGGCGCGGCGCGTCCGGATCGTCGGTGAGCAGGACGTCGCCGAGGATCAGCGGCACGTGCCCGGCCCCGGCGAACACCGCCGGGTCCGGCACGACGAGCACGGTCACGCACGGCAGGGCACGCAGGTCGGTGACCGACCGGCTCGGGTCGACGATCATCGCCAGCCCGGCCGCCGACGCCGCGTCCGGCACGTCGATCGCGAGCACCGGTTCGCCGAGCGCCGCCGAGAACGTCTCCGGCGCTCCCGGGTCGCCGAGCGCGTCGAGCAGGTCGCGGACGTTCACTTCTTCCGGCTCCTCGGGGTGGCCGAGCGCGGCGGATCGGCGCGCATGTGGTCGCGGACGCGCGTGAGCAGGCCGCTGAGCGCGCTCAGGTCCTCGCGCGGGAGCGGGTCGAGCAGCAACCTCCGGACGACCTCCACGTGTCCGGGCAGGACGGTGAAGATCCGGTCCCGGCCGGCCGCGGTGAGGCTGACCGTCGTGCTGCGCTCGTCGTCGGGGGAGGGTGCCCGCGCGATCAGCCCGGCCCTCTCCAGCAGCCCGGCCTGATAGGTGAGCCCGCTCCGGCTCACGACCAGGCCGTCGGCCAGGTCGGTCATCCGCAACTGCCCGCCGGGGGCGTCGAACAACTGCATCAAGACCTTGAATTGGACGCTGGTCAAGCCCTCGCCGCGCAGGTGCTGCTCGATCGCGTGGGCGAGCAGGCTGCTGACCTCCTCGAGCGCGAAGTAGGCGCCGAGTTCGGCCGGGTCCAGCCCTGCTCCGTCCGTCACGCCGTCCATTCTACTTGCTTCGAATTCAAAGCATGCTACGGTCGGTCATGTGCTTCGAGTTCGAAGCATAGCGACGAGAGGAGTGGGCCGTGAAGGCAGTGCGTTACGCGAAGTACGGGGCGCCGTCGGTGCTGGAGGTCATGGACGTCGAGCCGCCGGAGCCGGCGGCGGGGCAGGCGTTGGTGCGTGTCGCCGCCACCACGTTCAACCCGGTCGACGCCGTGATCCGCTCCGGGGCCATGCGCCGGGCGTTCCCACTGACGCTTCCCTGCACGCCGGGGATGGAGGTGGCGGGAACCGTCGTGTCGGGCGGCCGGTTCGCGCCCGGCGACGCGGTGATCGGGCTGTTATCCATGATGGAGGACGGGGCGTCGGCGGAGTACGCGGTCGTCGACGAGGCGGTGCTGGCCGCAGCCCCGAGCGGCGTGCCGCTGGCCGACGCGGCCGGGTTCCCGGTCGGCGCCCTCACCGCCTGGCAGGGCCTGTTCGAGCACGCCGGGGTGCGCGCGGGGCAGGGGGTGCTGGTCAACGGCGCCGGTGGAACGGTCGGCGGGTACGCGGTGCAGCTGGCCGCGCGCGCCGGGGCGCACGTGATCGCGTCCGCGAGCCCGCGCAGCGCTCCCCGCGCGCACCGCTACGGCGCGGCGCAGGTCGTCGACCACACCGCGGGGCCGGTCGCCGACGCGCTCACCGAACCGGTCGACGTGGTGTTCGACGTCGTGCCGCGGTCGGACGCCGCGCTGGTGGCGGCGGTCGCGCCGGGCGGGGTGTACGTGACCGCGTCGACCGAGCCACCGCCGGACGCGCCCGTGCGTGCGACGCGGATGTTCGTGCGTGCGGACGCCGAGCGGCTGGCCGCGCTCGTCGCCCTGCTCGACGCCGGGGAGCTCGAGCTCGACGTCGCCGAGCGGTTGCCGCTGAGCGACCTGGCGTCGGTGCACGAGCGCGCGGAGGCCGGAAGGCTCGCGGGCAAGGTCGTGCTAGTCCCGTAGCACCGCGCGGACCTGCTCCGCGGACGGCTCGGCCAGCGCCACGGCCAGCGGGGTGTGCAGGAGGCACAGGTCACCCGGTTGCCCCACCGCCACCCGCCGCCGGTGCCCGCCGTGGTCGGGGTCGGTGAGGAAGAGGGCCAGCGCGGTCGCGGGCGACACGCGTTCGTCCGGGCCGAGCACTACGCCGGAGCCCGTGCGGCGGGTGGTCGCGGCGGCGACGGCCACCCAGGGATCGGCGGGGCCGAACGGGACGTCGGTGGCGGCGGCCACCGTGACGCCCGCGTCGAGCAGGGACCGCACCGGGTAGAGCCAGTCCCGCTCGGGTGCCGGGACGTCCCGCAGATAGGCGTCACCGCGGTCGGCCAGGAACCCCGGGTTGGTCACCACCGCGACGCGCAGCGCGGCGAGCCGGGCGGCGTGGCCCGGCGGGACGATCCCGGCGTGTTCGACCCGGTCGCCGCGGACCGGGCCGGCCTCCTCGAGCGCGGCGACGAACGTCACCAGCTGCTCGGCCGTGACGCAGTGCACCGCCACCGGGCTGCCGGCCGCGTGGCTCTCCCCGATGATCGCGGCCAGCTCGCCGGGGGAGGGCAGCGTGCGGTCGTCGAGCACGATCTTGTGCGGCCCGCGCCGCAGCCCCGGGACGTCGGTCCGCGTGCCGGGCGGTGACATCACCACGAGCTCCGGGTAACGCGCGGACCACCCGGCGGCGAGGGCGTCGGTCTCGGCGTCCGAACGGCCGGGGGTCGCGTCGGTCCAGCGGGTGACGCCGAACCGGGTGGCTTCGGCGGCCAGCGCGGCCAGCGTCGCCGGGAACGGGTCGCGGGCCGGCGCGGTGCGCTCACGGAGCCAGTCGTCGGCGCGCCAGAGCCGGCCGGTGGGTTCGCCGGCCGGATCGCGCTCGATCCCGTCGACCGTGCTGCCCGCCGCGCCGGTCCGGGCCAGGGCCGCGCTGTTGAGCACCCAGAGCGCGCCGGTGCGGTGCTGGATCCGGGTCGGACGGTCACCGGTCAGCGCGTCGAGGCGGTGCCGGTCGAGGTCACCCGCGGTGCTCTCGTGCCAGCCGACGCCACGCACCCAGCCGTCGGCGCGGGCCGCCGCGTCCCGGACCTGGCGGTCGAACTCGGCCGGGGTACGGACGTCGGCCAGCCGCACCGACGACCGGGCCGCGGCCCAGGCACGCAGATGGACGTGGTGATCGTGCAGGCCGGGGAGCAACGCCCCGCCCCGGGCGTTCACGGTCGGCTCCCCGTTCCGCCGCGCGAGCCCGGCCCCGACCTCGACGACGCGGCCCCCACCGATCCGCACATCGATCCCGTCGATCCCGTCGACCTCCGCGCGACGGATCAACACGGCGCTGTCTCCGTGCCTCGGGTCGCGCGCGGGGCTGTCTCCGTGCCTCGGATCGTCCGCGGGGCTGTCTCCGTGCCTCGGATCGTCCGCGGGGCTGCCTCCGTGCCTCGGGTCATCGTGGGCGGCCGTGGTGGAGGGTGCCGTCGGGGGAGCGGTGGTGGGAGTGGCGCGGGGTGTTTCCCGCGCGGTTCATGTCGGCGGCGACCCCGGCCATCGCGACGTCGAGCAGGTGGCCTCCCCCGGCGCGGACCGACGCCAACGCGGCCGCCGCGGCGAACAGCCCGGTGAGGGGGTCGGCGATCGCGTCGCCGCAGAACACCGGGGAGCCGTCGGGAGCCTCCGCGAGCAGCCCACCGGCGACGGCGGCGTCGTCCCCGAACGCCACCCGCTGCTCAGCGTCGTCGCGGCCGTAGCCGGTGATCGAGATCCAGGTGCGGCCGGGTCGGGCGGCGAGCCAGTCCTCGGCGACGAGCCCGAGCCGGCGCAGGGCCCGGGGACGGCTGCTCTCCACGACGACGTCGGCCTCGGCGGCCAGCCCGGTCAGCGCGGCCCGCCCGGCGGGGGTCGCGAAGTCGAGGACGACGCTCGCGTGGCCCGTGTGCAGCCCGTCGTAGAACTCCGGCGGCCCGAACCGGGCCCCGTCCGGCCGCCCGACGTCCTCGACCTTCACGACCTGCGCCCCGGCCCGCCCGAGGAGGTGCGCGCAGAGCGGCCCGGCCCACATCGCCGACAGATCCAACACCACCGCTCCACTGAGCCCGGGCGTCTCGTTGGATCCGGGTGTCTGACGGGGTTCAGGTGTCTGGTGGGGTTCAGGTGTCTGGTGGGGTTCAGGTGTCTGGTGGGGTTCGGATGCCTGGTGGGGTTCGGGCACCTGGTGGGGTTCGGGCACCTCGTGGGTTCTGAGCGTCTGGTGGGGTTCAGGTGCCTGGTGAGGTTTGGGTATCTCGCGGGGTTCGAGATCCTTATGGGGTTCGGGGGTTTCACGGGGCTCGAGTACCTCATTGAGTCCGAGCGCCTCACCGGTCACGCGGGTCCCACTGGGCCTGAGCACCTCACCGGTTCCGTGCACGCCGCCGGTTCCGTGCACGCCGCCGGGTCCGTGAGCCCCATCAGCTCCTTGCGTGCCGCCAGTCCCATCCGTCCCGCTAGTTCCGTGCGCCCCATCGTTACCCAGCGCCTCGCCGGTTTCCGGCGTCCCATCGGTTTCGTGTGTTCCGCGGGGTCTGTGAGCCCCATCAGCTCCTTGCGTGCCGCCAGTCCCATCCGTCCCGCTAGTTCCGTGCGCCCCATCGTTACCCAGCGCCTCGCCGGTTTCCGGCGTCCCATCGGTTTCGTGCGTTCCGCCGGATCCGTGAGCCCCACCAACTCTTTGCGTGCCGCCAGTCCCACGCGTTCCACCAGTCCTATGCGTTCCACCAGTTGCGTGCGTTGCGTCGGGTCCTAGCGCTCCGCTGGGCCGGTCGAGCGTTGGGTCGAGTCGATCGGGCTCCCTGTCGCGCTGGCCGAGCGGCTCGCCCGGGCGGGTGACGCGGAGGGGTGCCAGGTGGGCGGCGCTGCCGGGAACGGCGGCGGGGATGCCCAGGAGCTGGGCGCGGGCCGCCAGCTCGGCGGCCGGCCGGGTCGCGGCGGCGGATTCGAGGGTGGACCAGTGGTCGGCGCCCGGCCCGGTTTCCGGCTCGGCTTCCAGCAGTGCGGGGAGCAGCTCCAGGTCGGTGGGGCGGGACAGGTTCACCGCCAGCCAGCCGTCGGGTGTGCGGAGAAGGCGGCAACTTCCGTTCACCGAGACCTGTCCGGCTCGGCTCCACCCGTGCAGCGCCGCGCGGCCGGTGAGCACGTGACCGACGTCTACCGGGAGCCCGGAGAGCGCGGAGACGACGGCCCGCACCCGGGCCGCGACCGGTGCCGTCGGAGCGGTGGGCGGACCGTCCGGTGCGCCGGTCAGTTCCCCCAGCCCCCACGAGAACCAGGTCTCCACCGCGCACTCCCCGGTCGCACCGGCCGGAACGTCGGCCGCGAACAGGGCCGGACCGCCAGGGAGCCGAGCCGGATCGCCAGGAAGCGGGGACGCGTCGCCGGAGAGCGGGGCCGCACCAGCCTGGACGTCGGCCGGGAGCAGGGAGGCTGAGACGCCGGCCGGGAACGGAGCGCCCGGAAACCCGGCATCCGAAAACCTCGCGGCCGGGAGCAAAGTCGCGAGGTGGCGCTCCTCGTCGTGGGGCGGCGGCGCGCAGCGGGCCGGGAACGGGCTCACCGGAAAAACATACGTGGCACCCGGACCAGAGAGGCCGGGCCCGGGTGCCACGCGGTGCTGCGAACGGCCCGTGGTTCCCCGGCAGCTGACCGGGGCGGTACCGGCGAACCGGCCGTCCGCGCGGGTGGGGGCGCGAAGGCGCACTCCACCCGAGTGGAGAGGCCCGCCGCCGCCGGGTGCCCTCGGCGACGGCGGACGGCTGCTACCCCTTGGCCCCGGCCAGCGCCGGCTCCGGCTCGGACGCCTGGCCACCGCCGTGGTGGTCGTCGTCGACCATCGTCGCCTCGTCGAACGGAGCGTCACCGGCCAGTACCCGCGCGGCCTGGTCGCGGTCGAACGCGCCGGTCCAGTTGCCGATCAGCACGGTCGCGACCGCGTTGCCGGCGAAGTTCGTGAGCGCGCGCGCCTCGGACATGAAGCGGTCGATGCCGACGATCAGGCCGACGCCGTCGAGCAGCGCGGGCTTGTGCGAGGCCAGACCACCGGCGAGCGTGGCGAGACCGGCGCCGGTGACGCCCGCCGCTCCCTTGGACGCGATGATCATGAACAGCAGCAGGCCGATCTGCTCGCTGATCGACATCGGCTGGCCCAGGGCGTCGGCGATGAACAGCGACGCCATCGTCAGGTAGATCGCGGTGCCGTCCAGGTTGAACGAGTAACCGGTGGGCACCGTGATGCCGACGACCGGCCGGGAGACGCCGAAGTGCTCCATCTTCGCGATGAGCCGCGGCAGCGCCGACTCCGACGAGGACGTCGACAGGATCAGCAGGAACTCGCGGGCCAGGTACTTCAGCAGCGAGAAGATGTTGATCCGCGCGCCGAACCAGAGGATCGTGCCGAGGATGCCGAACACGAAGATCGCGCAGGTGATGTAGAAGCCGAGCATGACCTGGAGCAGCGCGGTGAGCGCGTCCCAGCCGGTCTCGCCGACCACCGCGGCGATCGCGCCGAACGCGCCGATCGGGGCGACCCACATGATCATCGCCAGCACTCGGAACACGAGTTTCTGGAAGTAGCCGATGCCGCGCAGGATCGGTTCCCCGGTGCGGCCCATCGCCTGGATCGCGAAGCCGACGAGCAGCGCCACGAACAGCGCCTGGAGCACGACGCCCGAGGTCAGCGACGAGACCATCGTCTCGGGGATGATGCCGAGCAGGAACTCGGTGGTCGTGCCCTCGGCGTCGGCGGCCAGGTCCTTGCCGGCGTCGGCGTTGCCGGAGAGGTCCAGGCCGGAACCCGGCTGGATGATGTTGCCGACGACCAGGCCGATGGCCAGCGCGAACGTCGACATCGTCAGGAAGTAGCCGAGCGCGAGGCCACCGACCTTGCCGACGGCGGCGGCGCTGCGGATCGACCCGATGCCCAGGACGATCGTGCAGAAGATGACCGGGCCGATCATCATCTTGATCAGGTTGACGAAGCCGGTGCCGAGCGGCTTGAGCTCCTTGCCAAGGTCGGGCCAGATGAGCCCGACGGTGGCGCCGAGCACGACGGCGACGATGACCGCAATGTAGAGGAAGTGGGTCCGGTCCCGCTTGCGGGGTGCGGGCGGCTGCGGCGGGTTCTCGTCGCGCGGCGGGGGTGTGCTGCCGGGCGGGGGCGTGTCACCAGGAGGGGGCGTGTCGCCGGGCGGGGCGTCAGCGGTGGTGGACATGTGGGGGCCTTCTTTCTGCGCGGTGTCGACGACGGCACTGCGGCTGAATGCTTTTCGACCGACCCCTACGGGCCGTGTTCAGCCATCCGGGTGACGTGAGATGGAAAAGCGTTCAGTAGTTGGAGCCCAGAATCGCGGTCGGAGTGACACCCGTCACTGTTCTGTACATTGCGATCATGGCCTTACGACCGCAGGAATGGAGCCTCGCGCGGCAGTTGTTCGCGCTCCAGATCGCGGTGGTGACCGTGGTGGTGGCGGCCGGGCTGGGAGCCGCGGTCGTGCAGGCCGAGCACTCGACCGAGGAGAACGCCGCCACCCGGGCCCTCGCGATCGCCCGCGGGGTGGCCGCGACCCCCGACGTGCGTGCCGCGCTGAGCCTGCCGGACCCGACCTCGGTGCTCCAAGCGGACGCCGAGGCCGTGCGCCGGGCGACCGGCACGGACTTCGTCGTCGTGATGAACACCGACGGCATCCGCTACAGCCACCCCGACACCACGCAGATCGGCGGCAAGTTCCTCGGACACATCGACGCGGGGCTGCGCGGCGAGGACCTCACCGAGACCTACACCGGCACGCTCGGGCCGTCCGTGCGCGCGGTGGTGCCCATCCGGGCCGACGGCCGGGTGCTGGGGCTGGTCTCGGTCGGCATCAAGCGCAGCGCGATCGACCGGAGCCTGCAGGGGCAGCTGCCGCTGCTCGCGCTGGCCGGCGGGCTGGCGCTGCTGGTCGCCGCGGGCGGCACCGGGCTGGTCACCCGGCGGCTGCGCCGCCAGACCCACGACCTGGGCCCGCGTGAGCTCAGCCGGATGTACGCCTACTACGACGCCGTGCTGCACGCCGTTCACGAGGGGTTGCTGCTGCTCGACGACAAGGGACGGGTCCAGCTCGTCAACGACGAGGCGCGGCGGCTGCTGGGCCTGCCCGCCGACGTGGTGGGCCTCCCGGTCGCCGACCTGCCGCTGGGCGCGTCGCTGAGCAAGGGGGAGGACCAGACCGACGAGCTGCACCTCACCGGGGACCGGGTCCTGGTCGTCAACCAGCGCAGGGCGGCCGGCGGCAGCGTCGTCACCCTGCGCGACCACACCGACCTGCAGGCGCTCACCGGCGAGCTGGACTCGGTCCGCGGGTTCGCCGAGTCGCTGCGCTCGGCCGCGCACGAGGCCGCGAACCGGCTGCACACGGTCGTCTCGCTGATCGGCCTGGGCCGGGTCACCGACGCGCTGGAGTTCGCGACCGGCGAGCTCGCGCTGAGCCAGCAGCTGGCCGACCGGGTGGTCGAGGCGGTGGAGGAGCCGGTGCTCGTCGCGCTGCTGCTCGGTAAGGTGGCGCAGGCCTCGGAGCGGGGCGTCGAGCTGGTGCTCGACCCGGAGGCAGCGGTGCCGCCCGGCGTCGCCGACCCGAGGGACCTGGTGACGATCGTCGGCAACCTGATCGACAACGCGGTGGACGCGGCGGTGGCCGCGCCGCCACCGCGCCGGGTCGAAGTGGCGGCCTGGGTGGTCGGGGAGGAGCTCGTGCTCGAGGTGGCCGATTCCGGTACCGGGCTGGACGCCGAGCAGGTCGAGCAGGCGTTCGCGCGGGGCTGGTCGACGAAGACCGACGAGCGGCTGATCGGCCGCGGGCTGGGGCTCGCGCTGGTCGGGCAGGCCGTGCACCGGCACGGCGGGACGATCGACGTCACCGGGGACGCCGGCGCGGTGTTCACGGTCCGGCTGCCGACGCGGGCCCGGGTCACCACGTCGTGATCAGGGTGCTCGTCGTCGAGGACGATCCGATCGCCGCCGACGCGCACGCGGCGTACGTGGAGCGGGTAGCGGGGTTCACGGTGGCCGGGAAGGCCCTCACGGCCGCCGACGCGCTGCGTGAGATGGGGCGTGCGCCGATCGACCTGGTGCTGCTCGACATGCACCTGCCGGACATGCACGGCCTGGACATCTGCCGCCGGATGCGCGCCCGCGGGCACCGCGCCGACGTCGTGGCCGTCACGTCCGCCCGGGACCTGAACACCGTGCGGGCGGCGGTCTCGCTCGGCATCGTCCAGTACCTGATCAAGCCGTTCGTGTTCGCCACGTTCGCGGAGAAGCTCGAGCAGTACGCCGCGTACCGGTCGAAGCTCGCCGGGGGTGGCGTGCTGAGCGGTCAGCACGAGGTGGACCGGGCGCTCGCGCTGCTGCACGGCCGCGGGCAGACCGGCCTGCCCAAGGGGATGAGCCCGGAGTCGCTGGACGCGGTGACGGCCGCGCTCCGGGCGGCCGACGTGCCGGTCTCGGCCAGCGAGATCGCCGAGGACCTGGGGATGTCACGGATCACCGCGCGCCGGTACCTGGAGCACCTCACCGACGCCGGGCTGGCGACCCGCGCGGCCCGCTACGGCCGCGCCGGTCGCCCCGAGCTCGAGTACACCTGGAACGCCTAGCCGAGCCAGTCCCGGAGGACGTCGGCGTTGTCCCGGCCGGGGCCGGGGGGAGCGGTGGGCGCGCCGGGTGACGTCCGGGAGAAGCGCGGTGCCGGGGCGGCCTGGGGTACGCCGTTCGGTTCGACGACCGTGCCGCGCGCGGCCACGTGCGGATGCGCGGGCGCCTCCGCGAACGTCAGCACCGGGGTGACGCACGCGTCGGTGCCGTCGAAGATCGCCGCCCACTCGTCCCGCGTCCGGGTGGCGAACGCCTCGGTGAAGCGCTTGCGCAGCTCCGGCCAGTTCGCGGGGTCGTCGCGGTCGGGCACGTCGATCGCCAGACCGGTCAGCAGCGCCGCGTAGAACTGTGGCTCGAGCGCGCCGACGGCCACGTACCGTCCGTCGCCGCACTCGTACGTGTCGTACCAGGGTGCGCCGCCGTCGAGCAGGTTGACGCCCCGCTCGTCGCTCCACACGCCCACGGCCCGGAACGACCAGAACATCTGGGAGAGCAGGGTCGCGCCGTCGACCATCGCGGCGTCGACGGTCTGGCCCCGGCCCGACTGCTGACGTTCGAACAACGCCGAGAGGATGCCGACGAGCAGCAGCATCGAGCCGCCGCCGAAGTCACCGACGTAGTTCAGCGGTGGCACCGGCCGCTCGCCGGGGCGGCCGATCGCGTGCAGCGCACCGGTCACCGAGATGTAGTTGATGTCGTGGCCGGCGGTGTGCGCCCACGGCCCGTCCTGGCCCCAGCCGGTCATCCGGGCGTAGACCAGCCGGGGGTTGACCGCGGCGCAGTCGTCCGGGCCGATGCCCAGGCGTTCGGTGACGCCCGGCCGGTAGCCCTCGAGCAGCACGTCGGCCTGCTCGATCAGGCGCAACAGCGTCGCTTTGTCCTCGGCGTCCTTCAGGTTCAGCGCGACCGAGCGGCGGTTGCGCAGCGTCTGGTCGGAGGCCTCGCCGCCCGACGCCGGTGGCCGGTCGACGCGGACGACGTCGGCGCCCAGGTCGGCGAGCACCATCGCGGCGTGCGGGCCCGGTCCGATGCCCGCCAGCTCGATGACCTTGAGACCGGTCAGCGGACCCATCAGCGGCCCTTCCAGACCGGAGCGCGCTTCTCGGCGAACGCGATCGAGCCCTCGCGGGCGTCCTCGGACGCCATCACCGGCCCGACGATCGCGCCCTGCTTCTGCCACAGCTCGGCGTCGGTCCAGTCCTGCGACTGGACGATCAGCTGCTTCGACGCGGCGACCGCGAGCGGGCCGTTGGCGGCGATCCGGGCCGCGAGCGCCTTGGCCCCTTCGAGCGCGCCTCCGGACGGCGTCAGCGAGTTGACCAGGCCGTACTTGTGCGCGTCGGCGGCGCTCAGCGGGTCACCGGTCAGCGCCAGCTCCATCGCGACGGCCGGCGGGATCCGGCGGGGGAGGCGCACCAGCCCGCCCGCGGCCGCGACCAGCCCGCGCTTCACCTCGGGGATGCCGAACTTCGCGTCCTCGGCGGCGACGATCAGGTCGCAGGCCAGCGCGACCTCGCAGCCGCCGGCCAGCGCCCAGCCTTCGACCGCGGCGATGACCGGCTTGCGGGGCGGCAGCGCCGTGATGCCCCCGAAGCCGCGCTTCTCGTCGCTCGGGTTCTCGCCGGCGACGAACGCCTTGAGGTCCATCCCGGCGCAGAACGAGCCGCCGGCACCGGTGATGATGCCCAGCGTCAGGTCGTCCCGTTCGTCCAGCTCGTCGAGCGCGGCCGAGATCCCGGCCGACACCGCGCCGTTTATCGCGTTCCGGGCCTTCGGACGGTTGATCGTGATGATCGATACGCCGTCGGCGTGTTCGACCTGCACCTCGTCGCTCACGTGAACAGCCTTCCGCCGTTGGATGCTTTCAGGCAACGTATCGGGAGTCGGCAGGCGCCGCCCGGGGATCCGGTCAGCTCTGACCGGAAACTCGTGAGAGAGCGGTCACAGCGCCCATTTACCGGGCAAACGGCGGGCTAGCGTGCGGGTCGTGACGCAGACGACCACGGGTGCGCCGACGATCCTCGACCTGTTCGCGCTGGACGAGCTCGAGCCCGGTCTCTACCGCGCCGGCACCGTCTTCGACGAGGACTTCCCGCTCTACGGCGGCCAGGTCGCGGCGCAGGCGCTGCGTGCCGCCGGGCTCACCGTCCCGGACGGCCGGTCGCCGCACTCGCTGCACGGCTACTTCCTGCGCGGCGGTGACGCCGGCCGCCCGACGGACTTCCGGGTCGAGCAGGACCGGGACGGGCGGTCGTACTCGGCCCGCCGGGTCGTCGCGGCGCAGGACGGCGAGGTCATCTTCACGATGTCGTGCTCGTTCCACGTGGTCGAGGACGGGGCCGACCGGGACGTGGTGCCCGCGCCCGACGTCCCGCACCCGTCGACGCTGCGAACCGGCCCGATGCCGCGGATGTTCTCGATGCTGGGCGCGTTGCCGCCCGCGCCCCACCCGGGCAGCGAGTGGCCGACGCGGTGGTGGGCCCGGTGCGTGGCCGACCTGCCCTCCGACGCGCTGACCCACGCCTGCGTGCTGACCTACCTGTCGGACATCTCGACCGGGTTGGCGCCGTACCACGACGAGAGCTCCTCGTCCGGGTCGAGCCTGGACCACGCGCTCTGGTTCCACCGCCCGATCCCGCTGGACGAGTGGGTGCTGATGGACCTGCAGGGGCACTCGACCGCGCACGGCCGCGGCTTCTACACCGGCACGATCCGATCGGCCGACGGTGTGCTGGGGGCGACGATCGCGCAGGAGGCCCTGTTCCGTTCCCGCGAACGCAGCATCTTCACCCGGTAGGGAACTTTATGCCCGAATAGTCCATTATTGGGGTGTGGAGACTTCTGGCTCACCTTCGCCCCTGGCCGGGCGGCGCGCGCTCATCACCGGTGGGAGCCGCGGGATCGGCCGGACGATCGCGCTCGCACTGGCCGACGCCGGCGCGGACGTCGCGATCACGTTCAACCGCGACACCGCCGCCGCCGCGACCACCGTCGACGAGATCACCGCGCGCGGCCGCGTCGGCCGGTCCTACCAGGGCTCGGTCGTGATCCCGGCCGACGTCGCCTGGCAGATGGAAGCGGCCGCCCGCGACCTGGGCGGACTCGACCTCGTGGTGAGCAACGCGGGCACCGCGGGCACCGGCGACCCGGTCGTCGAGACCGACCCGGCCGAGCTCGAGCGGATGCTGCGCGTGCACGCGTTCGGGCCGCACCACGTCGCCCACGCGGCCCTCCCGCACCTGCGCCGGAACAAACGCTCGGACCTGGTGTTCATCTCGAGCGTCGCGACCGACACCCACCCGGCCAACCGCGCCCCGCACTCGATGGGCAAGGCGGCGACCGAGGCGCTGGCCCACACCGTCGCGAAGGAGGAACGCAGCCGCGGTGTGCACGTGAACGTCGTCGCGCCCGGGCTGGTCGCGACCGACATGGGGCTGAACTTCGCCCGGCTCTCGGACATGGACCTGCGCGAACGCGAGGAGCGCTCGCCGTTCCGGCACATGTGCCAGCCCGAGGAGGTCGCCGAGGCCGTGCTGTTCCTGGTCACCGCGTCGTACGTGAACGACGTCCGCCTGGTGGTCGACGGCGGGACGTTCTGAGTTCGAGGGGCGGTAGTCCCGTCTGCCTAGGCTGGGGCGCATGACGCTGGGATTACCGCCCACGATCCGGGCTTGCCTGTTCGACCTGGACGGCGTGGTCACGCGCACCGCCGCGCAGCACGCCACGGCGTGGAAGACGATGTTCGACCGGTTCCTGGCCGACTACGCGCCCGATCAGCGGCCGTTCGGCATCGAGGACGACTACGTGCGTTACGTCGACGGCCGCAAGCGGCTGGACGGCACGCGCGCGTTCCTGGTGTCACGGGGGATCGACCTGCCGGAGGGGACGCCGGACGACACGCTCGCCGACCACACCGTGCTCGGGCTCTCGAACGCGAAGAACACGCTCGTGCTGCGGCTGATCGAGGACGAGGGCGTCGAGGTGTTCGACGACGCGGTGGCGTACGTCACCGCGCTGCGGGCGGCCGGCCTGCCCCGGGCGGTGGTCACGTCCAGCGCGAACGCCCAGCAGGTGCTCGAGGTGACCGGGCTGGCGCCGCTCTTCGACACGCGTGTCGACGCCGTGGTCGCGGCCGAGCGGGGCCTGGCCGGCAAGCCCTCCCCGGACACGTTCCTGGCCGGAGCCGACCTGCTCGGCGTCGCCCCGGGCGAGGCCGCGGTGTTCGAGGACGCGCTGTCCGGGGTCGAGGCGGGCCGCGCAGGCGGGTTCGGATTCGTCGTCGGCGTGGACCGGGTGGGCCAGGCCGCCGCGCTCACGGAGCACGGGGCCGACGTCGTCGTCACCGCGCTCACCGACCTGCAGGACCTCTCGTGATCGGGGACTCGCCGTTCGCGGTCGAGCCGTGGGCGGTGCGTGAGCCCTCGGTCGACCTCGACCGGCTCGGCGTCTCCGAATCGGTGTTCACGCTGTCCAACGGTCACATCGGCCTGCGCGGCAACCTCGACGAGGGCGAGCCGCACGGGCTGCCGGGCACGTACCTCAACTCGTTCTGCGAGCTGCGGCCGTTACCGTACGCCGAGGGCGGCTACGGCTACCCGGAGTCGGGGCAGGCCATCGTCAACGTCACTAACGGCAAGCTGATCCGGCTCCTGGTCGACGACGAGCCGCTCGACGTCCGCTACGGGCAGGTCGTCGAGCACGAGCGGGTCCTCGACTTCCGCACCGGCCTGCTCACCCGCGACCTGCACTGGGTCTCCCCGGCGGGCAAGGCGGTGCGGCTGCGCTCCGAGCGGCTGGTCTCGCTGGTGCAGCGCTCGATCGCGGCGATCAGCTACACGGTCACCGCGGGTGACGAGCCGGTCCAGCTCGTCCTGCAGTCCGAGCTGTTCGCGAACGAGGACCTGCCGGCGGCCGAGGACGACCCACGCATCGAGGCGGCGCTGGCCCGGCCGCTGGTGCCCGAGGTGCACACCGACAACACCACCGGTGCGACGCTGCTGCACAGCCTGCGCGGCACCGGCCTGCGGATGGCTGCGGCGACGGACCACGACGTCCACGGCCCGGCCGGCACCGAGACGCACTCGAGCTCGAGCGAGAACATCGGCCGCACCACGGTGATCTGCCGGCTGGCCCCCGGCCGCTCGCTGCGGATCGTCAAGTACCTGGCCTACGGCTGGTCGTCCCGGCGCTCGATGCCGGCGCTCAACGACCAGGTGCGCGCCGCGCTCACCGCGGCCCGCTACACCGGGTGGGACGGCCTGCTCGACGAGCAGCGCGCGTACCTCGACGAGTTCTGGGCCGGCGCGGACGTCGAGGTGGAAGGCGATCCGCAGCTGCAGCAGGCGGTGCGGTTCGGCCTGTTCCACGTGCTGCAGGCCGGGGCCCGCGCCGAGGGGCGCGCGATCCCGGCGAAGGGTCTCACCGGCCCGGGCTACGACGGCCACACGTTCTGGGACACCGAGACGTTCGTGCTGCCGATGCTCAGCCACACCGTGCCCGACGCCGCCGCGCACGCGCTGAGGTGGCGCCGCGAGACGCTGCCGCTGGCGCTCGAGCGGGCCCAGCAGCTCGGTTTCGAGGGCGCGGCGTTCCCGTGGCGCACGATCCGCGGCCAGGAGTGTTCCGGCTACTGGCCGGCCGGCACCGCCGCGCTGCACGTCAACGCCGACATCGCCGACGCCGTCCTGCGTCATGTCGGAGCGACCGGCGACGACGAGTTCGAGCGGACGGTCGGGCTCGAGCTGCTGACCGCGACCGCACGGCTCTGGCGCTCGGTCGGGCACCACGACGGCGACGGCGGGTTCCGCATCGACGGCGTCACCGGCCCCGACGAGTACAGCGCGATCGCCGACAACAACCTGTTCACCAACCTCATGGCGCAACGCAACCTCCGCGGCGCCGCCGACGTCTGCCGCCGCCATCCCGACGAGGCCGCGGAACTCGGCGTCGGCCACGAGGAGATCGCCTCCTGGCAGGACGCGGCCGACGCGATGGTGCTGCCGTTCGACGCCAAGCGCGGGGTGCACGCGCAGTCGGAGAACTTCACCGAGCACGCGCTCTGGGACTTCGGCGGGACGCCACCGGAGAAGTACCCGCTGCTGCTGCACTTCCCCTACCTCGACCTGTACCGCAAGCAGGTCGTGAAGCAGGCCGACCTGGTGCTCGCGATGCAGCTCTGCCCGGAGGCGTTCTCGCCCGAGCAGAAGCAGCGCAACTTCGCCTACTACGAGCAGATCACCGTGCGTGACTCGTCGCTCTCGGCCGCGACCCAAGGCGTGCTGGCCGCCGAGACCGGCCACCTCGGGCTGGCCTACGAGTACCTCTGCGAGACCGGCATGCTCGACCTGCACGACCTGGCCGGCAACACCGAGCACGGGCTGCACCTCGCGGCGCTGTCCGGGGTGTGGTCCGGTGTCGTCGCCGGGTTCGGCGGCCTGCGTCACCTCGCGGCGGGCCTGTCGTTCGCGCCCCGGCTCCCGGAGGAGCTCAGCCGGATCGCGTTCATGATCCGGTGGCGCGGGCGTCGGCTCCGGGTGGAGGTGCACCCGGGGGAGGCCCGCTACCGCTTGATCGACGGGGCCGATCTGGAGCTGTTGCACCACGGCGAGCGGCTGACCGTGGGTAAGGCCGAGGTCACGGCCGGAATCCCGGCGTTCGGCCCGGTCGAACCGGTGCGGCAGCCGGTCGGCCGGGAGCCGCTGGTCCGGCGTCTGCGTGCCGGCGGTTCGTCCTAAAAGGCGCGAGACCGCGTGCCGCGCGCGATAACTGATCCGCGAGCGGGATACTGTGCCGTGTGTCTGGCTCTCGTGAGGATTCGGCGTTACGCCCGGCTGGGTCCGGGCCGCTGCTCGGCGTCGACCTGGGGCTGACGAACACCGTCGCGCTGCTCCGGCGTCCCGACGGCCGGAGCAGCCCGCTGCTCTTCGACGGTGAGCCGGTGCTGCCCTCGGGCGTGTTGCTCGACGCCGACGGGACGGTCCGGGTGGGCCGGGACGCCGAGCGCGCCGCCGCCTCCGATCCCGACCACTTCGAGCCCGCGCCGCGGCGACACATCACCGAGCAGAAGTTCCGCCTCGGTGAGCGCGACACCACGCCGACCGATCTGCTGGCCGGGGTCCTGACCGCGGTGGCGAAGTCGGCCGAGGCCACGCTCGGCACGGTGCCGCCCGCCGCGCTGACCTATCCGGTCCGGTGGGCGGCGGCCGAACAGCAGACGCTGCGCGAGGCCGCCGGGCACGCCGGGTTCGCCGACGTCACGCTGATCCCCGAGCCGGTCGCCGCGGTGGCCGCGGTCGGCGCGTCGATGGCGGTCGAACGCCGCCTCGTGGTCGTCGACGTCGGAGCGCGCGGCTTCGACGTCTCGGTGCTGGCCCCGTCGTCGGGGCGGCTCGCGGTCGTGGCCGTCGGCGGTGACCCCACGGTCGGCGGACGCCGGATCGACGCGGCGATCGCGGCCCACCTCGCAGCGGCCGCCGGTCGCCAGCGGCGCGAGATCTGGCGGGCGATCGACCGCCCCCGCACCCTCGACCAGCGCCGCGCGCAGCGGGAGTTCTGGGCCGACGTCCGCGCGGCCAAGGAAGCGCTCGACGAGGCCGAGTTCGTGCCGGTCTCGGTGCCGGGCACCGCCGACATCGTGCCGCTGACCCGGGCCGACCTGGAGCGCTTCGCCCGGCCGGTGGCCGACCGGGTGGCCCGGGTGACCGCGCGGGTGCTGCGCGAGGCGCAGGTGACGCCGGAGGAACTCGACGCGATCGTCCTGGTGGGTGGCTCGGCGCCGTTGCCCACGCTGTGGGTGACGCTGCGCGACACGCTGGGCATCGAGCCGGTCCAGCCCGACCCGCCCGCGTTCGCGATGGCCGGTGGGGCGCTCGGCCGGCTCGCCGCGGACCTCGCGCTGCCGGTCGGTACCCGGCCGGCCGCCGGTGGAGCGGCGATGGGCGTTCCGCGGCCACCCCGGGTGGTGGCGCCGCCTCGACTGCCGGTGGCCGGGGGTGCGTTCACCCGGGTCGCCCGGGCCGCCGCCCGCCTGGTGCGGCGCCCGGTCGCCGAGATCAGCGCGCCACCGCGCCGGGCCGCGTTACCCGCCCCGCGCCAGCCCGAGGACGGTCTGCCCGGCCTGGCCGCGCTCCCGGCCCTGCGCCCGATCCCGGAGGTACCGGACCAACGCCGCGCCCCGCTGCACTCGGCCGCGCACCGCGATCCGTCCCAGCCCTACGAGCGCGCGGCGCTGGCCTGGACCCGCTTCGGCTGGTTCCTGGTCCTGCTGGCGATCGTCGCCGTACTGGCCGTCGCCGGGTTCGTCCTTGTTCTTTAGCCGCGCCGGCGGCGTCGTAGTGACCTGGAGCCCGCTGAGAGCGGCGCGGCAGTCCAGCGCGCCGACGCCGCTCTCAGCGGGCCGCCCACCTAGGCCGGGGCGTCGGCCAGGGGCCAGCCGCCGGCCGCCAGGTGGGCGGAGACGCGGGCCACGTCCTCTTCGGACGCCTGGTCGAGCGTCGCCTCGTTGATCAGCTTCTCCACGTCGGCCGTGGTGATCTCCTCGCCCTGCAGGGCGAGGAGCGCGAGGTCGTCGGCGATCGAGCGGACCTCGTGCTCGGTCAGCTTGCGCCGGAGCAGACCCAGCAGCGCCACGTAGTCCTGGCGCGGGACACCGGACGGGTAGCCGGCGCGGAGCCACTCCACGGCGCGGGCGACGAAGTTGGAGCGCGGTTCGCTCATCGTCAGTCCTTGTTCTGGATGGTGGGGTAGACGTGCTCGAAGCTCAGTTCCTTGCCGAACCCGTACGCGACGATGTACGTGATCCCCAGAACCACGGCGAGTAGTACGAGCGCGAAGCAGAGGATCCCGACGACCCGGCCGGCGGGGTGCGGCGCGGACGCGGTGTCCACCTCGGCCGAGCCGCCCTGGCCCCAGGCCATCGTCCGGATGCCGAACGCGAACAGCGTCGGTAGGCCGGCGCCGAGCACGAGGCCGATGAGCAGGACTTTCCAGGCCGCCTCGAAGGCGAGCGTCACGTTGTTCACGATGTCCCTCAGACCGTCTCGGTGGCGCGATCGGCGGGCCGGTCCGCGCCGTCCCACTCGTCGTTGACGTTGCCCGCGTGCACCGGCTTCTGCCGCGACCGGTGGTACATGTATCCGGCCGCCGCGACGAGCAGCGCGAAGACGACGATCGCGCCGAACAGACCGCCGCCGAGGACGTCACCGATGTACCAGAGCAGCGCGCCGACGATCGCCGCGCTCGGCAGCGTGATGACCCAGGCCGTCACCATGCGGCCGGCGACCTTCCAGCGGACCTCCGCGCCCCGCTTCCCGATGCCGGTTCCGAGGATGGAGCCGGTCGCCACGTGCGTGGTCGACAGTGCGAAACCGAGGTGGCTCGAGGTCAGGATGACCGCGGCCGACGCGCTCTCGGCCGCCATGCCCTGCGGGGGAGCGATCTCGACCAGGCCCTTGCCGAGCGTCCGGATGATCCGCCAGCCACCGAGGTAGGTGCCGAGGGCGATCGCGAGCGCACAGCAGGCCTTCACCCAGAACGGGATGTTCTCGGTGTCGGTCCAGTGGCCGCTGGCGATGAGCGCGAGCGTGATGACGCCCATCGTCTTCTGGGCGTCGTTGGTGCCGTGCGCGAGCGAGACGAGCGACGCGGAACCGATCTGGCCCCAGCGGAACCCGGTGTTCGTGTAGCGCTCGGCGACGCCCCGGACGACCGCGTAGATCAGCCACGTCCCGGCCGCGGCGATCAGACACGCGATCACCGGCGACAACAACGCGGGCAGGATCACTTTCCCGACGACGCCGTCGAGCTTGCTGCCGTCGCCGTTCCAGTTGACGCCGCTGAAGCCCAGACCGGCGATCGTGGCCCCGACCAGGCCGCCGAACAATGCGTGCGACGAGCTGGACGGCAGGCCGAGCAGCCAGGTCAGCAGGTTCCAGATGATGCCGCCGGCCAGACCGGCCAGCACGATGAACAGGAGCGCCTGGCCGCCGTCGGCGACGAGCGCGTCCTTGGGTGTTCCGTCCTTGTTCTGGATCTTCACCACGGCGTTGGTGACCGTGAGGGCGACCTCCACGGACAGGAACGCGCCGATGAGGTTGAGGATCCCGGATAAGGCGACTGCGGTCTTGGGCTGCAGCGCCTTGGTGGCGATGGACGTGGCCATCGCGTTCGCGGTGTCGTGGAACCCGTTGGTGAAGTCGAAGGCCAACGCCGTGACCACGACTAGCACGAGAATGACGGTTGCGGCTGTCACGCTTTCAGGGTGCGCGTGCCAACCATGCCCGAAAAGCATCGGGAGCGAAGTTCGCCGGAAATTCACCTTCGGTCGGGAACCCCGCGAGGGACGGTCACGGGCTCCGCGCCTCCCGCGCGGAGCCCGTGACCGCGTCTCAGCGGGGGCTGCCTCTCAGCGGTGGCGGACGCCCTCGGTGCGGTTCCCGTCCTCCACCCCGACGCCCCCGGCGACCTCGGTGAGCGGGGTGACCTCGTCGGGGTCGCGGTCGGCCCGGGCCAGGTCGACGGTGGTTCGCAGCTCGACCTTCGGCAGCGCGACCGCGGCCAGCACCCCCACCACCGCGATCCCGGCGGCGATCAGGAAGATGTGGCCGGTGGCGTCGCCGTAGGCCGCGCGCACGATCTCCTGGAAAGCCGGCGGCAGGGACTTGAGGTCCAGCGTGCTGGTGTCGCCACCGGCGCTCGCCGGCACGCCGGCCGCACGCAGGTGGGCGGTGATGTCGGTGGTGACCTTGTTCGCGAGCACCGCGCCGAGCACCGAGACGCCGATCGTGCCGCCGAGCGAGCGGAAGAACGTGATCGCGCCGCTGGCCGCGCCGAGGTCGGAGAGCGCCACGGTGTTCTGGACCACCAGCACCAGGTTCTGCATCGACATGCCGACGCCGGTACCGACCAGGAACATGCCGACGCCGACCAGCCACAGACTGGTGAGGTGGTCGATCGTCCCGAGCACGCCGAATCCGGCGACCAGCACGATCGTGCCGCCGACGATGTACGGCTTGATCGTGCCGGTCGCCGTGATCAGCCGCCCGGAGATCGTCGAGGAGAGCAGGACGCCGGCCATCATCGGGATCGTCAGCAGCCCGGCCTCGGTCGGGCTGTAGCCGCGGCCGATCTGGAAGTACTGACCGAGGAAGACCGCGCCGCCGAACATCGCCATGCCGACCGAGAGGCTGGCGACGATCGCGAGCGCCGGGGTGCGCTGGGCGATGACGCGCAGCGGCACCACGGGTTCCTTCACCCGGCTCTCCACCCAGGTGGCGAACGCCAGCACGAGCACGCCGCCGCCGACCATCGCCGCGGTCGGCCAGGACACCCAGGCGAACGTGTCGCCGACGAACGTCACCCAGATCAGCAGGATGCTCACGCCACCGGCGATCAGGATCGCGCCCGGGTAGTCGATCGAGACACCCGCACGCTTCACGACCGCCAGGTACAGCGTCCGCTGCAGGACGACGAGCGCGACGATCGCGATCGGCACCCCGATGAAGAAGCACCAGCGCCAGCCGAGCCACGAGGTGTCGACGATCAGGCCGCCCAGCAGCGGGCCGCCGACCGTGGCCAGCGCCATCACGCCGCCGAGGTAGCCGTTGTACCGGCCGCGCTCGCGGGGCGGGATCATCGCGGCCATCACGACCTGCACCAGCGCCTGCAGACCACCCATGCCGAGGCCCTGGAAGGCGCGCGCGGCGATCAGTTCGCCGGCGTTCTGCGCGAAACCGCAGATGACCGAGCCGACCAGGAAGATCCCGATCGCGATCTGGACCAGCAGCTTCTTGCTGAACAGGTCGGCGAGCTTGCCCCAGATCGGCGTCGTCGCGGTGGCCGCGAGCAGGCTGGCGGTCACCACCCAGGTGTACTGCGACTGGCTGCCGTCGAGCGCGCCGATGATCGTCGGCAGCGCGGTGGAGACCACGGTGGCGCTGGTCATCGCGACGAAGAGGACCAGCAGGAGGCCGGAGAGCGCCTCCAGCGTCTGGCGGTGCGTCATGGCCTCGCCGGAGGCCGATCGTGGTGCGGTCTGCGCGGTCATCGGCGCGCGCCCTCCGAACTGATTGCTTGACTGATGCAACCGGAGAATACTGCCCAGTGTGCAACTTTGCACATCGGGAAAAACGCTAGGCTGACCGGCGTGGACGGACTGCGTGAGCGGAAGAAGACGGCGGCGCGCCAGGCGTTGCACGAGGCCGCGGTCCGGCTCGCGCTCGAGCAGGGTCTGGACCGGGTCACGACCGAGGCCATCGCGGACGCCGCCGAACTCTCGCGCCGCACGTTCTCGAACTACTTCCCGAGCAAGGAGGACGCGATCCTGCACGGCGACGTCGAGCGGCTCCGGGAGTGGCTCGACGCGCTCCGGGAGCGACCGCGCGCCGAGCCGCCGTGGTGCGCGCTGCGGGAGAGCCTGCGCGCGCTGTACGGGCAGTGGGCCGACCCGAACCTGGCCCGCGCGACCGCGATGCGCGCGCTGCGTCAGCACCCGTCGCTCGTCGCCCGCCAGTCGGTCATCTACGGGGCGTTCGAGCGTGACGTCGCCCGGGTGCTCCAGGAGCGGTCCGGAACCGACACCCCGGACGCGCGCCGGGCCACCCGCGTGCTGGCCGCCGCGTTCCTCGCCGGGCTGCGCGTCGCCACCGCGCTCTGGATCGAGGAACCCGAGGTCCGCGCGCTGATCCCGACGATCGACGAGGTACTAGACCAGGTGGGCGCCTCGTTCCGGTAAATTACCGTGTTGTTGCTTTCAACAACCAAAGCTTTCGGGGGGCGCGCACCGTGGTGGACGAGATGCTGCGAGCGCCCGCGGACGCGCCGGCGACACCCCGCTTCATCGTCCCCGTGCTCGCCAGCGGCGGCCTGGTCGCCGCGATCATGCAGACGATCGTCGTCCCGCTGATCCCGAGCCTGCCGACCCTGCTCGACGCCGCGCCCGACGACGCGTCCTGGGTACTCACCGCCACGCTGCTCGCCGGGGCCGTGGCGACGCCGGTCGCCGGCCGGATGGGCGACATGTTCGGCAAGCGCCGGATGATGATCGTCTCGCTCGGGCTGCTCGTCGTCGGCGCGGTGTGCTCGGCGCTCAGCGGTTCGCTCGCGCTGATGGTCGTCGGCCGGGTGCTGCAGGGCGCCGGAGCGGGCGCGATCCCGCTCGGCATCAGCCTGATGAAAGACATCCTCCCGGCCGACCGGCAAGGCTCGGCGATCGCGTTCATGAGTTCGACGATGGGCACCGGCGCGGCGATCGGCCTGCCGGCGTCCGCGCTCGTCGCCGAGAACGCCGACTGGCACCTGCTGTTCTGGGGCGCGGGAGCGGTCGGCGCGCTGGCGCTGGTCGCGGTCGTCGCCGTCGTCCCGGAGTCGGGCCTGCGGGCCGGCGGCCGGTTCGACGTGGTCGGCGCCGCCGGGCTCGCGGTGTGGCTGACCGGCCTGCTGCTCGTCATCTCCAAGGGCAACACCTGGGGCTGGACCAGCCCGGCCGTGGTGGGCCCCGCCGCCGTCGCCGCGGTGGTGGCGCCGCTGTGGGCAATGTTCGAGCTGCGCCGGAAGGCTCCGCTCGTCGATCTGCGGACGACCGTGCGCCGGCCGGTGCTGGTGACCAACTGCGCGTCGGTGCTGATCGGCTTCGCGATGTACGGCAGCGTGATGATCCTGCCGCAACTGCTGCAGGCACCGCGCGGCACCGGCTTCGGGCTCGGTCAGTCGATGCTCGCCGCCGGGCTCTGCATGGCGCCCAGCGGTCTGGTGATGCTGTTCGCGTCGCCGCTCTCGGCCCGGCTGACCGCGGCCCGCGGCGCGCGGACGACGCTGCTGGTCGGGGCCACCGTGCTCGGGTCCGCGTTCGCGGCCGCGTCGTTCCTCATGCACGCGGTCTGGCAGATCGTGCTCATCGCGATCGTCACCGGCCTCGGCATCGCGCTCGCCTACGCCGCCATGCCGACGCTGATCATGCAGAACGTCCCGGTGGGGGAGACCGCGGCGGCGAACGGGCTCAACACGCTGATGCGATCGCTGGGAACGTCGATGTCCAGCGCGATCATGGCGGTGCTGCTCGCCGACGCGTTCGTCACCACCGGCGGCGGCGCGCTGCCGACCGGTCTGGGCGCGTTCCGCCTCGCCTACACGGTCGCGGCGGCCGCGGCGCTCACCGGTGCCCTGCTCTGCCTGCTCCTGCCCCGCGAGCGCCGCTAGTCACCACCTGCGCGTGAAGCCCTGGTCGGTGCCGTCGACGACCGATCGGGTGAAGCGCTGGACCTCCCGGCCGGTCGGCGTCGTGATCGAGACGACGTCCCGATCGGTCGTGACCTCGGGTGGCCCGGCGGGGTCGAGGGAGAGCAGCACCAGGAACGCGGGGCCGGGGAAGTCGGGGCCCGGCCGGCCGGTGAACCCGAGCACCACGTAGGCGACTCCCTCGGCGTCCCGGAGCTCGACCACGACGATCGCGGCCTCCGGCACCGGCCCGTCGGCCGCCCCGACCTGCTTCGGCGTCGGCTGCAGGTAGCGGACGGGGAAGCGGTGCGTGTCGATCGACAGGCGGTTCGCTCCGGCGACGGCCGTTCCCTCGGCGAAGTGCGCGACCAGCTGCTCGGCCACCAGCGGCGTGACCGAGAAGGACCCGTCCTCGCCCACCCGCAGCGGCACCCGCCAGTCGCCGTTCCGGAAATCCACGTCCCGGACCGTCGCGGGCACCACCGCCGGCGCAAGGTCTCGAGCGCGGCCCGCACCGCCCGCCACCGCTCCCGCTCGGCGAGCTCGTCGACGAAGTCCGGTTCGGGAAGCGGATTCGGCAGCCGGGCCAGCGCCGCGGCGTGCCGACGCCGGGACCGGGCGGTGTTGCGCACGACGTTCGTCGCGATCCCGAGCAACCAGGGCAGCAGCGTGCCGCCGGCCGCGTCGATCCGCTCGCGGCAGCGCCAGGCCTCGGGGAGCGTCAGCGAGACCGTGTCCTCGGCCGCGGACCAGTCACCGTCACGCCCCTGTTCTGTCCACAGCGGAAGCGGAGTTCCCGCCTATTTCGTCGGGCGAACGCCGGCCCAGCGGACGAGCGTGCCGGACAACACGGGTGGCCCCGGTGGACCGGACGACGCCTCGGCGAGCAGCGACCCGTCGTCGGGATCGAACAGGATCACCTGACGGCCCAGCGTCAACGCCCAGCCGGAGCGCCCGGCGGTGTCGGCGACGCCGGTCCGCACGGTCACGCCCGGCACGGACGCCGCGGCCCGGTACAGCCACGTCCGGGTCCGCTCCGGCACCAGGCCGCCGACCCGCAGCAGCGCGCGGACCGCCGCGAACGCGTCGCCCGGGGTGCGGTGGCGAACCAGCTCCGCGGGCGCCGTCCGGACCGGACCGTCCTGCAGCGCGAGGAGACCGGTGAGGGACGGGTGGGCGATCACGCGCTCGACGGTCGCCGGTTTCCGGGCGTCCGGGGCCGGCACCAGCGGCTCGGTGGTGCGCAGCCCGTCCGCGTCGAGGACCGCACCGCGCTGGGTGCCGCCCTCCGAGAGCCAGGTCTCCGCCGACGGCGTCCGGACGTACACGAACTGGTCGGGGGAGTACGAGCGGGCGGTCGGCGGCACGGTCGCGTCGAGGTGGTCGAGCCGGGCCCGGAGCTCCGCCACGGTGGTGGCCGGCGACGGCGGTTCCCGCACGATCGTTCCGGCCAGCGCCGCGCCCAGCACGGTCACCGCCAGCGCGCCGGCGGCGAAGGCCGGCGCCAGGAGCCGCGGGCGGGCCACCGGCTCGCGCCGGAACTCCCGCAGGAGCGCCGCCCGCCGCCCGTCGGCGTCCGGTAGGTCGAGATCGGTGGTCACCGGGTCACCCGCTCGGCCGGAACCGTGACGTCACGCAAGCGGGCGCGCGCCCGGGAGAGCCGGGACCGCACGGTGCCCACCGGGATCCCGAGCGCCTCGGCCGCCGCCGCGTAGTCCAGCGAGGCGTACACGCACAGCGCGAACACCTCCCGTTCCGGCCGACGCAACCGCGCCAGCGCCTCCTGGGCGGAGCGCGCGGAGGCCAGGACGTCGACCCGGTCGGCGACGTCGTCGGCGAAGTCGGGTTCGTCGTGCGGCATCGGTAACCGGCCCAGCGCGGCCGCGTGCCGGCGCCGGGCCCGCGCGGTGTTGCGGGCGACGTTCGTCGCGATGCCCAGCAGCCACGGCACCAGCGAATCCCCGTCGGGCCGCACCCGCGAGCGGCACCGCCACGCCTCGAGGAACGTCAGCGAGACCGCGTCCTCGGCCGCGGACCAGTCGCCGAGCAGCCGGTACGCGTGGTTGTAGACGCGGCGGGCGGCCGTGTCGAACAGTTCGCCGAACGCGGCGGGGTCACCGGCGCGAACGCGGCTCCGCAGTGAAGTGGTCACACCGGTGTCCTGTCCACAGCGGTCACCCAGGTTCCCCGGGCTCACGGCTTCGGCTCGAAGCCGACGCCGTTGCGGACCGACCGGCGGACCGGAGCTCCCGGCCGCTCGGCGACCGACAGCGTGTCCCCGGACGCGCTGACGACCGGGCCGGGCCCACCGGTCACGATCAGCACGATCGACTGCGGCCCCGGGAACAGCGGCCCGGGTTGTCCGCTGAACGCGATGATCGCGTACTGGGTCGGCGCGCCCGCGCGGGTCATCCGCAGGACGACGACCGCGGTCTCGGCCGCGTCACCGCCGGTGGCGTCCGGCCCCACCTGGGCGGCGGTGGGCCGCACGTAGACGATCGCCGGGTCCAGCGTCAGCCGCAGCGGGTTCTTCCCGCCCGGCGGCACCAGCGCGACGCCGTCCCGGAACTTCCCGACCGGCCCGCCCGACCCCGAGTCGACACCCGCGATGACCTTCTCCGGGTCGTCGACGTTCAGCGGCAGCTCGTACTCGAGGTTGGCGAAGTCGAGGTCACGCACCGAGGCGGCCGGATCCCAGCTCTCCTTCGGCAGCGAGACGTCCGGCACGCTGCGCCGGGGCTCCGGACGGTAGACGACGAGCGGACCGCCCACCTCGTGCGTGAGCCCCGAGCGCAGGATCGCCGGCGCCGCTTCGTCGTCGGACCCGGCCTGGGAGAGCAGCGCGCCGGTGGTCGGGTCGAGCACGATCCGCTGCCGCTTCCCGTCGGCGGTCAGCGTGAGCGCGACGCCTCTGCGCCCGGCGACGTCGGCCTCGTCGCGGTCGTAGCGCACGCCGGGAACCAGCGCGGCGGCGTGGTAGAGCCAGGTCCGCACCTGGCCGTCCATGTGCCCGCCCACCCGCAGCATCCGGCGCAGCCGCGCGAACACCGCGGCGTCCGAGTCGTCGCCCTGCTTCGCGGTGGCTTTCCGGATCTCGGCGATCAGCGCCAGCGGCCCGTTCTCGGCGATGCCGACGCCGCCACCCAGCCGGTAGTACGTGGGGTCGGCCGCGATCACGGGCAGCGTGAAGACCGGGCCCGACGGTTTCCTCGCGCCGCTGGGCGACTCGGTCGTCGTCCCGCCGCGCGTGGTGACCACCGGGCCGTCGCCGTCGACCGGGAACCATTCCTCCTGGGTCACGAGCGCACCGCTCGGAGTCCGGACCCGGGACTGCGTGTAGATGTAGTCCGCAGGCCCGAACCCCGGGTTGCGGTACCGCCGGCCGACCTCGTCGGCGCGCGCCAGCACCGCGTCGAGATCGGGGTCCCGCAGCACCGGGGCGGCCGGGCGCACCGCCGGTGACCCGGTGGTCGGCGCCGTGTCGTTCCGGTCGACGACCTGGGTGACGACGCCGGTGAGCGCCACTGTGGCGGCCAGCGCTCCGGCCGCCAACGCCGGCACGAGCACCCGACGGCGGCGGCCCGCTGTTCGACCGGGCGCCCGGTCGAACTCGCGGAGCAGCGCACCGCGCCGCGCGTCGGCCGCGGGTAGCAGAGCCTCGGGAAGGGGTGACGGATCCTGCGGGGAAGTGCTCACGTCCTGTCCTGTCCGCGGCGCCCGGACAGGTTCCCGCTAGCTGCTCCGGTGGGAGGAAAGGTAGTCGGTGAAGCGCTCGTCGACCTGCCCGGGGGTCAGGCCGAAGTCGTCGAGCGTGTAGCGGTGCGCGGGTTTCCGGTCCCCGGTGCGGCTCTCCTCGTGCAGCGCGGCCATCGCGGCGCGGGCGGCGTCGGTGAGGTCGAGACCGAAGTGGCCGTAGACGCGCTCCGCGGTGCCGACCGGGTCGGCGACGAACTCCGAGTACTCGACGTCGCAGAATTGCGCCGGGTCGTACTTCGCCCGGTCGGCGCGGAACCGGTCGAGGCCGCGGGACCACAGGTCGAGCTGGTCGCGCCCGACCACGTCGCCGGTGAAGCGCGTCGACCACCCGGCGGTGGCCGCCTGCGCGAGGCTGCACACCGACGCCATCGCGGTGCGCGGTGCGCGGTGGGTCTGGATCACCAGCGCGTCGGGGTACGCGGCGAACAGCGCGTCGAGCGCGAAGAGGTGGCTGGGGTTCTTGAGCACCCAGCGTTTCCCGGCGTCCGGCAGGCCGATCAGCTGCAGGTTGTGCCGGTGCCGGGCGTACGCCGACACCCAGTCGCGCTCGGCCAGCCAGGCCGAGTACCGGGGCAGGTGCGCGAGGCACTCGAACGACACCGACTCCATCGACTGGCGGAGCAGCTGCCAGCACTCCTCGACCTGGTCGGCCGACATGTAGTGCAACCCCATGAACTCGGGGTGCTCGACGTGGTGCTGCGCGAACGCGCCCTGGATGCGCTGGTAGAGCGGGTCGGCGTCCCAGGCCTCGCGCGGGGGCCGGGGCTGCGGGGCCTCGGTGAGCCACATCTCGAGGCCCTGGTGGGCCGGGTCGGCGGTGAGGAGCCGGTGGAGCGCGGTGGTACCGGTCCGGGGCAGCCCGGTGACGAAGATCGGACGCTCGACCGGCACCCGGGCGTACTCCGGGTGCTGCTTCCACGCGAACTCCGACAGCAGCCGGGCCACCAGCGCGCCCCGCAGGAACGCCCGTTTCACCGCGTTACCGAGCGGCGTGAGGGCGGCGTCCGCGGCGTAGGACTCCAGCAGGACGGCGAGGCCCTCGCGGTAGTCGTCGTCGCCGAAGTCGTCGAGCCCGGTGATCTTGGTGGCCGAGGCGTGCAGATCCTCGACCGTGCCGACTTTGTCCCGTCCGGCCATCAGTGGTGCCACTCCCCGCAGTTGACGTCCAGGCACTGACCGGTGATGCCGCTGGCCATCGAGGAGGCCAGGAACACCACCGCGTCGGCGATCTCGTCGGGTTCGGGCAGCCGGCGCAGGTCGAGGTCGGCCGCGGTCTCGTCGTACACCTCCTTCGACGTCACCCCGCGCTCGCCGGCGAGGTAGTCGAAGTACCACTTGAGGTTGTCGGCCCAGATGTAGCCGGGCGCGACCGAGTTGACCCGGACCCCCTGCGGCCCGACCTCGGTGGCCAGGTTCTGAGCCAGCGCGAGCAGCGCGGCTTTGGCCATCTTGTAGGGGCCGAACGTCAGCCGGGAGTGGCGGAGCACCGCCGAGTTGATGAAGACGACCGCGCCCGCGCTGTCCTGCAGCGCTGGGAGGAACCGCCGGGTGAGCGCGAGCGCGGCCAGCACGTTGGTCTCGAAGCCGCGCCGGATGCCGTCCGGGTCGACGTCGGACAATTTTTCCAGCGGCGGGATCGCGAACGCGTTGTTGATCAGCGCGTCGACCCGCCCGAACGCCGTCAACGCACCCTCGGCGAGGGCCTCGACGTCGTCGTCCTTGCGGATGTCGGTGCGGAACGTGACCGCGCGCCGCCCGAGGGCGGTGACCTCCTTGGCCACCTCGGCCAGGCGGGCCTCGGTGCGCGCGGCCAGCACGACGTCGGCGCCGGCGGCCGCGCTGCGCACCGCGATCGAGCGCCCCAGCCCCGGGCCGACGCCCGAGACCACGACGACCTTGTCCTGCAACAGGCCGCTCATCCGAGCATCCGGCGGTTCACGGCTGCCTGCCTTCCGGCGATCCGCGCGGCCCACGCCTCGGGCGTGATCCGCTGCTCCTGGTGGTACGGGACCCGATCGGCGAGCTCGCTCACCGGCACCAGCTCCACGGTGGGACCGTCCGCCGCGGTCATCGCGCGGGCCACCCGCTGCCAGCGCAGCTGCACGAACCCGCGGTCGTGCCCGGTGCGCTCGATCCAGTTCGTCAGCCCCGGGTCCTGCTCGCTGATCACGAACCGGATCAGCCCGTCGGGGTCGGCTTTCGCCTGGTCGGTGGTGAGGCTCGTCTGGTGGTTCTGGTAGTCGAGCGAGATGTACCAGCGGCTGCCGAGCTGCAGGCCCTGGTACGGCGCGTCCGACTTCGGCACGGTCACCACCATCGCGACGTCGTCGGGCAGCTCGTAGTGCCCGGCCGACGAGTACTGGGTGGACAACCCGCCGGGCGTGAGGCGGGGCTCGGTGAGCGTGTTCACCGGCAGCTTCAGGTAGAACCACTCAGGGAACTGCAGCCAGGTGCGTAACCGCGAGAGCAGCATCTTGCCGGCCACCGCGTAGCGCTTCTCCAGCTGCGCCGCGGTCGGCGGCGTCGGCGCCCCGCCCGCGGTGTCGACCCGGTGGATGCGGATCTCCCCGCGCGTCTCGGTGGCCCAGTCGCTGTAGACCTCGCGCACCGCGAGCATCGTCGCGCCCGGCGCCAGCGTCACGTAGTTCTTCCGCGCGGCGCCCGGCCCGAACCGCACCTCGAACGTGCCGTCCGCGGCCACGTCGATCGACCGGTCGTCGAACGCGGACGGGCTGTCGGGCACCTCGGCCGGTGAGTAGTCGCCGGAGAGCACCTGGAAACTCAGGTCCCGCGTGGTGCCCCGGCGCCCGGTGACCACGTACTCCGCCTCGGGGCGCAGGTGCGCGTTGAAGTAGAGCGTGTCGGGGTTGTCCAGCGCCATCTTCGTGTACGGCCCGGTGGACTGGGTGAAGAACGGGAACTCGCGCTCGTACGCCCACGCCATGTGCAGCGAGGCCTTGATGCTGCCGGCGAGGTAGTCGTAGCCCTCGAGCAGATCCTGCTCGGTCTTCACGTGCGGGGCGTCGGCGATGATCTTCTCGGCTTCGACGATGGCGTCGGCGAACGGCTGAGTGAACGCCGTCGCGCGCAAGAACTGGTTCTCGTTATCAGTCAACGGTGGCCCACCGGTTCGCCGTGATGCGGAACTTCGGGAGGTCGTCGAGCGAGAGCGTCGCCTCGTACGTGCGGTCGTAGCCGGTGCGGCTGATCCGCCAGGCGCCGTCGGTGTCGCGCGCGTACTCGTCCTGGTAGAACGCCGCGCCCTGGATCACGATCCGGTACTCCGGCGCGATGATCAGGTCGGTGAACGCCCACCGCCCGGTCGCGGTATCGCCGTTCACCTCGATCTCCGGCTGCCCGGCCGCGTGAACGCTGATCAGCCCCGGGCCGAGGTTCTCCTTCATGAACGTGATGATCGCGGCGCGGCCGGTCAGCAGTAACCGATCGCCCATCGCCGGCGTGCCGTAGTCGGCCACCGCGTCCACGGTCAGCGTGTCGGCTAGGTCGTCCCACGCTTTCTGGTCGACGCTGCGCAGGTAGCGGTACTTCAGCCGGCGGATGTCCTCCAGCGTGAGCAGGTGTTCCAGCGTGCGGCTCTCCATCCACACAGCCTGCCGCGTCCTGGCCTCCGACACAAGAACCTGTTCTAATTCTGACGCATGACGGTGTCCTACGAGATGACCCACCTGCAGGCCCTGGAGGCCGAAGCGGTCCACATCGTCCGCGAGGTCGCGGCGACGTTCGAGCGGCCGGTGCTGCTGTTCTCCGGCGGTAAGGACTCCGTCGTGATGCTGCACCTGGCCGTGAAGGCGTTCTGGCCGGCGCCGCTCCCGTTCGGTGTCCTGCACGTCGATACCGGCCACAACTTCGACGAGGTGCTGGCCTATCGCGACGAGAGCGTCCGCAGGCTCGGCGTCCGCCTGATCGTGGGGAACGTCCAGGAGGACATCGACGCGGGCCGGGTGGTGGAGGAGACCGGGCCCGGCGCCAGCCGCAACCGCCTCCAGACCACCACCCTGCTGCGGACGATCGGCGAGCACCGTTTCGACGCGGTGTTCGGTGGGGCCAGGCGGGACGAGGAGAAGGCGCGGGCCAAGGAGCGGGTGTTCAGCTTCCGCGACAAGCACGGCCAGTGGGATCCGCGCGGCCAGCGGCCCGAGCTCTGGAACCTCTACAACGGCAGGCACCGGCCGGGCGAACACATCCGGGTGTTCCCGCTGTCGAACTGGACCGAGCTCGACATCTGGCGCTACATCCGGGACGAGCGCATCGAGCTGCCGTCGCTCTACTACGCCCACCGGCGGCCGGTCGTCGCGCGGGACGGCATGCTGCTGGCCCACACCCGGCACCTGGCGCTGCTGCCCGGGGAGGAGCCGGTGGAGACGCTGGTGCGGTTCCGCACGGTCGGCGACGCGACCTGCACCGGGTGCGTGGAGTCGTCCGCGGCCACCCCCGACGAGGTCGTGACCGAGATCGCGGCCACCCGGGTCACCGAGCGCGGGGCCACCCGCGCCGACGACCGGATCTCCGCCGCCGGCATGGAAGACCGCAAGCGGGAGGGCTACTTCTAAATGAAGTCACTACGGGTAGCGACGGCGGGCTCCGTCGACGACGGGAAGTCCACGCTGGTCGGGCGTCTGCTCTACGACTCCAAGGCGACGTTCACCGACCAGCTGGCCGCGGTCGAGCAGGCCAGCCGCGACCGGGGCGAGGAGCTCAACCTCGCACTGCTCACCGACGGCCTGCGGGCCGAGCGCGAACAGGGCATCACGATCGACGTCGCCTACCGGTACTTCGCGACGCCGAAGCGCTCGTTCGTCATCGCCGACACCCCCGGGCACATCCAGTACACCCGCAACATGGTGACCGGCGCGTCCACGGCCGACCTCGCGCTGATCCTGGTCGACGCGGTGAACGGGCTCACCGAGCAGTCCCGGCGGCACGCGTTCCTGGCCAGCCTGCTCGGCGTGCCGCACGTGGTGCTGTGCGTGAACAAGATGGACCTGGTCGGGTGGTCCGCGGCGCGGTTCGAGGAGATCAGCGCCGACTTCACGAACTTCGCCGCCCGCCTGGAGGTGCCCGATCTGAGCGTCGTGCCGGTCTCCGCGCTGCTCGGCGACAACGTCGTCCACCGCGGCGCGAACATGCCCTGGTACGAGGGGCTCCCACTGCTGCACCACCTGGAGCAGGTGCACGTCGCGTCCGACCGCAACCTGATCGACGCCCGGTTCCCGGTGCAGTACGTGGTGCGTTCCCCGGGTTTCCGCGGGTACGCCGGGACGCTCGGCGGGGGTGTGCTGCGCCCCGGTGACGAGGTCGTGGCCCTGCCCGGCGGGTTCACCACCACCGTGCGGGCGCTGTGGGGGCCGGGCGGCGTCCGGCTGGACGAGGCGTTCGCGCCCCAGGCGGTCACCGTGCAGCTCGCCGACGAGATCGACGTCGGCCGCGGTGATCTGCTGTGCCGGCCGGGCAACCGGCCGCACGTCGGCACCGATCTCGACGCGCTGGTCTGCTGGTTCTCCGAGCGCGGCGCGCTCGACGTCGGCGGCCGGTACGTGCTGCGCCACACCACCCGGGAGACGCGGGCGCGGGTCGGGACCCTGGAGTACCGGCTGGACGTCAACACGCTGCACCGCGATCCGGACGCCACCGAGCTGCGCCTCAACCAGATCGGCCGGGTGCGGCTGCACACGCAGACGCCACTGAGCTACGACCCGTACCGGCGCAACCGGGCGACCGGCGGGTTCATCCTGGTCGACGAGGTGACGAACGAGACGGTCGCGGCCGGCATGATCACCGGTCCCGCGGTCGCGTCCTCGTCGGTGCGCTGGCACTCGTCCGGCGTCACCCGGGACGACCGGGCGACCCGCGGCGGCACCGTGTGGCTGACCGGGCTGCCGGCGTCCGGCAAGTCGTCGGTCGCGGTCGAGCTGGAGCGGCGCCTGGTCGCGGCCGGTCGCCCGGCGTACCTGCTCGACGGCGACAACCTGCGCCACGGGCTCAGCGCCGACCTGGGCTTCTCCCGGGAGGACCGGGCCGAGAACGTCCGCCGGGTCGGCGAGGTCGCGAAGCTGTTCGCCGACTCCGGCGCGATCGCGGTGGTGTCGCTGGTCAGCCCGTACCGCGCCGATCGCGACGCGGTCCGGGCCGCCCACCGGGAGGCCGGCCTGCCCTTCCACGAGGTGTTCGTGGACACGCCGGTCGAGGTGTGCGCGTCCCGCGATCCGAAGGGCCTCTACGCCCGGGGCGAGCCGGGCCTGACCGGCGTGGACGCCCCCTACGAGGCGCCGTTCACCCCCGAAGCCGTCCTCCGCCCCGGCGACGGCGACCCGGCCACCATGGCTGCCGCCATCGCCGACCTACTGGAGAACCAGCGCCTCCAGGCCGGGGAGGGGGCCGCCGATCAGCGTGGATCGCACCACGTCGAGTAGTTGGGGATGGGTGAGGCGGCCGGGTGCCAGCAGGGTTTCGGTGGCGCCGGTGCCGCGGTGGGCCAGGAGGCTCAGAGCGAACACGCCGGTGGTGATCTGCGGGTAGCCGTAGTGGGTCCGGATTCGGTCGGCCGTGGTCAGGGCCAGGGCCAGCTCCGGCGTCAGCAGCGTCCCGCCCCGGTAGGCCGGTGTGGGCGTGCGGTCGTAGTCGCGCGGGTCGACGGACTCCTTGAGCCCGGCCCCCGCCGGAGTGCCGGTCCGCTGCCACAGCTGCGCCCAGCCGGGCTGCGGGTCGACCCGGGCCAGCACGGCGAGCACCTCACCCGTGTGCAGGGTGACGACCCGTTCCTCGTCGGCGACGCGTAGTGCCTCGAGCACCGGCGGGCTGAACACCGCGTCGTCGTCCCAGCGGGTCGGCTCCACGGGCTGCCACACCGCCGGGTCGGCCAACTCCGTCCACGGCGTGGAGGTCGCGAGCCGGGTCAGGTAGTCGATGCGTCCGGTGATCGTCTTCGTCGAGGTGACGCCGTACTCGGCGACCATCAGGTAGCGGTCCTCGATCCACCACTCCGGGTGCTCGGCCACGGGTATCGCGTCGACGGCTCTGCCGAGGATCCGCGCCCCTCGCGTCGGCGGCACCGGCTCGGAGATCCGCACGTCGCCGCGCCAGTCCAGGCTGATGCCCGGTAACGCCAGCTCGGTGAGCGTGACGGGCGGCACCGGGACGGGCAGCGGCACCGACCAGACCGTCTGGATCGGATCGGTCATCAGCGGGCGTCGGCGCACCCGGTCGTAGACCGTGCATTCGACGCCGTGGGCGGTCGCCACCAGCACACCCTCGCCGGTCACGGTGCGCGCGCCGGTGGGGACACCGATGAGCTTGCTCATGGTCCGCAGACCCGCGACCGGAACCTGGGCGGTGTCCTCGTACCGCCAGCCGTACTGGCGCGCGAGGCTCTGCCGGCCACCCAGCCGCCGGGGTGCGGGGAGTCGGCGCCAGACCGCGCGCCAGGCGACCACCACCGCCGCTTCGAGCGCGATCACCGCGGTGGTCACGAGGACGAAGTTGGTCTCGAGCCGGCGGTTGGCCTCGATGATGAGGATCAACCCGGCGAGGCCGAAGAACACGCCGGCCGGCACCTTCAGCTTCGGGACGAAGAACGCCAGCCCGGCGACGATCAGCGCCACCGTGCCGTAACTGGCCGCGAGCGCGAAGCCGATCGGCACGCCGACCAGGAAGAACGGGAAGCTCAGGAACAGACCGCCGGGAACGCCCAGCACCCCGCAGGCGACGGCGATCCGTTTGTTGACCTTCTGTTCCTCGGGCAGGGGCGTGTCGGCGACGCTGAAGTCGACCGGCCGGTGCCACTCGGTGAGCGCCGCGAGGATCCGGTCGCGGAAGCCCTCGCCCCCCGCTCCGAACTCGAGTGTCGCCTCGCGGCCGTCGAGCGTGACCAGCCGGCCGCCGTGCGGATCGTGGCCCGCGACCGCGGTGGTAACCAGCCGGTCGACCTCCGCCCAGGCGGCCGTCTCGACGCGCCGGTTGTGCGTCCAGACCAGGCCGCCGCGGTAGACGTACGTCGCCCGGTAGCCGTCGATGAGCTGGAAGAACGCGTAGCCGACGACGAACAGGCCGCCGAGGATCACCAGGATCATGACGTACGCGAAGATCCGGAGCTCGGTGATGCGCGCCAGCCAGCCGAGCACCCACGCCACGCCGAACACGACCGCCGCGAAGATCAGGAATCCGAGGCAGGCGGCGATCGGGTTCGTGCCTTTGACCGCGTACTCGAGCGGCCCGAAGCCGCGGCTGGTGGCGGCCGACGTCACCCGCTCCGGCGGAGTTGCCGGTTCGGCCGGGACCGCGTTCTGCGGCTCGGTGGGAACACTGGGCGGCGGTGCGACATCCCTGGGCGGGTTATCCGGATTCATCCCCGTTTTCCGATCGTCGACGACGAGTCCCGCGCGATGTTAAAGACGCAGCGCAAGCACGACCGGGACGGACCGCGACGAGATCCCTAGTGGACGGGCGGTCCTCGGCCCTGGACAGAGCGGCGTGGCATGCGTCATAGTCGGTCGCGGCATACTGCATACAGTATGGCTAGGAGGTACCGCGATGAGCTTCACTCTCGTTTCCGACTTCCACGGCCGGCAGTACCGGGTGGGGGAGAACGCCACCGACCTGACCGGCCGGTCCCGGGCCTGGATGCTCCGCGCGTCGTTGGCCGCGATGGCCGCCGCCGGCCTGCTTCAGTACGGCCTGGCCGCGGCGCTGCCCGCGCTGGCCCGCGGCAACGGCTGGAGCAGCACCGACGTGCTGTGCGTCCTCGGGTTGTGGGTCGCGGGCCAGGCCGGGGTCGCGGCCCCGGCCACCGCGCTCTACCGCCGGGCCGGGACGCGGCTGTTGTTCCCGGCCGCGGTGCTCTGTGCCGCCGGGCTCGCGACGCCGGCCCACACCGGCAGCCTCACGCTCGTGCTGCTGGGCTACTCGGTGCTCGGCGGACTGGGGGCCGGGCTGGTCTACGTGGTGTGCATCGGGGTGGCCACCGAGTGGTTCCCGGAGCGGATCGCGGGCGTCACCGGCGCGGTGAGCGGCGCGTTCGGTTACGGCGCGGTGCCGTTCGTCGCGGTCGTGTACGTCGTGGACGCGGGCCCGATCCTGTTCGACGTCGCCGCCGTGCTGGTGGCGGTCGTCGTCACCGGCGCCGCGCTGGTGGTGCGCCGCCCGCCGGAGCGCTGGTGGCCGGCCGGGATCGACCCCCGGCTCTGGGCGCTCGACCGCCGCCTGAACCGCAGCATCCCGGCCAACGCCCCGGCGATCCGGTCGTACCGCCCGGCGGACGCCTGGCGCAGCGGGATGTTGCCGCTGATGTGGGCGCTCGTCGGCGTCATCGCCGCGATGGCGCTGTTCGACCTGGGCTACCTGGCCGTCTCCGGAAGTACCGCCGCGATCGGTGTGCTCGCGCTGGCCACCGGGCTGGCCCGGGTGGTCACCGGGCGGCTCTCCGACCGGCTCGGGCGCCGCCGGATGCTGATGGCCGCGCTGCTGCTCGGCGGGCTGGCCCAGTTCGGGCTGCTCGCCGGGGGAGAGCCGGGGCCGGTCGCGCTGTCGGCTGCGGTCGCCGGTGTCGGGACGGGCGCGGGGTACTCGCTGCTCGTCGGCCTGGTGCGCGACTGGTTCGGCGACGAGGCGACGCTGGTCAACTACGGCCTCGTCTACACCGGCAAGGCGGTCGGCGGGGTGGTGGGCCTGCTGCTGGTGGCGGCCAGTTCACCGGCCCGCGGCGAAATCGTCGCGGTCGTGGTGGTCGGTGCGCTCGGCGTCCTCGGGGCGTGCGCGGCGGGCCTTCTCCGCCGGCCCGGCCGCCCGGCCCTGCGCCTCCCGGGACGCTGACCCCACCGGCGTCCGACCAGCCACTTCGGATCGATTCCCGCAATCGGTGGACACCGCAGTGTGAACTGCGCCACCATACTGATCACGTCATACGGTATGCAATATGCAAGCGCCCGACGACGCAGGAGGACGACGATGGGTAAGGCACTCGACGGAATCCGAATCCTCGACATGACGCACGTCCAATCCGGACCCTCCGCCACCCAGTTGCTCGCCTGGCTGGGAGCCGACGTCATCAAGCTCGAAGCCCCGGGCCGGGGCGACATCACCCGCGGCCAGCTCCGCGACCTGCCCGACGTCGACAGCCTGTATTTCACGATGCTGAACTGCAACAAGCGCAGCATCACGGTGAACATGAAGTCCGACGACGGCAAGGAGATCTTCACGAAGCTCGTCGGCGAAGCCGACGTGCTGGTGGAGAACTTCGGACCGGGCGTCGTCGACCGCTTCGGGTTCTCCTGGGAGCGGCTGCAGGAGCTCAACCCCGGGCTGATCTACGCCTCGATCAAGGGCTTCGGCCCCGGGCGCTACGCCGGGTTCAAGGCCTACGAGGTCGTGGCCCAGGCGATGGGCGGCTCGATGAGCACCACCGGCTACGAGGACGGCCCGCCGACCGCGACCGGCGCCCAGATCGGCGACTCCGGCACCGGCGTGCACCTGGTCGCCGGCATCCTCGCCGCGCTCTACCAGCGCACGAGCACCGGTCGCGGCCAGCGCGTTCAGGTGGCGATGCAGGACGCCGTGCTCAACCTGTGCCGGGTCAAGCTGCGCGACCAGCAGCGGCTGGCTCACGGTCCGCTCGGCGAGTACCCCAACGACAACTTCGGAGACGAGGTGCCGCGCTCGGGCAACGCGTCCGGCGGCGGCCAGCCCGGCTGGGCGGTGAAGTGCGCTCCCGGCGGGCCCAACGACTACATCTACGTGATCGTCCAGCCCACCGGGTGGGCACCGATCGCGAAGCTCATCGGCCGGCCCGAACTCGCCGACGACCCGGCCTGGAACACCCCGAAGGCGCGGCTGAACAAGCTCGACAAGATGTTCGCGCTGATCGAGGAGTGGACCGAGAAGCACACCAAGTGGGCCGTGATGGAGGACCTGAACGCCCACGACATCCCCTGCGGCCCGATCCTGTCCACCCGTGAGCTGATCGAGGACGACACGCTCGCGCAGCTCGGCTCGGTCGTCGAGGTCGACCACCCGGAGCGCGGCGCGTTCAAGACCGTCGGCATGCCGATCAAGCTGTCCGATTCCCCCGTCGAGGTCGAGCGGTCACCGCTGCTCGGCGAGCACACCGACCAGGTTCTGGCCGAGCTCGGTCTGGCCGACCGCGCCGACGCGTACCGCGCCGCCGGCGCGATCTGAGGAGAGTTCCGATGGCTTACGACACCGACGCTGTCCGGCGCGTTCTCGACGCCGCGAAAGGTCGGGACTCGCTGACCGCCCCCGAAGGCCGGGCCGTCGTCGAGGCCTACGGCATCCGCACCCCCGGCGAGGGCCTCGCCACCAACCCCGAGGACGCGGTCGCGGTCGCCACTGCGATCGGCTTCCCCGTCGTGCTGAAGATCGTCTCCCCGGACATCCTCCACAAGACCGAAGCCGGGGGAGTGATCGTCGGGGTCGCCGACGGCGCGGCGGCCGCGGACGCCTACCGCACGATCGTGCGCAACGCCCGCGAGTACGACGCCGACGCCCGGATCGTCGGCGTCCAGGTGCAGGAGCAGCTCACCAGCGGTCACGAGGTGATCGTCGGCGCGGTCACCGACCCGACGTTCGGCAAGATCGTCGCGTTCGGACTCGGCGGCGTGCTGGTCGAGGTGCTCAAGGACGTGACGTTCCGGCTGGCGCCGACGTCGCTGGAGACCGCCCGTTCGATGGTCGACGGCATCAAGGCGGCCGAGATCCTGCGCGGGGTGCGCGGGGCCGAGCCGGCCGACCCCGAGGCGCTCGCGGACCTCATCACGAAGGTGTCCGACCTGGTCACCGACTTCCCGGAGATCGCCGAGGTCGACCTCAACCCGGTGCTGGCCACCAGCACCGGCGCCACCGCCGTGGACGTCCGGATCCTGGTCGACCCGGCGGCGGCGAAGACTCCGGTGCGCTTCGGGCGCGACGAGATCCTCGCGTCGATGAACCGGATCATGCGCCCGGCCGCCGTCGCGGTCATCGGGGCGTCCGGCGAGGACGGCAAGATCGGCAACTCGGTGATGAAGAACCTGGTCAACGGCGGATATCGGGGTCGGATCCACCCGGTGAACCCGAAGGCGGCCGACATCCTCGGGTTGCCCGCCGTGAAGAGCATCACCGACGTCCCGGGCGACGTCGACGTGGCGATCTTCGCGATCCCGGCGAAGTTCGTGCCGCAGGCTCTGGAGGAGGCCGGGGCCAAGGGGGTCGCCGGGGCGATCCTGATCCCGTCGGGCTTCGGCGAGACCGGCAACCACGATCTCCAGGACGAGGTCGTCGAGATCGCCCGCAAGCACGGGGTACGCATCCTCGGGCCGAACATCTACGGCTACTACTACACCCCCGAGCACCTCTCGGCGACGTTCTGCACCCCCTACGACGTGCCGGGCGGCGTCGCGCTCTCCTCGCAGAGCGGCGGCATCGGGATGGCGATCCTCGGCTTCAGCCGCTCGGCCCAGATGGGCGTTTCGGCGATCGTCGGGGTCGGCAACAAGGCCGACATCGACGAGGACGACCTGCTGACGTTCTTCGAGGACGACCCCCACACGCACCTGATCGCCATGCACCTGGAGGACCTCAAGGACGGGCGGGCGTTCGCCGAGACCGCGCAGCGTGTGTCGAAGCGCAAGCCGGTGATCGTGCTGAAGGCCGGCCGCACCTCGGCGGGGGCGCGGGCGGCCGGTTCGCACACCGGCGCGCTGGCCGGTGACGACGCGGTCTACGACGACATCCTGCGCGAGAGCGGCGTGGTCCGGGCACCTGGGCTCAACGACATGCTCGAGTACGCCCGGGGCGTACCGCTGCTACCCACGCCGCAGGGCGAGAACGTCGTGATCATCACCGGGGCCGGCGGCTCCGGGGTGCTGCTCTCCGACGCCTGCGTCGACAACGGGTTGTCGCTGATGCACATCCCGGGCGACCTGGACGAGGCGTTCCGCGCGTTCATCCCGCCGTTCGGCGCGGCCGGCAACCCGGTCGACATCACCGGCGGCGAACCACCGTCCACGTACCGGAACACGGTCGCGCTGGGCCTCTCCGACCCCCGGATCCACTCCCTGATCCTGGGTTACTGGCACACGATCGTGACGCCGCCGATGACGTTCGCCGAGCTCGTCGTCGACGTCGTCGAGGAGTTCCGGGCCCGGGGGATCCACAAGCCGGTCGTGGCCTCGCTCTCCGGTGACGTCGAGGTCGAGGAAGCGAGCGAGTTCCTCTACCGCCACGGGATCGTGGCCTACCCCTACACGACCGAGAAGCCGGTGGCTGTCCTCGGCGCCAAGTACCGATGGGCCCGCGCCGCGGGCCTGCTCTGACCTGGTTTGTGAGCCAACTCAGTACGGCGGTGAACAGCGGCACCCGTTCCGAACCCCTGCTCCTGGAGGTCCAGCGTGAGTACTTCCGAAATGTCCAAGCCCGACGGACAGACTGATGGGTATCGAGAAGTAAAGGACGTGAACGGCCGCGTCTACCGGGTCGGGGAGACCGATCAGCAGATCCTGGGTCGCTCCCGTCGGTGGATGGTCATCCTGCCCTGGTTCGCCATGATGGCGATCAGCTCGTCGGAGTACGCGTTCACCTCCGCCGAGGAGACGCTGTCCAGTGCGCACAACTGGCACGGCTCGCACATCTTCTGGTTGCTCGGCGTCTGGGTCTTCTTCCAGGCGGCGGTCGCGTTCCCGGTCGGCAAGCTCCGGGAGAGCGGCCGCCTCCCGGTGAAGGCCGCGATGATGCTGGGTGCGATCGGGACCGTGCTGGGCTATGTGGCGCTCGCTTACGCACCGAACGTGTTCTGGGCCTACCTGGGCTTCGGGTTCTTCGGCGGCACCGGCGCGGGCATCGTCTACGCGACCTGCGTCAACATCGTCGGGAAGTGGTACCCGGAGCGGAAGGGCGGCAAGACCGGCTTCGTCAACGGCGGCTTCGCCTACGGATCGGTGCCGTTCATCTTCCTGTTCAAGTCGTACATGGACACCAGCAACTACAGCGGCCTGCTGCTCGTCGTCGGTCTGTTCCTGGCGTTCGCGGTCGCGGCCAGCGGCTTCTTCATGGCCGACCCGCCGAAGAACTGGTGGCCGCCGCACGTCGACCCGCTGCGTGCCTCGGCCGATGACCCGCGGATCCGCCGGTCGCTGGAGATGAACCCGCCCGCGGTGAAGCAGTACACGCCGATGGAGGCCGTCCGGACCGGCATCCTGCCGCTGATGTGGTTCTGTCTGCTCTGCACGGCAGGTATCAACATCTTCGGCATCGCGTTCCAGGTGCCGTTCGGCGACGAGATGGGCTTCGCCGGCGGGATCGTGGCGCTGGCGATGAGCCTGAAGGCGATCGTCAACGGCACCGGCCGGGGCGTCATCGGCTGGATCTCCGACCGGTACGGCCGGCGCCGGACGCTGATCTTCGTCTGCTTCGTGCTCGGGCTCTCGCAGTACGCGGTGTACTTCTCCGGCTCGATCGGGAGCCTCCCGCTCTTCCTGCTCGCCTCGATGGTGTCCGGCTTCGGTGGTGGTGCGATCTTCCCGCTGTTCGCGGCGATGACCGCGGACTACTTCGGGGAGAACAACAACGCCTCCAACTACGGCCTGGTCTACAGCTCGAAGCTCGTGTCCGGCCTGGTCGGATCCGGTCTCGGCGCGGTGGTCGTCGCGACCTGGGGCTACGGCGGCGCGTTCATCCTGGCCGGCTCGATCGGCCTTGGCGCCGGCTGCCTGGCGTTCTTCCTCAAGCAGCCCGGACGCAACCTGCGCGACCTGCGTCAGGAATCAGTTGCCCTGTCTGCCTGATCGCCCCCGCGTGGCCGCGCCGGCGGAATCCGGCGCGGCCACGCGGACCCATCCGTGAGGAGCAGTATGAGGATCGCCGTGCTCGGCGCCGGTGCGATCGGTGCGTACGTGGGCGCCGCCCTGCATCGCGGGGGCGCCGAGGTGCACCTGATCGCCCGCGGACCCCACCTGGCCGCCCTGCGGGAACACGGGGTGCGCGTGTTCAGCCCCCGGGGCAACTTCACCGCCGCCGCCTCCGCCACCGACGACCCCCGCGAGGTCGGCCCGGTCGACTACGTCTTCCTGGGTCTGAAGGCCCACCAGTACGCCGGGTGCGGATCGCTGATCTCCCCGCTGCTCGGTCCGGACACCGCGGTGATCGCGGCCCAGAACGGCATCCCCTGGTGGTACTTCCACGGGTTGACCGGGCCGCTGCGCGATCGCCGGATCGAAGCCGTCGACCCGGGCGGCACGGTCTCCGAGGTCCTCCCGGTCCGCCGCGCGATCGGCTGCGTCGTCTACTGCTCGACCGAGATCGAGTCGCCGGGCGTCATCCGGCACCTCGAGGGGACGCGGTTCTCGATCGGTGAGCCGTCGGGCGAGGTCTCCGACCGGTGCCGCGCGTTCAGTGACGCGATGGTGGCCGGGGGTCTCAAGTGTCCGGTCGAGTCGAATCTGCGTGACGACATTTGGGTCAAGCTGATGGGTAACGTCGCATTCAACCCGCTGTCTGCCCTGACCAGGGCTACCATGATCGAGATGTGCGGGCACCCTGGTGTCCGTGGCCTGATCGCCGAGATGATGCGGGAGACGGTCGCGATCGCGGGCGCGACCGGGTGCCATCCGTCGATCTCGATCGACCGCCGGATCGCCGGTGCCGCCCGCGTCGGCCACCACAAGACGTCCACTCTCCAGGATCTGGAAGCGGGCAAGGAACTCGAGCTCGAGGCGATCATCGGCGCGGTCGTGGAGATCGCGACGCTGACCGGGGTTCCCGCGCCCACCCTGCGCAACGTCTACGCCGCGGTCGATCTGCTGGCGCGCACCGTGACCGGGCCTCGCGTCCCGGTCGCGTGACCCGCCCGGACCGCAACAGGAGGCACCGATGACACGGACCGACGAGTCACGCGCCGCGCTGGAGCCACCGGCGTTACGCCGCAGGCGCCGTACCGAGCCCGCGAACCCGCTGGCCGGCCTCGATCCGCAGCTGGTGCTCACCGTGCGCAGAGTGGTGGAGGCCCACCGCGACTGGCGCGGGCCGCTGCTGCCGGTGCTGCACGCGTTGCAGGACGAGCTCGGGTACCTGCCGGCCGACGCGACACCGATCCTGGCGCACGAGCTGAACCTCTCGCGGGCCGAGGTGCACGGCGTGATCACGTTCTACACCGACTTCCGGTCCGAGCCCGGCCCGACCAGAACCGTGCGCATCTGCCGGGCCGAAGCCTGCCAGGCGGTCGGCGCGGAGTCGTTGGTGGAGGCGGCCGGCGGCCGCGCCGAGCAGGTGTTCTGCCTGGGCAACTGCGCGCTCGGCCCCTCGGTGGAGGTCGACGGCCGGGTACTCGGCCGGGTCACCCCGGAGAAGCTGCGCGAGGTGCTGTCGTGACCGTCTACGTTCCGCGTGACTCCTCGGCCCGGTCGGTCGGCGCCGACGACGTGGCCGACGCGCTGACCGGGCTCGGCGTCGACGTGGTGCGCAACGGGTCGCGTGGGATGTTCTGGCTCGAGCCGTTCGTCGAGGTGGACACGCCGTCGGGCCGGGTGGGCTACGGCCCGGTGGCCGCGGCCGACGTCCCCGGGCTGCTGGCGGCCGGGATGCCGGACGGCGGCGCCCACCCGCTGCGTGTCGGCCTCGTGGACGACGTTCCCTGGCTGGCCCGGCAGAACCGGATCACGTTCGCGCGGATGGGCGTGGTCGACCCGTTGTCGCCGGACGACTACGAGGCCCACGGCGGCCTCGCCGGCCTGCGTCGCGCGTTGTCGCTGTCGCCGGCCGAGGTGGTCGAGGAGGTCACCGAGTCCGGTCTGCGCGGCCGCGGCGGCGCGGGCTTCCCGGCCGGCATCAAGTGGAAGACCGTGCTCGGCTGCGACGGCCCGCTGAAGTTCGTGTGCGCCAACGCCGACGAAGGCGACAGCGGCACGTTCGCCGACCGGATGATGCTCGAAGGCGACCCGTTCGCGCTGATCGAGGGCATGACGATCGCCGCGCACGCGGTCGGTGCGACCGAGGGGTACGTCTACATCCGCTCGGAGTACCCGGACGCGGTGGCGACGTTCCGGACGGCGATCGACCTGGCGTCGTCGCGGGGTTGGCTCGGAACCGGGATCCTCGGGAGTTCGCTGGACTTCCAGCTCCACGTCCGGGTGGGTGCGGGGGCCTACATCTGCGGCGAGGAAACCTCGATGCTCGAGTCGCTCGAGGGCAAGCGGGGCATGGTGCGCGCCAAGCCGCCGATCCCGGCGATCGAGGGCCTGTTCGGCCGGCCGACGGTCGTCAACAACGTGCTGACGCTGGCCACCGTGCCGGCGATCCTGGCGTCCGGAGCCGCCGCGTACCGGAAGCTCGGGATGGAGCGGTCCCGGGGCACGCAGGTGTTCCAGCTCGGCGGCAACGTGGCCCGCGGCGGCATCGTCGAGACCGCGTTCGGGCTCACGCTCGGCGAGCTCGTGCACGACTACGGCGGCGGCAGCCGCTCCGGGCGCCCGGTGCGTGCCGTCCAGGTCGGCGGACCGCTCGGCGCCTACGTCCCGACGTCGCAGTTCGGGCTGCCGCTGGAGTACGAGTCGTTCGCCGCGGCCGGCGCGATGCTGGGCCACGGCGGTGTGGTCGTGTTCGACGACACCGTGGACATGGCCTCGCAGGCCCGGTTCGCGTTCGAGTTCTGCGCCGAGGAGTCGTGCGGCAAGTGCACACCCTGCCGCGTCGGCGCGGTCCGCGGCGTCGAGGTGATCGACCGCATCCGCACCGGGGAGGACCGGGAGAAGAACCTGGTCCTGCTGGAGGACCTGTGCGTCCTGATGACCGACGGCTCGCTCTGCGCGATGGGCGGCCTGACGCCCATGCCGGTGCGTAGCGCACTCAACCATTTCGCCGAGGACTTCGAGCCCCCGGCACCGGGCCCGGTCGAACCGGTCCCGGAGAACGCCGCGAAGGCCGGATCCCGCACGGAGGTCTCCTCATGACCCTGCTCAAAGAACCCGATTTCGGGACGCCTGCGAAGCCGGGGGACCCGACCGTCACGGTGGAAGTGGACGGGTTGCCGGTCGCGGTGCCCCCGGGCACGTCGGTGATGCGCGCGGCCGCGCAGGCCGGCGTGAACGTCCCGAAGCTCTGCGCCACCGATTCGCTGGAGGCGTTCGGCTCCTGCCGGCTGTGCGTCGTCGAGATCGACGGGCGCAAAGGCACCCCGGCCTCCTGCACCACCCCGGTCGGCGACGGGATGAAGATCCGCACGCAGTCGCCGCACCTGGAGCGGCTGCGCCGCGGCGTCATGGAGCTCTACATCTCCGACCACCCGCTGGACTGCCTGACCTGCCCCGCCAACGGCGACTGCGAACTGCAGGACATGGCGGGCGAGGTCGGCCTGCGCGAGGTGCGCTACGGCTACGAGGGCGAGAACCACCTGGACGCCCCGACCGACACCAGCAACCCGTACTTCGACTTCGACGAGTCCAAGTGCATCGCGTGTTCGCGCTGCGTGCGGGCGTGCGACGAGGTCCAGGGCACGCTCGCGCTGACGATCGCCAACCGCGGGTTCGCCTCCAAGGTCGCGCCCGGCCCGACGTCGTTCCTGGACTCCGAGTGCGTCTCCTGCGGCGCGTGCGTCCAGGCCTGCCCTACCTCGACGCTGCAGGAGAAGTCCGTCGTCGAGCTGGGCATGCCGTCGCGCACGGTGATCACCACGTGCGCGTACTGCGGCGTCGGCTGTTCGTTCAAGGCCGAGCTGCGCGGCACCGAACTGGTGCGGATGGTGCCGCACAAGGACGGCGGCGCGAACGAGGGCCACTCGTGCGTGAAGGGCCGGTTCGCGTTCGGGTACGCCACCCACCCCGACCGGGTGCTCAACCCGATGGTGCGCGAGTCGATCACCGATCCGTGGCGCGAGGTCTCCTGGGACGAGGCGATCTCCACGGTCGCGCGGGGGTTCCGCTCGATCCAGGACCGCCACGGCGCGGGCGCGATCGGCGCGATCTCCTCGTCGCGCTGCACGAACGAGGAGGTCTGGGTCGTCCAGAAGATGGTGCGGGCGGCGTTCGGCAACAACAACGTCGACACCTGCGCGCGGGTCTGCCACTCGCCGACCGGCTACGGACTGAAGCAGACGTTCGGCGAGTCGGCCGGGACGCAGGACTTCAAGTCGGTGGCGCTCGCCGACGTGATCGTGGTGATCGGCGCGAACCCGACCGACGGGCACCCGGTGTTCGCGTCCCGGATGAAGCGCAGGCTGCGCGAGGGCGCGCAGTTGATCGTGATCGACCCGCGGCGCATCGACCTGGTGCGCTCCCCCCACGTCGAGGCGGCCCACCACCTGCAGCTCACCCCCGGCACCAACGTCGCGATCGTCAACGCGCTCGCGCACGTCGTGGTCACCGAGGGGCTGGTCTCCGACGACTTCGTGGCGTCGCGCTGCGAGGGCTACGACGAGTGGGCGGAGTTCATCGCCGCGCCCGAGAACAGCCCGGAATCCGTGGAGCGCATCACCGGAGTGCCGGCGGCCTCGGTGCGCGCGGCGGCCCGCCTGTACGCGAGCGCCGGTAACGGGGCCATCTACTACGGCCTCGGCGTCACCGAGCACAGCCAGGGCTCGACGATGGTGATGGGCCTGGCCAACCTCGCGATGGCCACCGGGAACGTCGGCCGCGACGGGGTCGGCGTCAACCCGCTGCGCGGGCAGAACAACGTGCAGGGCTCCTGCGACATGGGCTCGTTCCCGCACGAACTACCCGGCTACCGCCACGTCTCCGACGACGTCGTGCGCGGCCAGTTCGAGTCGCAGTGGGACGTGTCGATCCGGCCCGAGCCCGGGCTGCGCATCCCGAACATGTTCGACGCCGCGATCGACGGGTCGTTCCGCGGGCTCTTCGTGCACGGCGAGGACATCGCGCAGTCCGACCCGAACCTGCAGCACGTGAGCGCGGCGCTCTCGGCGATGGAGCTGGTTGTCGTGCAGGACCTGTTCCTCAACGAGACCGCGAAGTTCGCGCACGTGTTCCTGCCGGGGGCGTCGTTCCTGGAGAAGGACGGGACGTTCACGAACGCGGAGCGGCGGATCAACCGGGTGCGCGCGGTGATGCCGCCGAAGACCGGCAAGGCCGAGTGGGAGATCGTCTCGGAGATCGCGACCGCGATGGGCTATCCGATGGCCTACTCCCACCCGTCCGAGATCATGGACGAGATCGCGGCGATGACGCCGACGTTCGCCGGCGTGTCGTTCGAGGCGCTGGACAAGCTCGGCAGCATCCAGTGGCCGTGCAACGCGTCCGCGCCGGAAGGAACGCCGATCATGCACGTGGAGTCGTTCACGCGCGGGCTCGGGAAGTTCGTGCGGACCGCGTTCGTGGCCACCGAGGAACGCACGACGCGCCGGTTCCCGCTGGTGCTCACCACCGGGCGGATCCTGAGCCAGTACAACGTCGGCGCGCAGACCCGGCGTACCGGCAACGTGGCCTGGCACCCGGAGGACCTGCTGGAACTGCACCCCCACGACGCCGCGGAGCGGGGGATCGGCGAGGGCGACCGGGTGACGCTGGCCAGCCGGGTGGGCGAGACGACGCTGCGGGCGACGATCTCCGAGCGGATGCCGGTCGGCGTCGTCTACACGACGTTCCACCATCCGATCACCGGGGCGAACGTGGTGACCACCGAGCACTCCGACTGGGCCACGAACTGCCCGGAGTACAAGGTGACCGCCGTCCAGGTGTCGCTGTCCGCCCCGATCCCGGCCGGGGTCGATTGATGTCGGCGGTGGTGCCGGAGCGGCGGTTGATCGACGACATCGCACGGCAGTTCGGGCACCTGCCGCCGGACGCCGCGGCGGACGCGATCGCCGATCACGTCCGCCGGTTCTGGGATCCGCGGATGCGGGCGCGGCTGCTGACGCTGGCCGACGACGAGGGCCTCGACCCGCTCCCGGCCGCCGCGGCGGCCCGCCTGCGCTGAACGAACACCAGTGGCCCGCGCCGTAGCGCGGGCCACTGACCTGCGCATGCGGTATCCCACCGACTGTATGCTAGAAACCGAGGACTCACTTCACCGCCGGAGGATCGATGAGCGAGATGAGCCCGGCGGGCCGGCGGGCTTCCCGGCGCAAGCCGCTCGAACGGCCGGCGCCGCTGCGTCAGGTGGTCACCGACGAGATCGCGGACATGATCATCACCGGCGAGCTCCAGCCGGGTGAACACCTCGTCGAGCAGGAGCTCGCGGCGCAGCTGGGCGTCTCGCGCCAACCGGTGCGCGAGGCGCTGCAACGCCTGCACTCCGAGGGCTGGGTCGACCTGCGGCCTGGCCTCGGCGCGTTCGTGCACACGCCCACCGCCGACGAGGCCGACCAGCTGCTCGCCACCCGCACGCTGCTCGAGGCCGAGTCCGCCCGGCTCGCGGCCGCGAACGCCACCCCGGCGCTCGTCGAGCAGCTCTGGCAGCTCCAGGCGGTCGGCGAACAGGCCGTCGCCGCGGACGACGACGCCGGCATGGTCGCCGCGAACGCCGCGCTGCACCGGCAGATCATGGAGATGTCCGGCAACACGGTGCTGGGCGAGCTGATCGCGCTCGTGGACAGCCGGGTGCGGTGGTACTACCGCCCGATCGCCCGCTCGCGCGGCCGCGAAGCCTGGGACGAGCACCGCGAGCTCATCGAGACAATCGCCGGCGGCAACGCGCGCAAGGCCGGCGAACTGATGCGCAAACACACCGAGCGCACCCGCAAGACCTACCACGTGCGAGCGGCCGACGCCGAGAAGACGCCCGCGTCACCGGTGGAAAAGGGCGCGTAGCCGCTTGGTCGGTGTCTACCGATCAAGCCATCCCTGAAGGCGATCAACCAATGTCGTCCGCGGAGTCGTCGCCGGTCGGACCTGTGTGGCGGCGGTCCGCCGCCTGGCCTCCAGCCATTCCCGCAGTCTCGGCTCGTGTGGAATGGTGGCCGCGCTTGATGCGCGCAGAACGGGAGCGGGTGCGCCGAGCGAGGCGAGAAGTTGCTCGGCGCGTCGCAAGTTCCACCGATGGGAGAACGGCGGGCCGTCGCCCCATGCCTGCCGATAGCCCTGGAGGGCGTGCTGCCTCGCCTCCTCGTCCCGACCGAGCAACGAAAGCGTTCGGGCCACGAGCTGATGCGGCCGATCGTAAGGATGCAGGCGCGGTAGTCGGGCGAGACTCTGGCCGAGTGTGGCTTCCGCGTCGCGGGTTCGTCCCAGGGCGGCGAGGGCCCACGCGCTCTCCGCCGAGATCGCCGTCTGTCCCCCGACCCGGCGCAGACGGTCGACGTCCTCGGCCGCCTTCAAGGCGGCGTCGAGGTCGCCGTGGCGCATGGACACGTCGAAACTCAGGAGACGAAGCCTGAGCTTCATTCGCCAGTCCGATGCCGACTGCTCCGCATCGACGAGCCGATCACCTACTTCTGGATTTCCGGCCCAGTTCTCCAAGGCCAACGTCCAGTACTGGACATCGTCGGCGAGCCAGGGGTAGCGCTCCGCGGCCGAGCGCTCGTTGATCCGGGTGAGTGCCGAGCGAGCCGCTTCGACTTCTCCCGTCGTGGCGGCGAGAATGGCCCGCCGAAGGAGTAGATCGGCGAGATCCTGGACGTCGGCACCAGCGGTGGTCTGGCTCATGAAATCGAGGGCTTTGGAGTAGAGCGCGAAGCCACCCGTCGAGCGGTAGTGCGTAGAGAGCCGACCCAGCGAGAGCCTGATCTCCGGCAGTTCGGGCCGAGGCTGGTTGAGCAGGTATGCGAGAAGCCCGGCCTCGACGGCCACACCCCGGTCGTGTTCCGCAGCGAGATGGAGGGCGATCGACAGATCCGCTCGAAGGATGACGATCGTGCTGTTCTCATAGGGCTGGAGGAGTTCCGTGACCGTGGCGTTGGCGCCGAGTCTCACCAACAGCGGTTTGGCAAGTTGCCCGTTCCATAGGGACACGACGCGTCCGTGATTGCCGGACCCGGTGAGAGCGCGGAACAGCGTGATGGTCGGTTGGAGGTCTTCGACGCTCGTGACCTCGTTGGGTGTTTCCGGCGGAAGCGCCGCGAAGTGATCGCGGATCTGCTCGTTGGCGGTGACCCGCTCGGTGGCGTTCAGCCGGTCGTACGAAAATGCCCGGACAACCGGATGCATGTCGTACGTATTGGCTTGGCGGTCCCACCAGAGCAGTCCGCGAGCCTCAAGATCGCGGAGTGCCGCGTCGAGCGCCGCACCTGCCTCCGCGGTCGAGAGGTCGGAGTCGTAACCGAAGGGATTGACGTCCTGCACCAATCGCCATCCCACCGAGCCGGACAGGGCCGAAAGCCAGCTCAGCAGCCGGGCTGTCTGGGGGTCGAGATTCTGAAAGGCGGCGTCGAGAATGTGCCGCTGTTTGGCGGCCAGGTCGACCGCACCGATGGAGAACGGCTGATGTTCACGCCAACTGTCGAAGTCTCCCGGCGCCAACCGGTGGTCGCGCACCAGCCCGGCGACGATAGCGATGAGCAGCGGGTGATTGTCGAGCGGACGGAAGAAGCTCTCGATGTTTCGTGCGCCTCCCGAAACGCCGAGCTTGGTCAGCAGCGAGCGCACCGCGCTGTCATCGATTCCGGGAAGCCGGTACCGATACACGCCCGGCAGCAGACTTCGTCCTGGACCCTCCAGGGCGTCCGGTGCCATGCGCGTCGTGACGATGACTTTGGAGGGTGAGGTTCCCACGAGCGCCCGCACGAAGTCGTACCCGACTCCATCGATCATCGAATGCTTGTCCGCCCGCGCGTCCGCTTCCACGATCGTGTCGGTCACTTTCGACGGATCGTACTGGTGATACGCCATGAGCAGACGCTCAAAACCGTCCAGTGCGAGGAGGATCGGACGCCGGCGGAGCTCGGTGAGAACGAGTTCGGGAAGCTCCTCGCGCGGGATGCGACTGACCTGCCACGCGGTGGATGCGGTCAGGTACCCCAGCAGTTGCTGGAGAAAGCGATTGATCGATGCCGACCCGTCGTAGAAGCTCCACCAGAAACGGCCGGCTAGACGAGGGATCGCCGCCTCGGCGTGATTATCGAACCATTCCCAGGTCAGTGCGCTCTTACCGGTACCACCGATCGCCTCGACGACGGCCACCGGGGCCGCGGACGAGGCCCATCGGGTGAGCAGCCGCAGCTCTTTCCGGCGGCCGGTGAACGGCGATCCGCCGACGTAGGCGGGGATGGCGTACGGCTGCGGAGCTGAGGGAAGCGTGCGCCGGTTGGCGTGCCAGGAGGCCTGGGTTACGGCCTGGGCGTGAGTCAGGCGTCGATCGGGATCGGGTGGCCGGTTGAACTCGAGTGCTCGGTACAGGTCGTTCCGGAACGTCTCGATCTCGTTGAAGAACTTGACCGTGTGATGTGCTCGTACTTTCTCGACGAACTTTGCCAGATCCCCGAGCTCCCGATACTCCGCATACGTATGGGTGCGAACGTGAGCAGCCAGGTACCGGTCGTCGGCAATGAACGGAACGATCGGCGTGCCATGTTTGGCCGTGGCCCACTGATACTCGAGCTCGGTGTACGAGAGGTCTTCCCCGGGTGGACGATCGCCGTAGCGATCGGCGATGAGTAACACAAAGATGTCGCTTTTGCTGACTTCTCGGCGACACACCTCAAGTGGGGGAGCGGTCTCCGGGTAGAAGTTCTCCATCGCCACTGGTTCCATGCCCAGGCGGTAGCACAGTTCGATGGCGATCTGCCGGTACGGACGCAAGGTGCCGCTCGCGCTGGAGATGAAGACCCGAGTCACAGGCGGCATGGTAGTCGGCGCTTCGCCGATTCCACGGCCCCCTTGCCGCGGTCAGCGTAGAGGCGAGAGTGTCATGCGATTCCCCACGTCGTGCCGCGTTCCGCCGTGGAACTGACTAGTTGAACGTTTTCCGCTTGAGGTCCTTTAGGTCCCTGTGTAACCAGAAATTCGACACGTTGTCCGTCTTCCAGCGCCTTATAGCCGTCCATGAGTATCGCCGAATAATGCACGAAGACGTCTGCGCCGCCATCTATCGCTATGAATCCATAGCCCTTTTCGGCGTTGAACCATTTCACGGTGCCTTGTGCCATCGAATCCTCCGCGTCCTCTTCCGGCCTATGGGCGCCTCCAAGGATGCTAGTGGATCTGGTGTGCAATGCTGTCTCCATGGTGAGGCCCATAGCGGAGCGGGCCGGGGGAGGGACGATGGAAACGGGTGTGGTGAAGTGGTTCAACAACGAGAAGGGCTTCGGGTTCATCGCTCCGGATGACGGGGGGCCGGATGTCTTTGCCCACTATTCGGCAATTCAGGTTCAGGGTTACAAAGAGCTGGCGGACGGTCAGTTAGTTCAATTTGACATCACCCAGGGACAAAGGGACCCCAGGCGGCGAATATTCGGCCGTTGACTGACGCGCCTTTGCGCTCTCGCGGTATCGCGTGACCCGGTGATCGCGTGGCGGAGCGATCCGGGCCGCCACGCGATCGGCCGACCCTACTTGTACATCGTCTGGTTCATCGTTCCCGGCGCGTAGGCGTCGGGGTCGACCCACACGTTGATCAGGGACGGCAGGCCCGATTCGCGGGCCCGCCGGAGCGCGGGCCCGATGTCCGCGGGGTCGCGGACCTCCTCGCCGTAGCCGCCGAGCATCCGGGCGAACTCGTCGTAGCGCACGTCGCCGAGCGTGTTCCCCACCCGCTGGCGGGCCTCGCCGTACTTGCGCATCTGCCCGTACCGGATCTGGTTCATCGACGAGTTGTTGCCGACCACGCCGACGAACGGCAGGTCGAACCGGACCAGCGTCTCGAAGTCCCAGCCGGTCAGCGAGAACGCGCCGTCCCCGAAGAGCGCCACGACCTCCTTGTCGGGCCGGGCGTACTTCGCCGCCAGCACGAACGGCACACCGACGCCGAGCGTGCCGAGCGGCCCCGGGTCCATCCAGTGCCCGGGGGTCTTCGGCTGCACCACGCCGCCGGAGAACGTCACGATGTCGCCGCCGTCACCGATGTAGATCGAGTCCTCGGTGAGGAACTCGTTGATCTCGTGCGCGAGGCGCAGCGGATGGATCGGGGAGGCGTCGGAGAGCTGCCGGGGCAGCCGCTTCTGGTAGGCCGCCGACTCCTCGGCCCGCAGCTCCTCGAACCACGCCCGCCGGTTCGGTTTCGCCAGCCGCCCCGACGACGCCGCGGTCACCGCGGCCAGCACCGCCCCGGGGTCGCCGACGATGCCCAGGTCGATGTCCCGGTTCTTGCCGACCGTGCGGTAGTCCATGTCGATCTGCACGACCGTGGCTCCCGCGGGCAGCCGCCGCCCGTAGCCCATCCGGAAGTCGAACGGCGTGCCGACGATGATGATGACGTCGGCGTTGTTGAACGCGTACCGGCGCGAGAGGTGGAAGTGGTGCGGGTCGCCGGGCGGCAGCGAGCCGCGGGCCGAGCCGTTCATGAACACGGGGATGTCCAGCGTCCGCGCGAAGTCGATCGCCGCGTCGGTGCCGCGCCCGGTCCAGACCTGGGATCCCAGCAGGACGGCCGGCTTCGACGAGTGCGCCAGGACGTCGGCCAGCCGCTCCACCGCCGCCGGGTCGCCTGCGCTCTTCGTCGACACCCGGTAGCGTCCCGGCTCCGGGATCGTGCAGTCCTTCAGGTCGACCTCGGCGTCCAGCACGTCGCGCGGGATCTCCAGGAACGACGGCCCGGGCGCGCCGGCGTAGCACTCGCGGAACGCCATCGAGACCATGTCGGCGCTGCGCGTGGTGTGCGGCACGGTCGCGGCGAACTTCGTGATCGGCGTCATCATGTCGACGTGCGGCAGGTCCTGCAGTGAGCCCATCTTGTGCTGGCTCAGCGCGCCCTGGCCGCCGATGAGAAGCATCGGGCTCTCGGCGCGGAACGCGTTCGCGACGCCGGTGACCGCGTCGGTGGTGCCGGGCCCGGCGGTGACGACCGCGACGCCGGGCTTGCCGGTGACCCGGGCGTACCCGTCGGCCGCGTGTGCGGCGACCTGCTCGTGCCGGACGTCGACCACCGCGATGCCCTCGTCGACACAACCGTCGTAGATGTCGATGATGTGCCCGCCGCAGAGGGTGAAGATCACGTCGACGCCTTCGGCTTTGAGCGCCTTCGCGACCAGGTGACCACCGGAGATCCGGTCCGGGTCACCGCTGCGCGCCCGCAGGATCGCCGCGGTGGCGCCCGACTCGCCGTCCGTTTCCGGAGAGGACCCAGCCGCTGCCGCGGGGGGTTCCGTCGTGGTCTGACTCATGATTCCTCAACTCCTCGATCGTTGCCGCGGATTGAAGACTGCATACCGTATGCGGCGCCCCTATGGTCCCTCCGCGAGGGAGGGCTGTCCAGAGCAGATTGTCGACGGGAATATTGCATACAGTATGGCATCACGGTTACGCTGGGGTTCCCTCAACCGGAGGACGATGGCTGTGGACCTGTACGAGTACCAGGCACGCGATCTGTTCGAGGCCCACGAAGTCCCGGTGCTACCGGGAGTCGTGGTCACCACCCCGGAGGCCGCGCGGGCGGCCGCGGCCGAGCTCGGGTGTTCGGTCGTCATCAAGGCCCAGGTCAAGACCGGTGGGCGCGGCAAGGCCGGCGGGGTGAAGCTCGCCGCCGACGCCGACGAGGCCCGGGCGAAGGCAGACGACATCCTCGGCATGGACATCAAAGGTCACCGGGTGAACCGCGTCCTGGTCACGACCGCGACCGACATCGCCGACGAGTACTACTTCTCCTACCTCCTCGACCGTACGAACCGGACGTTCCTCGCGATGGCGTCGCTGGAGGGCGGGGTCGAGATCGAGGAGACCGCGGCCACCAACCCCGAGGCACTGGTCCGGGTGCCGATCGATCCGCTGACCGGCGTCGACTCCGCCAAGGCGCGGGAGATCGTCGCGGCGGTCGGGCTGCCGGAGCAGGCGGCCGAGGCCGTCGAGAGCCTCTGGTCGGCGTTCGTCGCCGAGGACGCGCTGCTGGTGGAGGTCAACCCGCTGGTGCGTGACGCCGGCGGGGCGATCGTCGCGCTCGACGGCAAGGTGACGCTCGACGACAACGCCGGGATCCGGCACGTCGCCCACGCCGGGCTGCGCGACCACGACTCGGCCGACCCGCTCGAGGCCCGGGCCCACGCGAAGGACCTGAACTACGTGCGGCTCGACGGCCGGGTCGGCGTGATCGGCAACGGTGCCGGCCTGGTCATGTCCACGCTCGACGTCGTCGCGCTGGCCGGGGCCCGGCCGGCGAACTTCCTCGACATCGGCGGCGGTGCCTCGGCCGAGGTGATGGCGAACGGACTGGAGATCGTGCTGGCCGACCCGGCCGTGCGCAGCGTCCTGGTGAACGTCTTCGGTGGCATCACCGCGTGCGACGCGGTCGCCGACGGCATCGTGCGAGCGTTCGCGCTGCTGGCCAGCCGGGGTGAGCCGGTGGACCGGCCGGTCGTCGTCCGGCTCGACGGCAACCGCGCGGACGAGGGCAGGCGCATCCTCGGCGCCGCCGGGCTCCCCGGCCTCGAACTCGTGGACACGATGGACGGCGCGGCCGCCCGGGCCGCCGAACTCGCAGGCCGGGAGGCATGAGATGGCGATCTTTCTGACCGAGAAGAGCCGGGTGCTCGTCCAGGGCATGACCGGCGCCGAGGGCATGAAGCACACCCGTCGGATGCTCACCGCCGGCACCACCGTCGTCGGTGGCGTCAACCCGCGAAAAGCCGGAACCACGGCGGATTTCGACGGGATGAGGCTGCCGGTCTTCGCCGGGGTGGCCGAGGCGATGGGTGAGACCGGTGCGGACACCACGGTGATCTTCGTGCCGCCCGCGTTCACGCTGGCCGCGGGACTGGAGGCGATAAGCGCCGGGATCGGCCTCGCGGTCGTGATCACCGAGGGCGTGCCGGTGCACGACACTGCGGCGCTGTGGGCGCACGCGGTGGCGGCGGGCAACACCACACGCATCATCGGCCCGAACTGTCCCGGGCTGATCAGCCCGGGGAAGTCCAACGCGGGGATCATCCCGGCCGACATCACCGGCCCGGGGCGGGTGGGGCTGGTGTCGAAGTCCGGCACGCTCACCTACCAGCTCATGTACGAGCTGCATGACCTCGGGTTCTCCACGTGCGTCGGGATCGGCGGCGACCCGATCGTCGGGACGACCCACGTCGACTGTCTGCAGGCCTTCCAGGACGACCCGGAGACCGACGCGATCGTGATGATCGGCGAGATCGGCGGCGACGCCGAGGAGCGGGCCGCCGACTACGTCGCCGCCCACGTGACGAAGCCGGTCGTCGGGTACGTGGCGGGTTTCACCGCGCCCGAGGGCAAGACGATGGGGCACGCCGGCGCGATCGTCAGCGGATCGTCGGGCACGGCCGAGGCGAAACAGAAGGCGCTGGAAGCCGCCGGGGTCCGAGTTGGACGAACTCCTACGGAGACGGCGAAATTGCTTCGAGCGTTGCTATAACGTTCGTTTCCGGCGATCTCTCGACGGCGAGGGGAGCGTGCGGTGCGGTGGAATCTGCGGTGGGTAGCCGCGAACGCTGACATCTGGCGTCCGGCGGATCTGCTGCAGGCGTGCCGCGCCGCCGGGTACTCGCCGTCGCTGAGCAAGGTCGCTTCCTGGTGGAACGGGACGCCGAGCACGGTGCGACTCGACGAGCTCGACATGATCTGTACGGCGCTGAACTGCAAGATCGCTGATCTTCTCGAGGCCGAGCCGCCGTCGTCGTGACGGAGATGGAGAACGGCTTTTTTCTGTCCGCCGACTGCATACAGGATTCAATATGCGATACGACGTCAACCTGTCCCTTCTCTTCACCGAGTTACCGCTGCTGGAACGGCCGGCGGCCGCGCGCGACGCCGGGTTCGACGCGGTCGAGTTCTGGTGGCCGTTCCCGGACGCGGTGCCGTCCGACGCCGAGGTCGATCGGTTCGTCGCCGCCGTGCGCGACGCCGGTGTCCGGCTCGTCGGGCTGAACTTCTTCGCCGGCGACATGCCCGGCGGCGACCGGGGCGTGCTCTCCTGGCCCGGCCGCACCGGCGAGTTCCTCGACAGCGTGAACGTCGCCGTCGGGATCGGCGCGCAGCTCGGCTGCCGGGCGTTCAACGCGCTCTACGGCAACCGCCTCGGCGGGGTCGACCCGGGCGAGCAGGACGACGTCGCGGTGGAGGCGCTGGTGCTCGCCGCGCACGCGGTCTCCCGGATCGACGGCACCGTCCTGATCGAACCGCTGTCCGGGACACCTCGGTACCCGCTGCGGACGGCGGCCGACGCGCTCGCGGTGATCGACCGGCTGCCCGGACGGGCCAACCTCCGCCTGCTCGCCGACCTGTACCACCTCGCGGTCAACGGCGACGACCTCGACGCGGTGATCGAACGGCACACCGCACGCATCGGCCACGTCCAGATCGCCGACGCGCCCGGCCGCCACCAGCCCGGCACCGGTTCGCTGCCGCTCGCACGCCACCTGGAGCAGCTCACCGCCCACGGCTACGACGGCTGGGTGGGCCTCGAGTACATCCCGGAGGGCCCGAGCGCCGACAGCTTCGCCTGGCTCCCGCGGGCGGGGGTGGCGTCGTGAGCACGATCGGGTTCGTCGGGCTCGGTGTCATGGGGGCGCCGATGGCGCGGCACCTGGTGACGGCCGGACACGACGTCACCGGGTTCGACGTCCACACGCCGGCGGTGGACGCGTTCGCGGCGGACGGCGGCGCCCCGGCCACCTCGGTGGCCGACGCGGTGCGGGGTGCGGACGTCGTGATCACGATGCTGCCGAACCATCCCCAGGTCGAGGAGGTCGCCGCCCAGGTGCTCCCGGCGGTGCCCCCGGGCACCCTGTTCGCCGACATGAGCTCGATCCGCCCCGAGACGTCGGTGCGTCTGGCGGCCGAGGGCGCGGCGACCGGCGTCCGGGTGATCGACGCGCCGGTCTCCGGCGGTCAGACCGGTGCCCGGCAGGCCACGCTCTCGATCATGGTCGGCGGCGACGAGGTCGCGTTCGCGGCCGCCCGCCCGGTGCTCGAGGTGCTCGGCACACCCCGCCACGTCGGCGGGGCCGGCGCCGGTCAGGTCGTCAAGGCGGCGAACCAACTGGTCGTGGCCGGGATCTACGCGCTGGTCAGCGAAGCGATCGTGCTGCTCGAAGGCTCGGACGTCGGCGCGAAGACCGGGCTCGACGTCCTCGCCGGTGGCCTCGCGGCCAGCCGCATCCTCGACCTCAAGCGCGAGTCGATGCTCGCGCGCGAGTTCACGCCCGGCTTCCGCATCGACCTGCACCACAAGGACATGGCGATCGCGCTCGACGCCGCCCGCGACGCCGGTGTCGCGCTGCCGGTCACCGGGCTGGTCGCCCAGTTGGTCGCGGCCGCCCGCGCGATGGGCCACGGCTCGCTGGACCACTCCGCGCTCCTGAAGGTCACCGAAACCCTCTCCGGCCGGGAGGCCTGATGCCCACCGTTCCCGCGATGCAGGCGGTCGTCGAGATCCTCGAGTCCGAGGGCGTCGACACCGTCTTCGGCTGCCCCGGCGCGGCGATCCTGCCGCTCTACGCGGCGCTGCAGAACCACGGCGGCATCGAGCACCTGATCGTCCGCCACGAAGAGGGCGCCACCCACATGGCCGACGGCTGGGCCCGCACCACCGGCAACGTCGGGGTCGCGATCGGCACGTCCGGCCCGGCCGGCACGAACATGATCACCGGCCTCTACACCGCGCAGGCCGACTCGATCCCGATCCTCTGCTTCACCGGCCAGGCCGTCTCCAGCAAGCTGCACCAGGAGGCGTTCCAGGCCGTCGACATCGTGGAGATCGCGAAGCCGGTCACGAAGTGGGCCGTGCAGGTCAAGGAAGCCGCGCAGGTGCCGTGGATCGTGCGCAAGGCGTTCCAGGTGGCGCGGGAAGGGCGTCCCGGTCCGGTGCTCGTCGACCTCCCGCTCGACGTCCAGAAAGAGCTCATCGAATGGGACGCGACGATCGACGCGCCGCTGCCCGTCACGCCGGTCGTCCCGCACGGGCCGCGGGTGGAGCGCGCGCTGGACCTCCTGCTCTCGGCGCAGCGGCCGCTGATCCTCGCCGGTGGCGGCGTCATCCTCGCCGACGCCTCGGCCGAGCTGCGCGAGCTGGCCGAGTACCTGCAGGTGCCGGTGCAGGTGACGCTGATGGGCAAGGGCGCGCTCGACGACGACCACGGCCTGCACGCGGGGATGACCGGGATCCAGACGTCGCAGCGCTACGGCAACGCGTCGTTCCTGGAGTCCGATCTGGTGCTCGCGGTCGGCGCGCGCTTCGGTGACCGGCACACCGGCGCGCTCGACGTGTACCGCGGCGACCGGGTGTTCATCCACGTGGACGTCGAGCCGACCCAGATCGGGAAGGTGTTCGGGCCCGACCTGGGGGTCGTGTCGGACGCCCGGCTGTTCCTGCGGGCGCTGCTCGAGGCCGCCCGGGCCCGGCACGCGAAGCGACAGCCGAACGGGTGGGTGACGCGGGTGCAGCACCTGCGCCGGTCGCTGACCCGGCGCGAGGACTTCGACGACGTCCCGGTGAAGGCGCCGCGGGTCTACCGGGAGATCAACGAGGCGTTCGGGCCGGACACGTACTTCGTGACCGCGATCGGGCTCTACCAGATCTGGAGCGGGCAGCACCAGAAGGTGCACGAGCCGCGGCGCTACCAGGTGTGCGGCCAGGCCGGTCCGCTCGGCTGGGAGATCCCGGCCGCGATCGGCGTGAAGAAGGCGGCGCCGGACGCCGAGGTCGTCGGCGTGGTGGGCGACTACTCGTTCCAGTTCCTGGTCGAGGAACTGGCGGTGGCGGCGCAGTACGACGTGCCGTTCGTGCTGATCATGCTGAACAACGAGTACCTCGGGCTGATCCGACAGGCCGAACTCCCGTACGGCATGAACTACGAGGTGGACATCCACTACGACGCGGTCGGCACCGACAACGTCAAGATCATGGAGGCGTACGGCTGCTCCGGACGCCGGGTGACCCGCCCCGAGGAGATCCGCGACACGATCGAGTGGGCGCGCAAGGAGGCCGCGCGCACGAGCCGCCCGGCCCTCGTCGAGATCCTGATCGAGCGCGAGGCGAACACCCCCCACGGCCCCGCGATCGACGCCGTGGCGGAGTTCGAGCCGAGCTGATGGGGGTCGCGGCACCGGCTCAGCGCCGGCGGAGCAGCACGGCCACCGCGACGCCGACGCCGAGCCATCCGGCCGCGAGCAGCAGCACCAGGCCGCGGCCGTAGTCCAGGGGCAGGGCGGACGGGACCGAAGCGTCCCGTCCGCCGCCGTCGACGAGCGGCAGCGCCACGAGCGTCAGCACGCCGCTGACCGCGGCCGCGGCGCCCACCAGGACCCGCACCGCCCCGCGCCGGCCCGGCCGGTCTCCGGGCCGATCCGGCAGCAGGCGACGCAGCAACCGCCCGGCGGCGATCACGACCGGGGTGAGCACCGCGTCGACCGCGAGCCAGCCGACAACCACGACGAGAAGCCACCGGCCCAGCGGCGACGGACCGGACGCCCCGAGCAGGCCGAGCATGCCGTAGAGCAGGATCGCGGTGCCGAGGAGAGCCGGCACCGCCCGGACGAGCCTCATCCGTGCGCACCGATCCACGCCACCCACTTGGTCTGCAGCACTCCCGGCCGGTTGGGGGCGATGAGCCGGCACGGGTAGCCGTGGTCGAGGTCGAGCGTCTCACCGTTGAGGCGCAGCGCGACGAGCGTCAGTGGGTCCTGGGCGAAGGCCGCAGGCAGCGTGCTCACGCGGTAGGCGCCGGAGCGCTGCAGGGACTCGATCCGGATGTCCGCCCCGGGCGCCACCCCGGCCTCGGCCAGCAGGTCACGCAGCCGGACCCCGGTCCAGCGCGCGGTCGCGCTCCAGCCTTCGACGCACGCGATCGGCAGCTCGGCGGTGTGCTGGGGGAGGGCGGCGAGCGCGTCGCGCCCGAGCCGGAGGGGCCGGGGGCCGGCCACGACCAGCCGGTAGTCGTCGCGGGTCGCCGCGGCGACCACGCCCGCACCGGCCGCGGACCGGTTGACGGGCAGGCCCTGGGGGCCGAGGCCGGGCCGGCGCGGAGCCAGCACCGACAGCTTGCTGAGCGGACGGACGGTCTGGCCCACGGTCGCGAGCGTCACGACCCCGGCCGCCGCGGCCACGGTGGCGACGACCGCCCGCCGGGTGACCACCGCGCCGTCGACCGGCGCGGGGGTCGCGGAGCGGCTCTCGCGGAGGACGCGGCGGACCACGGTGGCTTGTGCTCCGATGTGGATCACCAGGGCACCGGTCGTGATCCAGGCGGTCCAGTAGTGCGCGGCCGGGAACCCGAAGCCCAGCACCGCGTACTGGCGCGCGGTGTTCAGCACGCCGCTCGCCAGCTGGAACACCGCACCGGCGACGAGCACCAGCAGCGCGGCCCGGGAGAGCAGGTCGGCGCCGTTGCGCACCGGCGGCCACCGGAACAGCGTCGGGTACACCGCCCAGAGCTTGGCCAGCAGCAGCGGCACGGTGGCCAGCCCGGTCGCCACGTGTAGTCCTTGCGTGACCCGGTAGAGCGACACCGGCCTCCGCGGCCAGACGAACCAGTCCGGCGGGTGCTGGATCCCGTGACTGATCAGCCCGGTGACCAGGCAGATCCCGAACGCCGCCCCGAGCCAGAGGCCGAGCCGGGCGGAGAGCGCGGCCGAGCGCCCCGCCGGCCGGATCGCCCCGGGCGCGAACGGTCCGCGGCGCAGCACGTCGGGCGGCTCCGGGAAGGGCCGCCGCCAGAGCGGTACCCGGCGCGGGGCGCTCACCGGCGGACCAGGGTCGCGAACCATCGTCCGGCGGTCACCCACTCCTCGTCGACGACGAGCCCGGCGGCGGCTCCGACCCGGTGGACCTCGTCGGCCCCGAGGTCGGCCCACGGCACCCATTCGCTGTAGCGGCGGTCGTGTTCGAGGCGGAACCGGTAGCGGCGGCCCGCCCCGGGCGGGGCCAGCTCCACGACGACCCTCCCGGCGGCACCCATCAGCGCGGCCACCCGCCGCAGCAACCGCACCGGGTCACCGCCGATCCCGATGTTGCCGTCCGCGAGCAGCACCGACGTCCACCGGCCGGCTCCGGGAACCCGGCCGAACACCGACCGGCGGAGCGCGGCGGCACCTCGTCGGCGGGCGGCGGCGACGGCCGCCGGGACGATGTCGACCGCCAGCACCGGCCGACCGGCCAGCGCGAGGGCGGCGGCCAGCCGGCCCGGCCCGCAGCCGGCGTCGAGCGTCGAGCCGGCGCACCGCGCGAGCAGGCTCCGGTCACCGGGCCGGGCCGGGCGGTGCCAATCGTCCAGCGCGAGCGGCGCGAGGCCGCCCCGCTCGTGCCGGATCAGCAGCCGGTGCGGCCGACCGGCCTCCAGTGCGGTGATCCCCTCGCCGTACAACCGCGCGGCCGACGTCATGAGACACCGGCCTTCGCCCGGGCCGCGGTCCGGGTGTCGGTCCGGGTGTCCTTCGCCCGGGCCGTGATCTGCCGCCAGGCCGCCGCGAAACCGGATTCGGGCGCGGCCGCGGCCGCGGCTGCGGCGTCGGCCGCGGTGTCGACGTCACGCTCGACGGGCGCGGCGGCGATCCGCAGACCGGCCGCGCGCAGCGCGACCCGGGTGGCGTTGCCGGTGTCCGGGCGCGACATCGGGACGTCCCGCAGGAGATCGGCGTGACGCGGATCGTGCAGGCCCAGCGTCCACCAGCCGCCGTCGCGCGCGGGGCCCAGCACGGCGTCGACGCCGACGTGGACGAGCCGGGCGCCGACCGCCGCGAGGCGGTCCGGCCCCACCTGCGGGGTGTCCATGCCGACGAGCACCGTCGCCAGGCCGGGCGCGGCGGCGTCGGCGAACGCGGCGGCGATCCGCGTGGCCAGCCCCGGCCCGCGCTGCGTGATGACCTCGAACCCGCGGAGGGAGAGGTCGCCCAGTTCGCCGGGGTGGTCGATCGCGAGCACCCGGCGCTGCGCCGGGGTCGCCCGCACCGCGTCCAGAGTGTCCTGGAGCGCCGCGCGGGCGAGCGCGGCCGCCTCCACCGGGGTGCACGGTGGACAGAGGCGGGTCTTCACCCGGCCCGGCACCGGGGCTTTCGCGAGCACGAGCAGTTGGACGTTCATCGGGTCAGCACCCGCCCCATGTCGACGACCGTGCGCACCGTCCCGCCGAGGGTGCCGGTGACCTTCGACGTGCTCCCGGCGGTGCGGGGCGCGTAGGCCACGTCGACCTCGGCCACGCGCAGCCCGGCCCCGGCGGCCGCGACGACCGTCTCCAGCGGGTAGCCGAACCGCCGATCGGCCAGATCCAGCCCGCGGAGCGCGGCCCGGCGTCCGGCGCGCATCGGGCCCAGGTCGTGCAGGCGCAGCCCGGTCCGCCGCCGGAGCCGGGCGGAGAGCACCGCGTTGGCCCAGCGGGCGTGCGCCGGCCAGGCCCGGCGCGCGGTGGGGCGGCGGCGGCCGATCACCAGGTCGGCCTCGTCGCGCGCCACCGGGTCGGCGACCCGGGGCAACTCGGCCGGGTCCAGGGATCCGTCGGCGTCGCAGAAGCACACCACGTCCGCGGTGGACGCCTCGAGCCCGGCGTGCGCGGCCGCGCCGTAACCGCGGACCGGAACCGCGAGCACGGTCGCGCCGAGCTCGCGGGCGAGGTCGGCCGAGCCGTCCGTGGAACCGTTGTCGGCCACGATCGCGCGGTAGCCGTCCGGCAGCCGCCCGAGCAGCCAGGGCAGGGAGAGCGCTTCGTTCAAGCAGGGGAAAACCACGTCGACCGCAACCGGCCGATGAGCTTCTGGCTTCGACATCTGCCGACCGTAAAACCGCTCCGGCCTGCGAAGACCTTACGGTCTGCGAACGTCGGCGGGAGTTCTTACGGTTGTCGAACGGCTGGTGCGACGCGCCCGGAACCGACCGGCCGGCGGCCTAGCGTCCGGTGGATGACCGTCTCTCTGCGTCGCCGTCCGCTGCCGTCCGAACGGTCCCGGGACGACGCCGGTGGCCCCGGGCGGTCGGGGCCGGGCGCCATCGGCGCGGTCGCCGGAGCGGCGCTGCTGGTGGCCGGTGTCGCCGGGTGGGGTGCGTGGCTGACCGCGCGCGGCGTCGACCTCCACCTCTCCGGTGGACAGCCGCTGACCGGCCGGCTCGACGTCCGGCTGGGTCCGGCCCTGCTGCTGCCGGTGGTGGTCGGGGTCGGGTTGATCGCCGCCGGGCCGGTCGCCGCGGCCCGGTGGCGGTGGCCGGTCCTCCTGGCCTGGACCTGGGCCGCCGGAGCGGGGTGGGCCGTGTCGCTGGCGCTCGTCGACGGCGTCGGGGCGCTCGGGGCTCCGCTGGCCACCCGCTGGGAGTACCTGCACGACGTCGACCGGGTCGCCGCGGTGCCGGAGTTTCTCGGCACGTTCACCGACCACGTCCTCGGCGGTTCGCCCGGCTTCCAATGGGTGACGCACGTGTCCGGGCACCCACCGGGTGCGCTCCTGGTGTTCGCCGGGCTCGACCGGCTCGGCCTGTCCGGCCCGGGATGGGCGGCCGCGCTGTGCGTCGCCGCCGGTGCGTCGGCCGCCCCGGCGGTGCTGGTGACCGTCCGGAGCCTCGCCGGGGCCGACGTCGCGCGCCGGGTCGCGCCGTTCGTCGTGCTCGCGCCGACCGCGCTGTGGATAGCTACCTCGGCCGACGCGCTGTTCTGCGGCGTCACCAGCTGGGGGATCGCGGCCCTGGCGTCGTCGGCGGCGGGGCGCGGACGGGCCGCCGACGTGCGTGCGGCCGCCGGCGGCCTCGCGCTCGGCGCCGCGCTGTTCCTCTCCTACGGCCTAGTGCTGATCGGGGTGCTCGCGGTCGTCGTGGTCGCGGTCCGGAGGCGGGTGCGTCCGCTGCTCGTGGGCGGAGCGGTGGTGGTCGCGGTCGTCGCTTCGTTCGCCGCGCTGGGCTTCTGGTGGTGGGACGGGTTCCTCACGGCCGCCGACCGGGTCCGCGAGGGCTCGGCCTGGATCGACCGGCCGACCGGATACTTCGTGGCCGTGAACCTCGCCGCGGTCGCGGTGTGCGTGGGGCCGGCCGCCGTCGGAGGTCTCACCGTTCTGGCGCGGGGCGGGTTGGCGCGAGCCTCGGCGTTGCCGTTGACGGCGGGCGCCCTGGTGCTGGCGGCCACCGCGAGCGGCCTCGCCAAAGGCGAGGTCGAGCGGATCTTCCTGCCGTTCGCGGTCTGGCTGCTGGTCGCGGCCGGTGCGCTGCCGGCGCCCGAACGGCGGCGTTGGTTGGCGGCCCAGGCCGTGGTCGCGCTCGCCGTCCAGCTGGGGTGGATGCTGAAGTGGTGAGCCGAGTGCTGGTGGTGGACGACGATCCGACGGTCAGCGAAGTCGTGGGCCGGTACCTGCGACGGGCCGGGTTCCTCGTCGACCTGGTCGGCGACGGCCCGGCGGCGCTGCGTGCGGCGGCCGCGGCGGCGCCGGATCTCGTCGTGCTCGACCTGATGCTCCCCGGCATGTCGGGGCTCGAGGTGTGCCGCCGGCTGCGTGCCCACGGGGACGTGCCGATCGTGATGCTCACCGCGCTCGGCGACGAGGCCGACCGGGTGGTGGGCCTCGAGACCGGTGCCGACGACTACGTCACGAAGCCGTTCTCGCCCCGTGAGCTGGCGCTGCGGGTCCAGTCGGTGCTGCGGCGCGCGGGCGGGTCGCGTCCGGGTGCGTCCGTGCCGGAGCTCGAGGACGGCGATCTGCGGGTGAACCCGGACGCGCACCTGGCCTTCCGGAACAACACGCAGCTGCCGCTGACCGTCCGCGAGTTCGACCTTCTGGTGCACTTCCTGCGCCATCCGGGCCGGGTCTTCACCCGCGCCGACCTGCTCGAACAGGTGTGGGGATGGACGGTCGGCGACCAGGCGACGGTCACCGTCCACGTGCGCAGGCTGCGCGAGAAGATCGAGGTCGACCCGGCCCGTCCGGCCCGGATCGTCACCGCGTGGGGTGTCGGCTACCGCTACGAACGAACGGGCCACTGATGCGCGACGTCCTGGTCATCTGTGCTCTGGCGCTGGGTTCGTCCGGCGCGGTGGCGTCGTTCGGGCTGGCCGCACTGCGGATCCTGCGGGGCCGCTCGGTCACCGCGCACCTGGGCGTGCTGCTCGCCGTGACGGTGGCGTCGGTGGTCACCGGCGTCGTGGTGGTGGCCGAGGCGATGTTCCTGAGCGCCCACGACCTCGGTGTCGTCGGGATGGTGCTGATCGTGTCCGGAGTGGTGAGCCTCGGCTTCGCGCTCGTCGCCGGCCGCCGGCTCGCCCGGGCCAGCGTCTGGGCGGCCGAGGCGCGGGCCCGGGAACAGGCGCTCGAACGCAGCCGCCGCGAAGTCGTCGCCTGGGTCTCGCACGATCTGCGCACCCCGCTGGCCGGCCTGCGTGCGATGGCCGAAGCGCTGGAGGACGGGATGGTCGAGCCCGACGGCGTGCCCGGCTACCACCGGCGCATCCGGTTGGAGGCCGACCGGATCACCGCGCTCGTCGACGATCTGTTCGAGCTGTCCCGGATCAACGCCGGAGCCCTGCGGCTGACGCTCGACGCCGTCCCGCTCGGCGAGGTCGTCTCGGACGCCGTGGCGAGCGCGACGCCGGTGGCGCGGGCGAAGGGTGTGCGTCTGGTGGCCGACCACTCGTCCTACGGCGTGGTGCGCGGGAGCGAGCCGGAACTGGGGCGGGTGCTGGGCAACCTGCTGGTCAACGCGATCCGGCACACCCCGCAGGAGGGCATCGTGACCGTGGTGGGCGGCTCCGACGAGGGAACGGGCTGGGTCGCGGTGAGCGACGAGTGCGGCGGCATCCCGGCGGACGACCTGCCCCGGGTCTTCGACACCGCCTTCCGGGGCGAGAGCGCACGCACACCGGCCGCGGCCGGGGATCCGCTGGGGTCGGGCGGCGGGCTGGGGCTCGCGATCGCCCGGGGGCTGGTCGAGGTCCACGGAGGACGGATCGCGGTCGACAACACCCCCGGCGGCTGCCAGTTCACCGTCCGCCTCCCGGCCGCCGCCGCACGCTAGCCCCGCAGCGGGGCCCGGGCGAAGTGGGTGACCCCGTCGGTGAACGGCACGGCGGCGACGAAACCCAGGCGGGCGGCGGCGCGCGCGGGGGACGCGACGACGTGCCGGACGTCGCCGAGGCGGTAGTCGCCGGTCACCACCGGAGCGGGCCCGCCGAACGCCGCCGCCAGCGTGCGCGCCATCTCCCCGATCGACCGCGGCTCACCGGAGGCGACGTTGCACGGCAGAAGCGAGCCGTCGGCGAGGGTGGAGAGCGCCCGGAGCGCGGCGACGTTCGCGGCCGCCACGTCCGTGACGTGCACGAAGTCACGCCGCTGGGCGCCGTCCTCGAAGACGCGGGGTGCCTCACCGCGCTCGAGCGCGGAGCGGAACAGCGAGGCCACGCCCGCGTAGGGAGTGTCGCGCGGCATCCGGGGGCCGTAGACGTTGTGGTAGCGCAGCGCCACGACCCGCGCCCCGGTGTCGCGTGCCCAGGCCGCCGCGAGGTGCTCCTGCGCGACCTTCGTCGCCGCGTACACGCTGCGCGGATCCAGCCGGGTGTCCTCGTCCACCAGGCCGGGTTCCAGCGTCTGTCCGCACCGCGGGCAGGTCGGCTCGAACCGGCCGGCGGACAGGTCGGCCGCCGCGCGGGGGCCCGGGGACGTCGTGCCGTGCCGGGCACAGCGGTAGCTGCCCTCCCCGTAGACCACCATCGAGCTGGCCAGGACCAGCCGCCGCACCCCGTGCTCGGCCGCCGACGCCAGGACGACGGCGGTGCCGAGGTCGTTGTCGGCCACGTACGCGGGCAGGTCGGCGACGTTCACGCCCAGGCCGACCCGCGCCGCCTGGTGGACGACCGCGTCGACACCGCGGACGACCGCGGACATCGCGTCGGCGTCGCGGACGTCGGCCCGGACGATTTCGTGGCCGTCGAGCACCGCGGGGGCGCCGGCCGGGTGGAGGTCCGGCGCGAGCGAGTCGACGACGACCGGGTGGTGCCCCGCCCGCGCCAGGCTCTCGACGACGTGTGATCCGATGAAACCGGCGCCGCCGGTGACGAGCACTCGCATGGGTCCGACGGTAGGACCGGTGCCCGTCGGGACCGGCTCGAAGCGCCACCGCGTAAGGGAACCGTGAGATCTACGTCGGCTTGCGGCTCCCGAGCGAGCGGAACACCCCGCCGTCGACCTGGTAGAACCAGATCCTGGCGGCGTCGGGGTGCAGTTCGCCGTCGTCCTGGAAGCGCAGCCGGCCGAACGTGCCCTCGCCGCGGTAGTCGTCGACAAACGTACGCATCGCGGTCCGGTCGCCGGCGCCGGCGTCGAGGCCGGCGATCAGGATGCGTGTCGCGTCGTACCCGGCCGGGGAGAGGACGCCGGGCTCGACCGCGAACGCCGAGCGGTAGGAGCGGCGGAAATCCGGGGGCGCGGACTCCTGCGGGAAGCACGGGCAGGTCACCACGGCGCCCTGTGCGTACGGAGCCCCGGCGCCGGTGATGAAGCCGCTGTTGTCGGAACCGGCGTTGCCGACGAACCTCGCGGTGACGCCGGCTTCGCGAAGTGCGCGCAGGAGCGGGCCGCCGACCGGGTACCCACCGGCGAACACGACGGTGTCGGGCGTGGCGTTCCGCGCGGCCGTGACCACGGCGGCCGGGTCCTGCTCCAGGATCGGGGCGTCGATCACGGTGAGCGAACCACGCAGCTCGGTGCGGATCGTGGTGATCTCCGACGTGCTGGCGGGCCGGCCGTCGGAGACCAGCAGGACGCTGCGCGCTCCGGTGTCGCGCAGGTGGGCGGCGATCGCGCGGGCCTCGGCGCGTTCGCCCGGCACCATCCGGTGGAACGTGCGCCAGCCCTGGCGGGAGAGGGCGTCGGAGGTGGCCATCGGGGTCAGGAACGGGAGGCCGGCCTCGTCCAGCACCCGGCCGGCTTCGGCGACCTCGCCGTCGAACAGCGGGCCGACGACGCCGACGACCTCGGCGCGGTCGGTGAGGGTGCGGGCCAGGGCGGCCGCGGTGAGCGGGTCGCCCTGGGTGTCGAGGACCTCCAGGCGGACCGGGCAGGCCGGGCGGGCCCTGGTGCGCTGGTCGGCGGCGAGCCGGGCGGCGTCGCGGATCTGCGCGGTGACGCCGGCGCTCTGGCCGGTCTCCGCGCCGAGCACGGCGATGACCCGATTGCAGGCCGCGGCGGGGGTCGTCCGTGTCGACGGGTCGTCGTCGAACCGCCCGGTTCCGTTGGCGACCGCCACGACCAGCGCGGCGACGAGCACGATCGCGCCCGTGACCGTCCCGACCAGGGCGCGCCGGCTGCGCCGCGGCGAGCCGCTCCCGCCGTCCGGTCGGCCACCCCGAGCGCCGTGGTCCGGTGCGCCGTGGTCCGGTGCGCCGCGGTCCCGAGCACCGTGCTCCGGCGCGCCGCCGACCCCAGCGCCGTGGTCCGGTGCGCCGGGTTCGTGCGTCCCGGGTGGTGGTGCGTCGGCGGCGGGGGTGAGGAGGAGGGCTCCTTCGGCGACCACCAGTTCGGGCTGTTCGACGGTGGTGGGGGCGAGACCGAGGGCGCGGTGGAGTGCGGTGGCCACCAGCGGGAAGCGGGAGCCGCCGCCCACCAGGTACACCGCGTCCGGGGCGCCGGCTCCGGCCGCTCGCAGGGTCGCCCCGACCGTGGCGACCGTCCGCGCGATCAGCGGCGCCGCGAGCGCGTCCAGCTCCTCGCGCCCGAGCGGCACCTCCACCCCGATCAGCGGCAGCACGATCTGCGTCGACGCGACCCTCGACAGCATCTCCTTCGCGCGCTTGACGTCGTCCCAGAGCTGGCGGTGCGCGCGCCGGTCGTCGGCCGTGGACGGTGTGGTCAGCCGCGCCCACGACCCCGGGTCGGGGTGCGCGGCCCGGAGATGCGCGACGATCGCCGCGTCCACGTCGAGCCCGCCGGTGTCGGGCAGGCCGTCGGTGGCCAGCACCCCGTACCCGTCCCACTCGCGCCGCACGACGCTCACGTCGAAGGTCCCGGCGCCGAGGTCGTAGACCACCGCGATCCCACCCGGCGGTAACGCGGCCGCATGCACCGCGAACGCCCTCGCCGCCGCCACCGGCTCCGCCACCAGCACCGGCGAACCGATCCCGGCCCGGGTCGCGGCGGCGCGCAGGACCGCCCGGCGGGCCGGGCCCCAGGCCGCCGGGTGCGTCAGCAGCACCTCCGCGGGCGGTTCACCCGCGGTGCGGACCGCTTCGGTGAGCACCCGACGCAGCACCGCCGCGATCAGTTCGACGACCGGGACCTCACGCGGCCCGAGCAGCACCCGGCCCTCGTCGACGTGCAGTTTCGGGTTCGGTTCGAAGCGCTCGGGGCGGCTGCGTGCCGCGTACTGGGCGTCGGCGCCGACGAGCACGTCGTCGGGGTCGGCGAGCACCGCCGACGGCAGGATCGGCGAACCGTCGAAGAGCAGCGGCCGCACCCGCCCGTCGGGCCACCGCAGCATCGCGATCGTCGTCGACGTGCCGAAGTCCACCGCCAGCCGCGGGCGGGCCTGTCGCATGCCGACACCCTATTGGGACGGTCGGGCCGCCCCGTCACCGTCCCTTCGCGCTCGCGCACGCGATGCAGAACGCGGTCGACGGGCGGGCGGCGAGGCGTTCGGGGGCGATCGATCCGCCGCACGACTCGCAGCGGCCGTAGTCACCGGACGCGTGCCGCGCGAGGGCGTGGTCCAGCTCGTCGAGGCGGCCACGCGCGGACGACAGCAGCGCGGCGGTGTGCGCGCGCTCGTAGGCGATCGTGGTGCCTTCCGGGTCGTGCTCGTCGTCGGTGTTGCTCATCGCGGCGGCCTCGATGATGCCGTCCAGGTCCGCGCTGAGCGCGCTGACCTGGGCGGCGGTGTCCGCGCGTTCGTCGGTGAGCGCGCGGTGCACGTCGTCCACGACGTCAGGGCAGCAGGCCGCGGACGTAGGCGGCCTGACCCGCGTGCTGCGCGTCGTCGTCGTAGACGCTCACCAGCCGGACGCCGAGCGTGACCGGCGGATCCCAGCGCTCGTCGACGACCCGGTCGAGGTCGGCCCCGGAGAGCCCGCCCAGGTACTCGAGCGTGCGGGCGTGCACCGCGTCGTAGTACTCGATCAGGGCCCGGTCGCTCTCCGGGCGCACGCCGGCCACCTCGGCGGGGGTGTGTCCGTAGCCGGTGTCGGACGGGTCGGACTTCACCCCGAAGCGGGCACCCCAGTTGCCGGTGACGTACTCCTGGTCGTCGTCGCGCAGCTCGGACACGTGGTGGTCCTGCACCCGGGTGAGGTGCCAGATCAGCCAGCCGATCGAGTTCGCTCCCGGGCCCGGCGCCCAGCTCAGCTGCTCGGCGGTCAGGCCCTCCCCGGCGGCTCGCACCAGTTCGGGCAGGCGTCCGTAGGTCTCGATGAGAAGCTCGTTGACGTTCATCAAAGGGCGTGTTCCCCCCGTTCGCGCCGGATAATCGCGGGGCACACTGGAGGCATGGCACAACCCACGGGACCCATCGAGTCGTGGGTCGAGCGGCAGATCAGCGCCGCGATCGAACGCGGCGAGTTCGACGACCTGCCCGGCGAGGGCAAACCCATCCCGGGCATCGACGACCCGCCGGACCCGCTGTGGTGGATCAAGCGCAAGATGAAGCGCGAAGGCCTCTCGGTCGTACCGCCCTCGCTGGCGTTGCGCAAAGAGGTCGAGGACGCGCTGGAGAAGGCGGAAGCGGCGCACCGGGAGCAGGAGATCTGGGATCTCCTGGAGCCGATCAACAAGAAGATCCGCGCGGCGATCCGGGTCGCGCCGGTGGGCCCCCCGCTCAACCTGATGCCGATCGACATCGACCGGGTGGTCCGCCGCTGGAACGAGCGCCGCGCGCGCTGAGCCCGCGGATCACCGGGCCTACGACGAGCAAGCGGGCCGCGTAGGCCCGGGAGCTCGTCGTAGGCCCGGAAACTCAGAGCGTCTTCGTGAGCCGCTCCGCGAGCAGCCGCGAGAAGCGCGCGGGATCCGCGAGCTCCCCACCCTCGGCCAGCAGCGCCATCCCGTAGAGGAGCTCGGCCGCCTCGGCGTCCTGCGTCCCGGCCGCGAACGCGTCGCGCAACCCCGTGACCAGCGGGTGCGACGGGTTCAACTCGAGGATCCGCTTCACCGACGGCAACGGCTGGCCCATCGCGCGGAACATCTTCTCCAGCGTCGGCGTGAGGTCGTCCGCGTCACCGACGACGCACGCGGGGGAGTCCACCAGCCGGGTGGAGAGCCGCACCTCCTTCACCGACTCCGCGAGCGCGCCCGACATCCAGGTCAGGAAGTCCTCGAAGCCGGCCGGGGTCTCGGCCGCGGTGTCGCCCAGGTCCACCTGGCCCTTCGCCACCGACTTCAGCGGGATGCCGTCGTACTCGGTGACCTGGTCGACCCACACCTCGTCGACCGGGTCGGTGAGCACCAGCACCTCGTAGCCCTTGGCGCGGAACGCCTCCAGGTGCGGCGAGTTCTCGATCGTCGCCCGGGAGTCGCCGGTGAGGTAGTAGATCTCGGTCTGGCCCTCCGGCCGCCGCTCGACGTACTCGCGCAGCGTGGTCAGTTCGGAACCCCGCGTCGACGAGAACGACAGCAGGTCGAGGATGATCTCGCGGTTAGCGGCGTCCTCGATCAGGCCCTCCTTGAGCGCCCGCCCGAACTCGGCCCAGAACGTGGCGTACTTCTCGGCCGGCAGCTCCTTGATCGTGCCGAGCACCTTGCGGACCAGGCGGCGGCGCACCGCCTGGATCTGCCGGTCCTGCTGCAGGATCTCCCGCGAGACGTTCAGCGAGAGGTCGGCCGCGTCCACGACACCCTTGACGAAGCGCAGGTAGGACGGGACCAGCGCCTCGCAGTCGGCCATGATGAAGACGCGCTTGACGTAGAGCTGCACGCCGCGCTGGGCGTCGCGCGAGTACAGGTCGAACGGCGCCCGGGACGGCAGGAACAGCAGCGCGTCGTACTCGAACGTGCCCTCGGCCTTCATGTGGATGGTCTCGAGGGGGTCGGTCCAGTCGTGGCTGACGTGCTTGTAGAACTCGTTGTACTCCTCGGCGGTGACCTCGCTGCGCGGGCGGGCCCAGAGCGCTTTCTGCGAGTTGATCGCGGTGCCGTCGAGGCGGATGGGCCAGGCGATGAAGTCCGAGTACTTCTTGACGATCGACGTCAGCACGGCCGGGTCGGCGTAGTCGTGCAGCTGGTCCTCGGCGTCGGCCGGCTTGAGGTGCAGCGTGACCGCGGTGCCCTGCGGGGCGTCGTCGACGTCGTCGATCGTGTAGGTGCCTTCGCCGGTCGACTCCCAGCGGGTGCCGGTGGACTCGCCGGCCTTGCGGGTGACGAGCGTGACCCGGTCGGCCACCATGAACGACGAGTAGAACCCGACGCCGAACTGCCCGATCAGGTCGGCCGACTCGGCCGAAGCCTCACGCAGGGTGCGCAGCAGCTCCGCGGTGCCCGACTTCGCGATCGTGCCGATCAGCGACACGACCTCGTCGCGTGTCATCCCGATGCCGTTGTCGCTCACGGTCAGCGTCCGTGCGTCGGCATCCGGGGTGAGCGCCACGTGCAGGTCGGAACGGTCGACGTCGAGGTCGGAGTCGACCAGGCTCTCGATCCGGAGTTTGTCCAGCGCATCGGAGCCGTTCGAAATCAGTTCGCGCAGGAAGATGTCCTTGTTCGAGTAGATCGAATGGATCATCAGCTGCATGAGCTGCCGGGTCTCGGCTTGGAACTCGAGCGTCTCCACTACTTTCCCTTTCTCGTCGGGGTCGGACGGAATCGTATGCTCGACCGCATGTCCAGCACGCCGGATGCACCGCCGTCCTCCGCGAGCGCGGCGCGGCGACCGCAGGCCGAGCGCAGTCAGGAGACCCGCACGCGGATCCTCGACGCTGCGGTCGAGCTGCTCGTCGAGGAGGGCTACGCCCGCGCCAACACGCTGGCGATCCAGGCCAAGGCCGGGGTGTCCCGCGGGCGGCTGCTGCACCAGTTCCCCTCCAAGGAGGAGCTGCTGGTGGCCGCGGCGCACCACGTCTGGCAGAAGCGGCGTTCGGCGTCGGCGTCCGGCGAGCCACTGCCCGACGACCCCGGGGCACGCATCGACGTGGTCGTCGAGGGCCTCTGGCTGTCGTTCAACGAGCCTCAGTTCTGGGCCGCCACCGAACTCTGGGTGGCCGCCCGCACCGAACCGGCGCTCGCGGACGTGATCCGCCCGGCCGAGCGCCGGCTGGGCCGGGAGATCTGGGCGTCGATGGACGCGCTGTTCGGCCCGGCGCTGACCGCGCACCCCATGTACCAGGTGGTTCGCCACACGCTGTTCACGAGCATGCGTGGGGTCGCGCTGACCTACGCGTTCGACAAGCGTGACCCGTCGACCGAGCCGAGCCTGGCCAACTGGAAGCAGCTGGCCAAGGCGATCCTGCTCAATGACGTGGATCACTGACGCTTATTTCCGGTCCGCCTTGACTGTTTCTGTGCGCCGCGACGAGACTCGGCGGTGACAGGCGGGTCAGCCAAGGGAGGCACCTGTGCGTGACGCGGTGATCGTCGAAGCCGTCCGAACTCCGTCCGGTAAGGGCAAGCCCGGGGGCGCGCTCTCCGGTATCCACCCGGTCGACCTGCTCTCCGGCGCGCTCACCGCGCTGCTGGAGCGCACCGGGATCGACCCCACCCAGATCGACGACGTGATCGGTGGCTGTGTCGGCCAGGCCGGCGAACAGGCGCTGAACATCACCCGCAACGCGGTGCTCGGCGCGGGCCTGCCGGAGTCGATCCCCGCCACCACGATCGACCGGCAGTGCGGTTCCAGCCAGCAGGCCGCGCACTTCGCCGCGCAGGGCGTCATCTCGGGCGCGTACGACGTGGTGATCGCGTGCGGCGTCGAGTCGATGAGCCGGGTGCCGATGGGCACGTCGACGGCGGGCCAGAACCCGTTCGGCACCGGCGTACCGAAGCGGTACCCCGAGGGCCTGGTCAACCAGGGCGTCTCGGCCGAGATCATCGCGGGCCGCTGGAAGTTCGGCCGGGAGCAGCTCGACGAGTACTCCGCGACCTCGCACGCCCGCGCGGCCGCCGCGATCGGGGCCGGTGCGTTCGACCGCGAGATCATCCCGGTCGGTGAGTTCACCACCGACGAGACGGTCCGCGCCTCCACGACCGCGGAGAAGCTCGCCGGCCTCAAGCCCAGCTTCTACCACGAGAAGCTGGCCGAGCGGTTCCCGGAGATCGGCTGGCACATCACGCCCGGCAACTCCTCGCCGCTCACCGACGGCGCGTCGGCGGTGCTGATCGTCTCCGCGGAGAAAGCGAAGGAACTCGGCCTCAAGCCCCGCGCCCGGTTCCACTCGTTCGCGGTCGTCGGCGACGACCCGCTGCTGATGCTCACCGGCCCGATCCCGGCCACCCGGAAGATCCTGGCCAGGTCCGGGCTGAGCATCGACGACCTCGACGCCTACGAGGTCAACGAGGCGTTCGCGCCGGTGCCGCTGGCCTGGGCGCAGGAACTCGGCGCCGACCCGGCGAAGCTCAACCCGCGCGGCGGGGCGATCGCGCTGGGCCACGCGCTCGGTTCGTCCGGCACCCGGCTGCTGACCACGCTCGTCAACTACCTGGAGGACACCGGCGGCCGCTACGGCCTGCAGACCATGTGCGAGGGCGGCGGCATGGCGAACGCGACGATCATCGAGCGGATCTGAGCATGAAGTTCACCGAGAACGACGTCGCGCTGGTCACCGGGGGTGCGTCCGGGCTGGGGCTCGCGACCGCCGAGAAGCTGGTCGCCGACGGGGCCAGGGTCGTGCTCCTCGACCTGCCCGGCTCGGACGGGGCCGCGGTGGCCGAGAAGCTCGGGGTGATCTTCGCGCCGGGCGACGTGACGTCCGAGCAGGACGTGGCGAACGCCGTGCAGGCGGCGACGGAAATCGGCACGCTGCGTGCGGCGATCAACTGCGCCGGCATCGGCAACGCGATCAAGACCGTGGGCAAGGAGTACAAGCCTTTCCCGCTGGACGGGTTCCAGAAGGTCATCCAGGTCAACCTGATCGGCACGTTCAACGTCATCCGGCTGGCCGCGGCGCAGATCGCGCAGGCCGACGAGGTCGACGGCGAGCGCGGCGTCATCGTCAACACCGCGTCGGTGGCGGCGTTCGAAGGGCAGATCGGGCAGGCCGCGTACTCGGCGTCCAAGGGCGGCATCGTCGGGATGACGCTGCCGATCGCGCGTGACCTCGCGTCGCTCAAGATCCGGGTCTGCACGATCGCGCCGGGCCTGTTCGACACGCCGCTGCTGGGCGGGTTGCCGGAGAACGTCAAGACCGCGCTCGGCGCCCAGGTTCCGCACCCCTCGCGGCTCGGCTCGCCGGTCGAGTACGGGCTGCTCGCGTCGCAGATCATCGCGAACCCCATGCTCAACGGCGAGGTCATCCGCCTCGACGGGGCGATCCGGATGACCCCCCGATGAGCGTGCTGACGACCCGCTTCACCGAGCTGTTCGGCGTCGAACACCCCGTGGTGCAGGGCGGGATGCAGTGGGTGGGGCGGGCCGAGCTCGCGGCCGCGGTGTCCGAGGCCGGTGGCCTGGGGCTGATCACCGCGCTGACCCAGCCGACCCCGGCCGACCTGGCCAAGGAGATCGAGAAGGCACGGACGCTCACCGACAAGCCGTTCGGCGTCAACCTCACGATCCTGCCGACGATCACGCCGCCGCCGTACGACGAGTACCGGCGGGTCATCGTGGACGCGGGCATCACGATCGTCGAGACGGCCGGTTCGAATCCCGAACCGCACATGGACCTGTTCAAGGCGAACGGCGTCAAGATCCTGCACAAGTGCACGAGCGTGCGGCACGCGCTCAAGGCGCAGCGGATCGGCGTGGACGCGGTCTCGATCGACGGGTTCGAGTGCGCCGGGCACCCGGGGGAGGACGACGTCCCGGGGCTCGTGCTGATCCCGGCCGCGGCCGACAAGCTGACGATCCCGTTCATCGCGTCCGGCGGGTTCGGTGACGCCAGGGGCCTGGTCGCCGCGCTGGCGCTGGGAGCCGACGGCATCAACATGGGCAGCCGGTTCATGTGCACGGTGGAGTCACCGATCGACCAGGCCGTGAAGCAGGCCATCGTGGACGCCGACGAGCGCGACACCGAGCTGATCTTCCGGCCGCTGCGCAACACCGCGCGGGTCGCGAAGAACGCGGTGAGCGTCGAGGTGGTCCGGATCCTGAACGAGGGCGGTCAGTTCGCGGACGTCCAGCACCTGGTGGCCGGCGCCCGCGGCCGGACGGTCTACGAGAACGGCGACGTCGAGGCCGGGATCTGGTCGGTCGGTATGGTGCAGGGCATCATTCACGACATCCCGGCCGCGGGTGATCTGGTGCGTCGTATCGTCACCGAGGCGGCGGAGATCATCCAGGGCCGTCTGGCATCACTGGTGACTGCGGTGGGAGTGGCCTCATGAGCGACATCACGGTGAGCCGCGACGCCGCGGTGCTGACCATCGCGATCAACCGCCCGGAGCGGTTGAACTCGGTCACCACCGACGTGCTGAACGATCTCGCCGACCTGATCCTCGAGGCGGGGGCGGATCCCGACGTGCGGGTCATCACGCTGACCGGCACCGGCCGGGCGTTCAGCTCCGGCGCCGACCTCAAGTCGGGTGCGGGCGGCAAGCCCGGCACCGACACGATCATGGCCGCCAACCGGCTGATCCGGGCCGTGCGCGACGCACGTCAGCCGACCGTCGCGGTCGTCAACGGCCCCGCGGTCGGGGTCGGGTGCTCGCTGGCGCTCGCCGCCGACCTGGTGCTGGCGTCGTCGAACGCGTACTTCCTGCTGTCGTTCACGAGCATCGGCCTGATGCCCGACGGCGGGGCGACCGCGCTGGTGCCCACCGCGGTCGGGCGGGCCAGGGCGATGGCGATGGCGCTGGTCCCGGAGCGGATCCCGGCGTCCGAGGCGGTCGCCTGGGGTCTCATCTACCAGGCCGTCGACGCCGAGGAGCTGGACGCCGCGGCCAAGGCGCTCACCGATCGGCTCGCGACCGGGGCGCCACTGGCCCTCGCGGCGGCCAAGAAGGCGGTGAACGCGGCCACGCTGACGTCGCTGGAGGGCGCGCTCGGGCGCGAGCTCGAAGGCCAGGGCCACCTGCTCCGGACCAGCGACGTGGCCGAAGCCGTCGTCGCGTTCGGGGAGAAGCGCCCGCCGAAGTTCACCGGGGCCTGAGACCGGGGCCGCCCGCGGGCGGCCCCGGTTCGCCTCACGGCAGGGGGACGCTGACCGCGGTGTACGGCGTGGTCGGGGTGGGCGTGGTCGTGAAGCGCGCGTTCGGGGTGTAGAGCCGCCCCCGGTAGAGCGCGAGCGTCGTCGGCACGTCGAAGCGCGGGTCGGTGATCGCGCCGACCACCGTGCCGCGCGTGCCGTCCAGATTCACCACGGCGATCGAGTTGTCGCGGTTCCGGACGACGAACAACGTCTGCCCGAGCGTCAGCAGACCGTCCCCGTTGGTGAGCGGGAACTCCTGGCCGTCCTTGGTCACCGCGATCTTCGTGGTCCGGCCGCTCGCCGGGTCGACGTGGAACAGCCCGCCGGTGTTCGACTGGACGATGATCAGGCCGCGTCCGTCCGGCGTCCGCGTGATGCCGTTGGCGTTGTTGCCTTCGCCGTAGACGATGTCGCCGGTCAGCGGGATCGTCGTGACGTCCTTGCGGGTGGGCACGCCGCTGCGCGGGATCGCCACCCGGTACAGCTGCTTCTGTCGCGAGTCGGTGAAGTACGCGGCCGTGCGGGTGAGCACGACGTCGTTGACGAACGTGTCGGTCGCCGTGGTCAGGCGCAGGTTCGCGAGCGTCTTCCCGGACTTCGTGTCGACGACCCGGGCCGTTCCGGCGGACTGGCCGGCCACGAACAGGCGGCCGCGCTGGTCGAGCTTGAGCCCCACCGACGCGGTGCCGGGCCCCTGCGCGATGACCTTCGAGCGGCCGGTGCGCAGGTCGACGCGGAGGATGTCACCGTCGGCCAGCGAGCCGAGGTAGGCGACGGGTTCGCGCCCGATCGTGATGCCCTCCGGGCGGAAACCGGCCGGGAGCTGGTAGGTCGTGGGGCTGGGGGCCGGGTTCGCGACCGCGGGGGAGGCGGTGAGCGTGATGCCAGTGAGCAATGCGGCGGCGAGTGCTATGGCTTTCATGCGGCCCAGGTTATCTACTACAACATCTTGTAGTGAATCCTTACGGAACCAGCAGTACCCGACCGTGCTGTACCCGGTCGTCGAGGATTCGATGCGCTGCGGCCGCGTCGGCCAGCGGTAACCGCGCGTGCACGGCCGCACGGAGACGGCCGGCCCGTGCGTCGCGCGTCAGTTCGGCGATCACGTCGCGGGCCTGCGCGGGTGCCGCGGCCCGCCAGGCCAGGTACGAGAAGCCGAGCACCGCGCGCAGGCCGAACAGCGACGTCACCGGAACGCTCGTCAGCTCCCCGCCGGCCGCGCCGTACACGACCGCACGCCCGAACGGCGCGAGCAGATCGACGCTCTGCCGCAGGACGTCCCCGCCGATCGCGTCGACGACGAGGTCGACGCCGCCGGGAGCGGCGGCACGCACCTGCTCGGGCCAGTCCGCGGCGGTGTGGTCGACGCCGGCGTCCGCGCCGAACGACCGCGCGAACTCCAGTTTGGACGCGCTGCTCGCGGTGGCGATCACCCGGGCTCCGCGCTGCCGCGCGAGTTGCACGATCAGGTGCCCGATGCCTCCGGCGGCGGCGTGCACGAGCACGGTCTCGCCGGCGGCGAGGCGGCCGAGGCGGAGCACCCCGAGCGCCACCGGGGCGGTGGAGGCCAGCGTCGTGGCGGTTCCGTCGTCGACGCCGTCGGGGATCGGGACGAGGTCGTCGGCACCGGCCAGGCTGTACTCGGCGTAGGCGTCCTCGGCGACGAGCGCGCCGACCCGCCGCCCGGCCAGCGACGCGTCCACGCCGGGGCCGATCGTGTCGACAACGCCGACCACGTCCCCGGTCGGGCGGCCGGGGAGCGGGCGGGCGAAGAGCGCGCCGCCGGCCGGGCCGAGCCGGAACCGGGTGTCGACGAAGTTCGTGCCGATGACCTCGGCCCGGAGCCGCACCTGGCCCGGGCCCGGCTCCGGGATCCCGGCGTCCTCGACCCGCAGCACGTCGGGGCCGCCGTACTCGTAGTAGCGGACACGGCGCATGGGCACCTCCCGTAATCTGGACCGGTGGTCAACTTTCTTGACCGTACTGGACCGCTAGTCCAGTTGTCATCCCGATCGGAGGCGCATGGAACGTCGAGAACGGGCCGACGCGGCGCGTAACCGGCGCGCGATCCTGGACGCGACCGAGGCGCTGCTCGCCCGGCAGCGTCCCGAGACGATCTCGATGGAGCTCGTCGCGGCCGAGGCCGGTGTCGGCAAGGGCACCGTGTTCCACCGGTTCGGCAGCCGGATGGGGCTGATGGTCGCGCTCGCGCAGGAGCGCGCGCTCGGACTGCGTGAGGCGGTCGAGAGCGGTCCGCCCCCACTGGGCCCCGGGGCGTCGCCGGCCGAGCGTCTACCGGCCTTTCTCGACGCCGCGGTCGACGTCGTCGTGCGTAACAAGAACCTGCTGGCCGCGCTGGGCCACGCCGAGGCCTCCGCCCCCCACGACCACGGCGACCTCGCCGACCACCCGGTCTACCGGTTCTGGCACGCCCACGTGGTGTCGCTGCTGACCGGCGACGACACCGACGCGCTCGCGCACGTGGTGCTGGCCGGGCTGCGCAGCGGACCGGTGATCGCGATGATCGACCGCGGTGAGGCGGAACGGGTGAAGCGGGCGCTGCGGACGATCGTGTCGGGGTTGGTCGGATAACCCGCTTGCGCCCGCGTCCAGTGCGAGTGGTGTGCGGCGACCGGCAACGGCTCTTCGGGGAGGCGCCGACGGCCTACAAGCGCATCGACCGGGTCGTCGGCGACCTCGTCGACCACGCCCTGGTCACCCCGATCCTGACCACCCGGCCCGTGGTCACCTACAAGACCGCGGAGGCCGCTCCCCGTCGGCGCACACCGCGCCGGTGGGCTCCGGACCCGGTACCGTCCGACCGGTGACCTCGCCACTCGACGACGACGTCGACCGCACGCTGGTGACCGTGCTGGCCGCCGACGGCCGTGCCACGCTCTCGACGCTCGCGGCCGCGGCCGGGCTGTCGGTGTCCGCCACCCAGTCGCGCGTACGCCGACTCGAGCAGCGGGGGGTGATCCGCGGGTACGCCGCCGACGTCGACCCCGACGCGCTGGGGCTGCCGCTCGCCGCGTTCGTGAGCATCACCCCGCTCGACCCGGCCCAGCCCGACGAGGCCCCCGCCCAGCTCGCCGCGCTCGACGCGGTGGAGGCGTGCTACTCGGTGGCCGGTGAGGCGAGCTACCTGCTCCTCGTCCGGGTGCCGACACCACGCGCGCTGGAGGAGCTGCTCCGGGAGATCCGGATCGTCGCCAACGTCCGGACCCACACCACAGTTGTCCTACAAACGTTCTACGAAAGGCGTCCGCGCCCGTAAAATTTCCGGTCTGGCCGTTGTGAAACCGTAAAGATCGTCTTAGCGTGGGGTCATGACCCAGATCGTGGACGCTCCCGGGACGGTCCGAGCGGGCAACGTACATGCCGTTATCGCCAAGCACCTCCTCGCCGACGGTTTCGACTTCGTACTCGACCTCGAGGCCTCGCAGGGCTCCACGCTGGTGGACGCCCGCGACGGCCACGAGTACCTCGACCTGTTCACGTTCTTCGCGTCGTCGGCGCTGGGGATGAACCACCCCGCGCTCGCCGACCCGGCCTTCCGCGCCGAGCTGCTGCGCGCCGCCACCAACAAGCCGAGCAACTCCGACGTCTACACCGTCGAGATGGCACAGTTCGTCGACACGTTCGCCGAGGTGCTCGGCGACGAGCGGCTGCCGCACCTGTTCTTCATCGAGGGCGGCGGCCTCGCCGTCGAGAACGCACTCAAGGTCGCGTTCGACTGGAAGAGCCGCTGGAACGAGGCGCACGGCCACGACCCGGCGCTCGGCACCCGCATCCTGCACCTGGAACACGCGTTCCACGGCCGCACCGGCTACACGATGTCGCTCACGAACACCGACCCGAACAAGGTCGCGCGGTTCCCGAAGTTCGACTGGCCGCGGATTCCGGCGCCGTACACCCGTGAGGACGCGGACATGGACGCGCTCGAGGCTTCGGCCCTCCTGGCCGCCAGGGCCGCGTTCGAGGCCCACCCGCACGACATCGCCGCCGCGATCATGGAGCCGATCCAGGGTGAGGGCGGCGACCACCACTTCCGCCCGTCGTTCGTCCGGGCGCTGCGCGACCTCTGCCACGAGTTCGACGCGCTGTTCATCCTCGACGAGGTGCAGACCGGCGTCGGCCTCACCGGCACCACCTGGGCCTTCCAGCAGCTCGACGTCGTCCCGGACATCGTCGCGTTCGGCAAGAAGACCCAGGTGTGCGGCATCATGGCCGGCGGCCGCGTGGACGAGGTCGCCGACAACGTGTTCGCGGTGAGCTCGCGCCTCAACTCCACCTGGGGCGGCAACCTCACCGACATGGTGCGGGCCCGCCGGATCCTCGAGGTCATCCGCGACGAGAAGCTCGTCGCCCGCTCCGCCACCCTCGGCGAGCACCTGTACGAGAGCCTGCGGACGCTCGGCGAGAAGCACCCCGGGGTGAGCAACGTCCGCGGCCGCGGCCTGATGTGCGCCTTCACGCTCACCGACACCGCACTGCGCGACGCTCTGCTGAACGGCCTGCACCAGGACGAGAGCGTGCTGATGCTCGGATGCGGCAGCCGGAGCGTCCGCTTCCGCCCGGCCCTGACGATCAGCGAGGCCGACCTGGACAATGGTGTCGCGGCGATCGATCGGGTGCTGAGTCGCTTGGGAGTCTGACCTTGCAGCAGTGGGAGTTGCGGGCCGCGTTCGCCCGCTCGCTGTCGGAGATGTACGGCACCGAGGTGCCGGCGTACACCACGCTGCTGCGGGTGTCGGCCGAGGTCAACGCCGACGTGCTGGCCGAGCGCGGCGCGGAGGCCCAGCGGCTGGGCAGCATCGAGCGGGTGACCGCGGAACGGCACGGGGCGATCCGGGTCGGGACGCCCAGCGAGCTGCGGCAGGTCGGCCGGATCTTCGCCGGGTTCGGGATGCACCCGGTCGGGTTCTACGACCTGCGCGACGCGTCGGCGTCGTCGGTGCCGGTGGTGTCGACCGCGTTCCGGCCGCTGGAGGCGGACGAGCTGGCCCGCAACCCGTTCCGGGTCTTCACGTCGGTGCTGGTCGCCGACGACCGGCGGTTCTTCGACGCGGACCTGCAGGCGCGGCTGGAGACGTTCCTCGGGCGGCGCGAGCTGTTCCCCGCGCGGGTGCTCGAGCTCGCGGCCCGGGCCGAGTCCGACGGGGAGCTGCCCGACGCGGACGCCGCGGAGCTGCTGGCCGGGGCGACGGCCTGTTTCGCCCTGTCCCGGGAGCCGATCGACCGGGCCTGGTACGACGAGCTCGCGCGGATCTCCGCGGTGGCCGCCGACATCGGCGGGGTCACGTCGACGCACATCAACCACCTCACCCCGCGCGTGCTCGACATCGACGAGCTCTACCGGCGGATGAGCGGGCTCGGCATCACGATGATCGACGAGATCCAGGGGCCACCGGCCTGGGACGGCCCGGACGTGCTGCTGCGCCAGACGTCGTTCCGCGCTCTCGCCGAACCCCGGCGGTTCACCGACGGACCGGGGGAGCTGCGCGTGCGCTTCGGCGAGGTCGAGGCCCGCGGCGTCGCTCTCACCGCCGCCGGCCGGGCCCTCTACGACCGGCTGCTGGCCGACGTGGACACCCGCCGCGCGTCGAGCGGCCGCCCGCGGGCGGAGGTGGCGGCCGAGGTCTGGCGCGAGCACCTCCCGGCGACCGAGGAGGCCCTGGACCGCGCGGGCCTCGGCGCCTTCACCTACCGCGCCGTGCCCGGCGTGCCGCGCCCCGGCAGCTCCGACGTCCACGAGTGGGTGCGGGCCGGCGCCGCGGTCCGGGAACCGATCGTCTACGAGGACTTCCTGCCGCGTTCGGCCGCGGGAATCTTCCAGTCCAACCTCACCGACGCCGGCCGGAGGGACGACGCCCACACCGGCGCCGCCCGCGATGCCGGCTGGATGAGCGACGCGCTCGGCCGCGAGGTCGCCGACCCCATCGTCCGCAACGAAGAATTGACGCGCGCCTCGCTGCAGGCGCTCAACCTGGAGATCTCATGATCGACCTGCGCGAGAGCGCTCAGAACGCGTTGAAGGCCTGCGGCGTCGAGGACGCCGCCCTGACCGGCGGGCTGACCGTCCGCACCCCGCTCACCGGCGTCGAGCTGCTGAGCGTGCGCGAGACCGCGGACGTCGACGCGGCCGTCACCGCGGCCCACGCCGCCTACCAGCAGTGGCGCACGGTGCCCGCGCCGGTGCGCGGCGCCCTGGTCAAGCGGCTCGGCCAGCTGATCGATGAGCACAAGGACGACCTGGCCACGCTGGTGACGCTCGAAGCGGGCAAGATCCGCTCCGAGGCGCTCGGCGAGGTGCAGGAGATGATCGACATCTGCGACTTCGCGGTCGGCCTGTCCCGGCAGCTCTACGGCCGGACGATGCCCTCCGAGCGCCCCGGCCACCGGCTCATGGAGACCTGGCACCCGCTCGGCGTCGTCGGCGTGATCTCCGCGTTCAACTTCCCGGTCGCGGTCTGGTCGTGGAACACCGCGGTGGCGCTCGTCTGCGGCGACGCCGTCGTCTGGAAGCCCTCGGAGAAGACGCCGCTGACCGCGCTGGCCTGCTCGGCGCTGCTCGACCGGGCCATCGCCGAGGCCTCCGCCCCGGCCGACCTGCACAGGGTCGTCATCGGTGGCCGTGAGGTCGGCGAGGCGCTCGTCGACTCGCCGCTGGTGCCGCTGGTCAGCGCGACCGGCTCGACGCGGATGGGCCGCGAGGTCGGACCGCGGGTGGCGGCCCGGTTCGGCCGCACGCTCCTGGAACTCGGCGGCAACAACGCCGCGGTCGTGACGCCGTCGGCCGACCTCGACCTCGCGACCCGCGCGATCGTGTTCGCCGCCGCCGGCACCGCCGGACAGCGCTGCACGACGCTGCGTCGTCTGATCGTGCACTCGTCGGTCGCCGACACGCTCGTCGAGAAGCTCGTCACCGCCTACCGGAAGCTTCCGATCGGGAGCCCGCTCGAGGCCGGCACGCTCGTCGGCCCGCTGATCGACGCGGCCGCCTGGGGCCACATGACCGACGCGCTGGACGCGGCTCGCCGTGACGGCGGCGAGGTGCTCGTCGGCGGCGGCCGGCGCGAGGTCGACGGCGACGGCTACTACGCCGAGCCGGCCGTCGTCCGCATGCCGGCCCAGACCGACATCGTGCGCACCGAGACGTTCGCGCCGATCCTGTACGTCCTGACCTACGAGACGCTCGACGAGGCGATCGCGCTGCACAACGACGTCCCGCAGGGGTTGTCGTCCGGCATCTTCACCCGCGACCAGCAGGAAGCAGAGCGCTTCCTGGCCGCCGACGGGTCCGACTGCGGCATCGTGAACGTCAACATCGGCACCTCCGGCGCGGAGATCGGCGGCGCGTTCGGCGGCGAGAAGGAGACCGGCGGCGGCCGCGAATCCGGCTCCGACGCGTGGCGCGCCTACATGCGCCGCGCGACGAACACCGTGAACGCCTCCGGTCAGCTGCTGCTGGCCCAGGACGTGTCGTTCCTCTGAGCTCTCGCGATCGCCTCCGCTTGATGGGGGAGTAGCCGCCCGCCGTAGTTCTCGACGATCGGTAGGAACGGATCCTCCACCTCGGTGCGGACACCGCTGAGTTCCTCGACGACGGCCAACCCGCAGAACGGCACCGCGAACGGCGAGTACCCACCCTCGTGGGTCAGCACCAACCGCCCTTCGCAGTGCCGTTCCGCGGCGGCCTTCACCCGGCCGGTCATCCACCGGAACGACTCCGAGCTCAGCATCTGACGGGCCAGCGGGTCGAACCCGTTCGCGTCGAACCCGCAGGCCACCAGGATCAGGTCGGGGGCGAACCGGTCCAGCGCCGGCTCGACGACGTCGGCGAACGCGGCCCGGTACGCGCCGTCCCCCGACCCGGCCGGCAGCGGCACGTTGACGATCGTGCCGTGCGCACCGGTGTCGGTCACCGGCCCGGACCGCGGCGGGTAGACACCGTCCTGGTGGATCGAGACCGCCAGCACCGACGGGTCGTCCCAGAACGTGTCCTGGGTTCCGTTGCCGTGGTGGACGTCCCAGTCCACGATCGCGATCCGTCCGACGCCCAGCGTCGCCTGCGCGTGCCGCGCCGCGACCGCGATGTTGTTGAACAGGCAGAACCCGCGCCCGTGCTCCGGCGTTGCGTGGTGGCCCGGCGGCCGCACCAGCGCGTACGCGTTCTCCACGGTGCCGCCGACGACCGCCTCCACCGCGGTGATCGTCCCCCCGGCGGCCAGCAGCGCGATCTCGTAGGAGAACTCGCCGAACGGCGTCCCGCCGCCGAGGTTCCCGCCGCCGGCGGCGGCCTGCCGCGCGATCTCGTCCACGTACGAGCGCCGGTGGACGCGGGTCAGCTCGGCGACGGTGGCCGGGCGCGGCGCGAGAACCGTCAGCCGCTCGAGCAGCCCGGACGCCGCGACCAGGTTCGCGAACCGGCGTTTCGCGTCGGGGCCTTCGATGTGCGTCATCGGCTCCACCCACCGGCTCACCGGCAGCGGCCCACCCGCCGTCCCGGCGTCGTGCCACATGTACCGCTCGCTCCACACCCAGCCGGTCGCCATGGCACCAGCTTTGCTCAGAACGGCCCGGGAGCGGCCGAAGAGGGAGTGAGAACTGACGAGGGGCGGCGGGGATGGCGCGGTTGCTGGTGGTGGAGGACGAGCCGGACCTCCGTGACCTGCTCGTCCACCGATTCGAGGCCGCCGGCCACGAGGTCGTCCCGGTCGCCACGTCCGCGGCCGCCCTCCGCACCGTCGAGGCCGACGGCCCCCCGGACGCCGCCGTGCTCGACGTCGACCTGCCGGGCCGGGACGGCGTCGACCTGCTCGCCGACCTGCGCCGACGCCACCCGGCGCTGCCCGCGCTGTTCATCACCGTGCTCTGGTCGGGTGAGCTGCTCGCCCGCATGAAAGCCACCGGCTGCCCCTACCTCACCAAGCCGTTCGCCGCGCGAGACCTCCGCGACGCCGTCGCCGATCTGCTCCACGGCGGAAACACGCCCGGATGAGCCCGGCGCTCGGCTCGGTCGGCTTCGCCACGCTGTTCGGGCTCGCCGCCGTCGCCGGGCGGCTCACGATCCTCGACGGCACGAACCTGAGCCTGGTCTGGCCGGCCGCGGGCGTCTCGATCGTCTGGTTCGTGGCCCGCCGCGCGACCGTGCTGGACTGGGCCCTGCTGGTCGGCGTCACGCTCGCGGTCAACCTGGTCACGCACGCCCCGCCGGTGCTCGCCGCGGGGTTCGCGGTGGCCAACGTCGTCCAGATCAGTGTCTTTCTCGCGGTTCTCGGCCGGCTCCGGCCGGACTGGCGCCGCGGCGGGGCCGATCCGCTGACCACGCTCTCGGACCTCTGGCGCATGATCGCGGCGACGGTCGCCGGCACGTTCGCCGGGGCGCTCATCGGACCCACTCTGGCCAACTGGTACGCCGGGTCCTGGAACTGGCTCGGGGAAGTCGTCTGGCTCACCCGCAACGTCTCCAGCATCCTCGCGATCGGCATCCTCGGGCTGCTGTTCCTCGGCGGCCGCACCGGCGAGCGGCTGAGCGGCTGGCGGCACGCGGAGCTGGTGGCGCTCGCGGCCTGCTCGGCCGCCGCCTACGCGCTCGCGTTCGCGCAGGCGCACGGGCTCCCGCTCGCGTTCCCGCTGCTCCTGGTCACGGTCTGGGCCGGAACCCGGTTCCCGGCCACGCTCGTCGCGCTGCACGGCGTCACGGTGGGCACGGCGGCGGTCATGTTCACCCTGCACGGTCAGGGCCCCTTCGCCACCGTCGAGTCGTATCCGGGGCGGGCGCTGATGGCCCAGGCGTTCGTCGCGATGGTGGCCGTACTCGGAACCGTGCTGGCCCTCGGGCGCGACGAGCGCCGGGTCCTCACCGGCGAGCTGGCCGAGACCGCCGCGGCCAGTGCGGCGCAGGCGGAGCTGCTCACCACGATCGTCGACTCGATGAGCGACGCGTTGATGGTCGTCGGGGCCGACGGGAAGATCCTGCTGCGCAATCCGGCCGCGCTGGAGCTGTGGCGCGGGGTGGGCCGGCGCCCGGAGCACGTGGGCGCCAGCGGCGAGTTCGAATTCGGCGAACCCGGCGGTGGCCCGATCCCGGTCTCCGATCTGCCGCACGCGCACGCGTTGGCCGGCGTGACCGTCGTGGACCGCGACGTCGTGGTGCGCCAGCGCTCCACCGGCACCGAGCGTGTCCTGCAGGTGTCCGCCGCGCCGCTGCCGGCCGAGGACGCCGGCCCCCGAGCGGTGGTGGTCTACCACGACGTCACCGTCGACCGCAGGCACCGCGACGAGCTCACCGCGTTCGCCGGCGTCGTCGCCCACGACCTGCTGAATCCCCTCACCACCGTGGAGGGCTGGACCGAAGCGCTTGCCGACACGCTCGGCGACGACCCCGACGCCCGCGACTGCATCACCCGGATCCGCCGCGGCTCCACCCGGATGCGTCACCTCATCAACGATCTGCTCGGCTACACCACCGCCCGGGACGGCGCGCTCACCTCGGCCCGCGTGCCGCTGGCCGAGCTGGTCGGGGAGATCGCGAGCGCCCGCATCGACCAGGCCCTGGCCGCGAGCGCGCTACCCCCACGCTTCACCGTGGGCGCGCTGCACGACGTGGAAGCCGACCCGGTGCTGACCCGGCAGCTGCTCGAGAACCTGCTCGGCAACGCGATCAAATACACCGCGCGCGGGGTCGTGCCGCACGTGACGGTCACGACCGACCTCGTCGACGACCGCGTCCGCCTCACGATCGGCGACAACGGCATCGGCATCCCGCCCGGCCAGCACGAGGCGATCTTCGCGGACTTCCACCGCGCCCACCGCGACGCCGGGTACACCGGCACCGGCCTGGGGCTGGCGATCTGCGCCCGCATCGTCGAGCGCCACGGCGGCACGATCGCGGCGTCCGACAACCCGGGTGGGGCGGGTTCCCGCTTCGTCCTGACCCTGCCCGCGGCGACGACGTCGGCACCGGCACGCGAGTCGGCCGGGGTGGATTCGTCCGGAGGCTGATCCGCGGGGCGCGGGGCGTCGGGGTCAGGTGCGGGTGCGTCGGATCGTGACCGGGGGCTCGTCGTCGTCCGGCGTCTGGTTCGGCGCCGTGCGGTGCTCCTCGGCGAAGATCTCGAACCGGGCCTCGTGAGCCGAGGGCCGGTACATCTCATCGAACACGTCGAGAATCGGCGCGCTGATACCCCGCTTCCGTACCCGGGCCGCGAGAACCACCAGGCCGACGATCACCCCGACGTAGCCGGCGGCGACAACGAGTGCTCCCACATCTTCCTGCGACGATCGAGCCCCGGCCGTAGTTCCCGAAGGTCTGGGGTTTCCCGGGGTGCCACTTCGCGGTGCCCGCTCCCGAAGGTGCCACCACCGGCCGAGCACCCCTCGCGACGCCCGTGCGCGGCGGTTTTGTGTGGCGGCTTGTATCGACCGTGTGCATCGGCCCTGCGCATCGGCCCTGCGCATCGGCCCTGCGCATCGGCCCTGTGCATCGATGGTGGGCGAGGCGGCGTGATGCGCGCGACGATGGAGTCTTCGTGCGGTGGCCTTCGTGCGGTGGCCTTCGTGCGGTGGCCTTCGTGCGGTGGCCTTCGTGCGGTGGCCTTGTGCGGTGGCCTTGTGCGGTGGCTCTGTGCGGCGATTCTGTGCGGCAGTCGTGCCCGGCGGCCCTGCGTCGGTGAGCTGCGGGGCTGCCGATTGGTATCGGCGGGGGAGGTGGTGATGCATTTCGTGAAGCGAGTACGGCCGGCGGGGTCGGTGAGCGCCAGAGCTGACACGAAGGTCGGCCGGGTCGCAGCCTCGGCACCAACGAGTTCCGGGGGCCTCGACCAGTTCCCGGGCCTACGCGACCCGAGGTAGACCCAAGCAATCGTCGTAGGCCCGGAAAGCTGCCGCGCAGGCCGAAGCTGAGCCGCTGAGCCGCTGAGCCGCTGAGCCGCTGAGCCGCTGAGCCGATAGCGCCGGGACCAACGGGATCACCGGGGCTACCGGGGTTACCGGGGCGATCGATGCAGTCAAGGCAGTCGGGGTTGTCGGGGCAGCCGGGTGATGAGGCTGCCGGGCGTGGAAGGTCAGGCAGGTCGCAGCCGTGGCCTGAGCGGTCCGGGCAGCCTTGCGTGGTCTCCACGGCTGACGTGTCCACTCCGGGTCGCCGAGATTCGTGGTGTCGATACGGATCAAGGCACTGGCGAGCGGGACGACCTCGTCCACGGCCCGTGGTCCGGTCGTCACGTGAACCTCCGGAGCAGCGGCTTGCTGCGCCGCTCCCAGTCGGTGTGGCAGTCGCGGCTGGAGTGAAAACCTGGGCGGGCGTGGTGGACATCGTGGGCGTGACACCTGCAGTATCGCGGCGGCGCTGGATCTCGCATTCGTTGCTGGCGTGACGGACCTGGTGGGCGTGCCACCTGTGACTGGCGAGGCGGCCGTGGCGTCCGTCAAGGCAGTGCGCGGTCCGCGTGTTGTGCTACGCCCGAACGGGTTGGGGCGGCACAGCGGCAGGGCGGGGCGTTGAGGCTGGGCGGGGCGCTGAGGCGGACTGCCCAACTGTGGTGGCGCCGAGCGGTGTGGTGGGGCTGAGCGGTGTGGTGGGGCCGACCGTGGTGGTGGGGCTGGGCGTTGTGGTGGCGCCGAGCGGTGCGGTGGGGCTGAGCGGTGTGGTGGGGCCGACCGTGGTGGTGGGGCTGGGCGTTGTGGTGGCGCCGAGCGTGTTGGTTCCGCCGCGTGTTGTCGTGGGGCTGGGGCCGCTTGTGGGGGTGGTGGGGCGCGGTGCGGGGGTGGGCTGGGGTGTGGGGAGGATCGCGGCGCGGGCGGCGGTGAGGACTGCGGCGAGGACGGTGGCTACGCCCAGGGCCTGGGTGAGGGTGAGCGCCTGGCCCAGCACCAGCCAGCCGGCGAGCACCGCGACCACCGGGCTCAGCAGGCTGAGGAACGACGTCGCGCCGGCGGGGAGGGCGGCGAGCCCGCGGAACCAGAGCGCGTAGGCGAGCGCCGTGCCGACCACCGCGAGGTACGCGTACCCGCCGACCGCGGCCGCGTCCAGGGCCGGCGGCGCGCCCTCGACCGCGAACGCCACCGGAGCCAGCACCAACCCGCCGGCCACCAGTTGCCAGGCCGTGCTGACCAACGGGGGCGGGGGCGTCCCCGCGCCCCGGGCGGTGCGGGTGGGGGAGGACCAGCGTTTCGTGAGGACGATCCCCAGTGCCATCGAGGCGGCGCCGCCCAGAGCGGCGGTGATGCCGAGGGCGTCCAGGCGTGCTTGGGCAGTGAGGACGACGAGCGCGACCCCGGCCACGCCCGCGGCGCCGGCGGCGACCATCCGGGGGCGCAGGCGTTCTCCCAGCGCGGGGACGGCGAGTGCGGCCACCAGCAGGGGCTGGATCGCACCGGCGATCGCGGCCACCCCGCCGGGCAGGCGGTACGCGGCCAGGAAGAGGAGGGCGAAGAACGCCCCGATGTTCAGGGTGCCGAGGACGGCTGAGCGCCACCACCACGAACCCCGGGGTAACACCCGCACGATCGCGAGCAGCAACAAGCCCGCCGGGAGGGCGCGCAGCACACCGGCGAGCAAGGGGCGTCCGGCCGGGAGGAACTCGGTCGTGACCAGGTACGTGGTGCCCCAGGTCGCCGGGGCGGCAGCGGTCGCGATCAGCACGCGAGCTCGATTGCTAAGCACTTAGCAATAATAGCTAAGTGCTTAGGTAAATGGCTAGGGTGGTGGGGTGAGCAAATCCGCGCCGGGACCCGACCACGTGGACCGGATCCTCGCCCAGTGGCACCGCGAACGTCCCGATCTGGACGTGTCGCCGATGGCGGTGATCGGGCGGCTGAGCCGTGCCGCGGCGGCGGTGCACGGGCGGCTGGATCGCACGTTCGCCGCGCACGATCTCGACCGGGGCTCGTTCGACGTGCTCGCCACGCTGCTGCGCAACGGCCCGCCGCACCGGCTCACCCCGGCCCAGCTCGCGGCCGACGCGATGATCACGTCCGCCGCGGTGGCGCAGCGACTCAACCGGCTCGAGTCGCGGGGCCTCATCACCCGCGCCCCGAATCCCGACGACGGTCGCGGCAGCCTCGTCTCGCTCACGCCGTCGGGCAAGGCCGCCGTGGAGGCCACGCTCCCGGCCCACCTGGCGACCGAGCAGGAGTTGCTGGCCGGCCTCTCCCCGGAGGAACGCGAAACCCTGGCTGCCCTCCTGTCCCGCGTGTCCCATGCCGCCGACCCGAAACGGCAAGCTCCGCCCACCGACTAAGCCCCGGCGCCCACTGCTGAGCGGTTTGGAGATGCCGAGCTGAGCGGCACATGGGTGTCGAGCCGAGCGGCGAGGGCTTGCCGGGCGGCGGGGGCGGGTGCGTCGGGTTCGGTGCCGACCTACGGGGTCGAGCTGCCGATCGGGTAGCGGTAGACGCGGATCCAGTCGATCAGGGCGGTCGCGGGCACCTGGGGCGCGGGGCCGTCGATCGCCAGTTCCAGGGCCAGGGTATGGGGGCGGCGGAACGAGGCCCAGGCGGCCCCGGCACCGGCGGCGCGGAGTTCCTGGGTGACGACGCCGTCCACGGACCAGCGCAGGTGGCCGTTCTCGCCGGGCTTCCAGTCCAGCGCGTAGACGTGCCAGTCGGTGGCGGCGCCGCGGGCCGGGAGGTCGTGGGCGCGGCCGTAGGCCAGGTCGGGGGTGCCGCCGTGGGCGAACTGGCGTACCAGGCCGGGTCGTTCGCCGGCGACTTCGGCGATGTCGATGCCGCCCGACTCCGGCCAGGCGACGCTCGCGGCGTCCGCGCCGATCGTGCGGAACGCCGGGCGCAGGCCGCGGCCGGCGGGCAGCTTCATCCGGGCCGCGAAGTAGCCGCCCTGCTGCGACCAGGCGGCCGCGCCGTCGTTGCCCGAGCGGTCGAGCATGCTGAGGCGGGGTGCCACCGGGCCGGGTTCCGCGGTCAGGGCCAGGCGGCCCAGGCCGTCGAGTTTCGCCTGGTCGAGTGAGTACCGGGCGTCGCCGCGGGGGTCGTCGAACCACATCGCGGTGGAGAGGCCGTAGTTCGGGCCGGCGCCGGCCGGGCCGCTGAACTCCTGGCGGAACGTCACCGGGTTGGTCCGCACGGTCAGGTACCGCGGTGGGGTGAGCGCCGTCCAGACGCCGGCGATGCGGACGGCGGCGGCGACCAGGTAGTCGCCGGGTGGGAACGTCCGTTGCCCGGTAGCGAACGTGTACCCGCCCGGCGGGACGGTGGCCGGCTGGACGCCGGGGAAGTCGAAGTTCGCGCCGTCGGAGTTGCGGACCGCGACGGTCAGGGCCTCGACCGCGACCGGCGTCGACTTCGCGTGGAGCCGGACGGTCGCGGCGATCGCCTGCCCGGACTCCGCGGTCGCCGGCACGCTCAGCCGGTCCAGCACCAGCCCGCTCGCCGCCGCCGTCCGCGCCGACCACACCGGAAACGCCCGCCCCGCGAGCGCCACGTCCCGCCCCCCGCCCGTCCGCGCGTCCCCGGTCCGCGCGTCCCCGGTCCGCGCGCCCGCGCCGACCAGCGCGCCGGCCCGGTCGGACGAGAGCGACGGCCAACCGCCCCGGTCGGACGGCAGCCGCACCCCGCCCCGATCGGACGGCAGTGGCGCGCCGGACGCGGCCGGTGGTGCGGACAGTGTGGCCAGCGCCAAGCCCAGTGCGGTGACCGCGCCGATGGTCCGTCGGTTCATCCCGGACACTCCCCTCCGAACGACCTGCTGGTAGCAAGCAGCGTCATACCGCACTGAAAGGGTGTAATTCGCGCGGCGCGCGCGAGCTGAGAGAATGCTGCGAACTTTATGCAGGTTCGCTCAATTACCACCGGAATCTGGCGTGTCGGTCACTCGCTGCAACGAGGACCATTTTGGGTGTCGTCATGCGCCTTCACCATAAAACGGGCATCATCTGTGCACTCGTCGTCGGCCTCCTGACGCCCGCCGTGCCTAGCGCGGCAATCGATCGCCCGGCGTTCAACCGGTACTCCGCCGCCCAGCTCGCGCAGCAGATCCTGGCGCTACGGGCCGCGGGCCGGATCCGCATCTACGACTACTCCGCCCACAAGGCCGCCGACCGCCGGGACCGGTCACTGGCCAGCCAGCAGCTGGCCGACATCGCCGCGGGCAAGCGTGCGAACCTGTCCCGTCGCTGCCACCGGGGCCGCCTGGTGAAGATCCGCCCCGACATCCGGATCCTGCGCTTCCTCGCCGACCTGGGGATGAGCTACGGCGGCTACACGATAAACGTCCTGTTCGGGCAGTGTCACTCGCGCCGTTCGCTGCACTACGCCGGCCGTGCGGTCGATCTCCGGTGCGGCCTCCGGATCACCAGGGCCGACACGAAAGCGATCACGTGGGGAGTGAAGCGAAACCTGGAGACGTGTCGGCGGAACGCGCACTGGCACTACTCCGTCGGCGGCCGATGACCACGGTCACGACCAGGGCCAGCACCGCACCGCACGTGCCGAGCGTCATGTCGCCGAGGGTGTCCTCGTAGGCCGTGTCGAGCTCGGTGCCGTGCCGGATGAACGCGTACCACTCGCCGAGCTCCCAGAGCAGCGCGAGCAGGGCGCCCCCGCCGACCACGACGATCGCGCGGGCCCAGGCCGGGCGCAGCGACGGGACGTCGAGCACCAGCGCGAGGCCCAGGCAGAGCAGGAACCAGTTGACGAAGTGGTTCGCGTCGTCCCACCACGAGATCGAGTCGTAGAGGTCGAGCGTGTTGCCGGTGACGTCGATCAGGAACGGGGTCATCGTCAACGTGAAGCCGGCGATCGGGGGACGCGTGCCCCGCTTCACCGTCCACCACCAGACCGGGACGACGAGCATCATCAGCGGGTAGAGCACCAGGCGGGCGCCGAAGCCCTTGCCGGCGAACTGGGGCAGGTCACTGGCGACGCTCGCGACGACCAGCTGGGCGATCGTGGCGATCAGCACCACCCCGGGCCCGGCCCACTTCTTCAGCTGCATTGCGGCAGTGTGCACGACCGGGCGGAGAGGCGGCCGGGCACCCTCCCGGTTCGCCGCAGAGCGTGAGAATCAGTCGTTGGCGAGGTCGCGCGAGACGGCGCGTGCCGCGTCACGCACGCGGTTGACCAGGGCATTTCTTGGCCGGAGGCCGGGGTCGCAGACGCGGTCGACGGCGCCGCTGACGCCGATGGCGCCGACCACCAGCCCGCCGTGGCCGCGGATCGGGACGGCGACGCCGGCCTGGCCGACGGTCATCTCCTCGATCTCGGTGGCCCAGCCGCGGCGGCGGACCCGGTCGAGGGAGGCGCGGAGCTCGTCGGGGTCGGTGATCGTGCGGTGCGAGTAGGGCGGCAGGCCCTGGGCGAGCACCACCGACGCGTTCGGCGCGTAGGCCAGCAGGGCCTTGCCCAGCGCGGTGGCGTGCACGGGGAGCGAGGAGCCGACGTCGAGCCGCTGCTGGGTGTCGTCGGGGCGGAACACGTGGTGGACGACGACGACCGCGCCGGCCTGCAGCGCCCCGATGCGGACCGCGAAACCGGTGCGTGCGGCCAGCGGGTCGGCCCAGTTGATGGCGTGCGACCGCAGTTCGTTGAGGTCGAGCGGGCCGCTGCCGAGATCGAGCAGGGAGGCGCCGGGGCGGTACTTGCCGCCGGAGCCGTCCTGGTCGACGAAACCGACGCGGTGCAGTGTCCGTAACAAGCCGTGCGTGGTGCCCTTGGCCAGGCCGAGCGCCTCGGCGATCTCGGTGACGCCCAGCGGGCCCGGAGCAGCGCCGAGCAGGCGCAGGATCGCCGCCGCTCGTTCGATGGACTGCACGGAGCCGGGCACGTCCCCAAAAGTATCGGTTCGACAATGTCGAACACGTGCCATTGAGACCGATAGCGGTGCTTTCTAACTTCGGGAATGCGCCGGGACGGCCAACGTCGGCTCCCGGCCCCAGCCCCGGGAGGTCCCATGGCGGAACGGTTGAAGATCCCGAAGGTCCCCGGCACGGTCGGCGAGATGGCGGCGGAGTTCGCCGGAACGTTGATCCTGATTCTGTTCGGATGTGGTGTGGTCGCGCAGGTCGTGGCCGGTGAGCTCGGCGATCACGACAGCATCGCCTGGGCGTGGGGGTTCGGCGTGACCCTCGGCGTGTTCGTCGCCGGGCGGATCAGCGGCGCGCACCTCAACCCCGCGGTGACGATCGCCCTCGCGGTGTTCAAAGGCTTTTCCTGGCGGAAGGTGCCGGCGTACATCGCCGCGCAGACGCTCGGCGCGTTCGTCGCCGCGCTGCTCGTCCGCTGGAACTACAGCGAGGTCCTGGCGAAGGTCGACCCGGGCAACACGATCAAGACCCAGGGCGTGTTCTCGACGTTGCCCGGCAACGGCGCGCTGCCGGTGTCGGAGTGGGGCGCGTTCCGCGACCAGGTCATCGGTACGGCGATCCTGCTGTTCGTCATCCTCGCGCTGACCGACCTGCGCAACAACCCGCCGCTGGCGAACCTGACGCCGCTCATCATCGGTTTCCTGGTGGTCGCGATCGGCATGGCGTGGGGCACCGACGCCGGGTACGCGATCAACCCCGCCCGTGACTTCGGCCCGCGTCTGGCCTCGTACTTGACGGGGTACGAAACAGCATGGAGCGACCAGTACGGGAACGTGTACTTCTGGGTGCCGATCATCGCCCCGATCATCGGTGGTCTTGTCGGTGCCGCCCTCTACGGTCTGCTCATCGGCCGGTTCCTGCCCTCGGACGAGCCGCAGGAGCCGGGCGACCTGCCGTCGGCCGATGCCCGTGACGCCCGTCCCTCCGAGAAGATCGCTTAACCCCGAGGAGCAATCCGCATGCCTGATTTCGTCGGCGCAGTCGATCAGGGCACGACCAGCACCCGGTTCATGGTCTTCGACCACGGTGGCAACGAGGTCGGCCGTCACCAGCTCGAGCACGAGCAGATCCTGCCGCAGGCCGGCTGGGTCGAGCACAACCCGGTGGAGATCTGGGAGCGCACCGCCTCGGTCATCCGCACCGCAATGAACAACCTCAACCTGTCCGCCTCCGACCTGGCCGCGCTCGGCATCACCAACCAGCGCGAGACCACGGTCGTGTGGGACAAGCGCACCGGCCGTCCGTACTACAACGCGATCGTCTGGCAGGACACCCGCACCGACCGGATCGCGTCGGCGCTCGACCGCGACGAGCGGGGACAGACCATCCGGCAGAAGGCCGGCCTGCCGCCGGCCACGTACTTCTCCGGCGGCAAGATCCAGTGGATCCTGGAGAACGTCGAGGGGGTCCGCGAGGCCGCCGAGGCCGGCCACGCGATCTTCGGCAACACCGACACGTGGCTGATCTGGAACCTCACCGGGGGCGCCCACGTCACCGACGTGACGAACGCCAGCCGCACGATGCTGATGGACCTCGAGACGCTGGACTGGGACGACGAACTGCTGTCGTTCTTCAACATCCCGCGCTCGATGCTCCCGGAGATCCGGCCGTCGTCGGACCCGGCCGGTTACGGTTCGCTGGAGGCCGGTGGCCCGTTCCGGGGTGACGTCCCGCTCACCGGTGACCTCGGCGACCAGCAGGCGGCCACCGTCGGGCAGGTCTGCTTCGCCCCCGGCGAGGCGAAGAACACCTACGGCACCGGCAACTTCCTGCTGCTCAACACCGGCAACGAGCTGGTGCGCTCGGAGCACGGGCTGCTGACCACCGTGTGTTACAAGTTCGGTGACCAGGCCCCGGTCTACGCGTTGGAGGGCTCGATCGCGGTCACCGGCTCGGCCGTGCAGTGGCTGCGTGACCAGCTCGGCATCATCAGCGGCGCGTCGCAGAGTGAGGCGCTGGCCCGCCAGGTCGACGACAACGGCGGCGTGTACTTCGTGCCGGCGTTCTCCGGGCTGTTCGCACCGTACTGGCGCTCCGACGCCCGGGGCGCGATCGTCGGCCTCTCGCGGTACAACACCAACGCGCACCTGGCCCGGGCCACGCTCGAGTCGATCTGTTACCAGAGCCGGGACGTCTCCGAGGCGATGGCGCAGGACTCCGGCGTCACGCTCGACGTGTTGAAAGTGGACGGTGGGGTAACCGCCAACAGCCTGTGCATGCAGCTGCAGGCGGACATCCTCGGCGTGCCGGTCAGCCGGCCGGTGGTGGCGGAGACCACCGCGCTCGGTGCGGCCTACGCGGCGGGGCTCGCGGTCGGGTTCTGGAAGAACACCGACGAACTGCGCGAGAACTGGAACGAGTCGGAGCGCTGGCAGCCGAGCTGGAGCGAGGAGCGGCGCACCGAGGGCTACGCGAAGTGGCGCAAGGCGGTCGAGCGGACGCTCGACTGGGTCGACGTCGACTGAGGGTTTCGCGCACGGCGGGGCGGCCTTCCGGCCGCCCCGCCCACACAAAGGAGACGGTATGGACACCGGTCGGCTTTCACCCGAGGCCCGGGAGGCGGCGTTCACCGCGCTGGCCGACGGTGACGAAGTAGATGTCGTCGTCGTCGGAGGGGGCGTGGTCGGGGCCGGGGCCGCGTTGGACGCGGTGACCCGCGGGCTCTCGGTGGCGCTCGTCGAGGCCCGCGACTTCGCCAGCGGAACCTCCAGCCGGTCGAGCAAACTCATCCACGGTGGCCTGCGCTACCTGGAGATGCTCGACTTCGGCCTGGTGCGGGAGGCGTTACACGAGCGAGGGCTGATGGTGCAGCGCCTGGCCCCGCACCTGGTGCGTCCGGTGCGCTTCCTCTACCCGCTCAAACACCGGGGGTGGGAGCGGCTCTACGCCGGCAGCGGCGTGGCTCTCTACGACGCGCTCAGCCTGTCCAGCGCCGGGCGGGGCCTGCCGCACCACCGGCACCTCACGCGCCGCGGCGCGCTGCGTGTCGCGCCGTCGCTGCGCAAGGACGCGCTGGTGGGGGCGTTGCAGTACTACGACGCCCAGGTCGACGACGCGCGCCACACGATGTTCCTGGCCCGTACCGCCGCGGCGTACGGGGCGCAGGTGCTCTCGCGGGCCCGGGTGGTCGGGTTCCTGCGCGAGGCCGAGCGGGTCACCGGTGTGACCGTGCGTGACCTCGAACACGACCGGGAGTTCACGATCCGCGCCAAGCAGGTCATCAACGCGACCGGCGTCTGGACCGACGACACCCAGGCGATGGTGGGGGAGCGGGGCCAGTTCCACGTCCGCGCGTCCAAGGGCATCCACCTGCTCGTGCCGCGCGATCGCATCCAGTCCTCCACCGGGCTGATCCTGCGGACGGCGTCGTCGGTGCTGTTCGTCATCCCGTGGGGGCGGCACTGGATCATCGGCACCACCGACACCGACTGGGCGCTGGACAAAGCCCATCCGGCGGCGTCGAGCCGGGACATCGAGTACCTGCTCGACGAGGTCAACAAAGTGCTCGTCACGCCGCTGACCAAGCCGGACGTGGTCGGCGTCTACGCGGGTCTGCGTCCGCTGCTGGCCGGGGAGTCCGAGTCGACGTCGCAGCTCTCACGCGAACACACGGTGGCCTCGCCGCAGCCGGGGCTGGTCGTGGTGGCCGGCGGCAAGTACACGACGTACCGGGTGATGGCCCGGGACGCCGTCGACGCGGCCGTGCACGCGTTGGACCGGGGCGCGCCGAAGTCGTGCACCGACACCGTGCCGCTGCTCGGGGCCGAGGGGTTCCGCGCGCTGCGTAATCAGCGGGCGACGCTCGCGGCCCGGTCCGGGCTCCACGTGGCCCGCATCGAGCACCTGCTGAGCCGGTACGGGTCACTGCTCGACGAGCTGCTGACCCTGATGGCGGCCGACCCCGATCTGCGTGCGCCCCTCGACGGCGCGGAGGACTACCTCCGGGTCGAGATCGCGTACGCGGCGTCGCACGAGGGCGCGCGGCACCTGGAGGACGCGTTGACCCGACGTACCCGCATCTCGATCGAGGTGCCCGACCGCGGTGTGGCCGCGGCCCGGCCGGCCGCCGAGCTGATGGCGGCGGTGCTCGGGTGGAGCGACGAACAGGTCGATCGCGAAGTAGAGCATTATTTACGACGAGTCGAGGCTGAACGCGCGTCCCAGGACCAACCGGACGACGAGACGGCCGATGCGAAGCGACTGGGTGCCGAAGATGTGGTTCCTCTGATCACTGGGTAATAGGATCGTCACTGCGGCGACCGGGAGGAGGCCGACATGGTTTCGCGGTATGTGATCGCGATCGACCAGGGAACGACCTCCACCCGGTGCATCGTGTTCGACCAGGCCGGCCGGCTGGTGTCGGTGTCCCAGCGCGAGCACCGCCAGCTCTACCCCAAGCCGGGCTGGGTCGAGCACGACGCCGCGGAGATCTGGCGCAACGTGCAGCGGATCGTTCCCCGTGCGGTGGCCGAAGCCGGTATCGAGGCCTCGCAGGTCGTCGGCATCGGCATCGCCAACCAGCGGGAGACGTACGTGCTGTGGGAGCGTTCCTCGGGACGGCCCATCGGGCAGGCGCTGGTCTGGCAGGACACCCGGGCCGACGCGCTGGTGGACGACCTGTCGTCGCACGCCGACGCGAAGGACGTCGAGGCGCGCTGCGGGTTACCGCTCGCCACGTACTTCTCGGCCCCGAAGCTGCGCTGGCAGCTCGATCACGTGCCGGGGCTGCGCGAGCGGGCCGAGCGCGGCGAGGTCCTGTTCGGCACGATGGAGACCTGGCTGATCTGGAACCTCACCGGCGGGGTGCACGTCACCGACGTCACGAACGCCAGCCGCACGATGCTGATGGATCTGCGGACGCTGCGGTGGAGCCCCGAGCAGCTCGATTTCTTCGGCATCCCGGCCGCGATGCTGCCGGAGATCCGGTCGTCGGCCGAGGTGTACGGGGTGTGCACGTCGGTGCTGCCCGGGGTGTCGATCACCGCGGCGCTCGGTGATCAGCAGGCCGCGCTGTTCGGACAGGTGTGCTTCGCGCCCGGCGACGCGAAGTGCACCTACGGCACCGGGTCGTTCCTGCTGCTCAATACCGGTTCCGAGGTCGTGCAGTCCACGCACGGGCTGCTCTCGACGGTCGGCTACCAGATCGGTGGCGCGCCGGCGACGTACGCGCTCGAGGGGTCGATCGCGATCACCGGGTCGCTGGTGCAATGGTTCCGCGACTCGCTCGGGCTGATCAGCACCGCGCCGGAGATCGAGACGCTGGCGCGCACCGTCGAGGACAACGGCGGGTGTTACATCGTGCCGGCGTTCTCGGGCCTGTTCGCGCCGTACTGGCGGAGCGAGGCGCGCGGCGTGATCGTCGGGCTGACCTCGTACATCACCAAGGGGCACCTGGCGCGGGCGGTGCTGGAGGCCACCGGCTGGCAGACCCGCGAGGTCGTCGACGCGATGAACGCCGACTCCGGCCTCGATCTGCGGACGCTGCGCGTGGACGGGGGGATGACCTCGGACAACCTGCTGATGCAGTTCCTCGCCGACGTGCTCGACGTGCCGGTGGTGCGGCCGATGGTGGCCGAGACGGTGTCGCTGGGGGCGGCGTACGCGGCCGGGCTGGCCGTCGGGTACTGGGCCGACCTCGCGACGCTGCGCCAGAACTGGCACCGCGCGGCGGAGTGGCGGCCGGCGATGGCGGCCGACCGCCGCGCCGAGGAGTACGACAACTGGCAGCGCGCCGTCGAGCGCACGTTCGGCTGGATCAAACCGGGCGCCCACCACCCGGGGTAGCGGCGTGTCGTCAGGGCGCCACGCCGTGGCGAAGGCCCGGGTCGGTGACGGTGATGGGCCGTCGAAGGCGCGGAACGCCCCGCTGCGGCCCGGTCGCCGCGACCACGTGGACGCCGGTCGCCCGGGACACCGTCACCAGGGAGCTAGTGGATCTCGTCGAGGCCGGGTGTGCTCAGGTGGAGCACCTCGTACCGCGTGCCGGGGTGGGTTCCGCCGAGCGTGAAGCGCGTCAGCACCCAGTGGTGCGTGTCGATGACCAGGGCCGCCGAGTGGACGTCCGGCCCGGGCACCAGCTCGTCGATCGCGCGCCGGATGACGTCCGAGGGGTCGCCGTCCGGAAGGTGGACGTCCAGGCGGGTCGCGGTCCGCGCCTCGGACGCGGGGCCACGCGCGAACGCGAGGCCGGTCCACTGCCGTACCGGTGGCCGCCCGAAATCGCGGATGATGTTCGCGAAGCCGCCGCCCCAGAGGAACGTGTTCATCCCGGACATGTCGTTCCAGAGGTAGAACGGCGCGTAGGCGTGCTCGCGGATCAGGTAGGCCTTGAGGCCCAGGCCGGGGAAGTGGTCGAGCGCCGCGCCGCGGGTGGCCACCCGGCGGCGGATGATGCCCATGTCGTAGTCGGTGGGCAGCGGGATCTCGTACTGCATCGCGTGCATCAGCGCCGCCCTCCGAGCAGGGCCAGCGCGCCCTCGGCGGCCCGGGTGAACAGCTCCGGGTCGTCCGCGGACCGGGCCAGGACGTAACCGCCCTGCACCACGGCCACCAGGGCGGCCGCGACGTCGTCGGGGTCCAGTTCGGACGAGATCTCGCCGGACGCGATGCCCTCGCGGATCAAGCCGCTGATCCGGTGACGCAACCAGCCGAGCGTCTCCTCCAGCGGCTCGCGCAGCTGCGGGTTCGCGACGACGTCCGGATCCTGGGTGAGGCGCCCGACCCGGCACCCGCGGAGCACGTCCCGGTCGCGCCGCAGGTAGGCCGCGATGCGGTCGTAGGCCGACCCGGGGCCGGCGAACGTCTCCTCGGCCAGCCCGCGCAGTTCGGTGGCGCTGCGGTCGATCGCGGCCCGCGCGAGGTCGGGCTTGCCGGTGAAGTGGTGGTACATGCTGCCCTGCCCGGCGCCGGCCCGCTGCTGGATCGCTTTCGGACTGGTGCCGACGTAACCCCGCTCCCAGAGCAGCTCCTGTGTGCTGGCGACGAGTCGTTCCGCGGCGTCCATGCGAGCACCGTACATACTAGTAGGTACAGAAGTCCAGCCGAATACGATGGGCCGGTGACGCTTCCTACGGACCGGTTGTTCGACGGCTGGTGCCCGGATCCGGGGCACCCGCGGCTCGAGGAGTCGATCAACCCGGTCAGCGAACGGGACGCCGGTTGGTGCACGGAGTGCCAGGCCTGGTGGGCACCGGATCCGTCGTGGGCGCTCGGGATCGAGTCGGTCGATCTCACGGTGCCGGGTCGCGGCGGCGACTTCACGCTCTGGCGCGTCGACGCCGGGGAGCTGAACGCGAGCCGGGGAGGAGTTCCGGCGGTCCTTGCGCGCTACCGCGACCGGACGCTGACCGGGTGGGGCGAGACCGAGTGACGATCGTCGAGCAGGTGGCCGCCCTCGTCGACGAGCACTACGTGTTCCCCGCGGTCGGGCCACGGATCAGCGCGGTGCTGCGCCGCCGTCTCGACGAGGGTGCCTACGCGGGCCTGGAACCCGAGGCGCTGGCCACCCGGGTGACCACGGACCTGCAGTCGGTGAACGGTGACCGCCACACCCGGCTGGTGTTCCACGCCGACGAACTGCCCGCCGACCACGGCGACGACGCGGCGGACGCGGTGCGCCGCGGTGCGCTCGCGGCGCGGTGGGCCGGGGGCGTGACCCGGGCCGAACTGCTCGAGGGGAACGTCGCCGTGGTGGCGCTGGCGCCGATCCTGTTCCCGCCCGCGGCGGCCGGGGAGAGCGTGGGGGCCGCGATGACCTGGGCTCGGCGCTCGTCCGCGCTGATCCTCGACCTGCGCCGCTGCCTGGGCGGTGACCCGCGGACGGTCACGCTGGTCTGCGGCTACCTGGTCGGCGACGAGCGCGTGCACGTCAACAGCCTGCGTGACCGGCACGGGGACCTCACCCAGTTCTGGACCAGCCCGGCGCTGCCCGGGCGGCGGTTCGGGCCGGAGCGGCCGGTGGCCGTGCTGACCGGTGCGGACACGTTCTCGTCGGCCGAGGAGCTCGCCTACGACCTGCAGCAGCTGGGCCGCGCCGAGGTGATCGGGGAGCGGACGCCCGGCGGAGCCCACAACCGGCGGGCGTTCCGGGTGCACCCGCACCTGGAGGCCACGATCTCGGTCTCCGCGGCGGTCAATCCGGTGACCGGCACGAACTGGGAAGGCGTCGGGGTCGTCCCCGACGTCGAGGTGCCGGCGGCGGATGCGCTGGACGTCGCCCACCGGCGTCTTAGGGTGGCCCCATGACGCCGGACGAGTGCTTCGACGACATCCTCGACGAGCTGACCCCCGAGGGGGTGCACACCGCGACGATGTTCGGCAGCCGGGCGCTCAAGCGGGAGACGAAGGTCTTCGCGGTGGTGCACACCGAGGACGCGGTGTTCCGGCTGGGGCGCGGGACCCCGGCGCACGCGGACGCGCTCGCGCTCGACGGGGCCGAGCTGTTCGACCCGTCCGGCCGGGGCCGCCCGATGAAGGACTGGGTACGGGTCCCGGCCGAACACACCGACCACTGGCTGCCGTTCGCGCAGGCCGCGCTCGCCTACCTCCGGGGGGCCTGACCGTGGCCACCTGGGACGACGTGCGGCGGATCGCGCTCGCGCTGCCGGAGAGCAGCGAGGGGACCTCGTACGGCGCGCCGGCCTGGAAGGTGCGCGGCAAGACGTTCGTCTGGGATCGCCCGGTGCGCAAGGGCGACCCCGAGCCGATCCTCGGCGTGCGCGTCGCCGACGAGGGCGTCAAGGCGGCACTGATCGCCGACGACCCGGACGTCTGCTTCACGATCCCGCACTTCGACGGCTACGCGGCCGTGCTCGTGCGCCTCGACCGCATCCCGCTCGACGAGTTGACCGAGCTGATCACCGAAGCGTGGCTCCTCCGGGCCCCGAAGCGGCTGGCCGCCGAGTACCGCCCCTAGGCCGGGGCCAGCTCGTCCCCGACGCGGATCTCGCCCGGCTCCACCACGTCGGCGTAGACACCGAAGTGGATGCCGCGCCCGAGCTCGCCCACCGTCACCCCGCGATACCCCTTGATCAGGTGCAACGTCTTCAGGTCGGTCGCGCCGCCGTCGGGGTCACGGGTGGTCGCCGCGCACCGCGGCACTGGGCCGCCGACACGCAGCACCACCGACCCGGCGCGGAACTCCGCACCGGCCCAGCCGTCCTCGGCGTGCGGCGCACCGCCGGCGAACTCCACCGACATCCGGAAGCGGCGCGAGTCCACCGGCGCCACCCCGGCCCGGGACGCCAGCTCACCCACCGACGCCTCGCCGAGCAGCGTCAGCGCGTGCACGTCGCAGCCGCCGTTCGGCTCGTCGGCGTGCACCAGCCGCACGGGCTGACCGGCCCGCTCGGTGAAGTACGCCGACCACGGCCCGAGCACCTCGTGCGCCGCGACGTGCTTGAGACCGTAGAAGTCGGCCTCCACGGCCGGCCCGAGCTCGATCGGCGCCCGGACCCCCGACACGTCCAGGAAGCCCGGCGACCAGGACGCCCGCGCCCCGAGGAAGGCCCCGGTGCGCGAAGCGGAGAACAGCTTGCCGTCCGCGTCGACCAGGAAGAACTGCCGGTCGCCGACGATGCCGGTGGGCGTCACCACGACCGAGGCCGGGTGCTCGGCACGCAGGCCCTTGACCGGGACGACGGTTAGCCGGCTCACGCGCACGGGCTTAGCGTAGTCAGCATGATCGACGAGGCGGTCCGTGGTCGGCCCGCCCCGGCGCTGCGGCCGTACGTCGCCTGGTACTCCGGTTACCGGCAGGCCGGCATCGCGCCGGGGCGGCACCGGGGCCTGCCGTCGCCGTACCTCACGCTCATCGTCACGATCGACGACCCTCTCGTCGTGGCGGCGCACCCCGACCCGGCCCAGCCGGCCGAGCAGTACACGACGCTCGTCGGCGGGCTGCACACGGTTCCGGCGCTGATCACCCACGACGGACGGCAGTCGGGGGTGCAGCTCGCGCTCCGTCCGCTGGGCGCGCGGGCGCTGCTCGGGCTCCCGGCCGGCGAACTCGGCCACCTCGACGTCCGCGGCGAGGACGTGCTCGGCCCGTTCGCCGCCGAGCTGCACGAACGCCTCCGCGCGGCGTCGAGCTGGCCGGCCCGGTTCGCCGCGGTGGACGCCGTCTTCCTGAAGATCTGCCGGCCCGCGAACGCGCCGCTCCCCGAGATCACCGCGGCCTGGCGTCTCCTGACCGGGGGCGGGCACACGGTCGCCGCGGCCGCGGACGCCGTCGGCTGGAGCGTGCGTCGCCTCTCCGACCGCTTCGGCACCGAGCTCGGCGTCTCCCCGAAGACCGCGGCGAAGATCGCCCGCTTCGACCGGGCGCGGCGGCTCCTGCTGACCACCGACCGCGGCCTCGCCGACGTGGCCGTCGCCTGCGGCTACTACGACCAGGCGCACCTGGCGCGCGACTTCCGCGACCTCGCCGGCGCACCGCCCAGCCAGTGGCTGGCCGAGGAGCGCCGATTCGTCCAAGCCCACGACGACGACGCGGGGGAAAGCTGAGGTCATGACACAGACCGTGTGGCCCACCCTCCGCGCTCGCGACGCCCGGGCGCTCATCGACTTCCTGGTCACTGCGTTCGGGTTCGAGGAGGTGGTGGCGCACTCCGGGGACGACGGCGTCATTCAGCACGCCGAACTGGCCTGGCCCGGCGGCGGCGGGATCATGCTCGGCCAGGAGCGCGACGACCCGGACAACCCGTGGAAGCTCCCGCCGGGAACGTTCGGCGCGTACATCGTGACGAGCACGCCCGACGCGCTGCACGAACGCGCGGCGGCGGCCGGCGCGGAAATTCTCCGGAAGCCGTTCGACACCGACTACGGGTCCCGCGACTTCGCCGTCCGTGACCCCGAGGGCAACCTCTGGTCGTTCGGGACCTATCCCGGCCACGCGCGCTGAGGCCGAGTCGGCGGCGCATCCCGTGCCGCCGACTCAAACCCCGATGTATTGACTTGTCACCATTAGGTCGTTCTTACTCAGCGTGGGGATGCCGTAGTCACGGTCCGCTGGGGGACGGCGTGCGAATACTTCTGGGGATGAGTGTGCTCGTCGTGGCGGCTGTGGCGGCCGACCGCGTACTTACGGTGACGGGGATGCCGTTACCGGTCTACGTCGCGATCGTGTTCGGCCTCACGCTCGTCGCTCCGTTCGGGGTCCGGAGCTGGCACCTGCGCCATCCCGACCGCTGCGAGCACTGCCGCGGCCGCGGCTCGACGACGTTCGTCGCCGCGCGTCGCTTACGCACGCGGATGTGCTCGTTCTGCCACGGCAGCGGCCGGATGAGCGTCTGACGCGGCATTTTGTTCCCGCCGCACATTTACGCGCCGTCCATCCCACTCATACCCTGACGTCCGGTCGGCGGAAGGGAAACGACATGGCCTCGACGACGCTCTCCCCGGTTACCGGACCATCCGCGTGGCGCGGTGACCAGTTACAACACGACCGCAGCTGGATCTATCACCTCACCGAGGAGCAGATCGCCGAACTCGAGGCGGTCGGGCGGAAGTTCGTCCTCGACGACCCCGACCTGCGCACCGTGACCCGTGAGGACTACCCGCTGCCGGTCTGCGCGCCGGCGATCGAGCAGTGGGGTCACGACATGTCGCGCGGGCGCGGGTTCGTGCTCATCCGCGGCCTGCAGACCGAGCTCTACTCCGACGCGCTCTCCGGCGCCATCTTCTACCTGACCGGGCTGCACCTCGGCTCGCCGATGCAGCAGAACGGCATGGGCGACCTGATCGACCACGTGGTCGCGACCTCGGACAAGACGATGGACGACCCGACGGCCCGGTCCTCCCGGGTGCGCGACAAGCTGGTGTTCCACTCGGACAGCTCCGACGCGGTCGCGCTGTTCTGCCTGCGCCCGGCCAAGCAGGGCGGGGCGTCGAGCCTGGTGTCGGGCGCGCAGATCTACAACGAGATCGTGGCGCGGCGCCCCGACCTCGCGCCGCTGCTGCTCGAGCCGGTGCACTTCGACTGGCGGCGGCAGGACTCCAACGCGCCGTCGAACACCTACGTGTCGCCGATCGTCAGCATCGTGGACGGCGTGTGCAGCATCTACGCCGGATCGACGTACATCCTCACCGCGCAGAACTACCCCGAAGTGCCGAAGCTGACGCCCGAGCAGCTCGAGGTCATCGCGATGTTCGACGCGATCACCTACGAGCCCGGGATGGCGCTGGACATGGACTTCCAGCCCGGCGACATCCAATGGGTGTCGAACTTCGCGGCGCTGCACTCGCGCACCGAGTTCACCGACCACCCGGAGTGGCAGCGGCGCCGGCACCTGCTGCGGCTCTGGGACGAGCGGGACCGGGACCGGCCGCGCGTGCCGAACTTCGGCAAGCCGGTCGTGGCCCGCGACCAGAAGCGCGAGGACGACCTCGCCGCGATCCCCGACGTCGGCCAGTTCTCGGTGAAGACCGCGGTCATCCCGCGTCCCGTCGCCTGATCGCCCCCCTCGGCGGCGCCCCGGAAATTCACTTTCCGGGGCGCCGCGGCGTTCGTACCCTGATTCACGTGAGCACGCAGCAGCAGGGACAACGGCGGGAGTAACGCGCGGGCAGCCGCGTCAGCGCCTCCTTCATCGAGAGGCCGTCGCGGGCCGCGCGGATCGCGCGAGCGGCGGTCCCCACCAGCGCGAGGCCCCGGGCTCATCACCCGGAGAGCGCCGCCGGGTTCGTTGCGCCCCGGCCGCGCCGCCCGCGCTGGTACCGGCCGGCGGGACCGCTACCCCCGCCGGCCGGCCCGAACCATGCGGGCTGGTGTAACCAGGCAGCACGACCGGCTCTGGACCGGTCGGTGGAGGTTCGAATCCTCCGCCCGCAGCAACCTCAGCCCTTGGTGCCGGTCAGCGCGATGCCCTCCACGAACTGGCGCTGCATGACGACGAACACCGCGATCACCGGCAGGGACGCCAGCAGCGACCCGGCCATCAGCAGCGGGTAGTCGGTGAGGAACTGGCCCTGCATCGACGCCAGGCCGGCGGAGAGCGTCATCTTCTCGGGGTCGTTGTTGACCACCAGCGGCCAGAAGAAGTCGTTCCAGGACCAGATCGTCGTCAGGATGCCGAGCGCGATCATTCCCGGGCGGGCCAGCGGCACCATCACCGACCACCAGATCCGCAGCGGGTTCGCCCCGTCGAGGCGCGCGGCCTCGTCCAGTTCGGCCGGCAGGCCGAGGAAGAACTGACGCAGCAGGAACGTGCCGAACGCGCTGAACAGGCCGGGCACGATCAGCGCCGGCAGGCTGTTGAGCCAGCCCAGGTCGGCGATGATCTCGTACTGCGGAATGATGAACAGCTGCGGCGGCACCATCAGCACCGAGAGGAACAGCCCGAACAGCACGGTGCGCCCGGGGAACCGCAGCCGCGCGAACGCGTACGCCGCGAGCGAGCACATCAGCACCTGCCCGAGTGCCCGCGCCGCGACCATCACCACGGTGTTGAGGAACTGGGACCCGAACGGCACCAGATCGAACACCTTCGTGTAGTTGCTCCACTGCCCGTCGGGCACGAGCGTCGGCGGCACCGACGTGGCGTGCTCCAACGTCTTGAGCGATGTCAGGAACTGCCAGATGAACGGGGCCACCATGGCCAGCGCGCCGATCGTCAGCAGCAGGTGCGTGAGGCCGAACTTCCTAGTCATAGGTCACCCACCGCTTCTGGAGGCGGAACTGCACCGCGGTCAGGGCGACGATGAGCGCGAGCAGGATCATCGCGATCGCGGCGCCGTAGCCCTTGTCGTTGTTCTGGAACGCCTCGGCGTAGAAGAGGTAGACGATCGTCTCCATGCTCTCGAACGCCGGGTTCGCGCGCGACGCCTGGTTCGAGCCCCCGGCGAGCACGTAGACCAGGTCGAACAGCTGCAGCGATCCGATCACCGACACGACCGAGACGAAGAAGATCGTCGGCGAGAGCAGCGGCACCGTGATGCGGAAGAACTGCTGGACCGGGCCGGCGCCGTCGATCTCCGCGGCCTCGTAGTAGTGCCGGGGGATACCCTTCACCGCCGCGATGAAGATGACCAGGTTGTAGCCCAGCCCCATCCAGATCCCGACGATCACCATCGCGATCAGCGCGGTCCGCGAATCGGCGATCCAGTGCGGACCTTCGATGCCGACCAGCGACAGCAGGTAGTTCAGGATCCCGAAGTCACCGCTGTAGATCCAGCGCCAGATCATCGCGACCGCGACCGGCGTCGTCACGACCGGCAGGAAGAAGAACGTGCGGTAGACGGCGACGCCGCGCAATCCGGGGCGTGAGAGCAGCGCGGCGATCACGACCGCGATCGGGATGCCGATCAGCCCCAGCGCGGTGTACGCGAGGGTGTTGACGAGCGACCGGCCGACCTCCGGGTCGCTGATCAGCTCCTGGTAGTTCTCCAGGCCGACCCACTCGGACGGGCCGCCGAACGGGCCGGCCTCGGTGAACGAGAGGTAGGCGGTCTGCAGCACCGGCCAGAGGTAGAACACCGCGAGGCCGATTCCGGTCGGGGCGATCAGCGCGTACCCCCAGAGCGCCTCGCGCCAGTCCGTGCGCCGCCGCCGGCGGCCACCCGCGGCGGCCCCTACCGCCGCCGCGGGTGGCTCGGCGCCGGTGGCAGGCACTTTCCCCCGCCCGCCACCGGTGTCCAGGAGAGCCACGCTACTTTTCCTCGGCCAGAGCGTCGTCCATCGCGGTGGCGAGCTCCTTCGAGGCGGCCGCCACGTCGGTCGTGCCGTTCCAGGCCGGCGTGAGGTACTTCGTCTCCAGCTCCTGCCAGGCGGCGGTGTTGCGCGAGACCGGGTAGGGCACCGAGTACTCGACCTCGTCGAGGAACGCCTGCAGGTTGAACTCGGGGTGCGACTTCACCCATGCGTCCTGGGTGCCGTTGAACGCCGGGATGACGCCGTTCTGCGCGAGCAGCTCAGCGGCTTCCTTGGAGCCGAGGAACTTCACGAACTCCTTCGCCGCGGCGGGCGACTTCGTCTTCGCCGCGACGACGTTCGCGAGGCCGTGGATGATCGTCGCGCGCTTCTTGCCCTGCGGCAGCACCGCGACGTCGGCGCGGGTCTTCGTGTACTCGTTCGTCGAGAACTCCGCGGCGTTCCAGGAGCCGCCGTAGTACATCGCGATCTTGCCCGACTCGAACAGGTTGATCGCCTGGGTGTCGGTGAGCGTCTTGAGGCTCGGGGACTGGCCGGCCTTGATCAGGTCGGTCCAGAACTTCAGGCCCTCGATCGTCGCCGGGTCGGCGTAGCCGGACTTCGTGGCGTCGTCGGAGAGCACCGTGCCACCGGCCTGGTAGATGGTGTTGTACTGGTACTCCTGCGCCGAGGTGAGCGTCGAGCCGATCGCGTACTGGCCCTTGGCCTTGTTCGTCAGCTTCGCCGCGGCGGCCTTGAAGGTGTCCCACGTCCACGTGTCGTCCGGGTACTTGACCTTGGCCGCGTCGAAGAGCTCCTTGTTGTACCAGAGCCCGACGGTGTCGAAGTCCTTCGGCACCCCGTAGGTCTTGCCCTCGACCGTGTAGAGGTCGACGAGCGACTTCGGGTAGTTGCCGGTGTCGACGCCGTCGAGCGGCAGCAGGACGTCGTTCGTGGCGTAGAGCTGGAAGTTCGGGCCGTTCATCCAGAAGACGTCGGGCGCGGCGCCGCCGGTGGCCGCCGCCTTCATCTTCGTCCAGTACGTCTCCCAGGGGGAGAGCTGGACGTTCACCGTGATGTTCGGGTGGGTCTTGGTGAAGTCCGCGGCGAGCTTCTGCATCGCCGGCACCTGGTTCTTGTCCCAGACCGCGTACGAGATGGTCGCCTTCGCGTTCGGGTCGTCGTTGGTGTCGGAGTCGCCACCGCAGGCGGCAGTGGCCATCACTGCGACTAAGCCGACCAGAGCGCCGGTGCGTCGGAACCATGACATGGGGGAGTCCTAGGGGTGAGCCCGGCCGCGACGCCGATCGAGCGCCGCAGGATTTCCACTATTAATGGACTCCAGTAAAAAGATGTCAAGGGACCAGCTGGGGCTGCACGTGGTCGAGCGCGAGTTTCACGGCACCCAGCGCGACGCTCTCCTCGCCGAGCGTGGAGGCCAGCACCTCCGGCGTCCGAATGCAGTGCTTATCGAGCTCTTTGCGCAGCGGCTCGAGCAGGACGTCGGCGGAGCGTGAAAAACCTCCGCCGAGCACGACCATCTGCGGATCGAGGGCGAGCACCAGCGCGGCCGTGCCGACCGAGAGGTCACGCACGTAGCGACGTACCGCGCCGAGCGCCGACCGGTCGCCGGCGCGAGCGGCCGCGAACAGGTCGGCGGCCTCGCCGTCCCACGCCTGCAGGTGCTCCTGGGCCCGGATCCAGCCGACGTTCGGCAGCGCGCCGATCTCGCCGGCCGCCCCGCCGAAGCCGCGGTGCAGCTTGCCGTCGATGACCAGGCCGACGCCGGTACGCAGGCCGGCGAGCAGGTGGACGAAGTCCTTCGCGTACCGGGCGACACCGCGCCACTGCTCGGCCAGCGCGGCCAGCCGGCTGTCGTTGTCGACCACGACCGGGCCGCGGAACGTGGTGCCGAAATGCTGTGCGAGGTCGAGGCCGGTCCACTCCGGGATCGCGACCGACAGCACGACGCGGCCACCGGGGTCGACCAGCCCGCTGCTGGCCACGCCGACCGCCCACAGCTCACCGGCGGGCAGGCCGGCGGCGCGCAGGCCCTCGCTGACCACGCTGTCGGCCGCCGCGAGCCGGGTCGCCCGCCCCGCGGTCTCCGCCACCGCGGTCTGGGCCCGCCCGAGCACCGTGCCGTCCAGGTCGGTGACGAGCGCACGCACCCGGTGCCCACCGATGTCGACGCCGAGCACGTGACCGGCGTCGCCGCGGAACCGGTAGCGCCGGGCCGGGCGACCCATCGCGCCGGCGACCGGGGGCACCTCGGCCACCCAGCCCTGCGCCACCAGCGCGCCCACCACGTCCTCGGTCGAGGCGCGGGAGAGGCCGGCGCGCGCCGCCAGCTCGGTGAGCGTCGCCGGTTCCCCGGCGCGCAGCACCCGCACCATGGTCAGCGAGTTGAGCTGCCGCAGGCGCGACAAGTCGCCGCCCGCGATCTCCTCGGCCATCCACACTCCCTTGACCTGAAGCCGCACCGGGGGTTACTAATCCTGGAGAGGATAGAAAGTAGGCTCCCGTGAACCAAGTCAGTTTAGTTGTCGTCGGTGCGGGTCTCCGTGGGCAGGGCTACGCCAGACGCGCGGTGAGCAGCGGCGGCGCGCGGATCGTCGCGGTCGCGGAGCCGGACCCGGGTCGCCGGGAGCGGTTCGCGGCCGAGTTCGGGGTGGCGCAGGTCTTCGAGGACTGGACCGGGCTGGCCGCCGCCGGCCGCATCGCCGACGGCGCGATCATCGCCACCCCCGACCAGCAGCACACCGGGCCGGCGATCGCGCTGGCCGACCTCGGCTACCACCTGCTCGCCGAGAAACCGATGGCCCCCACCGAGGACGAGGCCGAGCGCATCGTCGACGCGGTCGAACGCAACAAGGTGATCTTCGCGCTCTGCCACGTGCTGCGCTACACGGCCTACACACGCGGGCTGATGGACGTCGTCGGCTCCGGGCGGATCGGCGAGATCATGAGCATCGAGCACCTCGAGCCGGTCGGGTGGTGGCACCAGGCGCACTCGTTCGTCCGCGGCGAGTGGAGCAACAGCCGCACGTCGACGCCGATGCTGCTGGCCAAGGCGTGCCACGACCTGGACTGGATGTTGTACGTGGTCGGCCGGCCGGTGGAGCGGGTGAGCTCGTTCGGCCGCCTGTCGCACTTCCGCCCCTCGGCGCGGCCGGAGGGGGCCGCGGCCCGGTGCCTGGACTGCCCGATCGAGCCGACCTGCCCGTACTCGGCCAAGCGGCTGTACTTCGACTGCCTCGGTGACCCGGACAAGGAGTTCTGGCCGCTCTCGGCGGTGACCTCCGACCACACGGTCGACGGGGTCACGCGTGCGCTGCGCGAAGGGCCGTACGGGCGGTGCGTCTACGACAGCGACAACGACGTCGTCGACCACCAGGTCGTCTCGCTGGAGTTCGAGGGCGGTGCGACCGGGTCGTTCACGATGACCGCGTTCTCGCCGTTCGAGCTGCGCAAGACCCGGCTGTTCGGGACGCACGGGTACGTCGAAGGGGACGGCGTGCGGTTGCGGGTGGTGGACTTCCGGGACGGCTCGGAGACGGTGGTGGAGACCGGCGGCTCGTCGGTGGACGCCGACCACACCGACGGCGACCACGCGCTCGTCGACACGTTCGTCGAGGCGGTCGCGACCGGTGACCCCACGTTGCTCAACTCCGACGCGACGACCAGCCTGGCCGGGCACCGGGTGGTGTGGGCGGCCGAACGCGCCCGCGCCGCGGGCACGGTCGTCACGCTGTAGTGGAGACCGTCCTCGCCGTCGACCTGGGCGGCACCACCCTCAAATGCGCGGTGTTCGACGCCACCGGCGCCCCGCTCTGGGCCGCGCGCCATCCGACCGGGCGGGAGCGGGGCGCCGACGCCGTCGTCTCGACCGTGCTCGAGGTGCTGACCTCGATGCGCGAGCGGGCGGTGGCCTCCGGCTGGCCCCCGCGGGCAATCGGGCTGGCGGTGCCGGGTCTGGTGGACGCGGCGGCCGGGGTGGCCGTGTGGTCGGTGAACGTCGGCTGGCGGGACGTACCGCTGCGCGACCTCGTCGAGGCGCGGGTGGGGCTGCCGACCGTGCTGTCGAACGACGTCCGCGCGGGTGGTCTGGCCGAGGCCGCGGCGAGTGGGAGCGACGACGTGCTGTTCGTCCCGATCGGCACGGGGATCGCGTCGGCGCACGTGGTCGCGGGTGCGGTGGTGACCGGGGCCAGCGGGGCCGCGGGGGAGCTCGGGCACGTCGTCGTGCGGCCGGGGGGCCGGAAATGCGGCTGCGGGCGCCGCGGGTGCCTGGAGGCCGAGGCCAGCGCCTCGGCGATCGAGGCCCGGTACCGGGAGGCCGGCGACTCCGTTCAGTCCGGGGGCTCCGTTCAGTCCGGGGGCTCCGTTCAGTCCGGGGACTCCGTTCAGTCCGGGGGCTCCGTTCCGGCCGCGATCTCCGCGGCGGGTGCGAGCGCGGCTGAGGTGGCGCGGCTCGCGGCGGCGGGCGACCCGGTGGCGGCCGGGGTGTGGGGAGAGGCCGTCGAGGCGCTCGCGGACGGGTTGGTGAGCGCGGCGGCGCTGTTGGATCCCCGGGTGATCGTGGTGGGCGGCGGGCTCGCGCGGGCCGGCGAGACGCTCTTCGGGCCGCTGCGTGCGGCGGTCTCGGCTCGCGGCTCGTTCCTCCCGGCCCCGGAGATCGTGCCGGCCACCCTCGGGGACGAGGCCGGGTGCCACGGGGCCGCTCTGCTGGCCCGCCCGCTGCTCGCCGGCGTCTCGGGGCTACCCGCGCCGTCGTAGACCTGGAAACCCGTCGTAGGCGCGGAACCGGTCGTCGACCCGGAAAGCCGGCATAGGCCGGAAAGCCGGGGCCTACTCGGCGGGGAGGCCGCCGGGCCAGCCCAGCGCGCGGGAGATGCGGTCGGCCGTCTGGACCACGTGCGGAACGTAGGTGCGCCGCGCCTCCGCGGTCAGGCGGTTGATCGGGCCGCACACCGAGATCGACCCGATCACCTGCCCGTCCAGATCGAAGACCGGAGCCGCCACCGACCCGGCGCCGGGCTGCCGCTCGCCGCCCGACTCGGCGACCCCGTTCTTGCGTGTCTCGGTGAGCAGCGTCCGCAGCTGCTCGGGGTCGACCTGCGTCGCCGACGTGAGCGTGCGCAGCTCCCCGTGGAGCACGTCCTCCCGCTCCCCGGCCGGGAAGAACGCGAGGATCGCCCGCCCCGATCCACCCGCGTGCAGCGGGAACCGGCGCCCGAGCTCCACCGTCATGTTGATCTCGTGGGTGCTCACGACCTGGTCGAGGTACACCCTCCCGCCGGGTACCCGCGCGGACAGCGTCGTGGTCTCGCCGGTCGTGACCTGGAGTTCGCGCAGCAACGGCAGGGACACCCGGCGCAGCTTCGAGTCACGCAGCGCCCGCGCGCCGATCGCCGCGGCCGCGGGCCCCAGTGAGTAGGTCCGCGACGTCGAGTCGAGCGTGAGCAGGCCACGGTCGACGAGCGAGCGCATGATCCGGTGCACGACGGCCTTGCTCAGGTCCAGCTCGCGCGCCATCGCCGAGACGCCCCACGACTGCGGCCCGTCGACGAAGCGGAGCAGGACGTCGGCGACCCGACCGGCGCCCTCCGTGCCGTCGCTGACCATACGGCTCCCTCCTGTCGAAACCGGCCCGTAGACCGTACCGTCTTCGCATCGTTCCTCTAGCAGGAACAGTAGGGCACGAGTCGTCAACGCGGTGTAAATGCTGCGTCTCGGAGGGACAGAACACTTGACGGCTCCACCGGAGGGTGGAACGGTCTGCGTTAACCAAAGCAGCTGTTCCGATTAGCGGAACGCAGCCCTGCACCTTTCGAGGGAGCGACATGGGTAGGCGGACTCTTCCGTTACTGGCGCTGGTGTGTTCCGTCTCGCTCGCTCTGGCCGGGTGTGGTGGCGGGTCGACCGGAACCGGCGACTCCGGCGGCACGATCAAGATCGGCACCCTCCACCCGCTCACCGGCCCGTTCGCGGGCGACGGCCAGCAGATGGAGAACGGCGTCAAGCTGGCGATCGAGGACATCAACAAGGCCGGCGGGATCAAGGCGCTCGACGGACGCAAGCTCGAGCTGGCCGGCGGTGACACGCAGGGCAAGCCCGACGTCGGGCAGAGCGAGGCCCAGCGCCTGGTCACCGAGGGCGTCACCGCGCTGGTGGGCACCTACCAGAGCGCGGTGAGCGCGAATGTCGCCCCGCTCGCCGAGCGGAACAAGGTGCCGTTCGTCATCGACATCTCCGGCGACGACGGGATCCTCTCGCACGGCTACGAGTACGCGTTCCGGATGCAGCCGCGCAACAGCGTCTTCGGTACCGCCGGGGCGAAGTACCTGCAGGAGATCTCGAAGGCGGCCGGCAAGCCGCTCACCAAGGTCGCCTACCTGCACGAGAGCACCGCGTTCGGCACCGGCGTCTTCAAGGCGTTCAAGGCCGAGGCCGAGAAGGCCGGCATCACCGTCGACCCGGAGATCAGCTACGACGCGGCCAGCGTCTCCGACCTGACGACGCAGATCACGCAGGTCAAGGCGTCGGGCGCCCAGGCGCTCGTGGTCACCGGCTACTACAAGGACGGGGTGCTCGCGGCGAAGGCGGTGTCGACCGTCAAGCCGACGCTCGACGCGGTGTACGGCATCGCGAACGGCGCCTTCGACCAGCCGCAGTTCCCGACCGACGCCGGTGCGGCCTCGGCCGGCTACTTCGACGTCAACTACCACCTCAACGACAAGAGCCCCGAGGCGACGAAGTTCGCCCAGGCCTACCAGGCGAAGTACGGGCAGCCGCCGCGCACGGGCGCCGCGCTGGCCTACGACTCGGTGCGGGTGATCGCCGCGGCGCTGGAGCGCTCGAAGTCGGTCGACGGGTCGAAGCTGCGGGACGCGATCACCGACACCGACCTCACGCCGCTGACGCTCAACGACGGCCCGATCAAGTTCGACGACAAGGGTGAGAACTCGACCGCGCTGCCGGCGCTCACCCAGGTGGTCGAGGCCAAGCCGACCGTCGTCTACCCGGCGGAGTTCGCGACCGCGAAGGTCACGTACCCGGCCGCCCCCGGCGCATGAGTACGGCCGAAGCCCTCACCGCGCGGTGGCGGTCGGTTCCGGCCGCCCCTGCGGTCGCGGTCGGGCTGGTGTTCGTGTTGATCGCGGCCGCGCTGCTCAAGTCCGGCAGCGGCACGATCACCGGGCAGGCCGTGCTCACCGGGCTGGTCAACGGCGGGGTGTACAGCCTGCTCGCGATGGGGCTGACGCTGATCTTCGGCGTCCTCGACATCGTCAACTTCGCGCACGGCGCGTTCCTCGCGGTCGCGCTGTTCACCACGTACCAGTTCGTGGCGACCACCGGAGCCAACCCGTACGTCGCGCTGCCGATCGCGATCGCGGCGCTGTTCGCGCTCGGCGCGCTGGCGCAGTGGGCGCTGCTCAACCACACGATGGGCCGGCCACTGGAGAGTCAGCTCCTGCTGACGCTCGGCCTGTCGCTGCTGGTGTCGAACCTGCTGCTGCTGGCGTTCGGCGGTGATCCGCTGTCGGTCGCGGTGGCCGGCGACCACGGCATCAACGTGCTCGGGGCAGTGGCGAACCAGACGCGCCTGGTCGCGTTCGGCGGCGCCCTGGTGCTGGCGGCCGGTCTCTACCTGCTGCTCGGACGCACCCGCCTGGGCCGCGCGATCCGGGCCGTTGCGGCCAGTCGGCAGGGCGCCGGGCTGGTCGGCATCGACGTACGGAAGATCTACGTGCTGACGTTCGGCCTCGGCACCGCGTGCGCCGGCGCGGCGGGCATGCTGATCGCGCCGTTCACCACGATCACCCCCACCGCCGGCGACCAGTTCAACATCCTCGCGTTCGTGGTCGTCGTGATGGGCGGCCTCGGCAACGTCGCGGGCGCGCTGATCAGCGGCATCATCGTGGGCCTGGTCGAGCAGCTGGGCGGCGTCCTGCTCACCGGGCAGAGCCCGCTGTTCGGCGTATTCCTGGTGTTCATCCTGATCCTGGTGGCCCGGCCGCAGGGCCTGTTCGGGGCACGACAATGACATTTCAGACGGTGACGGCTCCCGACGCGGGGGAGCACGAGGGCACGGTCCGCCGTCGCCCGAGCCGGGCGAGGGGCACGCTCGGGGTGCTCGCGGTGGTCACCGTCGTCGCCGCCACGATGCCGTTCGTGCTGCCGGAGTCGCAGCAGGCGGTCGCGATCCGCGTGCTGATCTTCGCGTTGATGGCCACCGGCTGGAACCTGATGAGCGGGTACGGCGGCATGTTCAGCTTCGGCAACGCGGCCTACTTCGGCGTCGGTGCCTACGCCGACGTGGTGCTGCTCGTCGGGTTCGACGTGTCGCCGTGGATCGCGATGCTGGCCGGCGCCGCCCTGGCCGCCGCCCTGGCCGTGGGTACGGGCTACGTCGCGTTCCGGTACAAGGTGCGCGGCGCGTACTTCGCGTTGGCGACCTTCGCGATCGCGGAGATGCTCCGCCTGCTGGCCACCGACACCACCTGGGTGAACGGCACGATCGGCTACCACGTGCCGCTCCTCCAGGAGGAGTCCTGGTGGAAGTTCCAGTTCGAGGCCAACGCGCCGGAGTACTTCTGGATCGGCCTGGCTCTCGTCGTCGTCGCCTTCCTGGCCGTGTTCTTCTACCTGCGGTCGAAGGCCGGTCGCTACGCGGTGGCGATCCGCGACGACGAGGACGCGGCCGCCGCGCTCGGCATCCCGGTGATGCGCTACAAGCTCACGACGATGGCGCTGGCCGCGGCGATCACCGCGGTGGCCGGGGCCTTCTACGCGCAGTACTACATGTTCGTGGACCCCGACATCGTGCTCGGGCAGGCGCAGTCGATCCAGGCGATCGTGCCCGCCGTGGTCGGTGGCGTCGGGACGCTCTGGGGTCCGGTCATCGGCGCCGTCATCGTCGGCCCGTTGTCCACGGTGACGGCCACGCTGCTGCGGGAGCCCCCCGAGGCGCTGTCGTTCCTGGCCGGCCGGGGCGGGCTGGACGTCGTCCTGTACGCCGTGCTGGTGATCGTGATCGTGCTGGCGCTCCCGAAGGGCCTGTACGGAACGATCCGCCAGCTCGTGATCGATCGGTGGCGGTCGCGGTGAGCTCTGTGCTGACGGTGAAGGGCCTGAGCAAGTCCTTCCGCGGGATCGCCGCGCTCAGTGACGTCGACATCGACGTGACGGAGGGGACCGTGCTGGGCATCATCGGTCCCAACGGCGCGGGGAAGACGACGTTCTTCAACGTCGTGGCCGGGGCGTTCAAGCCCGACACGGGAAGCGTGACCCTCGACGGGAAGGACATCACCGGGTTCCCGGCGCACAAGGTGGCGCGGGCCGGGATGACCAGGACGTTCCAGCTGATGCGCCCGTTCGCGACGCTGAGCGTGCTGGAGAACGTGGCGATCGCGGCCTCGGTGGGCGGAGGATCGCAGCGGGCGGCGCGCAGACGGGCCGAGGAGGTCGTCGCGTCGGTCGGGATGGACGAGTGGGCCGACACGGTCGCCGGCACCCTGCACACGGCCGCGCTCAAGCGGCTCGAGCTGGCGCGGGCGATCGCGACCAGGCCGCGGGTGCTGCTGCTCGACGAGGTGCTGGCCGGGTTGGTGCCGACCGAGCGGCAGCCGGTGCTCGACCTGCTGGCGAGCCTGCGCGACGAGCAGGGGCTGAGCCTGGTGTTCGTCGAGCACATCATGGCGGCGGTGATGCGGCTGTCCGACTCGGTCGTGGTGTTCGACCGCGGCCGGGTGATCGCCCGCGGAGCGCCGGCCGAGGTCGTCGACGACCCCGCGGTGGTCGAGGCGTACCTGGGTACGGCCCCGTCGACGGGGGAGACGACCGATGAGTGACCAGGGACTGCGGATCGAGGAGGTCTCGGCCGGGTACTCCGGGCTGCAGATCCTGCACGGGATCTCGCTGCACGTCGACGCGGGCGAGCTGGTGTCGATCGTCGGCGCCAACGGCGCCGGGAAGTCGACCACGCTGCGGCTGATCAGCGGACTGCTCCGCGCGTCCGCGGGCACCGTGACCTACGCCGGGGAACGCATCGACGGGCGGCGCCCGCACGAGATCGTGCGCCGCGGGGTCGTGCAGGTCTCGGAGGGCCGGGACCTGTTCGGCCCGATGAGTGTGGACGAGAACCTGCGCCTCGGCGCCTGGACCGTCCGGTCCGGCGTGGACGAACTCCTGGACGAGGTCTACGCGCTGTTCCCCGCGCTCGCCGAGCGGCGCAGGCAGGCCGCGCAGACGATGAGCGGTGGCCAGCAGCAGATGCTGGCGATCGGGCGGGCGCTGATGAGTCGTCCGAAGCTGCTGATGCTCGACGAGCCCTCGACCGGGCTGTCGCCGAAGCTCACCTGGGAGGTGCTCGAGGCGGTGCGCTCGATCCGGGACCGCGGCGTGGCCGTCCTGCTCGTCGAGCAGAACGCCGCCCAGGCGCTCGGCATCTCCGACCGGGCGTACGTGCTGGAGAGCGGCACGATCGTGCTCGACGGCCCGGGATCCGCGCTGGCCGAGGACGCCCGGGTGCGGAAGGCTTACCTCGGCCTATGAGCACGTCACCGGTGGACGACCTGGCCGCCTGGGCGGCCGGGCTCCGCACGGTCGACCTGCCCGGTGGGGTCACCGACCGGCTGGAGACCGTGCTGGCGAGCGTGCTCGGCGTGACGCTCGTCGGATCGGCGGGGCGCTCGGCGCTGGTCGAGGCGTGGGATCCGCCGCCGGGCCCGAGCGTCCTGATCGGAACCGGCCGGTCGACGACGCCGGACGCGGCGGCCTGGCTGAACGCGACCGCGCTGGTGAGCCTGGAACTCGACGAGGGCAACCGGTTCGCCGGTGGGCACCCGGCGGCGCACGGCTGGCCGGCGGTGCTGGCGCTGGCCGGTGCCCGGGACGCGGACGGGCCGACGACGGCGGCGGCGCTCGTCGTCGCGTACGAGGTGGCGGCGCGGTTCGGCCGGGCGACGCGGCTGCGCCCCGGCACCCATCCGCACGGGACCTGGGGCGCGACCGGTGCGGCCGCGGGGTGTGCCCGCCTGCTCGGGCTGTCTGCCGACGCGATGGCCGCCGCGATCGACACCGCGGCCGGGATGGCGATCGCGGGGCCGTTCGTGGCGGCCCTCGACGGCAACCCGGTGCGTGACGAGTGGGTCGGCGCCGCCAACCAGAGCGGGCTGGCCGCCGCCCGCCTGGCCGCCGCCGGGGCGGCCCGCGACACCGGCATCGCCCGGCACTCGCTCGGCGGCCTGCTGGGAACGTTCGACCCGGGCCCGCTGAACGAGGGGCTCGGGGAGCGGTGGGACCTGGAGCTGGGGTACTTCAAGCGGCACGCGTCGTGCGCGTACACCCACCCGACCGCCGACGCGGTGCTCGACCTGCGGCCCCGCGTGCCGCTCGAGGACGTCGAACGCGTCGACGTCGAGACCTACACCGCGGCCGCGGCCCTCGACCGGGTCGACTGCCCCACCCGGCTGGCCGCGATGTTCTCGGTGCCCTTCGTCGTCGCGACCGCCCTGCGTGAGGGGGCCGTCCGCCCCGACGCGTTCGCCCGGATCGACGCCGCCCGGCCACTGATGGCGCGCGTCCACCTGACCGTCGCACCCGACCTCGACGCCGCCGTGCCCGAGCACCGCGGCGCACGGGTCCGGGTGACGCTGCGCTCCGGCGACGTCGTGACCGCCGCGGTCGCCGACCCGATCGGCGACACCGCCCGGGGCCCGTTCGGCGCCGCCGACGTCGAGGCCCTGCTCGCCGACCTGCTCGGCTCGGCCGCCGACGCCGAACGCGTCTGCGCGGTCGCCAGGGAGCTGCCCTGGCTGGGCTCGGTCCGTCGGGCGCTGCGTGAGCTCCCGTGATCCCAGGAGGTACTGACATGCGGATCTACGCCGTGACACCCCTGCACGTCGGCGCCCAGGAACTCGCCCGGCGGCAGGAGCGCTACGACTGGATCGCGCCGGACGGCGTCGTCGTGGACCTGCACGACCTGCCGTTCGGCGCGCCGATGTCGCTCGAGACGCCCGCGGACATGCGGTCCTCGGAGCGGTACGTCGTCGAGGCGCTGGCCGGAGCGCCGGCGGGATACGACGCGGTGATGCCCGACTGCGTGCTCGACCCCGGGGTCGCGGCCATGCAGGCCGACCCGGCGTTCGGGATCGTGATCGGCGTCCTGCGGGTGACGGTCGCGCACGCCGCGGCGGTAGGGGAGACGGTGGCCGCGGTCGTCCGGAACACCGCGATCGCCGACGAGATGCGCGCGGTCGTGGACGGGTACGGCTGGGGTGCGGTGGTCACCCCGGTGCGGACGCTGGACCTGGACTTCGCCGCGGTCGCCGACGGGGACCGATGGCGCGAACGACTGGCCGGCGCCGCGGCCGAACTGGCGGGCTCCGGCGCGGCCGCGCTGATCAACGGCTGCTCCGCGGTCGGGCTCGGTGCCGCCGAGGGGGCGGCGCCGATCCCGGTCGTCGACCCGGTGATCCGCACGCTGCGCCTGGTCGCCGCGGGAGCCGCGGCATGAGCGCCGACGGGCCGGACCTCGTGGTGGTGGGCGCGGGGGGCGGGTTGTTCGCGGCGCTGCGCGCGGCCGAGCGGGGGCTGAGCGTGCTCGTGGTCGAGGCCAGCCCGCACTACCGGCGGGGCAACAACACCTCGATGTGCACCGCGATGGTGCCGGGCGTCGGCACGCGGTGGCAGCGCGCCGCCGGCATCGAGGACTCCGTGGAGCTCTTCGTCGACGACGTCCGCCGCAAGACCGGCGGCGCCGGCGACGAACGGCTGGCGCGGGCGCTGGCCGAGGTGAGCGCCGAACTGGTCGAGTGGATGGCCGACACCGCCGGCTTCGAGATGTCGCTGATGACCGACATGAACTACCCGGGGCACTCGGTCGAACGCTGCCACACGATCCCCGAACGCCACGGCGCCGCGCTCGTCGACCGCCTCACCCGCCTGGCCGACGCCAGCGAGCTGATCGACGTGCTGGTGCCGGCCCGCGTCACCGACGTCCTGCTCGACGACGACGGCGCGGCGCGTGCGGTCGTCGCCGGGGACGAGGAGATCCCGACCCGGGCCGTGCTGCTGGCCACCAACGGCTTCGGCGCCGACCGCGACCTGGTCCGCGAACACCTGCCGGAGATCGCCGCGGCGACCTACCACGGCAGCGAGACCTCCCGCGGCGACGCGTTGCGCATCGGCACCGGCCTCGGTGCCGACACCGCGTTCCTCGACGCCTACCAGGGCCACGCCGCCCTCTCGGCGAAGGCCTCGACGCTGCTCGGCTGGGCGACGATCGTCCACGGCGGGATCATGCTCGACGCCACCGGACGGCGCTTCGGCCGCGAGACCAGCGGTTACTCCGAGTTCGGCCCCGCCCTCGCGGCGCGCCCCGGCGCGACCGGCTGGATCGTCTACGACCAGGGTGTGCACGACGAGTGCCTGCCGTTCACCGATTTCCGGCACTGCGTCGAGGCGGGTGCGGAGCTCCGGGCGTCCTCGCCGGAGGAGCTGGCCGACGTGACCGGGCTGCCGGTGGAGGGCGTCCGGTCCGAGCTGGCCGAGATCGAGCGGCTGGACGGGAAGCCCGACCGGTTCGGGCGCACGTTCACGCGGGCGCTGCGGGCGCCGTACGCGGCGGTCCGGGTGCTGCCCGCGTTGTTCCACACCCAGGGTGGCCTGGTCGTGGACGGCCGGGCCCGGGTGCTGCGCCCCGACGGCGGCACGATCCCCGGCCTCTACGCCTCCGGCGGGGCCGCGGCGGGCATCTCCGGGCACGGGGCCGCCGGTTACCTGGCCGGCAACGGCCTGCTCCCGGCGTTCGGCCTCGCGTACCTGGCCGCCGACGCGGTCGCCGACGAAAGGGCAGCGCGGTGATCCGGCCGGTCCGCAGTTACCTCTACGTGCCGGGCGACCGTGCCGACCGCCTGCTCGGCGCGCGGACCCGCGGTGCCGACGCGCTGATCGTCGACATGGAGGACGCGGTCGCGCCGGCGAACAAGCAGGCCGCCCGCGAGCTGGTGGCCGACTGGCTCACCCCGGAGCCCGGGCCCCAGGTGTGGGTGCGGATCAACGCCGAGAGCACCACCGACGACCTGGCCGCGGTCGTGCGGCCCGGGCTCGACGGCGTCGTCGTGCCGAAAGCCGACCCGGACGTGCTGGCCGCGGTCGACGCCCGCCTCACCGCCCTCGGCTCGGACGCGGCCGTGCTGCCGCTCGTCGAGTCCGCGGCCGGCCTGGTCCGGGTCGCGGAGATCGCGGCGGCGCCCCGGGTGCTCCGGCTGGGCATCGGCGAGGCCGACCTGATCGCCGACCTCGGCCTGCGCCCCGGCCCGGACCGCGCCGAGCTGGCCCCGGTCCGCCTGCAGGTCGTGGTCGCCTCGGCCGCGGCCGGCATCGCGCGCCCGGTCGGCGCGACCTCCACCGACTTCCGCGACACCGACGCGTTCCGCGAGAGCGCCCGCACGCTGGCCCGCCAGGGCTTCCGCGGCCGCACCGCGATCCATCCCGCGCAGGTCCCGGTGATCCACGAGGTGTTCACGCCCACCGACGACGAGGTGGCGACCGCCCGGGACGTCCTCGATCGCTTCGACGCCGCCGGCGGCGGTGGCGCGGTGGACGCCCGGGGCCGGTTCATCGACGCCGCCGTCGTCCGCTCCGCCCGCGAGGTGGTGGCGCTCTCGGCCGGCCGCTGAGCCACGCTGTGCCACAGTGGACGCCTCTGGCGCAGGGAGCACGGGAGGCGAGGCCGGATGGCGCGGTTGTCGGCGGGGAAATGGCTCGGCGTCGTGGCGGTGAGCACGGCCGTGTCGGCCGCGGCCGGGTACCTGGTGTCGGCGGCCCAGGAGAGCCCCGGCCTCACCGCCGGGGCCGTCGCGATCGGCGTCGTGCTGGGTCTCGGCTTCGGTGTGGTCGTCACCGGTGTCGGCGCCGGGCTCGTCTGGTTCCTCCGGCGGCGCGGTACCGGGCTGACGTCACCCGTGGCCGACCTCGGCCCGCGGGGGGTGCCGGCACGCGGCGCGGAGACCGGGGTCACGCTGGCCTCACCGCTGCGTGATCTGAGCCGGACCGACTCGCGCACCGTGCGCGACGCGCTGAAACGCACCGAGCCGCCGGAAGACCCGGAACTCCACGCGATCGCCCGGTACGAGGCGCGGCGGTTGACCAAGTACCTGACCTTCGCCGTGTGGTTCTACCCGGTGGTCCTCGTCCTGCAAGGCGTGCAGGTGGTGTCCGGCGACCGGCTCTGGCAGCGTCTCGTCGGCGGCTACTGCGTCGTCTTCTTCGGCGCGCTCCTGGTCGTCTCGATCGTGCAGTTGCGTCGGGCGCGTCGGTACCTGACCCTCGACGGCTGAACCGGTACGGACGACGAACCGCTGTCCACGATGGAGCAACGCTGGCAGACTCCGCCTTCCCGTGATGGCAAGGAGGCCCACGTTGCGATTACTCATCAGTGGTGCGGTGGCCGTAGCCCTACTCGCCCCGGCCGGAACCGCCTCCGCCGCACCCACCGTCACCGCCACCCCGCTGCCCGTCCCGGACGGCACCACGAACTCCGTCGTCTCCGACCTCAACGACGCCGGTGTCGCGGTCGGGCGCGCGGACGTCGACGGCACGTCCCGGGCGCTGCGCTGGGACGCCGCCGGCTACACCGCGCTACCGGCCCCGGCGCAGCGCCCGGGCGCGTCGGCGGCGCGGGTCTCCGAGTCCGGCGTGGTCGTCGGCTCGATCGGCGAACCCGACGTCAACCAGCGGTCGATCCGGCACTGGCGCCCGGACGGCACGACCGGCGACTGCCCGCTCACGCTGTGGGCTCCGCTCGGCGTCGAGGACGCGAACGAGAGCGGCGACGCGCTGGTGGGCACGGTGACGTCGGGGCGGCGGTTCAGCGCGACGGTCTGCCGCGCCGACGGCGGCACGGTGAACACCGACCTGGCCGTCGCGCACGCGCTCAGCGACGACGGGAGGGTGGCCGGCGCCCGCCCCGGCAGCAGCGCCACCAACTACAACTACGTCCCGACCGTCCTCTCGGCCGGCGGCACCGCGACCACCCTGCCGGTTCCGGCCGGACAGGCCGGGGTCGCGTACGACTTCGGCCCCGGCGACGCGGTGGTCGGCGCGCTCGGCACCATGCGCTTCGGCACCGGGCCGTCGATCACGTTCGTTCCGCGGGTCGCGGTGATCTGGAGCGGTGGCCGGATCACCGAGCTCGGAACGCTCGGGGGCGACACGAGTGTCCCGGCCGACACCGGCCGCGCGGTGAACGCCGCCGGTGACGTGATCGGCACGAGCACGACCGCGTCCGGCGAGACGCACGCGTTCCGCTGGCGCGCGGGCACGCTCACCGACCTGGGCACGCTCGGCGGCCCGAGCAGCGCGCCGACCGCGATCAACGACCAGGGTCAGGTCGTCGGCGCCAGCCGGACGGCAGCCGGCGAGACGCACGCGTTCCGCTGGGACGACGGCGAGCTCACCGACCTGGGGGCGCCCGGAGGCACCGCCAGCTCCGCGGCCGACGTCAACGCGTCGGGCGTCGTGGTCGGCACCGTCACCACGACGACCGGTACGCAGGCCGTGCGCTGGACGGCGAGCTGATGCGATCACTGCTCTGCGGGGTCGTCGCCGCCGCGCTGCTCGTCCCGGCCGGAACCGCCTCGGCCGCCGACCGGGCGATCGTCACGGTCACCCGGCTCCCGGTCCCGGCCGGGACGACGGGCTCGAGCGCCGCCGACGTCAACGACGCCGGCGTCGTGGTCGGGACCGCCGACGTCCGCGGCGTCTCGCAGGCGCTGCGCTGGGCCGGGGGCTCGTTCACCCGCCTGCCGGCGTCGGCCACGCTTCCCGAGGCCCGGGCCGCCCGGATCACCGACTCGGGCCTGGTCGTCGGGTCGATCGAGTCGGCCGACACCACCCAGCGGGGCATCCGGTACTGGGCGCCCGGCGGCGCGACCACCGACTGCGCCCTGGCCACCGGTTTCCCGCTCGGCGTCACCGACGTCAACGACCGGGGCGACGCGCTGATCTGGGTGGGGACCGGCCCCCGGGCGTTCACCTACGCGGTCTGCCACCCCGACGGCACCAGCACCGCCACGAACCTGCTGGGCGCCGGCGGGATCGACGACACCGGGCGGGTGGCCGGCTTCCGGAACGCCGGTGCGTCGACGAACTTCCAGTACGTCCCGGTGGTCGCCGCGGACGGCACCGCGGCCGACCTGCCGGTGCCCGCCGGCCAGTCCGCGGTGGCCGACGACATCGCGCCGGACGGCACGGTGGTCGGCTCCCTCGGTACGTCGACCTGGGGCAGCTTCGGCCCGGTCTACACGCCTCGGAAAGCCGTGGCCTGGATCGACGGCGAGATCGTCGAGCTCGGCGGCACCAGCGCGACCGGGATCTCCCGGACCGGGGACGTCGTCGGCACGCTCACCACGGCGGGCGGGTCGACCCACGCGTTCCTCTGGCGGGCCGGCCGCCGGACCGACCTGGGCACGCTCGGCGGCGATCGCAGCTTCCCGAACGCGGTCAACGATCGCGGTCAGGTCGTCGGCACGAGCACGACCGCGAGCGGGGCCACGCACGGGTTCCGCTGGAGCGCGGGCCGCCTGGTCGACCTCGGCGGCCCGTCCGGCACCGCCGCCGCGGTGAACGACGCCGGGGTCGTGGTGGGCTCCGTGACCACGACGTCCGGCGTCACCCGCGCCGTGCGGTGGACGATTCGCTAGTCAGCCGGTGGGGCGCCGCACGTACTGTCCGCGCGGCGCCCCCACCACGGCCCCGTCGCGCAGCACGGCGTCGCCACGCAGGTAGGTGTCGGTGACCCGGACGGAGAGCTCGAACCCCTCGAACGGGGAGTACTCCTGCGCCGACTCCGAGTCGGCGGCGCGCACCACCCACGAGGACCCGTCGTCGACCAGGCAGAAGTCCGCGTCGTAGCCGGCCGCGACCGTGCCCTTGGAGAACAGCCCGAAGCGCTGCGCCGGGTTCCAGGACGTCAGCGCCGCGATCTGCCCGTGCGAGAGCCCTCGCCGGCGTCCCTCGCTCACCAGCGCGGGCAGCAGGTACTCGGTGCCGCCGAACCCGCTCTTCGCGGTGAAGACGTCCTCGCGCGGGTCGCCGAACTTCTGCTCGTCCTTGCAGCACGCGTGGTCGCTCGTCACCCAGGAGAAGTTCCCGGCCAGCACGTGCTCCCAGAGCGCCTCGACGTCCTCGCGCGGGCGCAGCGGCGGGTTGACCTTGCCGCCGAGCCCGCTCGCGGTCGAGATGTCGGCGACCAGGTGCCCGATCGTCACCTCGCGCCGGAAGTTCACGTGCGGGAACGCCGTCTGCATCAGCATCGCCGCCTCGATCGCCTTGCGCGAGGAGAGGTGCAGCAGGTTGATGTTCGGCAACTGGGTCTCGTGGGCCAGGTACGACGCGATCGTGATCGCCAGCCCCTCCGAGTGCGGCGGTCGCGAGGCACTGTAGGCGGCCAGGTCGCGGGGCCCGCCGGCCTCCTCGACGATCTTGGTGTAGGCGCGCATGATCTCGGCCGTCTCGCAGTGCAGCGACAGCGAGATCGCGTCGGCGAAGCCGGCGAACCGCGGGTCCTCACGGGCGGCCTGGATGCCGCGCATGACGAACTCGAAGTGCGCGTAGTCGTACGTCTCGTCCTCGGGCAGCATCAGGAACGAGCCCTGCTCGTTCGAGCGGCCGTGCAGCCCGTGCGTGCCGTAGAACATGAAGATCTTGAACGAGGGGACGCCGAACTCGCTGATCATCGTCGGGATCTCGTCGATGTGCCTGCGCAGGATCGGCGCGACGTGGAACGCGTAGTCCACGTACGCGTGCCCCTCGGTGGCCTTGAGCACGTCCGGGAAGATCTCGGTGTAGGGCCCGGTCCGGTTCAGGTAGTACTGGCCGGTGCGGATGTAGGTGATCCCGGTGGTGACGCCGCCCTGGGCGGAGGCCCGGCTCTCGGTGCGCGCGTCGTCGGTGAGGTCGTTGTAGATGCCCCAGTGCTGGTGCACGTCGACCACGCCCGGGTAGAGCAGCTTGCCACCGGCGTCGAGCACGGTCCCGGCTTCCGCCGGGTCCAGCGTCCCCAGCGCGGTGAACTTCCCGTCCTTGATGCCGACGTCGGTCGAGCGGGGTTCCGCCGCGTCCGGCGTGACCACGCGGGCGTTCGTGACGATCAGGTCATAGTTCATGGGCGTCGACCTCCCGGAGCGGTTCGAGCAGGGCGGACAGATCAGTGATGTCGTGCAGGCCGGCGATCGCCTCCGCGAGCGCCCCGACGGCCTCGGCGGGAAGTGCTCGTCCGGCATTGTCGCGAAACTTGGTTGCGAGCTCGTCGAACGAGAGCGGATCACCCGGCCCGCCCCGGTTGACCAGAACCTCCTCGGTGAGCTCCGTGCCGTCGTCCAGCCGGAGGGTGACCACGGCCGGGAACTGGTACGGGAAGATCGCGGTGCACTTCTCGTCCGGTTCCACCTCGACCAGCCGCATCAGCGCGCGCCGGTGCGGGTCGCGGGCCAGCTCGTCGGTGAAGTCGTCGAGCCCGACGCCGAGCCCTCCGCCGCCGAGCAGGCCGGCGACGAGCGTGTACGGGCCACTGAACTGGGCCATGTAGCCGGTCTCGGGGGCGCGCTTGACCTCGATCGGCTGGCCGACCGTGGGGAGGTTCTGCCGGGGCACGCCGAGCCGGATCGACCGGATCGCCGCCGGGTCGACGCCCTTCGCGCGCAGGCGGCGGGCGGCGTCGATGCCGGCGTGGGTGAAGTGGTTGGCCGGGTACGGCTTGAAGAAGATGCCGGGCACGGCCCAGCTCTCCCCGAGGCCGTCGGTGATCTGGCTCGCGTCGAACACGCCGTGCAGCCAGGCCTGGAAGAAGCCGAACCGGCCTTCGAGCACGGTGGGCGGGCCGGTGAAGCCGTGACGCACCAGCCCGACCGCGCTCAGCGCCGCGTGCGCGGCCCAGCCGCAGTGCATCCGTTTCACGGTGCCGCCGGTGCGGTTGGCCTCGATCAGCCCGGACGCCATCGACGCGACGACCCCGATGACGTCGGTGGTGCGGGCGGCGTCCATCCCGTGCAGTCTCGCCGCGGCGACCGCAGCACCGACCGCGCCGCAGATCGACGTGGCGTGCTGGCCGTGCTCGAAGAACACGGAGTTGTTGGACTCCTGGTCGTAGCCGGCCATGCCGAGCCGGACCGCGGTCTCGAGCCCGACCGCGATCGCGGTCTCCAGCTGGGCGCCGCTCGCGTGCGTGGCCTCGGCGGCGGCGAGCGCGGCCGGGACGACGACCGCGCTGGGGTGCAGGACGGACGGCAGGTGGGTGTCGTCGTAGTCGAGCGAGTGGGCCAGCACGCCGTTGACGAACGCGGCCTGCGTGGCCGGGAGCTTCTCCGGCCGGCCGATCGCGGTGGCCTCGGGAGTGCCGCCCTGTTCGGCGGCCCAGCGCCGGGCCGCCCGGCTGGTCTCCAGCGACGCGGCCGCGACCGCGATGCCGAGGATGTCCAGGACGCGTTTGCGGACGCTGTCGGTGACCTCGCCCGGGAGATCGGCGGCGTCGGCCGCGAAGGCCCCGAGCCGCTGCGCGAGCGTCGGCTCAGCCACGTGCGCCGCCGTCGGAGACCAGGGCCAGCGGACGCACGGGGGAGCCGGTGGCGCCGAGCAGCTTCAGCGGCGCGAGCACGAACGTGAACTCGGCGACGCCGGCCGCGGCGAGCTCCTCGAGCGCCATCGCCTCGATCAGGTAGATGCCGTGCTCCACGAGCAGGACGTTGTGCGCGGGTAACGACGCGTGCCCTCCGCCGGGCGCGAGCCGCTCGAACGCGATCGTGTCGGCGCCGGCGGCGTGGATGCCCTTGGCGGCCAGCCACTTCGCCCCGGCCTCGGAGATCCCGGGCACGCCGGAGTCCCGGCCGACGTAGGCCTCGGCGCCGTCGTCGAACCGGCGCCCCCACCCGCTGCGGATCAGCACGACGTCACCGGGGCGCACCTCGGCCCGGGCGGACGCCTCCAGATCGGACACCGTGATCTCGTACCCGGGCTCGCACTCGGCGCCCAACGCCGCGGGCACGTCGAGCAGTACCCCGCGGCGCACCATCGGCGCGATCGTGTGCACGCCGTGCTCGAGGTACCTGCCCCCGGCCACCGCCTCGTGCGCGTCCGCACCGCCGTGCAGTTTGCCCTGGAAGCTGACGTGCGCGAGCGCGTCGATGTGGGTTCCGACGTGGGTGCCGAGCACGATCAGGTCGTTGGCCGCCGACGCGCCGTCGGCCCGCACCATGTCACCGTGCCGCCGGGGCAGCGTGTGGGTGTACGCGGGGTGGTTCGGGGACTGCGGCATGCCGGGGAAGAACGTGCGGCCGAGGTCGTGGATCGTCACGCCGGCCGCGACCGCGTCCAGTAACGCGTCGCTCATCGGATCACCTCACGGTCGCGCAGGGCCTGGATCTCGTCGGCGCTGAGGCCGGCCTCGGTGAGCACCTCGTCGGTGTCGGCGCCCAGCGCCCGGCCGGGGAACCGGATCCGCCCCGGTGTCTCCGACATGCGCCAGAGGACGTTGTGCTGGAGCACGCGCCCCAGCTCGTCGTCGTCGACCTCGGTGAGCATCTGCGTCTCGCGCACGTGGACGTCCTCCACCAGGTCCTTCGCGGTGTAGACCGGGGCGATCGCCGCACCGGCCCCGGTGAACGCGGCGAGCACGTCGTCGCGGGTGCGTGCGCCGATCCAGTCGCCGACGTACGCGTCGAGCTCGTCGACGTGCGCCGCCCGGCCGCGGCCGGTCGCGAACCAGGGCTCCTCGATGACCTCGGGGTGCCCGACCAGGCGCAACACCCGCTCGGCGATCGACTGCGCGCTCGTCGAGATCGCGACCCAGCTGCCGTCGGCGGTGCGGTAGGTGTTGCGCGGGGCGTTGTTCGTCGAGCGGTTGCCGTGGCGCTGCTCGATCTCGCCGGTCTGCTGGTAGACGGTGGGCCCGGGCCCGACCGCGGTCATGATCGGCGCCAGGATGCTGAGGTCGACGACCTGACCCCGGCCGGTGCGGTCGCGGTGCCGGAGCGCCATCAGCGCCGCCGACGACGCGGCCAGCCCGCAGATGCTGTCGGCGAGGCCGAAGCTCGGCAGCGTGGGCGGCCCGTCGGCGGCACCGGTCAGCGCCGCGAACCCGCTCATCGCCTCCGCGAGCGTGCCGAACCCGGCGCGGGAGGAGTACGGGCCGGTCTGACCGAAACCGGTGAGGCGCACGAGCACGAGCCCGGGGTTCACGGCGTGCAGCGTCTCGGGGCCCAGCCCCCAGCGCTCCAGCGTGCCGGGACGGAAGTTCTCGACCAGCACGTCGGCGCGGGCCGCGAGCTTCGTCAGCGCGGCGGCACCGTCCGGATCGGAGAGGTTGAGCGCGACCGTGCGCTTGTTCCGGCTGATCTCTTTCCACCAGATCGGCACGCCGTCCTTCTGGCCGCCGTGCCCGCGCATGCTGTCGCCGGTGCGCGGGTGCTCGATCTTGATCACGTCGGCGCCGTAGTCGCCGAGGATCTGGCACGCGAGCGGGCCGGCCAGGATCGTCGAGACGTCCAGGACTCTCAGCCCGTGGAGCGGTCCGTTCTCCGGTGGGCCCGTCATCGTTCCGCTCCAAGAAACGCCATGCGGGGACTCTATACCCGCGTGGAGGGCATGGTGAAGGTCATGGACCCGTCAATGTCGTTTCTCCGTACCGGCCAGCGGAACGCTTGAGTTGTAGTGTGTGATCGTCATACAATCGACGAATGGATTCGACGGCGGTGGTCACCGGGGCGGCGCGGGGTATCGGACGGGAGGTGGTCCGGCGGCTTCGCGCGGAGGGCTACCGGGTGGTCGCGGTCGACCGGGACCCCGGGGTGGCCGCGCTGGCCGAGGACGGCCGGGTGGTGACCGTCACCGCGGACGTCACCGCGGACGACACGCCCGCCGCGGCGATCGGCCGGGCGGTGAGCGAATTCGGGCGGCTCGACCTGCTGGTGAACAACGCCGCGCGCTTTCTCCGCCGGTCGATCGCCGACACCACCGACGACGACTTCGACACGTTGTTCGCGACGAACGTCCGGCCGGCGTTCCGGCTCGCCCGGGCCGCCCTCCCGCACCTGGAGCGCACGCGCGGCAGCATCGTGAACACCGCGTCGATCTCCGGGCTCGTCGGCGTCGCGAACCAGAGCGTCTACGCGATGACGAAGGGAGCGATCGTCCAGCTCACCCGGCAGCTCGCGATCGAGTACGCGGCCCGCGGCGTGCGGATCAACGCGGTCGCGCCCGGCGCCGTCGACACCGGGTTCATGGACGAGGCACGCCGGGCCGACCCGGACCCCGCGGCGAGCCTCGCGGTCACGCTGGGCAACCATCCGATCGGACGGATGTCGACGCCCGACGAGGTCGCCCGCGCGATCGTGTTCCTGGCCGCTCCGGAGTCGTCCGGCATCACCGGCACGATCCTGAGCGTCGACGGCGGCTACGTCGCGCGCTGAGCCTCCTCCAGCAGGATCGGGGCGGCCGAGGTGACCGAGTGGATGCCGAGCACGGAGGCGATCTCCATGACCTCGAGGATCTCCCGGGGGGTCGCGCCGTACCCGATCGCGTTCTCGATGTGCAGCTTCAGCCCGCTGACGTACAGGTGCGTGGCCGCCGTGTCGAACGCGATGTAGACGAACTCCTTGACCTTCGGCTCGAGCGTCCCGCTCCGCCACGGCAGCGAGGAGAACTCGGTGTACGCGGCGAACATCTCGGGGTCGAGTTCCAGCATCTCGTCCCAGAACGAATGCCAGTAGCCCCGCGTCGCGGTGAAGTCCGCCTTCAGCCGTTCCTGGTACTCGTCCAGCGGCGCCGGCCCGTTCCGCAGGCCCTTCTCCTCGAGCACCTGGACGAGAACCGGCACGCCGACGTTCATCGCGTGGATACCGAGCGTCGCGGTGAGCTCCAGCACCTCCATGATCTCGGCCGGGGTGGCGCCCAGCGACAGCGCCGCCCGGATGTGCTGACGCACGCCCGGCAGGTACAGGTGCGTGGCGTTCGCGTCGATCGCGATGTAGAGGAACTCCTTGACCTTCGGCTCGAGCGTGCCGGTGCGCCACGGCACGGCCGACAGGTTCAGGTACGCGGCCAGGAACTCCGGGTCGAGCCGGAGCACGCTCTCCCAGGTGTCGCTCCACGTTCCGCGCACCCGGACGAACTCCTGCTTGATCTCTTCCTGCCGTGCGGTGAGGGTCATGCCGACGCGTCCTTTCGCAGCCAGTTCACGATCTCGGTGTGGTCGGCGTTCGGCTCGAGTGCCTCGGCCGCGCGGGCCCACAGTTCGACGGCCGCGTGGCCGAGCGGGTCGGGCGCGCCCACCTGGTCGGCCAGGCCGGTCGCGATCCGCATGTCCTTGAGCATCAGCCGCAGCCCGAAGCCCGAGTCGTACGTGCCGGGCAGGATGAAGTTCGGCCACTTGTTCTCGGTCGATCCGCTCCGGCCGCTGGAGCCGTTGAAGATCGACACCATCGTCTCCGGGTCGAGGCCGAAGCGTTCGCCGGCCAGGATCGCCTCGCTGGTCACCAGCAGGTGGGTGGCCGAGAGCAGGTTGTTCAGCGCCTTGACCGCGTGGCCGCTGCCGACCGCGCCGGTCCGGGTGACGGTGCCGAGCGGCGCCAGCACCGGCGCTACGCGGTCGAGGTCGGCCGGCTCGCCACCGGCCATGATCGTGAGCGTCCCGGTGCGGGCCCTGGCGACCCCGCCGGAGACCGGGGCGTCGACGAGCGTCACGCCCCGGGCGGCCAGCTCGGCCGCCAGTTCGCGGGTACGCAGGGGCTCCGACGAGCTCATGTCGACCACGACCGTGCCCGGCCCGGCGACGAATCCCTCGTCGTGCAGGGTCGCCCCGACGGCGGAGGAGCCGGGCAGCATCAGCACGACGACGGAGGCGTCGCGGACCGCGTCGGCCAGGGTGTCGGCTGCCGTTCCGCCGAGCTCGGCGAGCGCGCGGAGGGCCGCCGGGTCCAGGTCGAACCCGTGTACGGCGTGATCCGCGCCGAGCAGGCGCGCCGCCATCGGCGCACCCATGTTGCCCAGGCCGACGAACGCGATCGTCATGACGTGTACTCCGCGTCGGAGACCTCGTCGGCCCACCGGGTGACGCCGAGCGAGATCGCGGTGTGCGAGAGGAACGAGTCGGTGGTGGCGCCGTGCCAGTGCCGTTCACCGGCGGGCACCCACACCGTGTCGCCGACCGCGAGCGCCTGCGGCGAGCCCCCGTCGGAGCAGATCAACCCCCGGCCGGCGAGCACCTGGAGGATCTGCCCGTGCTCGTGGGTGTGCCAGAACGTGCGCGCTCCGGGCGTGAAGAAGACCGTGGTGATCGTCGTGCCGTCGGTCCCAGGCAGCACCGGATCGAACCACGCCTCGCCGGTGATCGTCGCCGGACGCTGCTCGGACGGACCTGGTCCACGGACGATCTTCATGACGTCTCCTCATCCGGAGTGTGCAGGCGGACCCCACCGGAGAGGTCGCCGATGGCGTCGACGACCCTGTTGCTGATCTCGTCGGCGTAGCCGAGCGCCCGGGCCAGCCCGAAGCTCGCCAGCGGACCGGCCGAGTTCGGGCTCGCGACCCCCAGCCGCGCCACGAGCTCGACGTAGAGGTTGACGTCCTTGAGCATCAGCGTGTTCGTCAGCCCACCGCGCAGGTAGTCGCCGTGGACGATCTTCGGGAACCGGTTGAGCGTCGCGAAGTTGACGCCCGATCCGGCGTTGAGCACGGCCAGCAGCACGTCGAGGTCGAGCCCGGCCTTCTTGCCCGCGACCATCACCTCGGCGGTGGCCGACAGCGCGATCGCGTTGAGGAAGTTGTTCAGCAGCTTCACGGTGTGCCCCGACCCGCTCGGCCCGCAGTGGAAGATCGTCGCGGCGAACAGCTCCAGCACCGGCCGCGCCTGCTCCAGCACGTCGGGTGCGCCGCCGACCATCAGCGTCAGCGTGCCCTTCTCGGCCGCGGCCGCCCCACCGGACACCCCGGCGTCGAGGTAGGCGGCACCGCGCTCGGCCAGCCGCCGGTGCATGCGGACGGTCGATTCGGGCGCGGCGGTCGAGAGGTCCACGACGATCTGCCCCGGCCGTGCGCCGGGCAGCACCCCGCCGAGCACGACGTCCTCGACCGCGGCGCTGTCGGGCAGCGACAGCAACACCAGGTCGCTGGCGGCGGTGACGTCCGCGACCGAGGACGCGGGGGACGCCCCGGCGTCGACCACGTTCGACGCGCGCACGTCGAAGCCGAGCACGGGGCGACCCGCGCCGGTGATGCGGGCCGACACCCGCCCGCCCATGTTGCCGAGCCCCACGAAGCCGACCCTCATCAGCACTCCTCTCCGATCGTGGCCGCGAGCCCGGCGAGCACGCCGCCGGTGACCGGCGTGAACCGGCGCAGCGTGTCGGGGTCGTGGCCGGTCACCAGGTGGCGCACCGCGCCGGACGCGAGCTGCCCGCGGATCCGCGCGAACGCGTCGTACATCGCGACCACGTCGGCCACCTGCGTGAACGGCATGTCCCGCTGGTACTCCTCGTAGTAGTGCACCGAGTCCGAGGCCAGCAGGACGACGCCGTCGCTGGTCTCGGCGGTGACGACGCTCTGCCCCGGCGTGTGGCCACCGACCCGCGTCACCAGGACGCCGGGGGCGACCACGACCGAATCGGTGAACGGGCGCAGCCGGCCCTCGGCCCCCGCCTGACGCAACCGGTCGATCTCCGCGTCCTCGACCGAGTGGTGCACGAGCGTGCGGCCGGCGTGCGGGCCGGTCCAGAACGCGTACTCGGCCGCCGCGATCGTCAGCGGGGACGCCGGGAACAGGTCGAGGTTGCCGATGTGGTCGTAGTGCGCGTGGGTGATCACGACCGGTGGACCGGCGCCCCGGTCCACTCCGAGCGCGTCGAACGCCGCCACCGGTTCGACGAGCGTCGTGCGGTTGCGGCGGGCGCCACCCGCCGCGGAGAAGCCGGTGTCCACCACGACCGTGCGTGCGGAGTTGCGCAGCACCCAGAAGAAGTAGTCCATGCCGATCGGCCCGTCCGGCTCGGCGTACAGGTGGTGGTTGAGGTAGACCTCGCTGCGCACGGTCTGCCGGGTCCCGTAGCGCACGATCGTGAGCTGGTACCGCTCGCTCATGTCAGGAGCAGCCGGCCGCCGTTGCCGCCCAGCAGCCGCCGGATGTCCGCCTCGGCGAGACCGGCGTCGAGCAGCCCGCGCGCGGCCCGCCGGTAGAGCGTCACCGGCAGCGGGTTGGTCTTCTGGCCCGAGTCCGAGGACAGGATCGTCTGCTCGACGCCGACGGCCTTGATGAACGAGAGGAGCTCGTCGAGGCTGCGCCGCCGCTCGGGCTTGCCCCAGTACATGATCGCGCAGTGCTCGATGTAGACGCCCTGGCGCGCCCACGCGGCCGCCTGCTCCACCGACGCCCCGACGACGAACACCGGGTGGTTGATCAGGATGCGTCCCACCCCGGCCTCGATCGCGGCGTCGATCAGCGCCTGCGACTCGGTGACGCCGAGGTGCCCGCAGGTCAGCACGGCGTCCTCGGCGGCGATCACCGCGAGGATGTCACGCACCTCCGGCAGCACCGCGCCGTTCTCGCCGAGGATCGAGATCACCTCGTTGTCGCGCAGCCGCACCTCCGGCGTCGGGAAGCCGGTGTCGTGGTGCTCGTGGTGGCTGACGTGGGCCGCCGACGAGAGCGTGGGGAACCACACCATCCGCCCGCCCATGCGCAGCGCGAGTTCGACCGCGTACGGGTTGAGGCCGCCGACCGTGCGGTTGAGCGCGATCCCGCCGTAGACCTCGGTCGGGAGGTCGTCGAGCCCGGCCGCACGCAGCGCCAGGATGTCGGTGACCATGCTGTGGTGGTGCGACTTCGCCACGATCGCGCGGAATCCGGCCGCCGACGCGTCCCGGGCGGCGTCGAGGATGCTCATCCGCCGCGGGAACGGGCTCGGCCCGGGGTGCTGGTGCAGGTCCACCGCGCCGACGAGCAGCGCGTCGGCCTCCGGGTCGGGTGTCGCGCGGTCCTCGTCGGCGGCCGGGTTGAACGGGTAATCGACTGCAGTCACGTGGAACGTCCTCACCTTAGGAAGAGACCGGGATCTGGTCCTCGGGGCGCCAGTGGGCGATCACCGGTGTGCCCGGCGCCGGTGCCGGCGGCGAGCCGGCGGGCAGCACCCCGCAGCCGACCGAGTCGTCGCCGAACGCGAGCTCGATCCGCGAGTACGTGCCGTAGAACGAGACGTCGGTGACGGTGGCCGGCGCGGTCTTCGCGCCCGGCGGCACCGCGGCGTCGTCGAGGACGACACCCAGGCGTTCGGGCCGGACGATCGAGTCACCGAACACGTTCGACTCACCCAGGAAGCGCGCCACGAACCTGGTCGGCGGCCGGTGGTAGAGCTCGGCGGGCGTGCCGAGTGCGACGATCCGGCCCTGGTCGAAGATCGCGATCCGGTCCGAGAGCGTCATCGCCTCGTCCTGGTCGTGCGTGACGAAGACGAACGTCAGCCCCAGTTCGTCGTGGAGCCGCTTGATCTCCCGCTGCAGCGACTGGCGCAGCTTGCGGTCGAGCGCGCTGAGCGGCTCGTCCAGCAGCAGGACGCTGGGGGAGAAGACGACCGCGCGGGCCAGCGCGACCCGTTGTTGCTGCCCGCCGGACAGCTCGTGCGGACGCCGGTCGTCCAGGCCGGTCAGGTCGACGAGAGCCAGCGCCTCGCCGACCCGCCGGGTGATCTCGCCGGCCGGGACCTTCCGCTCGCGCAGCGGGAACGACACGTTCTGGGCCACGGTCAGGTGGGGGAAGAGCGCGTAGTTCTGGAACACCATGCCGAAGTCGCGCTTGTTGGGCGGCGTCCGGGTGATGTCCTGGCCGTTGAGCCGCACGTGGCCCGACGTCGGCTCGGTGAAGCCGACGATCATGTTGAGCGTCGTCGTCTTGCCCGAGCCGCTCGGCCCCAGCAGCGTGATGAACTCACCCGGTTCGATCTCCAGGTCGATCGAGTCCACCGCGGTGTTGCCGCCGTAGGTCTTGCGGAGGTCCACGAGCTCGACCCGGCCGCCGCGGGCGCTGATCGTCGGCGCTTCCGGAACCGCCGTTCGGAGTTTCACCGCGTACCTCTCCTTCTCCACACCTGTGCGATCAAGATCGGGACGCTGACCAGCACGACCATCAGGCTCGACGCGGCCGAGATCGTCGGGTCGATCTCGACGGTCACGCTGTTGAACATCTGGACCGGCAGCGTCGTCGCCCCGGGGGCCTGCAGGAACAGCGCGATGACGACCTCGTCGAGCGAGGTAACGAACGCCAGCACGGCGCCGGACAGGATGCCGGGCAGCACGAGCGGCAACGTCACCTTGCGGAACGTCGACACCGGGCCGGCGCCGAGGCTCGCGGCCACGCCGGGCAGCCGGTCGTCCATCCCCTGCAGCCGCGCGGTCACCGCGATGATCACGAACGGCAGCGCCACGGCCGTGTGGGCCAGGATGATCCCGAACAGCGTGCCGTTCAGGCTCAGCCGCAGGAAGGCCGCGAAGACCACCAGCCCGACCAGGATGTGCGGCACGATCATCGGCGAGAGCAGGAACCCGTTGAGCGGTCCCCGCCAGTGCGGGCGCAGCCGGGCCAGCCCGAACGCGGCCGCGGTGCCGAGCACGGTCGCGAAGAGCGCGGTGACGAGGCCGGCCTGGAGCGAGTTGAGGATCGCCGCGATCCACTCCGGCGAGCTGAATAGCTCCCCGTACCAGCGCAACGACCAGTCCTCGGGCGGGAACCGGAACGTCGGCGAGGCCGAGAAGCTCATCGGGATGACGACGAGCGTCGGGGCGACCAGCAGGATCGCGACGACCACGGTGTGCCCGGCCAGCCAGGGACGCATCGCCGAGGCCTGCTCGCCCCCGCCGCGGGAGCGGGTGGGGCTGCCCCCGACGACGGCGGTGGTCCCGGCCAGCCGCCGGCTCAGACCGAGGACCAGCAGCGTGACCGCGAGCAGGAAGATACCCATCGCGCCGGCTCCGCCGAAGTCCAGCAGCTCCTTCGTGCGGACGTTGATGACCTGGGCGATCATCGCGTTGCGGGTGGAGCCGAGCAGCGCGGGCGTGACGTAGAAGCCCAGCGCCAGTACGAACACCAGCGACATGCCGGCCACCACCCCCGGCAGCGACAGGGGCAGGTAGATCTTCCGGAACGCCCGCGCCCGCGACGCGCCGAGGCTCTGGCCCGCCGCCACCAGTCGCCCGTCGATCTGCTCCATCGCGCTGTACATGGGCAGCACGAGGAACGGCAGGAGCACCTGGGTCATCGAGATCGCGACCGCGGTGGTGCTGCCGAGCAGCGTGACGTCGCCCAGGCCGAACAGCCGCAGGAAACGCTGGATCACCCCGCCGTCCTGCATCAGCACGAGCCAGGCGAAGTTCCGGGCCAGCATGCTCGTCCAGAACGGGACGAGCACGAGCGTCACCAGCACCGACCGCATCGCCGGCCCGACCAGCGTCATCGCGTACGCGTAGGGATAGGCCAGCAGCGCGCCGACGACCGCGACCGTCGCGGCGACGAGCAGGGTGCGGCCCAGTACCTGGAGCGTGTAGCCGTCGGTGAACAGCGACGCGTAGTTGCTCAGGCCGGTCGTCGGTTCGGTGACGCTGTCCACGACGACGCTGAGCAGCGGCAGGACGAACAGGATCCCGAGGGCGACCAGCGCCGGCAGCAGGAGCAGCCACCCGGACGCGTGCGCACGGACGATCCAGCCCGGGCGCCGCGCGCGGGACGGCTCCACCGGAGCCGGGGCGATGGTTGTGCTGGCGGCCACGGATCAGCCGACCTTCCAGCTCGTCCAGCGCTTCACCAGCGCGTCGGTGTTCTCGATCCACCACTGCTTGTCCTGCTCGACGGTCTTCCCGCGGTCGGGCAGGAACGCGTTGAACTTCTTCTGCTCGTCGGTGTAGCCGATCGAGTCGAGGTCGACATCGGGCCGGGCCGGGGCCGTGCCGGTCAGTTTGGCGTAGGCCTTGGCCTGCTCGGGTTCGGTGATGAACGCGAGCATCTGCTGGGCGAGTTTCTTGTGCGGGCTGCCCTTCGGGATGACCTGGACGCCGATGTCGGTGGTGTTGAAGTCCCAGACCGGTACGAGGTTCGCGCCGCTCTGGGCCGAGACGATCGTGCGCGCGGTGACCGTGAGCACCATGCTGGCCTGCTTGTCGACCATCATCTGCTGGATCGCGCCGTAGCTGGGCGCGAAGACCAGCGAGCTCTTGATCGTGTCGATCTTCGCGAACGCGCGGTCGAGGTCGAGCGGGTAGACCTGGTCGGGCGCCACCCCGTCGGCGACGAGCGCGGCCTCGAACAGGCCGGCCTTCGGGTAGTCGTAGACGACCCGCTTGCCCGGGAACTTCTTCACGTCGAAGAAGTCCTTGATCGTGGTCGGCTTCGCGCCCGGGTAGAAGTCGGCGTTGTAGCTGAAGATGTTCGCGTACCGGTAGGTGGGGACGAAGCAGTCGCCGGTGGTGCCGGCGGGGAACTTGCTCCGGTCGAGCGCGGGGTCGTCGAGTTTCTCGAACAGTTCGCCGCAGTAGGCCCCGGCGTAGATCCAGCTCATGTTGGCCAGGTCCCAGATCGTCTTCCTGGCCTTCACCATCGTGCGCACCTGGGCCTGTTCGGCCGGGCTGACGTTGGTGAACGCGGTGCCGGTCTTGGCGGTGAACGGCTTCTGGAGCGCCGTCTTCTCGTCCTCCTGGAACTGGCCGCCGGTGCTCGCCCAGGTGAGCTTCTGGTCCGACGAATCGCCGCCGGATTCACCGCCCACACCACAGGCGGTGAGCAATAACGTACCGACGGTTAACACGCTGATGAGGCGGAGGGGTGTCTTCATGAGTGTCGCCTTTGCTCAGACTTCGGTGTCAGGAGGCGGTGTCGGTCAGTCGGCTCCGGCGTCGAGCGGGTTGGCCATCCGCCGGGCGATCGTCTCGGCGCCCGCCAGGAGGGCGCGCGCCACCGGGCTGTCGATCTCTTCGGGCAGGAACTGGGCGATACCGACCACGGCCAGCGTCGCGACGACCTGTCCGGACGGGTCCGTGACCGGAGTGGCCACGGCGCCGACGCCGTTCTCGCGGCTCATCCGCACCGCGATCCCGGTGCGGACGGCGTCGGCCAGTTCCGCGTCGGTCGCGTTCACCGGCGGTGCGCCCGCGCGGAACCGGTAGAACGACCGGTCGCGGAACGCCCAGAAGATCAGCGTCTGGGCGGCGTCCGGGCCGAGCAGGTTGCCGACCGGGATCGACACGTGCGCGGTGCGGCTGCGGTCCTCGCGCACCTGTGCCACCACGGGGGTGTGTCCGTTCCAGACGCTCAGCACGACCGTGTGGCGCACGGCCACGCTGATCTCCTCCATGACCGGGCCGGCCAGATCGAGCACCCCGAGCCGGGAGAGCGCCATCGTGCCCAGCTCGGCGAGGAGTACGCCGAACTCGTAGTGGTTGCGGTCGCGGCGCTGCAGGAGACCGTGGTTCTCCATCGACGCCAGGTAGCGGTGGGCAGTGGATTTGCCGACGCCCAGGTGCTCGGCCGCCGAGACCAGGTCGATCGTCTCGTTGGCCGCGAGCAGCCGCAGCAACTGGACGACGCGGGCGACGACCTGGAGGTCCCCGCTGGCGATTTCCATCCGTAGCCTCCCTCGCCGTCCGCGGTCTGTCCCGCATTGCGGGGTGACCATCCGGCTATCCGGTACGGGGAATGTAGGCGATCGGGCGGCGGGCGTGTCAAGAGCTGACGCCGATCTGGTCGAATTATTGTATGGTTGTCGGACAATCTTGAGCGAGGAGGAGCCGATGCGTGGACTGGCCGGCAAGGTCGCGGTGGTGACGGGGGCGGCCGGGGGCATCGGTGCGGCCACGGCCGGGCGGCTCGCCGCGGAAGGGGCGCACGTGGTCGCCGTGGACACGGCGGACACGGTCGACACCGCCGGGCCGCCGTCCGCCGACGGGGTCTGGGTCCGGGCCGACGTGTCCACCGAGGAGGGCGTGGCCGCGTACGTCGACGCCGCGGTCGAGCGATTCGGCCGCATCGACCTGCATCACCTCAACGCCGGGATCGCCGGCTCGCTGACCCCGCTGCCCGACGTGCCGGCGGCCGAGTTCGACCGGGTGATGGCGGTGAACGTCCGCGGGGTCTTCCTCGGGGTGCGGGCCGCGTTCCGGCAGTTCGCCGCGCAGGGCAGTGCCGGGAACATCGTGATCACCGGGTCGATCGGCAGCCTGCGGGGCAGCGCCGACCTGCTGGCCTACCAGACGTCGAAGCACGCCGTGGTGGGCCTCCTGCACGGCGCGGCGGTCTACGGCGGCCCGCTCGGGGTGCGGGTGAACGCGGTCGCACCCGGCATCGTGCCCACCGACCTGTTCGGGGCCCGGGGCCGGGACGACATGACCCGGCGGGCGTCCAGCACGCCGCTGCGCCGGGCCGGCACTGGCGACGAGATCGCGGGGGTGGTCGCGTTCCTGCTGAGCGACGACGCCGCCTACGTGACCGGCGAACTGGTCTCGGCCGACGGCGGCGCGAACGTCGTGAGCACGGTCCGGCCCTCCGGCGGGGCGGGGGCCTGGGACTTCGCGGCCCACGACCGCGCGCTCTACGGCGCGAGGGGCTGAGGCGCGAGGGGCTGAGGCGCGAAGGGGGGAGGCGCCACCACCTCGAGGTCGGTGCGGACGTCGACGATCACCGGGCGGCCGGCGTGCAGCGCCTGGTCGAGAGCCTTCGGCAGGTCGCCCGGCCGGTCCACCCGGAGGCCCAGGGCGCCCAGTTCGGTGCCGACCCGGGCGAAGTCGACGTCCCGGTAGGTCCACAGCTCGCGTGACCGCGCGGTGGGCCGGCCGTCGTAGGCCCGGTCGAAGCCACGTTTGCTCTGGTTGCCGCCGGAGTTGTTGTTGACCACGGTGACCAGGTTGATGCCGCGGCGCGCGGCGGTCTCGATCTCGCCCAGGTGGTAGTGGAGCCCGGCGTCGCCGGTGAACGCGACGACCGGCCGGTCACCGGCGGCGCACTTCGCCCCGAGCCCGGCCGAGAACGCCCAGCCGAGGTGGCCCGCGCTGCGCAGGTAGCCCTGGTCGGGCGAGGTGACGTCGTGGAACTGGGCCATCCACATCCCGGCGTGGCCGGTGTCGACGACCAGGACGGCGTCGCGGGGGAGCCCCGCGGTGAGCTCCGCCGCGATGCGTTCGGGGCGGACCGGTACCGCGTCGCTGGTCAGCACCTCGCGGTACCGCGCCCGCCAGTCGGCCCTTCGCCGGTCCACCTCCGCCAGCCAGGCGCCGCGCTCTGCCCCGGCGGTGTCCGCTCCGGCGAGGGCGAGCATCCGCGCCAGCGCGAGTTTGGCGTCGGCGGCCACGGCGGCGCGCAGCGGGTAGTTGCGCCCGAGGTGGGAGGGCTCGACGTCGATCTGGATCGCCGGGACGCCGATCGGCGGGACCGTCCAGACGTGCGTGGTCATGCCGCCGGTCCGGGTGCCGACGAAACACACCAGGTCCGCGCGTGCGACGACCTGGTTCGCGCACTCCCGCGAGTACGTGCCGACCACGCCCACCGACAGCGGGTGCGTGCCCGGGATCGTGTCCTTCCCGTTCGCGGACGTCGCCACCGGGACGCCGAGCCGCTCGGCGAGCGCGACGAGCTCGGCCCCGGCCCGGGACGCGCGCACCCCACCACCGGCGACGACGACCGGCCGCCGCGCCGCGGCCAGCAACCGCAGCACCGCGAGCAGGTCCTCGTCGGCGGGCACGAGACGCCGGGCCGGCACGCGGGCGCACTCCGGCTCGACGAGCGGCTCGACGTCGGTCGGCTCGGCGTCGAGCTGGCCCTCGTTGCCCTGGATCTGCAGGTGCACCGGGCCCGGCGCCCCCGTGGTGGCCACCCGGAACGCGTGTCGCAGCAGGTCGGGGAAGCGGCTCACGTCGTCGATCGTCGCGTTGAACTTGGTGACCGGCTCGAACGCCGGTACGTCGTCGACCTCCTGGTAGACGTGCCGGAACCGGGTGGCCGGTGACCGGCCGCCGGTCAGCGCGATCACCGGTGAACCGGCCAGGAACGGTTCACGCAGCCCGGCCGCGAGGTTGAGCGCCCCCACCACCTGCGCCATCGCGATCCCGGGGCGGCCCGAAACGCGGGCGTAGCCGTCGGCCATGTACGCGGCCGACTTCTCGCCGTGGGTGACGACCCGCTGGACGTGGGGGTGGTGCGCCTCCAGCGCGGCCAGCGTGCGGCGCAGGATCGCGGGGACGCCGAAGACGTGCGTCACGCCGTAGCCGGCCAGCATGTCCGCGACCACCCGGGCGCCGGTACCGGTCATCGGGCCGCGCCGTCCACGGCGGCCTCGGCGTGGACCTCCTCGATCGTGCGCTCGGCGACGCGGAAGGACTCCAGGGCGGCCGGGGCGCCGCAGTACGGCGCGGTCTGTAACAGCACCTCCTGGATCTCGGCCACCGTGCAGCCGTTGCGCAGCGCGCCCCGGACGTGCACCGCGAACTCGTGCGGGCGGTTCAGCGCGGTCAGCATCGCCAGGTTGAGCAGGCTGCGCGTGCGCCGGTCGAGCCCGGGACGCGACCACACGTCGCCCCAGCAGCTCGCGGTCACGTACTCCTGCACGACGGCCGAGAACTCCGTGGCCCTGGCCATCGACCGGTCCACGTGCGCATCGCCGAGAACCTCGCGCCGGACCGTCTCGCCGCGCGCCAGCCGGCTCTCGTCATTCCTCATGGACCGCTCCCGTCTCAGGTCAATGTCGTACGATCATCATACAATCGCACGGCCGAAGGAAGGGCGCGATCGGGCCAGGCCCTACTCTTGCTCGGCGAGTGCGGTCAGCCCGGCGCGGCCGGCCGCCTCGACGTGCGCGGCGCAGGCCGCCGCGGTCGCGTCGGCGTCGCCGGCCAGTGCGGCGTCGACGATCGCGTGCAGTTCCCGGACGCTGTGTTCGAGCCGCCCCGGCACCGACATCGAGAGCGAGCGCAGAACGCTCACCCGGGCGTGCAGGCCGTTGACGACCGCGCGCAGCGCGTCGTTGCCGCCACCCTCGAACAACACGTCGTAGAAGGCGTCCTTCGCGGCCAGCAGCGGTGCGCCCTTGGCGGCCAGCCGGTCGATCTTTTCGACCGCGCGCACCAGCGCTCTGCGGTGCGCGGGGCCGGCGTTCTCGACGAAGAGCCGCCCGGCCAGTGCCTCCAGCGCCGAGCGCACCTGGTAGAGCTGGCGCGCCTCCTCGGCGCTCACGCTGGTGACGACCATGCCCCGGTTGGGGATCGCGGTGACCAGGCCTTCGGCGGCCAGCTCGCGCAGCGCCTCCCGGACGCTGGTGCGCGAGACCCCGGTGAGCTCGACCAGCTCGCGCTCGATCAGGCGCTGCCCCGGGGCGAGCCGCCGATCGAGGATCGCCTGCCGGAGGTTCTCGAGGACCTGCGAGCGGATCAGGGCCGGGTTCCGCTCGATGTGGAACGCGTCGGCTCGGGTCACCGCAGTCTCCCTCCGGATGGGGTCGCAGACATCGTACCGTTGTTTCAGATCGTATGACGATGCTACATTTTTGCGACCTCAAAACCCTGGTGGGGAGCGTTATGCTACGAACGGGTTTCGCTCAGCGGCTGGCGCGGGCCGATCGGTGTCTGTACGGCACGTGGCTCAAGACCCCGGCGCTCGAGCCGGTCGAGATCCTCGCCGACGCGGGGTTCGACTTCCTCGTGATCGACCAGGAACACGCACCGCTGACGCTCGAGTTCGCGTACGCGGCGACCGTCGCGGCGCAGGGCGCGGGGATGTCGGTGCTGGTCCGCGTGCCCGACCGGAGCGGCAGCCACCTGCAGCGGCTGCTCGACACCGGCGTCGACGGGATCCTGGTGCCACGGGTGACGTCGGTGGCCGAAGCCGACGCGGCCGTGCGTCAGATGACGTTCTCGCCGGCCGGTGAGCGCGGCATCGGCATCACGTCGCGGGCCGGGCGCTGGGGCGGCCTTCCGCGTGCGGAGTACCTGCGCTTCGGCGACGAGGAGGTGCTGCGCGCCGTCCAGCTGGAGGAGCGCGCGGCGATCGAGGCCGTCGACGAGATCCTCGACGTCGCCGGGCTCAACGGGGTCTTCCTCGGCATGGGGGATCTCCAGCTGTCGTCGGGGCTACCCGAGTCCGATCCCGTACTCCAGGAACTCGTCGACCGGTTACTCGCCGCCGCGCACCGGCGCGGGGTGCCCGCCGGCACCGCGGTGGCGACCGCGGCGCAGGCGTCCGCGGCCGCCGACCGCGGCTACCGGTTCGTGATGGTCAGCAACGACACGAGCCTGCTGCGCACCGCGGCGACGTCGGTCGTCCGGCAACTCGAAGAAGGAGCGTCTCATGGCGTATGACCCCACCGACCTGCGTTCCACGCTGCCGACCAGTTCGGGAGCGGCGCCGGACCGCGTCTCCGGCTCCGAGCACGTCGAGTTCCGCGACCTGCCTCCCACCGACGATTCGACCTGGTACGCCCGCGGCCAGAACTTCGTGGTGGGCTACTCCGAGGTGGACGGCGCGCTCACGTTCTCGCGTGACGGGCAGCCCGACGAGTACGTCGTGCTGCTGACCGACGACACGCTCGCCGCGACCGTCCGGGCCGGCGCCGAGGAGGTCACGGCGAACGGCCGCACGATGCTGGTCGTGCCGCCGGGCGACAGCACGGTGACGGTCACCGGCCGGGGGCGGGTGATCCGCCTGCTGACGACGAAGTCGGACGACGTCGCCGCGCTCGCCGCCAACGCGGAGTCCTACACGCGACCGCACGAGAACATCCCGCCGTTCGAGCCCTGGCCCGAGCCGCCGGGCGGCTACCGCGTCCGCAGCTACGACCTGACCGTGCCGCCGCTGGCGAACCCGGCGTTCCGGCTCTACCGCTGCACGACGTTCATGGTGAACTTCATCGATCCCAAGCAGGGCCCGCGCGACCCCGCGAAGCTCTCCCCCCACCACCACGACGACTTCGAGCAGTGCTCACTGGTGCTGGCGGGGGAGTACGTGCACCACATCCGCTGGCCGTGGACGACGAACAAGGCGAACTGGCGCGAGGACGAGCACCGCACGGTGTCCGCCCCGGCGGTGACCGTGATCCCGCCGCCGTCGGTGCACACCAGCGAGGCCGTCGGGCCCGGGACCAACCATCTGGTCGACATCTTCTCGCCCCCGCGTTTCGACTTCTCGGCGAAGGAGGGGTGGGTGTTCAACGCGGACGATTACCCGGCGCCCCGATGAGGGTCGCGATCATCGGCGCCGGTCTCGGCGGGATCGCGGCCGCGATCAAACTCCGCCGCCGGACGTCGGCGACGGTCACGATCTTCGAGCAGTCCGCCGGGGTCGGCGGGACCTGGTTCGACAACCGCTACCCCGGGTGCGAGGTCGACGTGCACTCGCACGCCTACTCGTTCTCGTTCCTCCGCTACGACTGGCCGCGTACCCACGCGACCCAGGCCGAGCTGCTCGAGTACGCCGAGCACGTGGTGGACCGCTTCGGGCTGCGCCCCCTGCTGCGCCTGAACACCCGGGTGACCGACCTGGTGTGGGAGGAGTCGACGAACACGTACGTGCTCTCGACCGAACACGGCGACACCGAGGAGTTCGACGTCGTTGTCTCGGCGCTCGGCCTGCTCAGCGTGCCCCGCTACCCCGACTGGCCCGGGCTCGACACGTTCGCCGGCCCGTGTTTCCACACCTCGCGCTGGGAGGAGCACGACCTGACCGGCAAGTCGGTCGCGATCGTCGGCACCGGCTCGACCGCGGTGCAGATCGTCCCGGCGATCGCTCCGGCGGCCGCGAAGGTGCACGTCTTCCAGCGTCAGCCCGGCTGGATCGAGCCGAAGAACGAACGTGAGTTCAGCCCGCGGGAGCGGTGGGTGTACCGCCACGTCCCGCTGGCCCAGAAGCTCAACCGGGCCTGGATCTTCCACAAGGGAAACCGGCGGTTCAAGGGTTACGACACCGGGTCGCGGCGTCAGCGGCGCATGCGTGAGGTGTGCCGGCGGTTCATCGCGGCCACGATCGACGCGCCCGAGACCCGGGAAGCGGTGACCCCGGACTACCCGTGGGGCTGCAAGCGGCCGGTGCTCTCGTCCACCTTCTACTCCTCGCTCAACCGGGACGACGTCGCGCTGGTGCCGCACGCGGTGAGCCGGGTGACCCCCACCGGCGTCGTCGACGCGACCGGCGTCACCCACCCCGCCGACGTGCTGATCCTGAGCACCGGTTTCCAGCCGACGCGGTTCCTGGCCAGCCTGGACGTGAAGGGCCGGGACGGGCGCAGCATCCACGACGTCTGGCGCGAGCGGGCCGCGGCGTTCCTGGGCATCACCGTGCCCGGGTTCCCCAACTTCTTCATCCTCTACGGGCCGAACACCAACGGTGGCGTCTCGGTCATCGCGCAGCTCGAACGGCAGGCCGAGGTCGTCGTGCGTGCCGTGCGACGGCTCGAGCGCACCCGCCGGGCCAGCCTCGACACGTCGCCGGAGGCGGCGCGGCGCTTCACCGCGTGGATCGACCGGCGGATGGCGTCGACCGCGTCGGCGATGGACGCCGGATGCCACAACTACTACCACGACGCGGCCGGCCACAACGTGACCCAGTGGCCGGGCGGGCACCTGGCCTACGCGCTCACGACCCGGTTCCTGGACCGCTGGGGACTACGCTGACGTGCCCTCCGGCCAGCGACACCTCCGCCACGTGCAGACCGTCGTCCCACGTGGCGGAGGGGAAGCGGTCCCAGACGCCGGCTTCGTGGAACGGCAGCACCCGGCGGGTGTCGCCGCCGACGCCGCGCAGCATGGCGTCGGCGAAGTCGAGCCAGCCGGCGGCGCTGCCGGTCGTCATCGCGATCGGGGCGAGGACGCCGTCGCCGGAGAGCCCCTCGAGGTTCTCGTAGCTGTAGACGTTGTCCCCGGCGAACACCCAGGTGTCGTCGACCACGACCACCTGGGAGCCGGCGGTGTGGGTGTCGTGGGCCGGCCGCAGCTCGATCCCGGGCGCGGGGCTCGCGACGCCGTCGACGAGGGTGGCCGGCCGGGTGGCCAGCTGCTGGGGCAGGTCGGCCTGGCACGAGCGGGTCAGGAACTCGAACCGGGCCGGCCGGCGCACCGCGGCCAGGTAGTTGTCGATCTCGCGCCGCTGGATCCAGACGTGCGCGCCCGGGAACGCGTCGACGCACCCGGCGTGGTCGAAGTGGTTGTGGGTCAGCAGGATCGTGTCGACCTCGTCCGCCGACACCCCGACCCGGGCCAGGACGTCGACCGGGTGGGCCCAGCGGGTGTCGCCGTACTTGGCGGTGAGCCGTTCGGAGATCGCGGGGTCGGCGAACCCGGTGTCGACGAGCACGCACCGGTCCTGCGACCGGACCAGCCCGAAGCAGTACGGCATCCGGCGGTGTCCCGCGTTCGGTTGCGCGGCGAAGAGGTTGCTGGCGGGGAACCGGTCGACGTAGCCGTACTCGAGGATCCAGATCGAATGGCTCATGCCGGCGGCCGGACGTCGAAGACCGCGAGCTGCAGGGCGACCAGGTTGTAGTAGCCGACGATCGTGGTCAGCTCGAGCAGGCCGGGCGCGCCGAGCACCCCGGTCGCGTCGCGGAACTCGTCGTCGGTCAGGGTGCCGGTGGCGAGCATCGACGTGGTGGCGCGGAAGACGCCGGATTCGACGTCGGTGGCGCCGGCCGGCTCGCGGCCCTCGGACAGCGCGGTCAGGTCGTCCGGGCTCAACCCGGACGCGGCACCGGCCAGCCGATGGGCGTACAGCTCGAACTCGCTCCGGTGGTGGTGGCCGACGAGCAGGATCGCGATCTCCCGGGCCCGCGCGGGCAGCGCCGAGCCCCAGCGGACCGTGCTGCCGAGCTGCTGCAGCGCGGTGCCGAACGTCGGGTGGGTGATCCAGATCGCCGCCGGGCCCTGCAGCCGCCCGTCCGGGCCGACCAGCGTGAACGGGCTGCCCGGGGCGACCCGGCGCCCGGTGGTGTAGAGGTCGTAGAGGGGCCGCTGGTCGGCGGACAGGTCCGCGGGGTCGACCTCGTCGATTCTCATGCCGTCACTCCCAGGAACGCGCGGGGATTGGTGGAGACCATCGTGTGGAGCTGCTCGGCGGTCCAGCCGAGGTAGGCGAGTTGCTCGACGAACATGCGCAGGCACTCGGGTTCGGGCGGCACCCAGCGCGAGAACACGTCGGTGGTGAGGACGGCGTGGTCGGGGCCGACGGTCTCGAGTGCCGCGTGGACGTCGCGAAGGGTGAGGTGCGCGTCCGGGTGTACCAGCGGGGCGTTGCAGAACTCGACGAACGCGCCCAGCGCGACGTACTCACGCAGATCCCTCGTGTAGTGCAGCGGATGGGTGATCAGGAGGCGCTGACCGATCGCCGCGCAGTACTCCGCGACCGCGAGGCTCTCGCGCGGGGACGCGTGCCCGGTGGCGAGCGCGAGGTCCAGCGCGCGGCAGGTGTCGACCACCGCCCTGGTCCGGCCGGTCAGAGCGCCGTCCGGACCGCAGAGGGCGATCGCGGTGCGTGCGGCGTAGTCGCCGAACGACGGCGCGATGCGCCCGAGCCGCGTGGCGATGTACCCGCCGCGCTCGACGTCGGCGGCGGCGCCCCAGGTGGGCAGGAAGACCACCCGGGCGCCGTGCGCGGCGGCGAGTTCGACGACGCCGGGCTCCACGCCGCCGACCGGGGGATTGAGCGTGATGCTGCCGTGGACCTCGAACCCGGGGACGCTCAGCGCCCGGGCCCGGTCCGTCGTGGGCCAGAGATGCGACTTGAGCACCCACCCCGCCATGCCGTACTCCGACGCCAGCCGCGCGACCTGCCGGTCGTCCCCGCGGTCGAGCATCCCGGCGGAGAGATCGGGGTAACCGTGGACGTGGAGGTCGATCGCGCCGCGGAGCAGTCGGTCGAAGTCCCGCGGCAGCGCATCAATCATTGTATGACGATACTACAGGCAATACGTTGCGCGAATTGTTGAACAATGCTTGCCAGATTGTTCAACAATCTCGTACGGTGATCGGCACCCGCGCACCATCGGCCCTCGACTCGAGGAGCGCACCGTGGCCAGCGAAACTCTTCCCGACCGCAAGACCCGGCGTTCCGCGCTGCTCGGCGCGATCTTCCTGATGGCGACGAGCGCCATCGGCCCGGGTTTCATCACCCAGACCACGACGTTCACCGTGACGCTCGGCGCCGCGTTCGCGTTCGGCATCCTGGTCTCGATCCTGATCGACTTCGTCGTCCAGATGAACGTCTGGCGGATCATCACGCTCAGCGGTCAGCGCGCGCACCAGATCGCCAACGCCGTCGTGCCGGGCGCCGGCTACCTGCTGGCCGCGCTGATCATCGCCGGTGGGCTGGTCTTCAACATCGGCAACGTGGCCGGCTCGGGGCTCGGCCTGAACGCCGCGCTCGGGCTCGAACCGAAGATCGGCGGCCTGCTCTCGGCCGCGCTGGCGATCGTCCTGTTCGCGGTCAAGCGCGCCGGCGCGGCCATGGACCGGGTGCTGATCGTGCTCGGCCTGCTGATGATCGGGCTGACGCTCTACGTCGCGATCGCCTCCGGGCCGCCGGTCGGGGACGCGCTCCGGCAGACGTTCCGGCCGGACACGATCGACTTCGCCGCGATCACGACGATCATCGGCGGCACGGTCGGCGGGTACATCACGTACTCGGGGGCGCACCGGCTCCTGGACAGCGGCACGACCGGCCCGGAGCACGTCGGTGAGGTCACCCGCGGCGCGCTGGCCAGCATCGCGGTCACCGGGCTCATGCGGTTCCTGCTGTTCCTCGCGATCCTCGGCGTGGTCGCGTCGGGCGTCGTGCTCGACACGGCCGGGAACGCGACCGCCGACGCCTTCCGGGCGGCGGCGGGCGAGTTCGGCCGGCGCGCGTTCGGGCTCGTGCTCTGGGCGGCGGCGATCAGCTCGGTCGTCGGCGCGGCGTACACGTCGGTGTCGTTCTTCGACGCGTTCTCGGCGCGGCTGAACCCACCCCGGCCTCGGGCCTGGGCCACCGTCGCGTTCATCGCCGTGACCACCGTGATCTACCTGCTCATCGGCACCGCGCCGGCGGCACTGCTGGTCTTCGCCGGCGGTTTCAACGGCCTCATCCTGCCGATCGGCTTCACGATCCTGCTGTACGCGGCCTGGCGGCGGCGCGACGTGCTCGGCGGCCACCGCCACCCGGCGTGGCTGCTGGTGCTGGGCGCGCTCGTGGCCGTCGTGACGTGGTACATGGGCGTGGTCTCGGTCCGGACCATCTTCGACTACCTGGTGGCGTGAGCTCATGGACATCGACCTGAACAGCGACCTCGGCGAGAGCTTCGGCACCTGGCGCCTCGGTGACGACGCCGCGGTGCTGGACGTGGTGACGAGCGCGAACGTGGCGTGCGGGTTCCACGCCGGCGACCCGAGGACGCTGTTGTCCACGTGCGAGCGCGCGGTGGCCGCCGGTGTCGTGATCGGAGCCCAGGTGGGCTACCGCGACCTGCCCGGCTTCGGCCGCCGGTTCATCGACTACGAGTCGGCCGACCTCGTCGCCGACCTGCTCTACCAGCTCGGGGCACTGGAGGGGTTGGCCCGGGTCGCGGGAGGGCGGGTGCGGTACGTGAAGCCGCACGGGGCGCTCTACAACACGATCGTGCACCACGAGCAGCAGGCCGCCGCCGTGGTGGAGGCCGTCACCCGCTTCGACGCGAGCCTGCCGGTGCTGGGGCTGCCCGGGTCGGTGTTCCTGGCGGCGGCGGAGCGGGCCGGGCTGCGCACGGTCGCCGAGGCGTTCGTCGACCGGGCCTACACCCCGGCCGGAACCCTGGTGTCGCGCCGGGAGCCCGGCGCGGTGCTGCACGACCCGGACCTGGTGGCCGCGCGGATGGTCCGCCTGGTCACCCGGGGCGAGCTGGACGCGATCGACGGCAGCGTGGTGACGGTCCGTGCCGACTCGCTCTGCGTCCACGGCGACTCCCCGGGCGCGGTCGGGATGGCGCGGGCCGTCCGCGACGCACTGGAGTCGGCCGGCCTGACGGTCAGGTCGTTCACGTGAGCGCCGCGGGCGAACTGCGCTCGGAGTTCCGCGGTGGGCTCGTCCGGCCCACCGCCGGGCTGGCGCCGGGGATGGCGCAGGCCAACCTGATCGCGCTGCCCCGCGACTGGGCCTGGGACATGCTGCTCTACGCGCAGCGCAACCCACGCCCGTGCCCGGTGCTCGACGTCGGCGACCCCGGGAGCCCGTCCACGGTGCTCGCCCCCGGCGCCGACCTGCGCACCGATCTCCCGCTCTACCGCGTCTGGCGCGACGGCGAACTCGTGCGCGAGGTCGGCGACGCGACCGAGGCCTGGCGTGACGACCTGGTCGCGTTCCTGATCGGCTGCAGCTTCACCTTCGAGGCGCCGCTGCTGGCCGCGGGCATCGACGTCCGGCACGTGTCGGCCGGGTGCAACGTCCCGATGTACCGCACCGACCGGCCGTGCCGCCCGGCCGGCCGCCTCCGCGGCGAGCTGGTGGTCTCGATGCGGCCGGTCCCGGCCGACCGGATCGCCGACGCCGTCCGGATCAGCGGACGGTTCCCGGCGGTGCACGGGGCGCCGGTCCACATCGGCGACCCGGCCGCGCTCGGCATCGAGGACCTCGGCCGGCCCGACTTCGGCGATCCGGTCGAGGTGCGCCCGGGAGAGCTCCCAGTGTTCTGGGCCTGCGGGGTCACGCCCCAGGCCGCGGTGATGGCCTCGGCGGTGCCGTACGCGGTGACCCACGCGCCCGGGCACATGTTCGTCACCGACGTCCCCGACCACGAGTACCAGGTCTGATGCGGTTCCGCCGGTGCGGACGCGAAGCGGTACTGGTCGAGGTCGCCGACCTGGACGCGGCGCTCGCCCTGTACGAGAGCGTGCGTGCCGCGGGCCTCCCCGGTGTCCTGGACCTCGTGCCGGCCGCGCGCACCGTGCTGGTCCGGCTCGACCCGGGCGTCACGTCACCGGCGCTCGTGCGCGACCGGATCGCCGGGCTGACCGTGGACGAGCGCCGGCCCGTCGACCGCGGCGCGGTCGAGATCCCGGTGCGTTACGACGGCGACGACCTGGCCGGCGTCGCGGAGCACCTCGGCGTCACCCCGGACGAGGTGGTCGCCCGGCACACCGGGTCGCCGTGGACGGCGGCGTTCGCCGGGTTCGCGCCCGGGTTCGCCTACCTGGCCGGCGGCGATCCGCGGCTGGACGTGCCGCGCCTGGCCACGCCGCGGACCCGGATCCCGGCCGGGGCGGTCGCGCTGGCCGGCGGGTTCTCCGCGGTCTACCCGGCCGACACACCGGGCGGCTGGCAGCTGATCGGACGGACCTCGATCCGCCTGTGGGACGTCGAGCGCGATCCACCGGCGCTGCTCGGGCCCGGGGTACGCGTGCGCTTCCGGCCGGTAAACGCATGCGGATGACCGTGGTGCGGACCGGACCCCGGGTCGTGCTCAAGGACACGGGGCGCAGCGGGTACGCCGGGTACGGCGTCGCGCCGTCCGGGCCGGTCGACCGCGGCGCGTATGCGGCGGCGAACCGGCTGGTCGGCAACCCGGCCGGCGCGGCGGTGTTCGAGTGCCTGCTCGGTGGGCTCGTCGTCCGGTTCGACGGCCCGGCCGTGGTGGCGCTGACCGGCACCGACGCGACGCTGCTGGTGGGGGTCACCGAGGTGCCCTCCGGGCAGGCGGTGGACGTCGCGCCGGACGTGCCGGTGGAGGTGACGACCCCGCGGCACGGGCTGCGCGGCTACCTCGCGGTGGCCGGGGGGATCGCGGTGCCACCGGTGCTCGGGTCCCGGTCCACCGACGCGCTCGGCGGCGTCGGCCCGCCGGTACCCCGCCCCGGCGACATCCTCCCGATCGGCGCGGCGGCGGGCGCGGGTGCACCGGGTCGCGAAGCACCGGATCTCGCGACGCCGCTGGTCGCCACCGTCGACCTCGGGCCCCGCGACGACTGGTTCACCGGCCCGGCGATCGCCGCGTTCCTCACCGCCGAGTACACCGTCGCCCCGGCGAGCGACTCGGTCGGCGTCCGGCTCTCCGGTCCGCCGCTGGCGCGCTCGCGCGCGGGTGAACTGTCGAGCGAGGGCGTCGTCCGCGGGGCGGTGCAGGTGCCGCCGGACGGGCAGCCGATCGTCTTCGGCGCCGACCACCCGCTCACCGGCGGATACCCGGTGATCGCGGTCGTCCACCCCCGCGACACCGACCGGCTCGGCCAGGCCCGGCCGGGCCGGACCGTGCGGTTCGCGCTGGCCACCGACTTCCTCGAGCGCCCCTGAGTGGTTCACTGGGCCCCATGACGATGGTTCTCCGCGCCGGATCGGCGGCCCGAGCGGTGGCCGAGCTCCGCGAGCGGGTGACCGCGGGGCACCTCACGCCGGGCACCCAGCTCTCCGAGGCGTCGCTGACCGGCCCGCTCGGCGTGTCACGCAACACGCTGCGGGAGGCGTTCAGCACGCTGATCGAGGAAGGGCTGCTGGTCCGCATCCCGCACCGCGGGGTGTTCGTCGCGACGCTGACCGCCGCGCAGATCGCCGACATCTACCGGGTGCGCACGCTGCTGGAGTGCACCGCGCTCCGGCAGGCCCCGGTCGACCCGCCGCGCGCGGAGGGACTGCGCGCGGCGGTCGACGAGGCCGAGCGGCACGCCAGGGCGAACGCGTGGCAGGCCGTCGGCACCGCCAACATGCACTTCCACGAGCAGATCATCGCGCTGGCCGGCAGCCCGCGGCTCAACCAGTGGATGAAGCAGCTGACCGCGGAGCTGCGGCTGGCGTTCGTCACCGCCGACGCGGAGACGCTGCACCGCCCGTTCGTCGCCCGCAACGCCGAGATCACCGCCGCGTACGAAGCCGGGGAGGCCGGCCCGGCGGCCGACCTCCTGCACGACTACCTGCTGATGTCCGAGCGGGTGGTGCTCGGCGCGCTCGCCTAACTCAGGTAGCCGCCCATCCGGGTGAAGTACTCCGGCGCGGAGAGCTCCTTGCCCTCCGCGGTCCGGACCGTGCGCACCAGCAGCGCACGGTTGCGGCCGCGGCGCGCGTCGGCGCCGGCGACGATCGCCACCCCGTCGCCCTCGCGGTAGAAGATCCGCCCGGGTGTCCCGCCGTACACCGCCTCGGAGACGTCGGCGGCGAGGATCTCCAGCCGCTCGGTGCCGTGGTAGCAGAACGCGGCCGGGTACGGCGCCGACTGGGCCCGCACGAGCCGTTCGAGCTCCTCGGCCGACCAGGTCCAGTCGATCCGGATGTCCACCTCGGACCGCTTGTGGAAGAAGCTGGCCTTGGAGCGGTCCTGGAGCGGGAAGTCGGTGCGTCCGCTCGCCAGCTCGGCCAGCGCGTCGAGCAGGATCGGCTCGATCAGCTCCAGCGTCGCGTGGAACAGGTCGGTCGCGGTGTCCTTCGGCCCCACGCCGATCGCCCGCTGCGCGACGATCGGGCCGGCGTCCAGCGTCGCGTCCATCAGGTGGGCGGTGACCCCCACCTCGGGTTCGCCGTTGATCAACGCCCAGATCAGCGGCGAGAAACCGGCGTATGCCGGCAACAGCGCGTCGTGGATGTTGAGCGTCCCGAGCCGGGGGAGCTCGAAGATGCGCGGCGGGATCCAGGTGCGCCAGTTGTTCGCGACGAAGACGTCGGGCTCGAGCGCACGCAGCGCCTCGTACAGCTCGTCGTCGTCCGGGCGGTCGCGTAACAGCACCGGTACGTCGTGTGCCGCGGCCAGGTCGGCGACCGAGTCGGACCACACCCGCTCGTACACACCCCCGCCGGGGTGATGGGTGACGACCGTCACCACCTCGTGGTCGGAGTCCAGCAAGGCCTTGAGCGTCCGGTGCCCCCAGGTCTGGTAACCGAACATGACGACCCGCATACAGCCTCCTGATTGCGCCTCGTACCCAGCATCCGGCTGGGCTATCTTAAGCAAGGCTCACCTAAGAAAGGACCCCTCATGTCGACCAACCCCTTCGACGACGAGAACGGCCTGTTCAGCGTCCTGGTCAACGACGAGGACCAGCACTCGCTCTGGCCGACGTTCGCCGCGGTGCCCGACGGGTGGCGGGTCGTGTTCGGTGCCGACGGCGGCGCGAGCCGGGCCGACTGCCTGGCCTACGTCGAGGAGAACTGGACCGATCTCCGCCCGCGCAGCCTGCGGGAGAGCATGGCGTCCTGAGTTCTCCCCCCACGGAAGGAACCGCATGGCCGAGCCGGGGAACCGCGTTCTCGCCCGGGCCGTCTCCCGCAACCGGCGCCGGCTGGCGATCGGCACCCTGCTGGTCAGCGCGCACCAGATCTGCGAGACGGCGGTGCCGATCCTGATCGGCGTGATCGTCGACACCGCGGTGGCCACCGGCGACCGGGGCAACCTCGCCGGCTGGATCGGCGCGCTGGCCGGGCTGTTCCTGGCCCTGACGCTGGCCTACCGGTTCGGCGCGCGGCAACTCGTCCGCTCGATCGCCGAGGAGGCCCACCGGCTGCGGATGGAGGTCTCGGCGAAGATCCTCGACCCGCGCGGCATCACGACCGATCTCCCGGCCGGTGAACTGCTCACGGTGTCGACGTCGGACGCGGACAACACCGCGGAGCTGCTGGACTACCTGCCGCGGATCGCCGGCGCGGTCGTCGCCACGGTCGTGTCCGCGGCGGCGCTGCTCGTCGTCTCGGTGCCGCTCGGGCTGCTGGTGCTGGTCTGCACCCCGATCGTGCTCGGTGTGCTGCAGCTGGTCTCGCCGCGCATCACCGAGCGGGTCGCCAGCCAGCAGGAACTGGCCGGCCGGGCGACGTCGCTCGCCACCGATCTGGTCAGCGGGGTGCGTCCGCTGCGCGGCATCGGGGCCGAGCGGGCGGCGTCGGCACGCTACTCCGAGGTGAGCCGGCGTTCGCTGGCCGCCACGCTGCGTGCCGCCCGCACCCAGGGTGCGTACCTGGCCGCGTCGACGACGCTCTCGACGGTGCAGGCGTGCGGGGTGGCGATCCTGGCCGGGTGGTTCGCGCTCACCGGCCGGATCACGGTCGGCGAGCTGATCACGGTCATCGGCCTGGCGCAGTTCCTGATCGAACCGTTCGGGCTGCTCGCGCTGATCCCCAGCTGGGTGGCGTCGGCGCGGGCGTCCGCGGGGCGGGTCGCGGCGGTCGTGGACGCGCCGCCGCTGCTGCCCGCCGCGTCGGCCCCGCTGCCCGCTGGGCCGTGCGCGGTCGAGCTGGCCGGCCTGCGCTACGGCCCGCTGGAGCTGGACCTCCTGGTCGAACCGGGCGAGGTGCTCGGCGTCGTCGCGACCCAGCCGGCCGAGGGCGAGGCGTTGGTGCGGCTGCTCTCCGGCCGGGTCGCGCCCGGGGAGTACGCGGGCCGCGCGCTGCTCGCGGGGCATCCGCTGCACGAGCTCGACTCCGCCGCCGCGCGCGGCGCGCTGCTCGTGCAACCGCACAAGTCCGACCTGTTCGGCGGCACGATCGAGGCGAACATCGCCGCCGGTACGACCGACCGCGACCACTGGGACGCCGTACTGCGCAGCTCCGCCGCCGACGAGGTGATCGGCGCGCACCCCGACGGGCTCGGCCACGTCGTCGTCGAACGCGGCGCGAACCTCTCCGGCGGGCAGCGCCAGCGGGTCGCGCTCGCCCGGGCCCTGCTGGTGCGCTCGCAGGTGCTCGTGCTGCACGACCCGACGACCGCGATGGACTCGGTCACCGAGCACGTCATCGCGCAGGGCATCCGGGCGCAGCGCGCCGGGCTCACGACCGTGCTGGTGGCGAGCAGCCCGGCGCTGATGGCGATCACCGACCGCGTCGTGATGCTCGACGGCGGCCGGATCGTCGCCACCGGGACCCACACCTCGCTGGGGTCCCACGACGCCTATCGGAAGGCGGTCCTGCGGTGATCCTCCCCGTCGCCACCGCCCGGCGGACGGGCGCCTGGCTCTGGGCCGAGCTCCGGGTACGCAAGGCCGAAGGGCTGCTGACGCTCGTCGTCGGCCTGGTCGCCGCGGCCTCGTCGATCGTGCCGGTGTACACGCTCGGTTACCTCGTCGACCAGGTCCGTGCCGACGCCTCGACCGGGGTGATCGTCCAGGTGTCGGTCGTGGTCCTGCTCGCCGCGGTGGTCTCCGGCGGCGCGATGGGCCTGTCGCTGGTCCTGATCGCCCGCCTCTGCGGCCGGATCCTCGCCGACCTGCGCGAGCAGGTCGTCGACCGGGCGCTCACGCTGCCGACGCCGGTCCTGGAACGGGCAGGCAAGGGCGACCTGCTGTCCCGGGTCGGGGCCGACGTGGCCGCGATCGGCAGCGCGGTCACCCAGACCGTGCCGAACCTGGTCTGGTCGGTGCTGCTCGGGACGCTGTCGCTGGTGGCGATGGCCGGGATCGACTGGCGGCTCGGGCTCGCCGGTGCGCTGGCCGTGCCCGCCTACACGTTCGCGCTGCGCTGGTACCTGCCGCGGTCGGCGCCGGGGTACCGGGCCGAGCGCGAGGCGGTGGCCGAGCGCGGGCAGTTGCTCGTCGACAGCGCGCAGGGGCTGCCTACCGTGCACGCCTACCGGCTGGAGCAGCGGCACCTCACCGAGATCGACCAGGCCTCGGTGCGGGCCCGCGACGTGCTCGTCTCGCTCTTCGACCTGTTCACCCGGTTCGTCGGCCGGGTCAACCGGGCCGAGTTCATCGGCCTGTCCGCGATCCTGGTCGCCGGCTTCTTCCTGGTCGACTCGGGTGCGGTCACGGTCGGTGAGACGTCGGCCGCCGCGGTGCTGTTCCACCGGCTGTTCAACCCGATCGGCATGCTGCTGTTCAGCTTCGACGACATCCAGGCCGGCGGCGCGAGCCTGGCGCGGCTGGTGGGCGTCGTCGACATGGAGCCGGAGACGTCCCCGGCGGCCGGGGCCGAACCGGCCGACGCGTCGCTCGAGCTGTCCGGAATCGACTTCAGCTACGACGGGGCGGCCCAGGTGCTGTTCGGCGTCGGGCTCCGGGTCGAGCCGGGGGAGCGGGTCGCGCTGGTCGGCTCCACCGGGGCCGGGAAGTCGACGCTGGCGCTGATCGCAGCCGGCTCGCTCCGTCCGACCCGCGGGGTGGCGTCGATCGGCGGGGTGCCGGTCGACTCACTGCCCGACCCCCGTCGGCACGTGGCGATCATCAGCCAGGAGACCCACGTCTTCGCCGGAACGCTGCTGGAGGACCTGCGGCTGGCGGCGCCGGGGGCGTCCCGGGAGGGGGCGTCGGCGGCGCTGGCGGCGGTCGGGGCGCTCGGGTGGGCGGCGGCGCTGGAACAGGGGCTCGACACGCCGGTCGGCGAGGGCGGCCACGAGCTGACCCCGGCCCAGGCGCAGCAGCTGGCGCTGGCCCGGCTCGTGCTGCTCGACCCGGCGATCGCGATCCTCGACGAGGCCACCGCGGAGGCGGGGAGCGCCGGGGCCCGCGACCTGGAGGAGTCCGCGGCCGCGGCCACGACCGGCCGGACGACGCTCGTCGTCGCGCACCGGCTGACCCAGGCGGCGTCCGCGGACCGGATCGTCGTGCTCGAACACGGCCGGATCGCCGAGACCGGCTCGCACGCCGAGCTGGTGGCCTCCGGCGGCCGCTACGCCGAGCTCTGGGCCGCCTGGGAGGGCCGCACGCCTAGGGCCTGTTTGAAAAGCTGGTCACCGTAGCCATTCGTTGATCGCGGCGATGTGCAGCGTCGTGAGAAAGCGGACGGCGAGTTTGTCGTAGCGAGTCGCGACCGCCCGGTAGCGCTTGAGGCGGTTGATCCCGCACTCGACCGCGTGGCGCTGCTTGTAGGTCTCGGCGTTGAACGTCGGTGGGCGGCCGCCGGCGCTGCCGCGACGTCGGCGGTGGGCCAACCGGTCGGCTGGTTCGGGGATGGTGGCGCGGATTCCGCGTCGGCGCAGGTAGACGCGGTTGGCGCGGGATCCGTAGGCCTTATCGGCTAGGACCCGCGCCGGCCGTGTCCTGGGCCTGCCGACTCGACCGGGGACACCGATCGCGTCGATCACCGGCTGGAACTGCGGCGCGTCTCCGGCCTGCCCGGCGGTGACCAGCAGCGACAGCGGACGCTGTCCGCCCTCGGCCGCGAGATGGATCTTGGTGCTCAACCCGCCGCGTGACCGTCCCAGACCATGGTCGTTGGGCTCTGCGGTGCACCCTCCCGGCGGTTGTTTCTGATCGACCCCCTTTTACGGGCGCCCGCGGCGTGCTGGTGAGCCCGGACCACGGTGGAGTCGACGGACACGTCCCAGGTGATCAGCCCCCGGGCCTGGGCGCGGGACTGCAGATCGGACACGATGCGCGCCCAGGTCCCGTCCCGCTGCCAGTCCCGGAACAGCGCATACGCGGTCTCCCACGGCCCATACCGTTCGGGCAGGTCCCGCCACGGCGCCCCGGTCCTCACCCGCCACCGGATCCCATCAATGACCTGCCGCCGCGAACGCGGCGGCCGACCACCCGGCTTAGCCGACGGCAACACCGCCGACAAGACTTCCCACTCCGCATTCGTCAGATCACCACGAGCCACGCATCACCCAACGAACGAAGCGCTTTTCAAACACGCCCTAGCCCAGTTCGGTGAGCACCCGGCGGGCGACCGCGTCCCGCTCGGCCGCCGCGCGTTCGGCCTCGGCCTGTTCGGCGGCGGTGCGCCGGTCGTAGGTCGCCCGCGCGGTGGCGATCTCGCTCTGGTGCGCCTCGGTCCAGGTGACCAGCGACTTGATCGTCTCGTGCAGCGTGCAGCCCAGGTCGGTGAGCCGGTAGTCGACGCGCGGGGGCACGGTGGCGTACACGGTGCGGCTGACCAGCCCGTCGCGCTCCAGGTGACGCAGCGTGCGCGCGAGCATCCGCTGACTCACGCCGTCGATCGCACGGCGCAGCTCGGTGAAGCGGAGGGTACGCCGCTCCAGCAGGGCGATGACCAGCAGCGACCACTTGTCGGCCACGCGGTCGAGAATCTGCCTGACCTCGCAGCCCTCCCGCGTGTCCCACTGCGACACGTCGTAGTCGGTGCCGGTATCCGCGCAGTAACCAGGGGTCGGAGAAGTTCCGTCTTCCACGGTCATCGATAGTGCCTGACGATGCCGTCGGTAACAAGAAAGAACCGACCGCACGAAGGGGTACCGATGAGGGCGTGGAGCGTCTTGCTCGTCCTGTGTGGAGCGATATTTCTGGAGGGCATCGACGTCGCGATGCTCAACGTGGCGTTGCCGGCGATCCGGGCCGATCTCGGCCTGTCGACCGGCGTGCTCAGCGGCGTGGTCAGCGCGTACGTCCTCGGCTACGGCGGCTTCATGCTGCTCGGCGGGCGCGCCGCCGACCTGCTCGGCCGCCGGCGCATGTTCCTGAGCTGGCTGGTGGTCTTCCTGGCCTTCTCCGGGCTCGGCGGCCTCGCCACCGAGGGCTGGATGCTGCTGGCGGCCCGGTTCGCCACCGGAGTGGCGGCCGCGTTCCTGGCCCCCGCCGGTCTGGCGCTGGTGACCGGCCACTTCCCGGAGGGCCCGCAGCGCACCCGGGCGCTCGGCGTCTACGCCGGCACCGCCGCCGGTGGGTTCTCGCTGGGGCTGGTCGCGGGTGGCCTGCTCACCTCGATCGGCTGGCGCTGGGTGTTCTTCGCGCCGGTCGTCCTGGCCACGCTCATCCTGATCGCCGCGGTGCCGCTGCTGCGCGACGACGGACCACGACCGCCGCGGGCGATCTTCGACCTGGCCGGCGCGGTCACCGTGACCACCGGGATGCTGCTGCTCGTCTACGGCGTCGTCCGCCTCGAACACGGGCTCACCGCCGGAACGCTCGCCGTCTTCGCCTTGGCCGCGACGGCGCTGGCACTGTTCGTCGCGATCGAGCGACGGGCGGCCGCCCCGCTGGTCCGCCTCGCGATCCTCCGCTCACCGTCGCTGGTGCGCACGAACCTGGTCGCGCTGCTGTTCCTGGCCTCGTTCGCCGGTTTCCAGTTCATGGTGACGCTCTACCTGCAGGAACTCCGCGGCTGGAGCCCGCTGCAGACCGGGCTGGCGATGCTGGTGGTCGGCATCGACACGGTGCTCGCCCCGACGCTGACCCCGTGGCTGGTCGACCGGTTCGGCACCGGGCGGGTGCTGTTCGGCGGCGTCGCGTCGGCGGTCGCGGCCTACTCGCTGTTCCTGCCGGTCGCTCCGGACCGGACGTACGCGGCGATGCTGCCGGGCCTGCTGCTGCTCGGGCTGGCGTTCGCGCTGTCCTACGGCCCGCTGACGATGGCCGCGACCGACGGCGTCGACGAACCCGAACACGGGCTGGCCGGTGGGCTGCTCTACACCTCGATACAGTTCGGCACCGCGCTCGGGATCGCCGGCGTGACCGCGCTGAGCACCGCCGGCGGGATGGACGGGATCCGCGCCGGGCTGGTGCTGCCGGTGGTGGCCGCGGCCGCGGCGCTCGGGGTCACGGCCGTGGGCCTGCGGCGGACTCCTCCTTCGGCGCCTCCACCCGGTGGTGACGTCCCATCGGCACGATCATCGGCGTCCCGGTGACCGGGTCGGCGCTCACCTGGCACTCCACCGCGAACACGGTGCGGATCAGCTCCGCGTCGACGACCGCGCCCGGCGGGCCCTCGCGGACGATCGCCCCGTCCCTCATCGCGATCAGGTGGTCGGCGTAGCGGCAGGCCTGGTTCAGGTCGTGCAGCACCATCACCACCGTCCGGCCCTCGGTCCGGTTCAGGTCGACGACGGTGTCGAGCACGTCGATCTGATGGGCCAGGTCGAGGAACGTGGTCGGTTCGTCGAGCAGCAGCAGCGGCGTGTCCTGGGCGATGGCCATCGCGATCCAGGCCCGCTGCCGCTGGCCGCCGGAGAGCTCGTCGACCGGACGGTTGCGGTGCTCGGCCATCCCGGTCGCGGCCAGCGCCCGTTCGACGGCCTGTTCGTCCTCCTCGGACCACTGCCGCCACCAGTTCTGGTGCGGGGACCGGCCCCGGGTCACCAGGTCGACGACGGTGATCCCGCCCGGCGCCACCGGCGACTGGGGGAGCAGCCCGATGCTGCGCGCGACCTGCCGGGTGGGCTGCGAATGGATCGAGCGACCGTCGAGCGTCACCGCGCCGTGCTTCGGCGCGAGCAGGCGGGCCAGCGCGGCGAGCAGCGTCGACTTGCCGCAGGCATTGGCCCCGACGATCACCGTGATGCGCCCGGGCGGCACCTCGACCGTCAGCCGGTCGACGACGACGTGCCTGCCGTAGGCCAGCGTCAGGTCGTCCGCACGTAAGGTCACGGGCTCAGCCCCCCGATCCGAGTCGATTGGTGCGGGTCAGCAACCAGAGCAGGACCGGCGCGCCGACGATGCCGGTCACGACGCCGACCGGCAGCTCGACCGAGACCAGCACGTGCCGGGTGACGAGGTCGGCGCCGAGCACCAGCGCGGCGCCGACCAGCGACGACCCGACCAGCGGCGGGGCCGGCGTACCGGCCAGCCGCTGGGCGATCTGCGGCGAGACCAGCGCGACGAAGATGATCGGGCCGGCCGCGGCCGTGCCGAACGCGGCCAGACCGGCGCCGACGATCAGCAGCGCGAACCGCACCGCACCCACCGGCGTCCCCAGCCCGCGCGCCACCGCGTCGCCGAGCTGCAACGTCGTGAGCCAGCGGCTGAGCAGCAGCGTGACCGGCACCAGGATCGCCGCCGAGAGCACCAGCGGCCGCACGTGGTGCCAGCCGCGCTCGTTGAGGCTGCCGAACAGCCAGCCGACGGCCTCGTTGGCCTGGTACGGCAGCGCCTTGGCCAGCAGGTAGTCGGTGAGGCTGGCGCAGGCCCAGGAGACGCCGATGCCGACGAGCACGAGACGGTAGCCGTGCCCGCCGCCCATCGACAGGACGTATACCAGCGCGCCCGCGGCGAACGCTCCGAGCAGGCCGAGCACCTGGGTCCCGAGCCCGGAGCCCCACCCCAGCACGATGCCGCCGACGACGGCCACCTGTGCCCCGCCGGTGATGCCGATCATGTCGGGAGCGGCGAGCGGGTTGCGCGACATCGTCTGGAACACGGCGCCGGACAGCCCGAACACGACGCCGACCAGCAAGCCGACCAGCGCCCGGGGCAACCGGAGCTCCTGGACGATGAACAGCGTCGCGGGGTCACCGGCGCCGACGAGCGCCACCGGGATGTCGGCCAGCGGGAGGGGCAGGTCACCGGTGGCCACGCTGAGCAGGAAGAACAAGCCCGCGAGCACGGCCAGCGCGAGCGAGGCCAGCAGCGACCGCGGGGAGAACACCCCGGAGACCGGCCCGGCCCGGTACGTGGCCCGGCCCGCGGCCAGCGACACGCTCACAGCTCGGCCACCGATCGGCGGCGCACCAGCGCGATGAAGAACGGCGCCCCGATGAACGCGACGATCACGCCGACCTGCATCTCGCCCGGCCGCACCACGACCCGCCCCAGGACGTCGGCCGCGAGCAGCAGGACCGGGGAGAGCACGAGCGTGAACGGGAGCAGGAGCCGGTAGTCGGGACCGGTGAGCAACCTCACGACGTGCGGCACGACCAGGCCGACGAACACGATCGGGCCGGTCACCGCCACGCTCGCGGCCGCGAGCAACGTCACCGCGACCGCGCCGGTGATCCGCACCAGCCCGACGCGGCGGCCCAGCGCGCGTGCCATCCGGTCGCCCAGCGCCAGCGTGTTCAACGCCGGGGCGCTGCACAGCGCGATCACGATGCCGACGACGAGGAACGGCGCGACCCGCCAGATCGTGCCGGTGTCCTGCCCGGCCAGCGACCCCGCCGACCAGAACCGGAAGCGGTTCAGCGCGGCCGGGCTGGCGAGCACGATCGCGCTGGTCACCGACCCGAGGAAGAACGTGACGCCGACGCCGGCGAGCGCCAGCTTGACCGGAGTCGCGCCGCCTTGGCCGAGGCCGCCGAGCACGTAGACGAGCGCGCTGGCCAGCACCGCGCCGAGGATCGCGAACCAGATGTAGCCGTAGAAGTCACCGATGTGCAGGATGCCGATCGCGGCGACGATGCCCAGCGACGCGCCGGCGCTCACCCCGAGCAGACCGGGGTCGGCCAGCGGATTGCGGGTCAGGCCCTGCATCAGCGCACCGGCCAGGCCGATCGACGCACCGGTGAGCAGCCCGAGCACGGTGCGGGGAACCCGCAGGCCGCGGACGATCGCGAGTTCGTCGTCGGGGGCGCGGTCCGGTGTGAACAGTGCGTCGAGCACGTGGCCCAGCGGCATCGACCGGGCTCCGACCGCGATCGAGACCAGGCACAACAGCGCGAGTACCACGACGATGCCGACGAGCGCCACCCAGCGCCGAGATGAGATCACCCGCAGCCCCTCGCCCGTTTACAGTGAGCCCGCACTCGCTTAGGTTAGGCGAACCTTCGTGCTTTGAGCACGGCCCCCACCCCTCTGTGGAGGACCCAGCATGAAAAGACTGCGCATTCTGGCGCAGGCCACCCTCGCGCTCGCGCTCGCCGTAGCGGTGGTCGGGTGCGGCAGCGACGACGACAGCGGGTCGAGTGAGCCGACGGCCTCGGCCGCGTCCGGCGCGTTCCCCGTGACGATCGCGCACAAGTACGGCTCGACGACGATCACGTCGGCGCCGAAGCGCGTCGTGACGCTGGGACTGTCCGACCAGGACGCGGTGATCGCGCTCGGCACCGTGCCCGTCGGCGCGGTCGACTGGTTCGGCGAGAAGCCGTTCGGCAACTGGCCGTGGGTCAAGGACAAGTGGAACCCCGCCCCGACGATCGTCGGCGAGCGCGACGAGTACCAGGTCGAGAAGATCGTCGGCCTCAAGCCCGATCTGATCATCGCCCAGTACTCGGGCATGACCCAGGAGCAGTACACGACGCTGTCGAAGATCGCGCCGGTCGTCGCGCAGATCAAGGAGTTCCCCGACTACTCCGCGCCGTGGCAGGACATGGCGAAGGTGATCGGGAAGTCGCTCGGCAAGGAAGCCGAGATGGACGCGATCCTCGGCGACATCGACGCCAAGCTGGCCCAGGTCAAGAAGGACAACCCGGGCTGGGCGAACCAGACCGCGGTCGTCGTCGACCCGTCCGAGCCCGGCATGTACGCCGCGTTCGCCGAGTCCGACCCGAAGGCGCAGCTGCTGCGTGACATGGGATTCAAGCTCAGCCCCGAGGTCACCGAGATCGCCGGGAAGGACACCGCGGCGGTGCTGAGCGCCGAGCGGCTCGACGTGCTCGACGTCGACCGGCTGGTGCTGCTGGCCACCGACAACACCGTGCAGCCCCGGGTGGAGAAGGACCCGGCGTTCGCGGCGCTGAAGGTCGCCAAGGAGAAGCGCACGACCTGGCTCCAGTACACCGACGAGCCGCCGATCGGTGGCGCGTTGACGTTCGTCACACCGCTCTCGGTGCCGTGGGCGGTCGATCAGCTGGTGAAACAGCTGCAGTAGGCGGTCGTCGCCGACCGGCGGAGCGCACCTGTGCTTCGCCGGTCCGGCATGCCCGCCGGACGCGTGAATGTCTTGATTCAGCCGTTGACGGCCGACGAATGTTAGGTAAGCCTGGCCTTGCACGCCTGCGGGTCGGCTGTGTTCCGGCGTCGACAAAGGATGGTTTGAAATGGTGCACACGACTGCGGAGTACGACGTCATCGGCGTCGGCTTCGGACCGTCCAACCTCGCACTCGCGGTCGCGCTCACCGAGTCGGCCGAGGCCCCGTCGGCGCTGTTCCTCGAGCGCCAGGCCTCGTTCGGCTGGCACCGCGGCATGCTGCTCGACGACGCGACGATGCAGGTCTCGTTCCTCAAGGACCTGGTCACGCTGCGCAACCCGAGCAGCCGCTTCAGCTTCCTGAACTACCTGCACGAACGCGGCCGGCTGGTCGACTTCATCAATCACAAGACGCTGTTCCCGCTGCGGGTCGAGTTCCACGACTACCTCGAGTGGGCCGCGCGCCAGGTGGACGACCTGGTCCGGTACGGCCACGAGGTGATCGGCGTGCGCCGGGTCGCCGACGACCTGGTCGAGGTCCTGGTCGACACCGGCACCGGCACGATCGTCCACCGCGCCCGCAACCTCGTGCTGGCCACCGGCCTGCAGCCGTCGCTGCCCCCGGGCGTGGTCGCCGACGAGCGCATCTGGCACAGCCGTGACCTGCTGCACCGCGTCGCCGCCCTCGGGGCCGAGCCGCCCAAGCGGATCGTCGTGGTCGGCGCCGGGCAGAGCGCCGCCGAGGTCACCGCGTTCCTGCACGACCGTTACGCCGACGCCGAGGTCTGGGCCGTCTACTCCCGCTTCGGGTACAGCCCCGCGGACGACAGCTCGTTCGCCAACCGCATCTTCGACCCGTCCGCCGTCGACGACTTCTACGACGCGCCCGGCTGGGTCAAGGACCAGCTGCTGACCTACCACGCGAACACGAACTACTCGGTCGTCGACTCGGAGCTGATCGCCGAGCTGTACCGGCGCTCCTACCGCGAGCAGGTGCTCGGCCGGCCGCGGCTGCGGATGATGAACGTGTCGCGGCTGGTCGGAGCGGTGTCCACGCCGGACGGTGTGCGGGTGACGGTCGAGGCGCTGGCCACCGGCGAGCAGACCGTGCTCGACGCCGACATCCTCGTCTGCGCCACCGGCTACGACCCGGTCGAACCGGCCACGCTGCTCGGCGAGCTCAACGCGTTCTGCCGACGGGACGCCGCCGGCCGCCTGGAGGTCGACCGCGACTACCGGGTGGCCACCGACGACGGGCTCGGCGTGGGCATCTACCTGCAGGGCGGCACCGAACACAGCCACGGGATCAGCTCGTCGCTGCTGTCGAACGGGGCCGTGCGCGCCGCCGAGATCCTGGACGCGATCCGCACGCGCGCCGACGCGCCCGCGAACGCCCGGCCGGTCGCCACCCGCTGACCGCGGGTCTCCTTCTCCTGACAACGAACGGGGTGCGGTGTGTCCGCGAGTGACCTGACCAGCGGGATCGACTCCCGGGCGGCCTACTGGCGGGAACTGCTCGCCGGCGTCACCGCGGACCTGCCGCTACCGGTCGACGTCTTCGACGCGCCCCCGGCCGGCACCGGGGTGGCGCAGCGTCCGGTGCCGGGTGCGGCCGGCGCGGCCGCCGAGCGGATCGGCGCCGACGCCGACGACGTGCTGCTGGCGGCGTTCGCCGCGGTGCTGTCCCGGTACGGGGCCGGCGACGACCTGGTCGTGCTGGCCGGCGGCGCGCCGCTGCGCGTCCGGATCGACGCCGGCGCCGGGCTCGACGCGCTCACCCGGCGGGTCGCGGCGGCGCGTGCCGACGCGGCGGCCCACGTCGTCCCGCTCGCCACGATCGCCGAGGAGGTCCGGGCCGAGCCGCTGCGCCGCGGCGGGGTGCTCGCGAACGTCGGCTTCGGCGGCGAGCCGGACCCGGCGCTCGACCTGTGGCTGGGCGCGGCGGACGACACGCTCACGCTGCGGTACGCCACCGAGGTCATCTCGGCCACCGGTGCCGCGCGGATTCTCGGCCACCTCGTCACGATGCTCTCCGGCGACGTCGAGCGGCCGGTCGGCGCCCGGGCGATGCTCTCTGCGGACGAGTACGAGCAGGCCGTCCACGGCTGGAACGCGACCGGGCACTCCACGGCTCCCGGCACCGTGCCCGCGCTCTTCGCCGACCGGGTCCGCGCGGCCCCGGACGCGATCGCGCTCGTCGTCGAGGACGTCACGCTCACCTACGCCGACCTCGACGAGCGCGCGAACCAGCTCGCGCACCTGCTCCGCGAGGCCGGCGTCGGGCCGGAGACGTTCGCCGGGCTCGCGCTGCCCCGGTCGGCCGCCCTGATCGTCGCCGAACTGGCGGTGCTCAAGGCCGGCGGCGCCTACCTGCCGCTGGACCTCGACTACCCGGCCGAGCGCATCGCGTTCATGCTCGACGACGCCGCCCCGGTCGTCGTCGTCACCACCCGCGCGCTGGCGGCGACGCTCCCGGCGGGCACCGCGGTGCTGGTGCTCGACGACCCGGCGACCGCGGCCGACCTGGCCGCGCAGCCGACCGGCGCGCCGGACGTGGACCTCGCGGTGACGAACGCGGCCTACGTCATCTACACCTCGGGCTCCACCGGCCGCCCCAAGGGCGTCGTGCTCTCCCACGCCGGCGTGGCCAAACTGCTGGCGACCGGCGTCGAGCACTTCGGCATCGGCCCGCAGAGCCGGGTGCTGCAGTTCGCGTCCCCGAGCTTCGACGTCGCGTTCTTCGACCTGTGCCTGGCGTTGCTCTCCGGCGGCCGGATGATCCTGGTGCCGTCCGACCGGCGCACGCCCACCGACGCGCTCACCTCGTACGCCCGCGAGCACGGCGCGACGTTCATGATCCTGCCGCCGGCGCTGCTCGGCGCGCTGCCGGCCGACGCCCGGCTCCCGGAGGGCGCGACGCTGCTGGCCGGTACCGAGCGCATCTCGCCGTCGCTCGTCACCCGGTACGCGCGCGGGCGCCGCATGTTCAACGCCTACGGCCCCACCGAGGCCACCGTCAACTCGACGCTGGGCCGCTGCGACCCCGACCGGACCGAGTCCTCGGTGCCGATCGGCCACCCCGACCCCGGCACCCGCGCCTACGTCCTGGACGACGCGCTGCGCCCGGTACCGGTCGGTGTCGTCGGGGAGCTCTACCTCGCCGGCGACGGGCTCGCGCGGGGCTACCTGGGCCGTCCGGACCTGACCGCGGCCCGCTTCGTCGCCGACCCGTTCGGTCCGGGCGGCCGGCTCTACCGCACCGGCGACCTCGTGCGCCGCCGCCCCGACGGTCAGCTGGACTTCGTCGGACGCTCCGACGACCAGGTGAAGATCCGCGGGTACCGGATCGAGCTCGGCGAGGTCGAGGCCGCGCTGGCCAAGGATCCCCGGGTGGCGCAGGTCGCCGCGACCGTGCGTGAGGACCGGCCGGGCGACAAACGGCTCGTCGCGTACGTGGTGCCAGCGCTCGAGGAGGCCGAGGACCACCGCGTCGAGCAGTGGAGGGAGCTGCACGAGCGCCTCTACGGCTCCCGCGCGGGCGAGCAGGTCGGGGAGGACTTCACCGGCTGGAACTCCTCCTACGACGGCCGGCCGATCCCGCTCGACGAGATGCGTGAATGGCGCGACGCCACCGTCACCCGGATCCGGGCCTTACGACCGCGGCGGGTGCTGGAGCTCGGCGTCGGCAGCGGGTTGCTGTTGCACCGGATCGCGCCGGACTGCGACGAGTACTGGGGCACCGACCTGTCCGCGGGCGCGATCGACGGGCTGCGTCCCCAGGTCGGGCCGCACGTGACGCTGCGCCACCAGCCGGCCGACGACGTCACCGGCCTGCCGCCGGGGCACTTCGACGTGATCGTGCTGAACTCCGTGATCCAGTACTTCCCGGACACCGGCTACCTGGAGCGGGTGTTGCGTCAGGCGACGTCGCTGCTCACCCCCGAGGGCGTGCTGTTCGTCGGCGACGTGCGTAACCTGCGGCTGCTGCGGACGTTCCGGGCCGGGGTCGCGTCCGGACGGACCTCGTCCGCGTCCGGTGCCGCCGCGGCGGTCGCGCAGGACCTGGCCTGGGAAGGCGAACTGCTGCTCGACCCGGACGCGCTGCCGCGGATCGCCGCGCGTCTCGGGTTCGCCGCCGACGTCGAGCTGAAGCGGGGCGCGGGCGCCAACGAGCTCACCCGCTACCGGTACGACGTCGTGCTGCGCCGCCGGTCCGCGCCGGTCGAGCCGCCGCCGAGCGTGGCGTGGACCGGTTCTCCGGCGGCGGTGCTGGCCTCCGGACCGGACGCGATCCGGATCACCGGCATCCCGAACGGCCGCCTCGACGCCGACCTGGCCGCGCTGCGCACGATCGAGGGCACCGCGCCGGGGAGCCCGGGCGTCGACCCCGAGTCGTTGTACGCCGCCGGCCGGGAGCACGGCTACACCACCCGGCTGACCTGGTCCGCGGACGCGGCCGGCCTCGACGCGATCTTCACCCGCCCGGGCCGGGCCGTTCCGGTCGAGCCGGGCGCCGCCGCGGCCGACGCGCCGATGGCGAACCGGCCCGCGGCGTTCCGGGACGTTCCCACGCTGCTGCGTCGCCTGCGTGAGCAGGCGCGCGAGTGGCTGCCGGAGTACATGGTGCCGTCGGCGTTCGTGCCCCTGCCCGAACTCCCGGTCACCGGAAGCGGCAAGCTCGACCGGGCCGCGCTCCCGGCCCCCGACCGGGCGGCGCTCTCCACCGGCGCCGCACCGCGCAGCGCCCGCGAAGAGCTGCTCTGCACGATCTACGCCGAGGTGCTCGACCTGCCCCTGGTCGGCATCGACGACGACTTCTTCGCCCTCGGCGGCGACAGCATCATCGCGATCGACCTGGTGATCCGGGCCCGGCAGGCCGGCCTCGCCCTGCGTCTGCGTGACGTGTTCTCGCTCCGCACGGTGGCCGCGCTGGCTCCGGCCGCGACCCCGGCGACCGAGGCCACCCCCGGCACGCTCCCGGACGCCGTCGACCCCGACACCGCCGCCCGGCTCGCCGACGAGCTCCCCGGCCTCGCCGAGATCCTCCCGGTCACGCCACTGCAGGAAGGGTTCTACTTCCACGCGCTGGTCGACGGCGCCGACACCGGCGCCTACGTCGTCCAGCTCGTCGTCGAGCTCGAGGGCGCGGTGCGGCCGGACGCGCTGCGCGCCGCCGCGCAGACCGTGCTGGACCGGCACGCCCCGCTGCGTGCGGCGTTCCGGCCGCGCCCCGACGGCCGGCTGGTGCAGGCGATCGTCGACGGCGTCGAGCTGCCGTGGCGCGTGGTCGACGCGTCCGACCTGGACGAGGACGCCCAGCAGCGGCGCCTGACCGCGGAGGCCGACGCCGAGCGCGCCCGCCCGTTCGACCTCGCCCGCCCGCCGCTGCTGCGTGCCCTGCTGGTGCGCCGCGACGGTGGCCGCGCCTGGCTCCTGCTGCAGTTCCCGCACGTCATCGCCGACGGCTGGTCGGTCTCGGTGCTCCTGCGCGACCTCTTCGCCGCCTACGGCACCGACGCCCGGCTGCCCCCGGTCGCGCCGTACCGGTCCTATCTGGCCTGGCTCGCCGCCCGCGACACCGAGGCGGCCAGGGCCGCGTACCGCGCCGCGCTCTCCGGTCTGGACGAGCCCACGCTCCTGGCCCGCGCGGTGCCCCCGCCGCTCACCGGGCGCAGCCGCGCGGGCGAGGTGCGGGTCGAGCTGCCCGCGGCCCTCTCGGCGCGGGTCGCGGCGCGCGCCCGCGAGCAGGCGCTGACGCTCGGCGTCGTCGTGCAGGGCGCCTGGGGTCTGCTGCTCGGCCGCCTCACCGGGCGCTCCGACGTCGTGTTCGGCACCACGGTGAGCGGTCGCGCCGCCGAGGTGGACGGCGTCGCCGGGATGGTCGGGCTGCTCATCAACACGGTGCCGGTGCGGGTGCGGTGGCACGCGTCCGACGGCCTCGCCGACCTGTTCACCCGGCTCTCGGCCGAGCAGTCCGCGCTGCTCGACCACCAGTACGTCGGGCTCTCCGACCTGCAGCGCGACGCCGGCGTCGACGAGCTGTTCGACACCGTCGTGGTGCTCGAGAACTACCCGGTCGACGCCGGGCTGAGCGACGCGGCGGGCACGGTCACGCTCGCCGGGCTGGACTACCGCGACGCCGGCCACTACCCGCTCGCGTTGATCGCGGTGCCCGGCGAGCGTCTCGAACTGCGGTTCAAGCACGACGCCACCCGCGTGGACGCCGCGTTCGTCGCGCAGGTCGCGACGTGGTTCACCGGCGTGCTCGAAGCGTTCGCCGAGGCGCCGGAACGCCCGGCGGGCCGCCTCGAGCTGCTCTCCGGAGCGGAGCGTGCGGAGCTGCTCACGGCCTGGTCGGGGGCGCAGGGCCCGGCGCCGGAGACCGTCCTGGACCTCTGGGCGAGCCACGCGTCGTCGACCGCGACCGCCGTCGTCGACGGGAACCACGCGCTGACGTTCGCCGAGCTCGACACGCGCGCCGACGAGCTCGCGGAGCGGCTGCGTGCCGCCGGGGCCGGTCCGGAGACCGTGGTCGGGATCGCGGTACCGCGGTCGCTGGACCTGCCGGTCGCGCTGCTCGGCGTGCTCAAGTCCGGTGCCGCGTACCTTCCGCTCGACGTGGCGCTGCCCGCCGAGCGCCACACCGCCGTGCTCGCCGACGCGGGCGCGACGCTCGTGGTCGCCGCCGGCCTCACCCTCCGCGGCGCCGAGGCCGTCCCGGCGGCGGAGCTGCGCGCGCCGCGCGGGGACAACGCCGCGTACGTCCTGTTCACGTCGGGGTCGACCGGGCGGCCCAAGGGTGTGCTCGTGCCGCACTCGGCGCTCGCCTCCCAGCTGGCCTGGGTGCAGCAGCGCTTCGGCCTGGGTGCCGACGACCGGGTGCTGCACCACCTGTCGATCGGGTTCGACCCGGCCGTGCTGGAGCTGCTGTGGCCGCTCACCGCGGGCGCGACCGTGGTGCTGAGCCCGCCCGGGGCCACCGGGGACCCGGCGGCGCTCGTCGAGCTCGTCCGGCGGCACGGCGTCACCACGATGGTGCTGGCGTCCTCGCTGCTCCCGCCGCTCACCGACGCGGCCGGCGACCGGCCCACCCCGCTGCGCCGCCTCCTCGTCGGCGGCGACGCGCTCGTCGCTCCGGTGGCCGAGCGCTGGACCGCTACGACCGGCGTTCCGGTGGCCAACCTCTACGGCCCCACCGAGACCACCGTCCAGGTGACCTCGTCCGACGCGACCCCCGCCGCGAGCGGGCCGGTGCCGATCGGGCGGGCGGTGGACCGGGTGCGGCTCTACGTGCTCGACGACGCGCTGCGGCCGGTACCGCCCGGCGTGCCGGGGGAGCTGTACGTGGCCGGTGCCCAGCTGGCCCGGGGGTACGTCGGCGCGGCGGCGCTCACCGCCGACCGGTTCGTCGCCGACCCGTTCGCGCCGGGGCGCATGTACCGCACCGGCGACCTGGTGCGCTCCACCGCCGACGGCGTGCTGACCTACCTGGGCCGCACCGACCGGCAGCTCAAGGTGCGCGGCAACCGCATCGAGCCCGGCGAGATCGAGGCGCACCTGCTCGCCCGCCCCGAGGTCGCCGAGGCCGCCGTGCTGGCCCCGGACGGCCGCCGCCTGATCGCGTACCTGGTGCCCCGGGCGGATTCCGGACTGGACGTCGAGGTCGTGCGGGCCGCGCTGGCCGGTGCGCTGCCGGCGCCGTTCGTGCCGGACGTCCTCGTCGTGCTCGACGCGCTGCCGCGCACGTCCGGCGGCAAGCTCGACGTCGCCGCGCTCCCGGACCCCGAGCCGGTCGCGGTCGCCGCGGGCCGGGCCCCGGCGACCCCGCTCGAGCGCCGGTTCTGCGCGATCGTCGCGGCCGTGCTCGGGCTGCCGGAGGTCGGCCCGGACGACGACTTCTTCCGCATCGGCGGCGACAGCATCCAGTCGATCGCGGTCGCCAACCGCGCCACCGCGGCCGGTACCCCGATCACCCCGCGCGACGTCTTCACCCACCGCACCGCCGCGGCCCTGGCCACGCTGGCCGCCCCGACGGCCTCCGCGCCGGAGCGCGCGCACGCGCCGGTGGGCGTCGAGCTCACCGACGACGAGCGGCGCACGATCGACGCGCGCAGCCCGTGGCCGGTCGAGGCGGTCTGGCCGCTCTCGCCGCTCCAGGAAGGACTGTTCTTCCACGCCGGCTACGACGGCACCGGCTCGGTCGACGTCTACACCGCCCAGGTCGCGTTCGACGTCGCCGGCGGCCTCGACGCCGACCGCCTGCGCGCCGCGACGAGCGCACTGCTCGCGCGCCACCCCGGCATGCGCGCCGGCTTCACCGCCGACGGCCTGCCCGGCCCCGTGCAGTTCGTCACCGTCGACCCCGAGCCGCCGCTCACGCTCGTCGACCTGACCGGGCTCGGCCCGGAGGCCCAGGACGCGCGGATCACCGCGCTCCTGGCCGACCACCGCACCCGCCGTTTCGACCTCGCGGACCCGCCGCTGTTCCGGATGCTGCTGATCCGTCGCGGCGACGGTGCCGACCGGCTCGTGCTCACCCACCACGTGCTGCTCTGGGACGGCTGGTCGGCCCGCGTCGTCCTCGAGCAGCTCTTCGAGCTCTACCACCGGCGTGAGCCCGCCCGGGCCGGCTCCTACGGCGACTACCTGGCCTGGATCGCCACCCGCGACGCCGAGGCGGCCAAGCAGGCCTGGCGCGCGGCGCTCGACGGCCTGGCCGAACCGACCCTGGTCGCCCCGGCCGAGGGCACCGGCACCGTCCCCGCGCTGCCGCACCGCCGCCGCGCCGACCTCCCGGCCGAGCTCACCGCCCGGCTCACCGGGCTGGCCCGGGCCGAAGGCGTCACGCTCAACACCGTCCTCAACGCCGCCTGGGCGCTCACGCTCAGCGGCGCGGTCGGCCGCACCGACGTCGTCTTCGGCTCCACCGTGGCCGGCCGCCCGGCCGAGCTGCCCGACGTCGGCGACGCCGTGGGGCTGTTCCTGAACACGGTGCCGGTGCGGCTCGCGCTCGACCCGGCCGAAACCGTCGCGGACCTGCTGCGCCGTGCCCAGGCCGAGCGCGCGGCGCTGATGCCGCACGAGTACCTCGGCCTCGGCGACGTGCAGCGCGAGTCCGGTCACGCGCGGCTGTTCGACACGCTGTTCGCGTTGCAGCACGTCGGCGACTCCGACGACCTCGCGACGAAGTACGGCGCCACCGAGGTCGCGAGCATCGACGCCACCCACTACCCGCTGACGCTGGTGGTGGCCCCGGGCGAGCGGCTGCGGGTGATCCTCGCGCACCGTCCGGACGCGATCCCGGCCGCCACCGCCGGCGCGCTGCTGGCCCGCTTCACCACGATCCTCGAGCGCTTCGCCGCGGACCCCGGCACGACGCTCGGCCGCCTCGACGTGCTCCCGGCCACCGAGCGCACCGCGCTGGCCGCCCGCGCGGCCGCCACCGCCCACGTGCTGCCCGAGCAGACGATCGCCGACCTGCTCGGTGCCCAGGCCGCGCGTACCCCGGACGAGATCGCGCTGGTCTTCGGCGCGGAGCGGCTGACCTACGGCCGGCTCGACGAGCGCGTCAACCGCATCGCCCGGCTGCTGCTGGACGCCGGTGCTGGCCCGGAGCGGATCGTCGCGCTGGCGCTGCCGCGCTCGGCCGACATGGTCGCGGCCCTGTTCGCGGTGCTGCGTACCGGCGCGGCCTACCTCCCGCTGGAGCTCGACCACCCCGACGCCCGGCTCGCGGCGACGATCGCCGACGCCGAGCCGATCGCCGTGCTCACGACCGCGGCGGTGGCCCCGCGCCTGCCCGGTGAGCCGCTGGTCCTGGCGGACCTCGACCGGTTCGACGGTGGCCCGGTCGACGTCGAGTTCAGCCTGGACCACCCGGCGTACGTGATCTACACGTCCGGCTCGACCGGGAAGCCGAAGGGCGTCGTCACCCCGTACCGCGGCCTGACGAACATGCAGCTCAACCACCGCGAAGCGATCTTCGAACCGGCGATAGCCGCCGCCGGCGGGCGACGTCTGCGCATCGCGCACACCGTGTCGTTCGCGTTCGACATGTCGTGGGAAGAGCTGCTGTGGCTGGTCGAGGGCCACGAGGTGCACGTCTGCGACGAGGAGCTGCGCCGCGACGCCCAGGCCCTGGTCGCGTACTGCGACCGGCACGCGATCGACGTCGTGAACGTCACGCCGACCTACGCCGACCACCTGATCGGCGAGGGGCTGCTGGCCTCCGGCCCCGAGCAGCACCGGCCGCCGCTCGTGCTGCTCGGCGGCGAAGCCGTGTCGGACTCGGTGTGGGGCCGGCTGCGTGACACCGTCGGGACGTTCGGCTACAACCTGTACGGACCGACCGAGTACACGATCAACACCCTCGGCGGCGGAACGCTCGACAGCGCGACGCCGACCGTCGGCCGGGAGATCTGGAACACCGGCGTCCACCTGCTCGACCCGTGGCTGCGGCCGGTGCCGGACGGGTGCCCCGGCGAGCTGTACATCGCCGGCGCCGGCCTCGCCCGGGGCTACCTGGGGCGGCCGGGGCTGACCGCGGAGCGGTTCGTCGCGAACCCGTTCGGCCCCGGACGGATGTACCGCACGGGTGACCTGGGCGTCCGCCGTCCCGACGGGAACATCGACTTCCTCGGGCGCACCGACGACCAGGTGAAGATCCGCGGCTACCGGGTGGAACCCGGCGAGGTCGAGGCGGTGCTGGCCGCGCACGAGGACGTGGCCAGGGCCGCGGTGGTGGTGCGGGGCAGCGGCGACGCGCGGCGGCTGGTCGCCTACGTCGTGCCGACCGGGCGCTCGACGGCCGGCGACGAGGACGAACAGGTCGCCGAGTGGCAGCAGGTGTACTCGGACGAGTACGACGAGATCCCGACCGCGCTGGCGCACGAGGACTTCTCCGGCTGGGACTCCTCCTACGACGGGCAGCCGATCCCGCTCGCGGACATGCGCGAGTGGCGGGCGACGACCGTCGAGCGGATCCTCGCGCTCCGCCCGCGCCGGGTGCTGGAGATCGGCGTCGGCAGTGGGCTCCTGCTCTCGCGCCTGGCGCCGGAGGTCGACGAGTACTGGGGGACCGACTTCGCCGGGCCGGTGATCCGGAAGCTGCGCGCGGAGCTGCCGGCGTCGCTGGCCGACACGGTGCACCTGCGCCACCAGCCCGCCGACGACGTGAGCGGGCTGCCCCGCGGGGTGTTCGACACCGTCGTCATCAACTCGGTGATCCAGTACTTCCCGAGCGAGGAGTACCTGGTCACGGTGCTGGAGCAGGCGCTGGACCTGCTCGCCCCCGGCGGGTCGGTGTTCGTGGGTGACGTGCGCAATCTCCGGCTCGCCCGGGTGTTCCACACCGCGGTGCAGGCCGGGCGGGTGGCTCCGGACCGGCTCCGGGGCGCCGTGGACCGCGCGCTGGCGCTGGAGAAGGAACTGCTCGTCGACCCGGCCCTGTTCGGGTCCCTGGCCCCGGCGACCGTGCTGGTGAAGGCGGGCGAGCACCACAACGAGCTGACCCGGCACCGGTACGACGCGATCCTGCGCACCGGCCCGACGGTGTCGGTGGCGGACGTCCCGGCGGTTCCGTTCCCGGGCGCGGCCGCCCTCGAAGCGGTGGTGGCGGCGCACGACCGCGTGCGGGTCACCGGCATCCCGAACGCCCGCCTCACCGGCGAACTGGCCCTGCTCGGCGACGCGCCCGTGCTCCCCGGCGTCGAACCCGACGCGCTGGTGGCGCTGGGGGAGCGGCTGGGGCGGCGGACCACGGTGACCTGGGCGCCCGGCGACGACGGCTCGCTCGACGCGGTGTTCACGGTGGACGACGGGGCCCTCGTCGACGTGGTGCGGGCGGACCGGGATCCCGGCGGGCTCGCCAACCGTCCGGCCGCGGCGCGCGGGGCGGCGGCCCTGGTCACCCGGGTCCGCGAGTACGTGAAGAAGCGGGTGCCGGACTACCTGGTGCCGGCCGCGATCATCCCGATCGACGACCTGCCGCTCACCGTCAACGGCAAGCTCGACGTCGCGGCGCTGCCCGACCTGGACGCCCCCGGCGCGGGCTCCGGCGCCGGGCGGGCCCCGGCCACCCCGCTGGAGTCGACGCTCTGCGACCTGTTCGCCGACGTCCTCGGCCTCGGCCAGGTGAACGCCGACGACAACTTCTTCGATCTGGGCGGGCACTCGCTGCTGGCGACCCGGCTGGTCGGCCGGGCCCGCGCCGCCCTCGGCGCGGAACTGTCCATCCGCGACCTGTTCGAGGCCCCCACGGTCGCCGAGCTGGCGTCCCGGGTCGGCGAGGCCGGCGACGGCCGCCCGCAGCTCACCCGCTACCCGCGGCCGGCGACGCTCCCGGCCTCGCCCGCCCAGCAGCGGCTCTGGTTCCTGCAGGAGCTCGACCCGGCCTCGCCCGCGTACAACTTCCCGCTCGTCGCGCGGATGCGCGGTCACCTGGACCGGCCGGCGTTCGCGGCGGCACTGCACGACGTGGTCGCCCGGCACGAGGCCCTGCGGACGCTGCTCGTCGCCGACGACGGGCGCCCCACGCAGGTGATCGTGCCGGTCGAGCGGGCGCACGTGCCGATCGTCGAGCGCGCCGACCTCGACGTCGCGGCGCGGGAACCGTTCGACCTGGCGCGGGAGCTGCCGATCCGGGTGGCGATCGACGCCGGGCACGACGGCGACCACCGGGTCCTCGTGCTCCTGCACCACGTCACCACCGACGAGTGGTCCGACGGCCCGTTCCTGCGTGACCTGGCCACCGCCTACGCGGCCCGGCTGGCCGGCTCCGCGCCGTCCTGGGCCGAGCTACCGGTGCAGTACGCCGACTACACGCTCTGGCAGTCCGCGCTCCTCGACGACGTCGCCGAGGCCCAGCTCGCGTACTGGGTCGAGGCGCTGCGGGGTGCGCCGCAGCGGCTGGAGCTGCCGTACGACCGGGCCGGAACGCCCGCCCGTCCGGTCGCCGAGCTCGCGGTCGACGTGGCGAGCGAGACGTCCGCGGCGCTGCGTCAACTCGCCCAGCAGAGCGGCGCGAGCATGTTCATGGTCGGTCAGGCCGCGGTCGCCGCGCTGCTGCACCGGCTCGGCGCGGGCGACGACCTGCCGCTCGGGGCGCCGATCGCCGGGCGCACCGACGAGAAGCTCACCGACCTCATCGGGTTCTTCGTCAACACGCTGGTCCTGCGCACCGACGTGTCCGGCGACCCGGCGTTCGGCGAGCTGGTCGGCCGGGTGCGCGCCGCCGACCTCGCCGCGTTCGCCGCGCAGGACGTGCCGTTCGAGGCGGTCGTGCGCGCGGTCAACCCGGACCGCTCCGCGACCGACAACCCGCTGTTCAACGTCATGGTCGTGTACCGCAACCGCTCGGACGTCGGCCTCGCGATGCCGGGCCTGACCGTGACGCCGCAGGCGCAGTCCACCGGTACCGCCCGCTTCGACCTGGTGTTCGCGTTCCTCGAGGGCGACGACGGCGGGCTCGCCGTCCTGCTCGAGTACCGCGCCGACCGGTTCGACGCGACCACGATCGAAACGCTGGGACGGCGGCTGAACCGGCTGCTCACCGCCGTCGCCGCCGCCCCGGACGCGCGTCTGAGCGACGTCGACCTCCTGGACGGGCCGGAGAAGCGGCGGGTGCTGGAGGAGTTCAACGACACCGCGCGAGCGGTGGAGGAGAAGACGCTGCCGGCGCTGTTCGCCGACCGCGTGCGCGAGGCCCCGGACGCGATCGCGGTGGTCGACGCGGCCGGGGAGACGACCTACGCGGCGCTCGACGCGGGCTCCGACGCGGTCGCGGCCCGGCTCGCGGCGCGGGGCGTCACCGCCGGCGACGTGGTGGCGCTGGCCGTGCCCCGCGGTGCGGCGCTGGTGACCGCGGTCCTCGGTGTCCTCAAGCTCGGGGCGGCGTACGTACCGCTGGACCTGACGCACCCGTCGGACCGGCTCGCGTTCATGCTCACCGACAGCGCCGCGGTGCTGACGATCACCGACACCGCGGTCGCCGACCGGGTCCCGTTCGGACCGACCCTCCTGCTGGACGAGGCCGCGGCACCGCGCCCGTGGCACGGGCCCGGCCCCACGCTGCACAGCCCCGCGTACGTCATCTACACGTCGGGGTCGACCGGGACGCCCAAGGGCGTGGTCGTCGGCCACGAGGGCATCGCGAGCCTCGCGGCGCTGGCCACCGACCGGATGGGCGTGACCAGGGACAGCCGGATCGCGCAGTTCGCGTCGGTCGGTTTCGACGTGTTCGTGTTCGACCTGACCCAGGCGCTGACGGTCGGCGGCCGGCTGATCGTCCTGCCCGACGACGTGCGTGTCGCCGACCACCCGCTCACCGACTTCCTCGCGGCCACCGGGGCGACCCACGCGATCCTGCCGCCGTCGCTGCTCTCCGCGCTGCCCGCCGACTGCGAACTCCCCGACGGCATGGTCGTGCTGGTGGGCACCGAGACCGTGCCCCCGTCCCTGGTGCGGCGCCTGACCCGGCGCCAGCGGGTCTTCGGCGCCTACGGCCTCACCGAAGCCACCGTGAACAACACGCTCTGGGAAGCCGAGCCGGGCTGGGACCAGGCCGTCCCGATCGGCCGCCCCGACCCGAACACCCGCGCCTACGTGCTCGACGACCGGCTCCGGCCGGTGCCGGTCGGCGTGCCCGGCGACCTCTACCTCGGCGGGCGTGGCCTGGCCACCGGCTACCTCGGGCGCCAGGCGCTCACCGCCGAGCGGTTCGTCGCCGACCCCTTCGCTCCGGCTTCGTCGCCGGGGAGCCGGATGTACCGCACCGGTGACCGCGCCCGCTGGCGTGCCGACGGCAACCTCGACTTCCTCGGCCGCGACGACGACCAGGTGAAGGTGCGCGGCTACCGGATCGAGCTCGGCGAGATCGAGGCGGCGCTGGCGCGGACCGACGGCGTCACGCAGGCGGCGGTGATCGCCGACCGGGCCGGCGCCGTCACCCGGCTGATCGGGTACGTCACCGGCGACCCGTTCCTGGACGGGGCCTCGGTGCGGGCCGAGGTCGCCACGCACCTGCCCGAGTACCTGACACCGGCCGCCGTCGTCGTGCTGGACGGGCCGTTGCCGCTCACCGCGAACGGCAAGCTCGACCGCGGCGCCCTGCCGAAACCGGTGTTCGGCACCGAGGGACGCGCCCCCGCGACCGAGCGGGAGAAGGTGCTCACGACGATCCTCGCCGACCTGCTGCACCTGCCGTCGGTCGGCGTCGACGACGACTTCTTCGCGCTCGGCGGCGACAGCATCATCGCGATCCAGCTGGTCAGCCGGGCCCGCCGGGCCGGGCTGCGGCTCAAGCCCTCGGCCGTGTTCGCCGGGCGCACGCCGGCCGGTCTGGCCGCGGCCGCGGAGGAACTGCCCGGGGCGCTCCCGGCGCGCACCGACCTGCTGACGCTCACCGAGGAGGAGAAGGCCCAGGTCGCCGCGTGGAACGCGGCCGAGATCCTGCCGCTCACCCCGACGCAGGAGGGCATGCTGTTCCACGCCGCCCTCGACCAGGGCACGATCGACCCGTACCAGGTACAGGTGTGGCTGGAGCTGCCGGAGGGCGCCGACCTCGCCCGCGTGCGCGCGGCCGGGCAGGCCCTGCTCGACCGGCACGCGAACCTGCGGGCGTCGTTCCGGTACCTGGAGTCCGGGCGGCCGGTCGCGGTGATTCCCGACCGCGTCGAGCTGCCGTGGACCGAGTACACCCCGGAGGCCTGGGCGGAGTTCGGCGAGGCCGAGCTGGTGCGCTTCGACCTCGGGCGGGGGCCGCTGGTGCGGATGGCGGTCGCCGGTGACCTGCTGGTCGTCACCCACCACCACATCCTGCTCGACGGGTGGTCGGGGCCGCTGTGGGTCGGCGAGCTGAGCGCCCACTACACCGGCGCCGAGCTGCCGCCCCCGGTGGCGTTCCGCGACTACCTCGGCTGGCTCTCCACCCAGGACACCGACGCCGCCCGGGAGGCGTGGGCGGCCGAACTGGCCGGCCTGCCCGCCGCCGGGCACGCACCGCGGCACCTGGCCCCGGCCGATCCCGGGGTGCCGCCGGTCTGGCCGGAGACCGCCACCGGGTACCTGTCGGAGGAGGTCACCGAACAGCTCACCCGGTTCGCCCGCGGCGCGGGCGTGACCGTCGGCGCGCTCGTCAACACCGCCTGGGGTCTGACGCTCAGCCGCCTCACCGGCCAGGACGACGTGGTGTTCGGCACGATCGTCGCCGGCCGCCCGGCCGACCTGCCCGGCATGGAGTCGATCGTCGGCCTGTTCATCAACACGGTGCCGGTGCGGGTCCGGACCGCACCGGACACCAGCCTGCGCGACGCGCTGGCCCAGGTCTGGGACGCCCAGTCGCGCCTGGCCGAACACCAGTACCTCGGCCTGAACGACATCCAGCGCGCGGCCGGGGCCCGCGAGCTCGTGGACACGATCGTCGTGGTCGAGAACTACCCGACGGCGGCCGGGGACGGCGCGGTGATCCGCCCGGCCGGCGGTGACGACGCCACCCACTACCCGATCTGCTGGGACGTCAAGATCTCCGACCGGCTCAAACTGGCCGCGCAGTACCGGCCCGACCTGTTCACGGCGGACGAGATCCGGCGCTTCACCGAGGCCTTCGCGTCGGTGCTCACCGCGTTCGTCACCGACCCGGACCGCCCGGCCCGCGACCTCGACGTCCCCCGGTTCGCGCGCGACTCGATCCGCTGGGAGCAGTACCCGGTGGACGCACCCCCGGCGACCGACGCGTCGCTGGTCACCGCGGTCCGCGAGCTCTACGCCGAGGTGCTCGACCAGCCCGTCGGCCCGGACGACGACTTCTTCGCGCTCGGCGGCGACAGCAACGCGTCGACCCGGCTGGTGCAGGCCGGTCGCCGCCGCGGGCTGGAGATCGGCATCCGCGAGGTGTTCCGGCTGCGGACGCCGGCCGCGGTCGCCACCACGGTGACCGCGGCGGAGACCGTCGTACCGGCGACCCCGATCGTGCGGTGGCTCGCCGACGCCGGGGGGAGCATCGACGGGTTCAACCAGTCGGTGGTGCTGCGGACCCCCGCCGGCACCGACCCGGCCCGCCTGGCGCGGGCCCTGCAGGCCGTCGTCGAGCGCCACGACCTGCTACGCGCGCGCCTCGACCGCGCCGACTGGTCGCTGCGCGTGCCCCGCGCGGCCCTCCCGGTCCCGCTGCGCACGGTTCCGGTCACCGGCTTCCCGGCCGACGCGCTGCGTGCGGCCGTCGACGCGGAGGCGCGCGCCGCCCGGGACCGGCTGGCCCCGGACACCGGGGCGATGGTGCAGGCGGTGTGGTTCGACGCCGGGCCCGAGCCGGGGCGGCTGCTGCTGATGATCCACCACCTGGTCGTCGACGGGGTGTCCTGGCGGATCCTCGTCCCCGACCTGGCCGCCGCCTACCAGGGCCGGACGCTCGAGGACGTCGGTACCTCGTTCGCCGACTGGGCCGTCGCGCTGGAGACCGCGGCCGCCGCGCGCGCCGGTGAACTCCCGTACTGGCGCGGAGTCCTGGACGGCCACGTCCCGGGACCGGAGCCGGTGGCCGAACGGGACGAACTCCGGATCGTGCTCGGCCCGGAGGAGACCGCACCGCTGCTCGGCCGGGCGCGTGACCGGCTGATGGCCGCGTTCGCGCTGGCCCTCGACGGCGCCCCGTTCGTCCTCGAAGGCCACGGCCGGGAGGAGTCCGCGGTGCCGGGCCCGGTCGACCTCTCCCGCACGGTCGGCTGGTTCACCAGCGTCTACCCGGTCCGCCTCGACGTCGGCCCCGGCACCCCGGCCGAGCAGCTGGACCGGGTCGCCGCGGCGCTGGCGGCGGTCCCCGGCAACGGCATCGGGTACGGCCTGCTGCGCTACCTCGGCCCGGACACGGGTGCGGAACTCGCGGAGGCCGGTCTGCCCGACGTCCAGATCAATTACCTGGGCCGGTTCGACGCGCCGGAGGCCGCCGACTGGACGTTCGCCCCTGAAATGGCGGCGGCCGCCGCGTACGCCGACGATCCGGGCATGAGCCCGGCCTACCCGATCAGCGTGACGGTGAGCGTCGACGACCGCGCCGACGGACCGGTCCTGACCGCGACCTGGACTTTCACCGCCGACCGCGCCGACGAGGTGCGCCGCGTCTCCGGCGCCTGGCGGGAGAGGCTGGCCCAATTGTCCGAATGAGACGGGCGGACGGCCCGCGCGCGCCGCGTCAGACGCGGAAGCCCGCGACCGAGTCGTTCAGGGCGCTCGCGGTGAGGGCCAGTTCCCGGGCGGCGCCGGCGGCCTGGGCGGCGCTCGCGTTCGACTCCTCGGCGGTGGTGGACACGTCGCTGACCGTCTGCGCGATGTGATCCACCCCGGTCGCGGCCTGCCCGATGCTGCGATTGATCTCGTGGGTGGTCGCGGTCTGCTCCTCCACCGCCGAGGCCACCGTCGTCTGGTGCTCGTTGATCTGCTCGATGATCGCGTTGATCTGACCCAGCGCGGTCGCGGCCTCGTCGCTGCTGGCCTGCATCGCGGCGATCTTGCGGGTGATCTCCTCGGTGGCCTTCGCGGTCTCCTGGGCCAGGTCCTTCACCTCGGTCGCGACGACCGCGAAGCCCTTGCCGGCCTCCCCGGCCCGCGCGGCCTCGATCGTCGCGTTCAGCGCCAGCAGGTTCGTCTGCTCGGCGATGCTGTTGATGACCTTGACGACGTCGCCGACCTCGACGCTGGCGGCACCGAGCGCGGCCACCGAGTCGTTGGTCTGCTGCGCGGTGTTCAGCGCCTGCTGCGCCACCTCCACCGCGCTCGCCGCGCTGCGTGAGATCTCCGCGATCGCCGCGCTCATCTCCTCGCTCGCCGCGGCCACCGTGCTCACGCTGGCCGCTACCTCGTTCGCGGCCAGCGACGCGGTCTGCGAACCGCTCGCGGTGGTCGTCGCGCCGGTCTCGATCCGGGTGGCGACGGCGCTGAGCTCCTGCGACGCGGCCGTCACCCGGCCGGCCTGCTGGAGCACCTCGGCGACGCTGGCGCGCATCGAGTCGAGCGTACGCTTGACGCCCCGGGCCATCGTCCCGACCTCGTCCCGGGTGCCCGGATCCGGCACGGTGGTGGTGAGGTCGCCGTCGGCCATCCGGTCGAGCGCGGCCCCGACGCCCTGCAACGGCCGGCTGATCCCGCGCGCCACCCACAGCGCGAGCACCAGCCCGATCGCGATCGCGGTCAGCAGCCCGGCCACCGAGATCGTCAGCGCGGTCGCGTACCGCTTGTCGAGCTCGTCGGCCCGGTCCTTGGCCTGGACGTTCTCCGCCGCGGTGATCTTCTTCAACGCGTCCTCGGCGGCCAGGTAGGGTGCTTTCGCCGGGCCTTCCTTGACCCGGACGTAGCGGGCCCGGTCACCGGCCACCGCCGCCGGGATCATCTGGGCCGTCGCGATGTCGTCGTACGTCGTGAACGCGGTGACGAACTCGTCGACGAGCGTGGGGTCGGCCGCGGTGCTGCGGTACTTCGCGGCCAGCACCGTGATCGTCTCGCCGTCGTCGCTGATCTGCTGGGCCTTCTGCGTACTCGCGGTGCTCCCGGCGTCGAGCAGCGCGAGCGAGTTCTGGTCGGCGCGCATGAGCCGGAACGCGTCACGCAGCTCGCCGACGGTGATCAGCGGGCCGACGTTGTTGGTGTAGATCGCCTTGCCGACCGAGCGCACCTCGGCGGTCTGCAGCAGCGTGACCAGCGTCGCGGCGCACGAGACGGCCAGCGCGGCGAGCACCGCGAGGGTGATCTTCGCGCCCACTTTCAGATCGCCCCAGAGCCGACGTCTGCCCGTCGGCTCCTCGACGCTGTGCGGCTGCGCCACGACGTCCCCCGTGCGGTTGTAGGAGAGAGAGCACCTCTTCTCTCGTCGGCACCGGAACCGGAGCTCTGAGCGAAATCAGGTCCGGGGACGCTCGAACAACCGGGACATGACGATCGTGGTGCGGGTGCGGTCGACCTGGGGGAGCGCGCGCATCCGTTCGACCGTGCTCTCCACCCCGGCGATGTTCGCCGCCATGACGTGCACCAGCGCGTCGGCGTCGCCGGTGATCGTGCGCACGCCGACCACCTCCGGAATCGCCTCCAGGTCGGCGCGCAACCGGGCGGGCGACACGTTGCCCTGGTACGACAGCTCGACGTAGGCCTCGGTGTCCCAGCCGAGCGACGCCGGATCGACGATCGCGGTGAAGCCGGCGATCGCGCCACGGTGACGCAGCTGGTCGACCCGCCGCTTCACCGCCGGCGCCGACAGCCCCACCTGCGTCCCCACCTGCTGGTAGGTCGCCCGGCCGTCGCGCAGCAGCGCGGCCACGATCGCCCGGTCCAACTCGTCCATCGGCACTCGATTCGTTGTGTGATCGGCCTCTCTGCGCAAGAAATCGACGCTGTGCGCGCAACAGATCGCGATTGCTTGCGGGTGACGGCGTTCGTACGTTAATCGACGAACGCAAAGGAGCTCCCGCTATGAACGTCCCTTTCGTCGATGTCGCGAACCTGGCCCGCTGGGTCACCGCGCTGGGCGCCGAGCGGATCATCGCCGACCTGGTCACCGAGCTGGAGCTCGACTTCAAGCGCTGGCCGGAGTTCGACAAGAGCGCCCGGGTGGCCAACCACTCGACCGACGGTGTCATCGAGCTGATGCCGATCAGCGACGGGCAGCAGTACGCGTTCAAGTACGTCAACGGGCACCCGAAGAACCCCGAGCGGGGCTTCCAGACCGTCACCGCCTTCGGTGTCCTCGCCGACGTCCACAACGGATACCCGGTCTTCGCGGCCGAGATGACGATCCTCACCGCGCTGCGCACGGCCGCGACCTCCGCACTGGCCGCGCGGCACCTCGCCCGCCCGGACTCGGCCACGATGGCGCTGATCGGCTGCGGCGCCCAGGCCGAGTTCCAGGCCCTGGGCTTCCGCGCCGTCCTCGGCGTCGACCGGCTGCGGATCTGGGACACCGATCCGGCGGCGATGGACAAGTTCGAGCGCAACGCCACCCGGCTCGGCTTCACCGTCGAGCGCGCCGCCGACGCCCACGACGCGACGCTCGGCGCCGACGTCGTCACCACCTGCACCGCCGACAAGGCCAACGCGACGGTGCTGGCCGCGGCGTCGGTGCGCCCCGGCGTCCACCTCAACGCGATCGGCGGGGACTGCCCGGGCAAGACCGAGCTCGACCCCGCCATCCTGCCGCGCTCCGAGGTCTTCGTGGAGTACACGCCGCAGACCCGCGTCGAGGGCGAGATCCAGCGTCAGCCGGCCGATTTCGCGGTCACCGAACTGTGGGAGGTCGTCGCCGGGCTGCGGCCCGGGCGGAGCGGCGCGGACGCGGTCACCGTGTTCGACTCGGTGGGTTTCGCGATCGAGGACTTCACCGCGCTGCGTTACCTCCAGCGCGCGGTCGAGGGCACCGGCTACGCCGTCGACCTGGACCTGATCGCGGATCCGCGCGACCCCAAGGACCTCTTCGGGTTCGTCACCGCGGGTGCCTTCTCCGGTGTCTGAGGTCGGTCAGGCCCCCGCCGCGGTCATCATGGTCCGCCCGCACCACTTCGTGCCCAACCCGGCCACGATCTCCGACAACCTGTTCCAGGCCCGGTCGGAGGTCCCGCCCTCGCGTGCGCTCGCGGACGCGGCGCTCGCCGAGGTCACCGCCGTGGCCGACGCGCTGCGCGGGGTGGGCGTCGGCGTCCACCTGTTCGACGACGAGTCGACCGGCACGCCCGACTCGGTGTTCCCGAACAACTGGTTCTCGACGCACCCCGACGGCCGGGTCGCGATCTACCCGCTGTACGCGCCCAACCGCCGGGCCGAGCGGCGGGCCGACATCGTGCAGTCGCTGCGCGTGGGCTTCCAGGTCAACGGCGTCCACGACTACTCGGTGCTGGAGGACGACTGCCTCTACCTGGAGGGCACCGGTTCGATGGTGCTCGACCACGTGGGCCGGGTCGCGTACGTCGCGCGGTCCTTCCGGTCCCACGACCGGGCGGTCGCGATGGTCTGCCGCGACCTCGGGTACGAGCCGGTCGTGTTCTCGTCGCTCGACTCGCGGGGTGCGCCGATCTACCACACGAACGTGATGATGTCCGTCGGCTCGACGGTGGCGCTGGTCGCGCTGGACTCGTTCGAGCACCGGGCGGAGCGGGACGCGGTCGAGCGACGGCTGGCGGCCTCCGGGCGGGCGGTCGTCCCGCTGACCCAGGGGCAGGTCGACGAGTTCGCCGGCAACGCGATCGAGCTGCGTGGGACCGGCGGTTCGTACCTGCTGCTCTCCGCCCGGGCGTACGACAGTCTGACGTCGGAGCAGCGCGCGACCCTGTCCGCGCACGTCCACCTGCTCCCGGTCGCGGTGCCGACGATCGAGCTGGCCGGCGGGTCGGTGCGGTGCATGGTCGCGGGGATCCACCTGCCGCGCCGGGTCCGGGAGACCGGGCTAGCCGAGGTAGGGGGCTAGACGGAGCGCGAGGTGCAGGCGGAGGCGGCCCTCGCCGGTCGACAGGTCGCAGCCGGTCAGGTGCTCGATCTGGGCCAGCCGGTGGTAGACGGTCTGGCGGTGCACCGAGAGCCGGCCGGCCGCCCGCGCCACGCTGCCGGCCTCGTCCAGGTACACCCGCGCGGTCTCCACCAACGCTCCCGGGGCCTCGTCGAGGAACCTGCGGAGGCGGGGCGTCAGCAGGGTGCGGGCCAGGTCGTCGTCGCGGGCGACGCCGAGCAACCCGAGCGGCCCGAGCCCGCCCCACTCCACGACCGTCCCGCGTTCGGACGCGCGGGCGACCCGGAGCGCGACCCGGGCGCCGGTGCGGCTGGCGGCGAGCTCGGCCAGGCCGGAGACGACCGGCCCGACGCCGACCCAGGTGGAGTCGTCCAACGACGACAGCCGCCGCCCCAGCCCGAGCGCCGCCAGCGTCGTCGGAAGCGTGGTCGCGGAGCGGATCAGATCCGCGTGCACCACCGCCGCGCAGACGACGTTGTCCTCGCGGACCCAGACCAGGCCGGAGCGCGTCGACCGGCTCGCCAGCTGGCCGCCGAGGTCGGGACGGTGGACGAGTACGCAGGCGACGGGGTCGCGCACGTCCAGGCCGGCGGCGCTCGCCAGTTCGAGGGCGGAGTGCGCAGCGGCGCCGCCGTGGCCCTCGACCGCTTCCCGGTAGTTCGCGTCCCGCCGGGCCTGGCGGCGCTCGACCAGGCCGAGCAACGAGGCGGCCGCCTCGGCGATCCGGGCCGCCTCACCCCAGTGCTCGACCCCGATCGGGTGCTCGTCCTCCAGCAGCCAGAAGTAGCCGTGGACGCGGCCCAGGTGCCGGGCCGGGATGCACAACCGTGCGGCGATGCCCCGCGCCGGGTCGGCGGGGGTGCGCACCGGCCCGGTCGCTTCGTGGATGCCGTGCGCGAGGAACCATTCGCGGACCTCCGGCGTCGAACCGCGCTCGAGGATCGAGTGGCGCCGGACCTCGTCGACCACCCCGGCGCGGCCCTGCCCGGAGAAGCCGATGAGCCGGAAGTCGGGGTCTTCGAGCGTGCAGGGCGCGTCGAGCAGCCCCGCCATGTCGTCCACCAGGTCGTCGAGCGCCGTCACTAGACAAGTGTCACATGTTTGACCGTTGATCACGTGACAGCTGCCAGTCCTCTCCGGCAGGCGGCCGGTCTAGCTTCGGGGTCATGCTCAGCTCTGCGCTCAACCGCGCCTCCCGGAGCCGGCGCGTTCGCCGCGTCGTCGAGCGCGTCCCGGTGACCCGGCGGGTCGTCGACCGGTTCGTGGCCGGCGAGGAGATCGCCGACGTGGTGCTGGCCGGCGAGTACCTGCGCCGCCAGGGCCGCTCGGTGACGATCGACGTCCTCGGCGAGGACGTCACCGACGCGGCCGGTGCCGCCGCGACCACCGCGGCCTACCTCGCGCTGCTGGCCGCCCTGGCCGAGAAGAACTGCGCCGAGGGTGCGGACGTCTCGCTCAAGCTGTCGGCGCTCGGCCAGGCCCTGCCGGGCTCCGGCGACGAGATCGCCGAGTCGAACGCCCGCGCCGTCTGCGAGGCCGCCGCGGCGGTGGGAGCCACGGTCACGCTGGACATGGAGGACCACACGACCGTCGACTCCAGCCTGGCCATCGGCGCCAAGCTGCGGGTCGAGTACCCGCTCACCGGCACCGTGCTGCAGGCGAACCTCCGCCGCACCGAGCGCGACCTGGCCGAGCTGGCCCAGCCGGGGACCCGGATCCGGTGGGTGAAGGGCGCGTACCGCGAGCCGCGGAGCGTCGCCTACCAGCAGAAAGCCGAGGTGGACGACGCCTACCGCCGGGGCGTGCGCAGCCTCATGGAATCCGGGTGCTACCCGATGATCGCGACCCACGACCCGGCGATGATCGAGCACGCGCTGCGGGCGGCGGCACGGACCGGCCGGAGCGCGGCGGACTGGGAGGCCCAGATGCTCTACGGCGTCTCCACCGGCCGGCAGCGTGAGCTGGTCGAGCAGGGCCGGCGGCTGCGCGTCTACGTGCCGTTCGGCACCGACTGGTACGGGTACTTCATGCGCAGGCTCGCCGAGCGCCCGGCCAACGTCGCGTTCTTCCTGCGCGCGCTCGCACGCGGCTGACCTCTCTCCCGATTCCGACCCTGGAGCATCCATGGACGCAGTGACGGCCCCGCCGGCTCCGACGAACGAGCCGAACCTGACCTACGCGCCGGGTAGCCCCGAACGGGACGCCCTGCAGGCCGAGATCGCCCGGCTCGAGAAGGAGCGGCACGAGCTGCGCGGGTACGTGGGCGGCGACTGGGTGTCCGGCGGCGGCGTCGAGATCGACGTCGTCCAGCCCCACGACCACCAGCACGTCCTCGGCACCCTGCGCAACTCCACCCGCGACGACGCCCGGGCCGCGGTGCGCGCCGCCGCCGACGCGGCGCCCGGCTGGCGCGAGATGGACTTCGACGACCGCGCCGCGGTGCTGCTCAAGGCGGCCGACCTGCTCGCCGGCCCGTGGCGTCAGCGGCTCAACGCGGCCACCGTGCTGGGGCAGTCGAAGACGCCGTTCCAGGCCGAGATCGACGCCGCCTGCGAGCTCATCGACTTCTGGCGCTACAACGTCCACTACGCGCGCCAGATCCTCGCCGACCAGCCGATCGCGAACAGCCCCGGCGTGTGGAACCGCACCGACCACCGCCCGCTCGAGGGCTTCGTGTACGCGATCACCCCGTTCAACTTCACCGCGATCGCCGGGAACCTGCCGACCGCCCCGGCCCTGATGGGCAACACCGTCCTCTGGAAGCCCTCACCGACCCAGCAGCTGGCGGCGTCGCTGACGATGGAGCTGCTGACCGAGGCCGGCCTCCCGCCGGGCGTGATCAACATGCTCCCCGGCGACGGTCTCGAGGTCTCCGAGGTCGCCCTGGCCAGCCCCGACCTGGCCGGCATCCACTTCACCGGGTCGACGCCGACGTTCCAGCACCTGTGGCGCGAGGTCGGCGCCAACATCGCCAACTACCGCTCGTACCCGCGCGTCGTCGGCGAGACCGGCGGCAAGGACTTCGTCGTCGCGCACCCTTCGGCCGACCCCGACGTGCTGCGCACCGCCCTGATCCGGGGCGCGTTCGAATACCAGGGCCAGAAGTGCTCGGCCGCCTCGCGCGCCTACGTGCCGCGGTCGGTGTGGGCGAAAATGAAGGACTCGTTCCTGGCGGAGATCGAGTCGATCGCGATCGGCGACCCGACCGACTTCACCAACTACCTGGGCGCGGTCATCGACGCGCGCGCGTTCGCGAAGCACCGGGCCGCGATCGAGCGCGCCAAGCAGTCCTCCGGTCTCGACGTCCTGGTCGGCGGCGTTCTCGACGACTCGGTAGGCTATTTCGTCCACCCGACCGTCATCGAGGGCGGCGACCCCACCGACGAGATGTTCACGACCGAGTACTTCGGCCCGATCCTGGCGGTGCACGTCTACGACGACGCGAACTTCGAGCAGGTCGTACGCGGGATGGAGTCGATCGCGCCCTACGCGCTGACCGGCTCGATCATCGCCCAGGACCGCCGGGCGATCGCCTGGGCGCAGAAGGAGCTGCGCTTCGCGGCCGGCAACTTCTACATCAACGACAAGCCCACCGGCGCGGTCGTCGGCCAGCAGCCGTTCGGCGGCGGCCGCGCCTCCGGTACCAACGACAAGGCCGGCGCGGCCGCGAACCTGACGCGCTGGACCAGCCCCCGATCGCTGAAGGAGACGTTCGTGCCGCCGACGGACTACCGGTACCCGTACCAGCGCTGAGGTTTTCGCAACCTTGCCTACTTAGGGTGATGGTTGTGATGCCCTGGGTAGCGGCGGGGTACGTGGCCGTCGTGTTCGTGTGCGCGGCGAGCGAGGCGGCGGGCACCTTCCTCGTCGACCGGATCTACCTGGCCGTTCTGCTGTTTCCTGTGTCGCTGGTGCTGTCGAACGTGCTCGGTGTCCTCACGTTCGTCTTCTCGGTGGCGGGCCGTCCGGGTGTCGGGGTCGGGATCGTCGTGGGGTACACCGGTGCGGCGGTGCTGAACGTGTGGCTGTGGCGCGCGGTGCGTCGTGCGTATGTGCGATCGAAGGAGGTGCCCGCCGGGGTGCCGCCGTCGTATCCACCGCCGTCGTATCCGCCGCCGTCGTATCCACCGCCTTTGTACCCGCCGCCTTCGTACCCGTCGCCGTCGTATCCGTCGGCGGTGCCACCGCCGGTGTCGCCATCCGTTGCGCCGTCGGTGGCGTCGGTGGACTCGCCCTCGGGCGCGCCGGCCGAACCGCCGGTTGCGTCGCTAGACGGACCGTCGCAGTACGGACCGCCGCAGTACGTTCCGCCGAGCGCCCGGCGGCTATGGGTGCTCGGCGCGTTGGGACTCGCGCCGCACATCGTTTCGATCGTGCTGTACGGGATTCAGCTGCACCAGATGCCGGACCACGGGATCAAGGCGGAGGTGCAGGCCACGCTGTTGCTCTCCTGGACGTTCTTCCTCTACTCCATGGTCGGATGCGGGTTGGTCGCGCTGTCGCGCCGAACGAGACTCCAGGCCGGCGCCGTAGCCGGCGGCTCGGTCCTCGGCTTCCTGGCCGCCCTTGTGGCCGGATCCATCGCGTAGGCGACGCACCCGGCCGCACCGGGTCCGCGCTGCCCGGCCGCACCGGGTCCGTGCTGCCCGGCCGCACCGGGTCCGTGCCGCCCGTAGCGGCGACGCGGGCCGGGGGCTGGTGTCAGCCCTCGTCGGCGAAGGCGAGACCCCGCTCGGCCAGCGCGTCGGCGAGGATGGTCACCGCTTTCGGCCCGACGCCGTGCAGGGCGAGCAGCTCGCGGCGGCTGCGGGTCGCCACCTGATCCAGCGTCCGGACGCCGGCGTCGAGCAGGGCGCGGGTGGCCGGCCGCCCGATCGGCGGCAAGCTTGCGGGCGTCGGCTGGGTGCTCATCCGCGCACCCTAGCCCGGTTTCCTCACGCCGTTTCCGGCGGCACGAGCGAGCGTCGGCAAGCGAACGTTCGGACCGTAACGGCGCCGATCGAGCCCGCCCCGCATTCACGCGAAGCTAGTGGCACAGCAGGGGGAACACACACACCAACACAGGAGGCTGGACGACATGAGCGGCTGCTACGACTACTCGTACAACGACTACAACGACTACAACGACTACAACGAGTGCAAGCCGCGCCGTCGTCGCCACCACAAGAAGCGCTACAACGACTGCTGGGACTACAACCCCTGCAGCTGACGCACCCCGCACCGCCGCCGGCCCGGAGCGCACCACGCGCCCCGGGCCGCTCTGGGTCGCGAGCGGGGAGCAACCCGCGAACTCGACGCGAGGAAATCAGTCGGCACGCGACGCACCGGCGGATGCGCCGGTGCGTCGCGCCCCGTGGTTCAGTCCAGCAGTTCGGTCACCGTGCCGGCCGCGACCGTGCGGTTGCCCTCACGGACGGCGAAGCCCAGGCCGACCTCGAGCGCGACCGGCTTGCTCAGGTCGACCACGACCGCGTCGAGCGTGTCGCCCGGCATCACGAGCTCCACGTCGCCCAGCTCCAACCCGCCCGACACGTCGGTCGTGTGGAAGTAGAACTGGGGCCGGTAGTTGGCCTCGAACGGGGTGTGCCGGCCTCCTTCAGCGGAGGTCAGCGCGTACATCGTCGCCCGGAAACGCTGGTGCGGCGTGACGCTGCCGGGCGCCGCGACCACCTGGCCGCGCTGCACCTGCTCGCGCTTGATGCCACGCAGCAGGACCGCGGCGTTGTCGCCGGCCTGAGCCGAGTCGAGAGACTTGCCGAACATCTCCAGACCGGTGGCGACGCTCGCCACCGTCGGTCCGAGGCCGACGACCTCGACCGGCTCGCCGACGCGCAGCGTGCCGCGCTCGACCTTGCCGGTGACGACGGTGCCCCGGCCGCTGATCGACAACACGTTCTCGATCGGCATCAGGAACGGCTGACCGAGCTCACGCGGCGGTACCGGCACGTAGTCGTCGACGGCGTCGAGCAGGTCGGCGATGGACCGCACCCAGCGCGGGTCGCCGTCCAGCGCCTTGAGCGCGCTGACCGGAACCACCGGCACCTCGTCCCCGGGGAACCCGTACTCCGACAGCAGCTCGCGGACCTCCAGCTCGACCAGATCGAGCAGCTCGGGGTCGTCGACGGCGTCGCTCTTGTTCAGCGCCACCACCAGGTACGGCACACCGACCCGCCGGGCGAGCAGCACGTGCTCGCGCGTCTGCGGCATCGAACCGTCCTGCGCCGACACCACGAGAATCGCGCCGTCCACCTGCGCCGCCCCCGTGATCATGTTCTTCACGTAGTCGGCGTGTCCGGGCATGTCCACGTGCGCGTAGTGGCGCGTGGGCGTCTCGTACTCGACGTGCGCGATCGTGATCGTGATACCGCGGGCGGCCTCCTCCGGCGCCTTGTCGATGCCCTCGAACGCGACGTACCGGTTGGCGGCCGGGTCGCGGTCGGCGAGCACCTTCGTGATGGCGGCGGTCAGGGTCGTCTTGCCGTGGTCGACGTGCCCCATCGTGCCGATGTTGACGTGTGGCTTGTTACGGACGAACTGGCTCTTGGCCATGATTCCTCACTGGTTGTAAGGCACCGTTGGTGCGTAAGCACCCTGGCAGTGAACCGCGGCGTCGGCCGCGTCAGAACCCGCGCAGGTCGCAGCGACCCTTCCCCGGGGTTCTGCTGCTGGTGGGGAAGGGTCAGCTTCGGGTATCGACGCCGTCGAGCGAGAACACGCGCACGGGAGCCACCGACGAGGGCAGCTGCAGACCGAACGCGAACATGGGCATCACGGTAGCTGGTAACACCGCGGACCCCGACTGAATTTCCGGGGGCCCCGGGGGCGGTGCCGCGCCGCTCAGGGGCGGCGGCCGACTCCGCCGATCAACCAGTGGGTGGGCTCGGGCGCCGGGTCCACCGGGTCCGGGCGCCACTTGTCGATCGTCACCAGACCGGGCTCGACCAGCTCGAACCCCGCAAAGACCGCCGCGATCTCGTCTTCGCGCCGGAAGTAGATCGGGGTGGGGGTGGCCCGGTAGGCGGCCTCGACGCCGTCCACCGCCTCGGGCGGGTGATTGTCGACGGTCACGTGGGTGGCGGCGAGATGGCTCCCCGGGGCGAGCGCGTCACGCAGCGCTCCGATGACCGGGTCGAACTCGTCGGTGCGCAGGAAATGGGTCATCGCGATGAGCATGACCCCCACGGGCCGGTCGAAGTCGATCAGCTCCCGGACGTCGGGATGTTCGATGACTTTCCGCGGTTCACGCAGGTCGGCGGTCACGACCGTGGTGCGGTCGTCGGTGGCCAGCAGCGCTCGGCCGTGCGCCAGCACGATCGGGTCCTTGTCGACGTAGACCACGTGGGCGTCGGGAGCGGCCCGCTGGGCGATCTCGTGGGTGTTGCCCACGGTGGGGAGGCCGGCGCCGATGTCGATGAACTGCCGGATGCCGGTCTGCGCCATGAACCGGACCGCGCGCCGCAGGAACGCACGGTTCTCCAACGCGAGCTGCCGCACCTCCGGCATCGCCACTTCCACCGCCGCGACGGCGTCCCGATCGACCTGGAAGTTGTCCTTGCCGCCGAGGTAGTAGTCGTACATGCGGGCCACATGTGGCCGACTGGTGTCGATGTGCCCGGTCTCTTCCACCCGATTCCCTCCGATCCGCCCGAGTCCACTGTGCACACTAGACCGCCCGGTCGACGTCGCGACCACCGGTGACCCGTGCGAGGATCCAGGCCGTGGACCCGGGGACGCTCTCGCGCGCGACGGCCGCCGTGACGGCGTTGGCGGGAGAACTACGGCTGCCGATCGACGACGTGGTCGTGGTCCGCAACTCGAACAAGGTGTCGGTTCGCGTGCTGCCTGCTGACGTTTTCGCTCGCGTGGCGCCGCTGGGGCAGGAGGTCGCGGCGCTGGAGGTCGAGCTCGCCCGGCGTCTGGCCGGGGGCCCGATCGCCGCGCTCGAGCCCCGGGTCGAGCCGAGGGTCCACGAACGGGACGGGTTCGCCGTGACCTGGTGGACCCACTACGAGGTCGTGCCGGCCGGCCCGGACCTCCCCGGCGTCTACGCGGGCGCACTCCGCCGCCTGCACGCCGGTCTGCGCACCGTCGAACTCGCGGCCCCGCACTTCCTGGACCGCGTCGCGGCGGCGGAACGGCTGGTCACGCACCGCGACGAGACCCCCGCGCTCGCCGACGCCGACCGCCGCCTGCTGCTCGATACGCTGCGCGACGCCGGTGATCGGATCCGCGCTCGCGGGGCGGCCGAGCAGCTCCTGCACGGCGAACCGCACCCCGGAAACGTGCTCAGCACCCACGACGGGCCGCGGTTCATCGACTTCGAGACCTGTTGCTCCGGCCCGGTCGAGTTCGACGTGGCGCATACGCCCGAGGAGGTCGGCGCGCGCTATCCGAACCTCGATCCGGTTCTGCTCGCGGAGTGCCGCCGGCTGGTGCTCGCCCTGGTCGCCACGTGGCGGTGGGACGTCCGCGACGAGTTCCCGGACGGGCACCACCACGGGCGCACCATCCTGTCGATGCTCCGCCAGGGCCCGCCGTGGCCCACCCCCGGCGCCCTCGTCACGTAGACCTGGGTCTACCCCGGCGCGGTGGCGGACTCGACCACACATGCGGCGGTCAGCCCCCGCGATCTTCCGCGGCCGACCTCCTAGCGTCCTTTTCGCGTAGGTCAGTTTCGGCGACAAAGGAACCTAGTGAGAACAGATCGACTGCGGGTCGTGTTTTTTCTGCTGGTGGCGGGCGCGGCATTGATCGCCGCGTTCGTCGTCGGCCCCGCCGCGTTGCTCAACGACAAGTACGGCGAATACGACGACATGGCGACGCTGCCGGGCCGGGTCGCGGCGAGCCTCGTCGAGTTCTGCCGGGGGCGGACCTCGACGATGCCTTCCTCGCTCGCCGAACTCGTCGACTACTGGTTCCGCTGGCACGCCATCAAGGTCGCGATCTGCGTCCCGATGGTCATGGTCTCCGTACTGCTCGTCGCCGCGCTGTGGAGCCGGTACCTGCGGGCGGGCCGCCGGAGCGCGGTCTGGTACCTGGCGGGGGCCACCGGGTCGATGGTGTGCGCCGCGCTGGCCCTCGGGGTGCTGATCCTGAACATCCAGGCCACGTCCGTGCCGGTGGTGGCGCTTCTTCCCCTCTTACCGGCCGACGCCGGGGGAGGGCCGGCGGAGCTGCTGAGGGCGGCGATGAACAACGGTTCGGGCGAACAGGCGAGTCCCGCCGCTCTTTCGGTCCTGCTCGACGAGGTCGCGCGCTACTACTGGATCCTGGCGTTCCTGTCCGGCGTGTCGGCCCTGGCCGGTTTCGCGGCCGGCATCGTTTCCTGGCGGCGGCGCGCCACGGCTCGTCGGGGCCGCGGAATGTATGCCGCGCTCACCGTCGTGACGGTTCTCGCCGCGGGGGTGATGCTGATGGTGTTCGTCGTCAGCACGTACTCCGCCCTCACCCCGTCCGACGCGTTGTCCGGACTGCTGGGATTCGAATCCGGCCGGTAGCGGTGGGCTCGTCCGCTCCGCCCGCGACGGGGTCAGGACAGGCGTTCGGTGAGGTGGACGCGGACCTCGTCGCCCTCGGCCTTTCCGATCGCCTTCCGCACGGCGGCGGTCACCGGCAGTTTGTGGGTGCCGTCGCCCAGAGCCATGAAGGCCCCCCGAAACGGCTCGCCGTCGATGTCGCCGCGCACCTTCACCAGGCCGCGCGTGCCGAACACCGTCGCGGAGTCCGGCATCTGCACACAGATCCAGGTGTCGCCCGGACGCACACGCCCGAGGACGGCGGTGAAGGTGAGATCGAGCGGTGTCATGGCTCCTCCTTGTTCACCTTCTACACGAACGACCAGCTCGAAATCGACGACACGGCGCCGCTCGCCGTGGTTTCCCGACGAAGCCGCCGAACATCGCTGCGCCGACGAGCGGCATGGCACCGTGGATCGAGTCGGCAGCCGGGTCGTGCGGAGGGCCAAGGATGATTCGTGAACTAGCGCAGATCTCTCTGAGCAGCGGCACCGTCGTGCTGCGTCGAGCCGAGAAGCCCGACCTGCCGACGCTTGTCGAGTTCCTGGCGGCCGACCAGCTCGGCGCTCACCACGAGAACGCGGAGGACCTGGCACCCTACGAGGCGGCCTTCGCGGCCATCGAGGCCGACCCGGCGCAGCTGCTCGTCGTGGCGATCGTCGATGGCCGGATCGTCGGCACGTTCCAGCTGAGCGTCATTCCCGGCCTCGCCCGCCGGGGATCTCTCCGCGCGCAGATCGAGGCCGTCCGGGTCTCCGACGGGTACCGCAATCGCGGGATCGGCGCCGCCATGATGCGGTGGGCGATCGAGGAAGCCGGACGCCGGGGATGCGCGCTCGTGCAGCTGACGTCGAACAAGGCGCGTCTGGACGCCCACCGCTTCTACGAGAACCTGGGATTCGCGCGCTCGCACGACGGATTCAAGCTCACGGTGTGATCGGAGTGCGGGCGCGGACGCCGCTGCCGGCGAGCCGGGTTCACCCGGCCGTTCGGGCCCAGGTGGCGCCGGTCGTCAGCGTGCGGATCCGGTAGAGGCTGGTGGACGCGGTGATGTACAGATCAGTGCCGTCGGGGCCGCCGAAACACAGGTTGGAGATCTTCTCCGGCACGGGGATCCGGGCCACGAGCTCACCGTCGGGGGAGAGCACCTGCACGGCGTCCAGGCTCGACGTCCAGATCCGGCCGGTCACGTCGACGCGGAAGCCGTCGGAGCAGCCCGGCAGCACGGTGGCGAAATCGCGTCCGTTGCTCACCGTCGCGTCGGTCACGTCGTAGACCCGGATCAGGCCGCGGGCGGTGTCAACCGTGTCGGAGACGTAGAGCAGGCTCTCGTCCGGCGAGAACGCCAGGCCGTTGGGGCGCTGCATGTCGGTGATCGCGGGCCGCAGGAGGCCGGGCTCGTAGCGGAAGACCCAGCAACCGCCGTACTCCATCGAGCCCGGGTGACCCTCGTCGGGCTGGGTGATCCCGTAGGGCGGGTCGGTGAACCAGATCGCCCCGTCGGAGGCGACGACGATGTCGTTCGGTGAGTTGAGCCGGTGTTCGCCCCAGTGGTCGACGAGCGTCGTCGGCTCACCGTCGACCTCGACCTCGACGCAGCGGCGCCCGTGCGAGCACTGGACGACCCGGCCGGCCAGGTCGAGCGTCCGCCCGTTGGTGAACTCGACGTCCTGCCGATGGACGTGGGTCTCCCCGGACCGGGAGTCGTACTCGTAGATCCTGTTGCCGTGGATCTCGCTCCACCGCAGGCTCTGGGTGCCGGGCAGCCAGACCGGGCCCTCCCCCCAACTCCCACCGGTCCAGACCCGCTCCAGCCGTGCGCCCGGCGCGACCACATCCATCACGTGATCGAAGCGCACATCCGTCCCGATGTCGACCTGACCGCAATGCGCGCGGGCCCGGCACGGCGTCGGATGTCGAGAGAAGCGGATCGGCTCCGTCTCGGAGAGAGAGCGGCCGTCGGGCCGTGCTGATGCCTGGGAGAGGGACCACGTGACCGTCCGCCGGATGGACAACGTCCTCATCGTCGTCGAGGACCTCGACGCCGTGACCGCGTTCTTCGTCGAGATCGGCTTGGAGCTGGAGGGCCGGATGCCCGTCGAGGGACGCTGGGTGGAGAGCGTGATCGGGATCAGTGACGTCCGGCAGGAGGTCGCCATGCTCACGGTCCCGGGCGGTCACGGCCGGATCGAGCTGGCGATGTTCCACACGCCGGAGGCGATCAGCGGCGTCCCGATCGACGCACCGGCGAACACCCTGGGTATTCGTCGCGTGATGTTCGCCGTGGACGACATCGACGACGTCGTGGCCCGGTTGTGTGCCCGGGGAGCCGAGTTGGTCGGGGAGGTCGCCCGCTACGAGGACGTCTACCGGCTCTGCTACGTGCGTGGACCGGAAGGCATCGTCGTCGGGCTCGCCGAACCACTCGGGTGAGGCCGCGAGGACAGTTACATCGTGGAGAGCGCGACCGCGAACACCACGCCGGAGGCGGCGAGCAGGCCGCTGAGCGTTCCGCCCATCACCAGCAGCGCCGGCCGGGTCCGCACCCAGAGACGGAGCAGCAGGTAGATGCCCGCCGCGCCGATGAACGCCAGCACGGCGAGGTAGGAGACGAGCAGGAAGCTGAGGCTGATCAGCGCGGCGGCTCCGACGGCGGTCAGGGCCGCGGGCCGCCGACCGATGTCGCGGACCAGCACGAAGTACGCGATGGCGCCGCTGAACAGGACGACCGCGGCCACCAGCGCGGCCACGGCGACGTGAGCGAGCAGGACCATCAGCACGAGGGCCGCCGCGACGCCCGCCGCAGCGCCGGCGCCGTTCGCCGCAGCGCGCTGCGGACCCTGCCTTCCGGCCGACACGACGAAGATCACGCCTCCGGCGTACAGCGCAGCCAAGCCGAAGACCACTGCGAGAAATGAGTCCATTGCCGCGACGTCACTCAAGTCGTCCAGCCTCCCGACGTTCGTTTCGCGGGGTACCTCCCCGGTCGGAACCAAGTTCTCGCGGACCGGCTCGACGCTCGGTCGGGCGCATGACGCCGCGAACGTTAGCTCCGGAACACTCGCTCAGCGAGCGGCACGGGCACCCGGCCCTCGGCGTGTGGGGTCCCCGCCAGGGGCGCCTTCTCCGGAGGGATCCGCATGAAGACCAGGCGAAGAACGATCGGCTCGGCCTTGGCGCTAGCGGCGGCACAGTGTGCGGCGCTCGTCGGCATTTCCGAACCGGCGAACGCCGATTCCGACCGGATCACCCAGGGCGAAGCCGCAGCCGTCTATCAAGCCGCCGGGGCAGGCGGTGGCGCGATTCTGAGCCGCGGGCACGGGCGATTCGTCGGCGCCCCGGCCAATCAGAACGTCGCCATCCGGCCCTATTTCGACAACAACCTGCACTACTGCGCCGACGACTGGCATGCGCTGTGGACGCGGCCGGCACCGGAACCTGCGTCTGAGCACCGGACGTCTGCGGCCCGGAGCGCGCGGTGCGCGTTCCGGGCCGGTCGTACCACCTCGGCTCAGGGGCGGACCAGGCCGCGGCCGGTGACCAGCGGCAGGTCGAGAGCGGTGAGCAGGCCGGGCGGTGCGGCCACCACCGCGGGTACCGAGTTGACCAGGCGCATCGCGGTGGCCTTCAGGCCGGCCGTGTTGTGGTCGCCGTCCGTGGCCAGCATCGTCATGTCGAGCGTGTAGTTCGGCTCGCCGGTCACCACCACCCGGTATCCGCCCTGGCCGGTCGGTTGCGGCCAGTCGGGGCCGAGGTCCGGGCGCAGACGGGTGATGTGCTCCAGGACGCACACCGCGCGGCCGCCTCGCATGCCGCGGACTTCGAAGCGCAGCGCGGCCGCGGTGCCCTCGCCGATCGAACCCGACGGGATGTCGAACGCCTCGGGTGCGGGCAGCCGCGAGAACGACTCCTCGACCGCGTCGAGTTCGACGTCGAGCCCGGCCGCCAGCTGACGCACCACCGAGCCCCAGGCGATACCCAGGACACCGGGCTGCAGCAGCATCGGGACGTCGTCGATCGGCTTGCCGAAACCCATGATGTCGAACAGCACCGTCGGGTTGTCGTAGGTCGAGTAGTCGAGGATCTCCAGGCAGCGGACCTCGTCGATGCGCTCTGACAAGCTGGTGAGCGTCAGCGCCATCCAGTCGTTGGCGAAGCCGGGGTCGATGCCGTTGACCCACAGCGAGGCGCCGCCCTCCGCCGCCGCGGCGCGGATCGGGTCGGTCAGGCCGGCCGGCACCACGCCGTCGGGGTACTGCAGGAACACCGGCCCGGACGACACGACGTTGACGCCCGCGCGCAGGAAGCGGGTGAGGTCGGCGATCGCGTCGGGCAGCCGGTCGTCGGCCATCGCGGTGTAGACGACGCAGTCGGGGTTCAGGGCGAGCAGGGCGTCGGCGTCGTCGGTGGCCTCGACGCCCAGGGTGCGGCCGAGCCCGGCCAGCTCACCGGCGTCGCGGCCGACCTTGGCCGGGTTGGAGACCCAGACGCCGGCCAGCTCCAGGTCGGGCCGGGCGTCGACGCCGGCGATCGTGTGCTTGCCGACGTTGCCGGTGCTCCATTGCACCACGCGCAGAGTCATGCGGTCCCCTTCAGAGATCGGGCAGGCCGAGGTCGAGGTTCGGGGTGCGGAGGCCGCCGTCGACCTGGAGGATCGCGCCGGTGACGTACGCGCCGGCGGGGGAGGAGAGGTACACGACCGCGGCCGCGATGTCCTCGGCGTCGCCGATCCGCTTCAGCGGCGTGTTCTGCTCCATCGTCGTGCGCAGCTCGTCGTTGTCGAGAACGAGTTCTAGTGCGGAGGTGGCGATCGAGCCGACCGCGATCGCGTTCACCCGGACGCGGGGAGCGAGGTCGGCGGCCGCGATGCGGGTGTAGTGGGCCAGCGCGGCCTTCGCGGTGCCGTAGGCGGCGTAGCCGCGGGCCGGGAGCCGGCCCATCACCGACGAGATGTTGACGATCGCGCCGTTGGTCTCCAGCAGCGCGGGTACCGCGGCGGTGGTGAGCGCGTGGGCGGTGGAGACGTTGAAGTGGAACGCCGACTCCAAGCGGCGCACGCTGGTCTTCAGCAGCGGGCGCGGCATCTCGCCGCCGACGTTGTTGACGACGATGTCGAGGTGCCCGAACGCGTCGACGGCCCGTTCGGCCAGGCTCGCGGCCGCGTCGGCGTCGCTCAGGTCGGCGGCCGCGATCACGGCTTTGCGGCCGGTGGTGGCGATGCGGTCGGCGACCGCGCGGAGGTCGTCCTCGGTGCGGGCGGAGATCAGCACGTCGGCGCCGGCCTCGGCCAGGGCGAGCGCGGTGGCCGCGCCGATGCCCCGCCCTGCCCCGGTGACCACCGCGACCTTCCCGTCCAGCCGGAACCGGTCCAGAATCATGCGCGAAACTGTAACAGGTTCTACCCCGTTACCGGGTGGCCGAGCTGCGGCGGACCGGCGCCGGATGGTTGAGTGGGGAGACCTACGGCGAAAGGGACACCGATGACCGGAACGCCGGCGTGGCTGACCGACGCGCTCGCGGCCGACGTCGAACTCGGCGTCGTCGAGGTCGACGGCGTGGCGATCCACTACCGCGCCTGGGGCAAACCGGGCAACGAGAACGGGATCGTGTTCGTTCACGGCGGTGCGGCGCACAGCCGCTGGTGGGACCACGTCGCACCGTTCTTCGCCGGTGACCGCCGGGTGGTCGCGCTCGACCTCTCCGGCCACGGCGACAGCGGCCGGCGCGAGGAGTACCTGATGGCGCGCTGGGCCGACGAGGTGCTCGCCGCCGCCGCGCACGGCGGTGCCGGCCCGAACCCGCTGGTCATCGGCCACAGCATGGGCGGCATGGTCGCGATCACCGCCGCCCGGCTGCGCGGCACCGAGCTGGCCGGCGCGGTCGCCGTCGACACCCCGTTCTGGGAGGACCAGCCCGAGGAGCAGGCGGCCGGCGCTCAGCAGGCGTTCGGGCCGCTGCGGCGGTACCCGAGCCGCGAGGCCGCGCTCAAACGCTTCAAGCTGATCCCGGAGCAGGACGGGAACGACCCGGCCATCCACGCCCACATCGCCGAGACGTCGCTGCGCGCGATCGACGGCGACTGGAACTGGAAGTTCGACCCCAACGTGTTCCGCGGGCGGGGACGGCCCGTTCCGCTGGAACTACCCCGGTGCCGGGTGGCCGTGTTCCGCGCCGAGCACGGCCTGGTGCCGCCGGACATGGGGGAGCGGATCGCGGAACGCCTCGGCCGGGTCGTGCCGGTCGTGGAGATCCCGCTCGCCGCTCACCACGTGATGATCGACCAGCCGCTCTCCCTGATCACCGCGCTCCGGACGCTGCTGGCCGACTGGACCCACTCGGAGCCGCACCGGCCGGAGGCCTGAGCACGGCTCCGAACGCCAGCCCCGTGAACACCACGAACAGGTACGTGTCGAACCCGGTCACGTCCCACACCAGCAGCGCGTCCCCGGGCGGCATGCCCCCGACGCCGAACCCGGTCAGCGAGACGAACAGCCAGGCCGGTGCGTACGCGAAGTCGAGCGGCACGGCGCTCAGCGCCATCATCACGACGGTCGCCACGTGCGCGGCCACCAGCGCCACGGCGGCCCCGGCCGCCGACCCGAACCGGGGCAGCCGACCGGCCAGCGTCAACGCGACGGCGAGACCGGCGAAGAACACCAGGAACGCCGGCGCGTGCACCTGGAGCGCGCTCGCGGGCGACGCCGTGCCCGCGTTGAACAGCACTCCCACCGCCCATCCGGGCACGGTCACCGCGAGGATCCGCCACCCCGTCCCGACGCGCACGGCCCACCGCCGGCCGAGCAGCCCGGCCGCGACGGCCAGCCCGGCCGCGAACACGGCCATCAGCGACGTCTGGGTGTCGGCGCCGAGCACCGCGGACGCCAGCCGGGTCGGTACCACGCCGAGGAAGAGCGCCACGGTCGCGACGACCGGCGCGATCACGATCAGCCGGAACCCGCGCCAGGTCAGCGTCGGGCCGCCCCGGGGCCGGGCCAGCGCGAGGCTCGCCGCGTACCGCAGCGCGGGGCCGCCGCGCCCTTCGGCCGCGAGCACGGCCAGCTCCGCCTCCCACTCCCGGCGGTCGTCCTCCCGGTCGGCTGCGGGGGAGCGGCGGACGGCGAGCGCCACCAGCGCCCGGGCCAGCCTCACCAGGCCGTCCGCAGGTCCGGCGGGGACGTCCGCGCGCGGAGTTCGGCGAGCGCCCGGCGGGCCTCGACCGCTCCCTCCGCGGTGAGCCGGTAGTACCGGCGGGCGGGCCGGCCGGCGGCGACCGGATCGATCGCCTCCCAGTCCGCGGTGAGCCAGCGCGCCTCGGTCAGGCGGCGCAGAATGGGGTAGAGCGTTCCGCTGGCCAGGCCGGCCGCCCGCATCAGCTCGAGCCCGTAGTGGTCGGCGTCGGGCTCGGCCAGCAGGGCCGCCAGCACTTGTGCCGTCGACACCGTGATTCGCATGAGTTGAACTATATCGCAACTCTACATAGGGTGCTGGCGGTTACCGTCGGACGTATGGGCACCGACCTGGTCGCGGCGTTGCAACGGGTGGTCGGCATCGAGTGGACGTACACCGACCCGCACGAGCTCCGTACCTACGAGTCCGACGGGCTGCTGCAGTACCGCGCGCTGCCGCGGGTGGCGGTCCACCCCGGCTCGGCCGAGGAGGTCCGGGCGGTCGTGCGGCTCTGCGCCGACGCCGAGGTGCCGTGGGTGGCCCGGGGCGCCGGTTCGGGCCTCTCCGGCGGCGCGCTCCCGGTCGCCGACGGCGTCCTCATCGTCTTGACCAGGCTCAACCGCATCCTCGACGTGGACCTGGACAACGCCAGGGTCTGTGTGGAACCCGGGGTCACCAACGCCGCGGTGTCGGCGGCGGTCGGGCCGGGCTTCTTCTACCCGCCGGACCCGTCCAGCCAGATCGTGTGCTCGATCGGCGGCAACGTGGCCGAGAACTCCGGCGGGGCGCACTGCTTCAAATACGGTTTCACGACGAACTACGTCACCGGCCTGGAGGTCGTCCTGACCGACGGCGAGCTGGTCCGCCTGGGGGGAGAAGGACTCGATACCCCGGGTTACGACCTGCTCGGGGCCTTCGTCGGATCCGAGGGCACGCTCGGCGTGGCGACCAAGATCTGGCTGCGGATCGTGCCGTCGCCGGAGGCCGTCCGGACGCTCGTCGCGTTCTTCGACTCCACGCACGCGGCCGGTGAGGCGGTGTCGGAGATCGTGCGGGGCGGCGTCGTGCCGGGCGCGATCGAGATGATGGACGCGGTGACGATCGACGCCGCCGAGCGGATGGCGCACGCGGGTTACCCGGTCGGCCGCGGGGCGGCGCTGCTGGTGGAGCTCGACGGCCCCGAGGACGAGTGCGAAACGCTCTTCGCCGACGTGGTGGCGATCTGCGAGCGGTGCGGCTCCGACGACGTGCGGGTCAGCCGGGACGACGCCGAGCGCGCGCTGTTCTGGAAGACACGCAAGGCCGCGTTCCCGGCGATGGGGCGCATCTCGCCGAACTATTTCGTGCAGGACGGGGTCATCCCGCGCACCACGCTGCCCGACGTGCTGGAACGCATCGAGGCGCTGGCCACCGAGGCCGGGCTGACCGTCGCGAACGTGTTCCACGCCGGGGACGGGAACCTCCATCCGCTCGTCTGTTACGACGGCCGGGTGCCCGGCGAGGCGGAGCGGGCCGAGGAGCTGGCCGGGGCGATCCTGCAGGTCTGCCTGGACGCCGGCGGCTCGATCACCGGCGAGCACGGCGTGGGTGTCGACAAGCGCAAACACATGACGAAGATGTTCTCGCCGTCCGATCTGGACGCGTTCCAGCGGCTGCGTTGCGCGTTCGACCCGGCGGGCCTGGCCAACCCCGGCAAGGTGATGCCGACGCCCCGGCTCTGCGGTGAGGTGCCGGGGCCCTACCGGCAGCACCCGATGGAGGCCGCCGGGCTGGCGGAGCGGTTCTGATGCCCGCGCTCCGGCCCGGCTCGATCGACGAGGCCGCCGAGTCGCTGCGTGCGCTCGGCGGCGCCGGCACGCCCGTCCGGCCGGTCGGGTCCGGGAGCCGCGCGGGCTGGGGCGGCGGTGCGACCGGCACCGAGCTGCACACCACCGGCCTGAACCGGATCCTGGAGCACAACCCCGGCGACTTCACCGCGGTCCTGGAGTGCGGCGTCCCGCTCGCGGACGCCCAGAAGGTGTTCGCCTCCGCCGGGCAGTGGCTCGCGCTGGACCCCTCGCCGGGCGGCACGATCGGCGGTCTCGTCGCGACCGCCGACTCCGGGCCCGCGCGCCACCGCTACGGCGGCGTCCGCGACCTGGTGATCGGCGTGACGCTCGTGCTCTCCGACGGCACCGTCGCCCGGTCCGGCGGCAAGGTCATCAAGAACGTCGCCGGTTACGACCTGGGGAAGCTGTTCACCGGCTCGTTCGGCACGCTGGGGCTGGTGGCGGAGGTCGCGGTGCGGCTGCACCCGCTGCCGTCCGGCACCGCCACGGCGGTGGCCACGTTCACCGACCCGTCCGCGCTGGCCGAGGCCGCGTCCGGCCTGTCCCGCCGTCCGCTCGAGGCCCTGTCGCTCGACGCGGCGTGGCGCGCCGGGACGGGGCGGCTGTTGGTGCGCTTCGGCGGCGTGACGGCGACGAGCCAGGCGTCGCGGGTGGCGTCCGGGCTGGCCGGCGGGCCGGAGGTGGCCGTGGTCGAGGACGACGAGCCCCTCTGGGAGGCCCAGCGCTCCGCGCAGCGCTCGCCGTCCGGCGCGGTGCTGAAGGTGTCCCACCGCCCCACCGAGCTGGCCGCCGTCGTCCGCGCCGCCGACGCCGTGGGCGCCACGGTCGTCTCCCGGGCCGCCCTGGGCCTGTCCTGGCTGGCCTTCCCGGACGCCGACCCGGACACCGTCGCGACCGTCCGGGAACAGCTGGCACCGGCGGCGGTGACCGTGCTGGACGGCGGTGACCGGGTGTCGGCACCGTGGCCGGACCTGGACGCGGGTGTCGTCGCGGTGCAGCAGCGGGTGAAGGCCCGGTTCGACCCGGCGCGGATCTTCCGCCCCGGCACGTTCGTAGGAGGCCTGTGATGACCGTGCTCCCCTCCGGCGGTGACCAGCCTTCGCTGCACGAGGGGGCGGGCGGCTGGGACGACCACCGCCCGCCCGACCCCGAGCTGATCAAGGACTGCGTCCACTGCGGCTTCTGCCTGACCACCTGCCCCAGCTACACGGTGTTCCAGGACGAGGCCGACTCGCCCCGCGGGCGCATCGTCCTGATGCGCGTCGGCCACGAGGACGCCGTCGGCCCGACCACGCAGAACCACTTCGACCGCTGCCTGGGCTGCATGGCCTGCGTGACGGCGTGCCCGTCCGGGGTGCAGTACGACCGGCTGATCGAGCAGGTCCGGCCGCAGCTCGAGCGCAACGTTCCCCGCACCCCCGCCGACCGGGCCTTCCGCGCCCTGGTCTTCGGGATCTTCACCCACCCCGGCCGGGTGCGCGCCCTGATCCCGGCCCTGGCCGTGCCCGGCAAGCTCGGCGCCCGCCTGGGTCGGCTGCTCCCGGCCGGGTCGCGGCTGCGTGCGCTGATGTCGCTGGCCCCGCCGGTCCGGCTCTCCGCGACCGTGCACCAGCTGCCGCGGGTCACGCCGGCCGCGCCGGGCGTCGAGCCGCGCGGAACGATCGCGTTCCTCCAGGGCTGCATTCAGCGGGCGCTCTTCGGCGACGTCAACGCCGCGACCGTCCGGGTCCTGGCGGCCGAGGGCTTCGAGGTGCACGCGCCGCGCACCCCGCGCTGCTGCGGCGCGCTCCAGCTGCACGGCGGCGTCGAGGAGTCGGCGCTGGTCGAGGCGCGCAAGGTGATCGCCGCCTACGAGGGCTACGACACGATCGCGGTGAACGTCGCCGGCTGCGGTTCGGCGATGAAGGACTACGGCCACCTCTTCTCCGACGACCCCGAGTGGGCGACGCGGGCGGCGGCGTTCTCGGCGAAGGTCCGTGACGTGCACGAGGTGCTCGGAGCGGTCGAGCCGCAGGCCCGCCGCCACCCGCTGCCGATGCGCGTGGCCTACCACGACGCCTGCCACCTCGCCCACGCCCAGGGCGTGCGCACCCAGCCCCGCGACCTGCTCCGCGCCATCCCGGAGCTGACGCTGGTGGAGCCGGCGGAGTGGGAGATCTGCTGCGGCTCGGCCGGCATCTACAACTTGACCCAGCCCGCCGCCGCGGCCGAACTCGGCGAGCGCAAAGCCGCGAACCTGGCCGCGACGAACGCCGACGTGATCGCCGCCGCCAACCCCGGCTGCGCGCTCCAGATCGCGGCCCACCTGGAGAACCCGATCCCGGTCTACCACCCGATGATCCTGCTGGACGCGTCCCTCCGCCGCCTGCGCCGTACCGTCTGACCCGGGGATCTCGGCGACGAGCTCCACGATCACGTGCGCTCGGTAGGTCACACCACGTGCGGTGACCGGACGTGCTCGAAGATCACGCTGGTGTTGACGTCGGCGACCTCGCGGCGTTCGGTGAGCCGGTCGATCACGAACGCGTAGAGACCGTCGTTGTCGGGCACCGCGACGTGGATCAGGAAGTCCCATCCGCCGGCGGTGACGAACAGCCCGATCGTCTCGGGCAGCGCCGCCGCCCACTCCCGGAACGCGGTGATCACCGTCCGCGACGGCGGCCGGATCCGCACCGAGATCAGCGCCTGGATCGGCCGGCCCACCGCGGCCAGGTCGATCTCCGCGCGGTACCCGGCGATCACCCCGGTCTCGCGCAGCGCCCGCACCCGCAGCAGCGACGTCGACGGCACCACCCCGACCGCGGCCGCGAGGTCCCGGTTCGTCGTCCGCGCATCGTTCTCCAGTTCCCGGAGAAGCGCCCGGTCGATCGCATCAATCACTGTGGTTTCCCCGATTCGTCGAACGGAATTCGACAACTGCGCCAGAGAGCGCAACAACAGCTTACTGTTTCCGCCGTGACCATCACTGATGAAGCATCGACCGGCGAGCTGCTCGCGCTGACGACGCGTCAGCAGCGGACGAAGTGGGTCGTCGTGGTCGACCGGGACCTCCCGATCGGGCTGATCGCGAACGCGGCCGCGTGCCTGTCGGCGACGATCGGCCAGCAGCGGCCCGACCTGCTCGGCCCGGCGACCGCCGACGGGTCCGGGCTCGAGCACCAGCCGCTGCCGTTCATCGGCTGCTCGATCCTCGGGGCCGACGCCGCGACCGTGCACCGGGTGCGCACCAGGGCCGCCTCCCGGCCGGCGCTGCTCGTCGTCGACATGCCGCAGGTGGCGCAGCAGGCCACCGCGTACGCCGAGTACCAGGCGACGATGGCCGCGACGCCGCACGAGGAGCTGGCCTACTACGCGGTCGGGCTGGTCGGGCCGCGCAACCAGATCGACAAGGTCGTCGGCGGCCTGCAGCTGCTGCGATGACCGGCCCCGACCTGGCCGGCGCCCTGCGTACCTGGATGTCCGGCCCCCGGTAGTGACGCGAGTCGCAGCCGGGGGAGGAGCTCAGTGCGGGGAGACGGCCAGTTTCAGGCCGAAGCCGATCAGGGCCGTCCCGGTGACGCGGTCGATCGCGCGGTGGACCGACGGGCGCCGCAGCCAGCCCCGCACGCCGTGCGCGGCGAGGATCAGCGCGCTGAACCAGAGCATCCCCTCGGCGTTGTGCACGAGCGCCAACGCGACCCCCATCAGCAGCGGAGGAGCCTGCTCGGGCAGGAACTGCGGGATCACCGCGAGGTAGAACGCCCCGACCTTCGGGTTGAGCAGGTTGGTCAGCGTCCCCCGCCACCACGCCCGCCGGCTGCTCACCGCGTCGCCCGGCCCGCCGGGTGCGTCGGGATCGCGCCGCCGCAGCGTCGACCGGATCATCTGGACGCCCAGCCACACCAGATACGCCGCACCCGCCACCCGGAGTGCGGTGTATGCCACGGTCGACGCGGTGAGCAGCGCCGACACTCCCACGGCGGCGGCCGCGCCCCAGACCAGCGAGCCCGTACCGATGCCCAGCGCGGCCGCGAACGCCGGGCGCCGCCCGCTCACCAGCGCGGTGCGCAGGACGTACGCGGTGTCCAGCCCCGGGACGATCGTCAGCAGGGCCGCGACCGCGGCGAAGGACAGCAGGGAGGAGGTCACGCTCATGCCTGGCATTCTGCCGGTGTGAGCCAAACCACCCCGCTTCACGTCCGCGGGGGTGCACTTCGTCTCGTGCTCGTCGGTTGATTCCCAGCGCGAGAGGCGGGCGACGATGATCACGATCATGGTGGTGGGGGCGGGGTACGCGGGCCTGGCGGCGGTGACGAGCCTCGCCGGGCGGTTGCGTGGGCGCGACGACGTGCACGTCGCGCTGGTCGACGCGAGCGACCGGTTCACCGAGCGGCTGCGGCTGCACCAGGTGGCGTCCGGGCAGCACCCGGCCGAGTTCCGGATCCCCGAGCTGCTGGCCGGAACCGGCGTCGAGTTCGTCCGGGCCCGGGTCACCGGGCTGGACGCCGCCGCACGCACCGTACGCCTCGACGACGAGCGCGAACTCCGCTACGACACGCTCGTGTACGCGCTGGGCGCGGTCGCCGACACCGACGCCGTCCCGGGTGCCGCCGACCACGCCGAGACCCTCGACACCCTCGACTCCGCCACCCGGGTCGCCACCCGCCTGGCCGCCCTCGGCACCGGTCGCGTGGTGGTCTGCGGGAGCGGGCTCACCGGGGTCGAGGCCGCGGCGGAGATCGCCGAGAGCCATCCCGCGCTCCGCGTCACGCTCCTGGGCCGGGACGCCCCCGGCTCCACGCTCGGGCCGAAAGCGCGCGCCCACCTCACCGCCGCGCTGGCCCGCCTCGGCGTCCGCGTCCGCACCGGCGTGATCCGCGCCGTGCACCCGCACGCCGTCCAGCTCGACGACGGCGAGCCCGAACCGGCCGACCTCGTGCTCTGGACCAGCGGCGTCCGCGTCGCGCCGCTCGCCGCGAAAGCCGGTCTCGACGTCGACGAGAGGAACCGCATCGTCACCGACGCGACGCTCCGCTCGGTCTCGCACCCGGAGATCTACGCGGTGGGCGACGCCGCCGCCGTCCGCCAGACGTTCGGCACCCTGCACGGCACCTGCCAGAGCGGCATGCCCACCGGCGTCGGGGCGGCCGTGGCGATCGTGCGTGCCCTGGACGGCCGGACACCGAAGCCGTTCCGGTTCGGCTACCTGCACGTGCCGATCAGCCTGGGCCGCCACGACGCGGTCGTCCAGTTCACCCGCCCGGACGACAGCCCGAAGCGCGCGGCCCTGACCGGACGGTCGGCCCGGTGGTACAAGGAGACCGTGAGCGCCGCACCGTGGCCGGCGTTCGGCCGTACCCTCAAGGCCCCGCGCACGGCCGTGCTGGGCTGGCGACGAGGAGGCCGGCACACCCGATGACCGCGTTCGACGAGTACCGCGACCTGCTGTTCTCGGTGGCCTACCGCATCCTCGGCACCGTCGCCGACGCCGAGGACGTCGTCCAGGACACCTGGGTGAAGTGGTCGGCGGCCGACCGCACCGGCGTCGCCGAGCCCAAGGCCTACCTGGCCCGGATCACGACCGGCCTCGCGATCGACCGGCTCCGTCAGCGCCAGGCCCGTCGCGAGAGCTACCTCGGCCCCTGGCTCCCCGAACCCGTGGTCACGACCGAGGACACCGCCGACGACGTCTCGATCGCGCTGCTGCTGGTGCTGGAGAACCTCACCCCGCTCGAACGGGCGGTGTTCGTCCTGCACGAGGCGTTCGGCTTCACCCACGCCGAGATCGCCGAGGCCGTCGACCGGTCGCCGGACACCGTCCGCCAGGCCGCCCACCGCGCCCGCGAATACGTGAGCGCCCGGCGTCCCACCCAACGCAAAGGGATCAGCCGCCCCACCCGGGCACGCCACCGCGAGGTCACCGAACGCTTCCTCGCCGCCGCGGTCGGCGGCGACCTGAACACGCTGCTCGACCTGCTCGCGCCCGGCGTCACGCTCTGGACCGACGGCGGCGGCAAGGTCCGCCAGGCGATGCGCCCGGTGGTCGGGGCCGAGCGCGTCGCGGCCTGGTTCGCCGGTGTCGGCACCCGCCCGTACGAGGGCGTCGACCCGGCCGACATGACCGCCGAGGTCCTCGACCTCAACGGCACCGCGGGCGTCGTGTTCCGCGGCGCCGGCCGCGTCGTCGCCACCCTCACGCTCGACCTCGACGAGAACGGCCGGATCGCCGGCCTCCACAACGTCGCCAACCCCGACAAACTCCGCGCCGTGGCGAACCGGCCGTCACCCGACTGATGCGTTTGCCTGCGTTAGCGGCAGGATGGAGGGCGCCAGCGTCCGGAGGAGAGAAGCGAATGGTCAAGCCGGTCGAGTCGCAACCGGTGCTCACGCCGCTCACCGAGGCGGCGATCTTCCTCGTCGTGGTGATCCGCGACGGTGGTGAGGACACGGTGCGCGACCTGATCCCCGACATCGCGGGCATCGCCCGCTCGGTCGGGTTCCGGGCCCCCGAGGGTGACCTGAGCGTCGTCACCGGCATCGGGTCGGACGCGTGGGACCGGCTCTTCGGTGGCCCGCGCCCGGCCGAGCTGCACCCGTTCCGGGAGCTGGCCGGGAAGCACACGGCCCCGTCCACGCCCGGCGACCTGCTGTTCCACCTCCGCGCCCGCCGGATGGACCTCTGCTTCGAGCTCGCCACGCACCTCACGCGCCGCCTCGGCGACGCCGCCGAGGTCGTCGACGAGACGGTCGGCTTCCGCTACTTCGACCAGCGTGACCTGATGGGCTTCGTCGACGGCACCGAGAACCCCACCGGCGCCGCCGCGCTCGAGGCCGCCGCGATCGGCGACGAGGACCCCGACTTCGCCGGCGGCAGCTACGTCGTCGTGCAGAAGTACCTCCACGACATCGGCGCCTGGAACGCGCAGAGCGTCGAGGCGCAGGAGAAGATCATCGGCCGCACCAAGCTCGACGACCTGGAACTGCCCGACGACGTCAAGCCGGCCGACTCGCACGTGGCGCTGAACACGATCGAGGACGAGGACGGCAACGAGCAGCAGATCGTCCGCGACAACATGCCGTTCGGCTCGGTGGCGCAGGGCGAATTCGGGACCTACTTCATCGGCTACGCGAAGACGCCGAGCGTCACCGAGCAGATGCTGCGCAACATGTTCCTCGGCCGTCCGGAAGGCGTCACCGACCGGATCCTGGACTTCTCGACCGCGGTCACCGGCAGCCTGTTCTTCGTCCCCAGCGCCGACTGGATGGACGACCCGCCCGGCCCGCCGGAGCCCGTCGTCGACGCCGAAACCGATGGATCGCTGCGCATCGGCAGCCTCAAGAGGAGCACCGCACCGTGAACAACCTGTACCGCGAGCTCGCACCGATCTCCGACGCCGCCTGGGCCGACATCGAGACCGAGGCCAAGCGCACGTTCACCCGCCACGTCGCCGCCCGCCGGGTCGTCGACGTGCTCGGTCCGTCCGGTGAGGAGCTGTCCGCCGTCGGCACCGGGCACCTGACCGAACTCACGGCACCGGCCGAGGGGGTGCTCGCCCGCAAGCGGGTCGTGCAGCCGATCGTGGAGTTCCGCGTGCCGTTCGTCGTCGACCGCCAGGCCGTGGACGACGTGGAGCGCGGCGCGAAGGACTCCGACTGGCAGCCGGTGAAGGACGCCGCGAAGGCGCTGGCGTTCGCCGAGGACCGCGCGATCCTCGACGGGTACGCGGCCGCGAACGTCACCGGTCTGCGGCCGGGCAGCTCGAACTCCGCGATCGCGCTGCCGGCCGACGTCCGCGAATACCCGAACGCGGTCGCCCAGGCGATCACGGCGCTGCGCCTGGCCGGTGTGGACGGCCCGTACAGCCTCCTGCTCTCGGCCGAGGCCTACACCGCCGTGGCCGAGACCGCCGACCACGGCTACCCGATCCACGAGCACATCGCCCGGGTGCTGCGCGACGGCGAGATCATCTGGGCGCCCGCCATCGACGGCGCGGTCGTGCTCTCCACCCGCGGCGGCGACTACGAGCTCCACCTCGGCCAGGACGTGTCGATCGGCTACCTCTCGCACGACGCGAACAGCATCGAGCTGTACTTCCAGGAATCCCTGACGTTCATCGTCCAGACCACCGAGGCCGCGGTGAACCTCACGGCCTGAGGTCCACCGCGCTGACGACCTAGGCGTACTCCTCCCGGAGCTTGCCCTTCACCAGTTTGCCGGTGGGGGTCCGGGGGAGTGCGTCGGTGAACTCGATGCGCCGCGGCACCTTGAACCCGGCGAGCTGCTCACGGGCGAACTCGGCGATCGAGGCCCGGGTGTCGTCGGACGCCGACGCCGACGCGACCAGCTGCACGACCGCGAGCACCGATTCGCCGAACTCCGGATCCGGCACCCCGATCACCGCCACGTCGAGCACGGCGGGGTGCTGGAGCAGCGCGTCCTCGATCTCCTGCGGGTAGATGTTCACGCCGCCGGAGATGATCGTGAACGCCTTGCGGTCGCTCAGGAACAGGTAGCCCTGGTCGTCGAGGTAACCGACGTCGCCGACCGTCGTCCACGTCGGATGCTCCGGGTGCTGCGCGCTGCGCGTCTTCTCCGGGGCGTTGTGGTAGACGAACGGCAGGTCGTCGCGCTCGAAGAAGATGAGGCCGGGGGTGCCGATCGGCACCTCCTGCCCCGCGTCGTCGCAGATGCGCGGGATGCCGATCATCGGCTTGCCCACCGAGCCCGGGTGCTTCAACCACTCCTCGGAGCCGATGAACGTGCCGCCGGCGCCCTCGGTGGAGGCGTAGTACTCCTCGAGGATCGGCCCCCACCACTCGATCATCTGCCGTTTCACCTCGACCGGACACGGCGCGGCGGCGTGGATCGCGGTCTTGTGCGAGCTGAGATCGAACCCTCCCCGCACCGACACCGGCAGGCGCAGCATCCGGACGAAGTGCGTCGGCACCCACTGGCTGTGCGTCACCCGGTGGTGCGCGATCGCCCGCACCGCCCGCTCGGCGTCGAACGAGGGCATGACCACCACCGTGCCGCCGAGCGACGTCACGACCATGCCGAAGCGCAGCGGCGCCGCGTGGTAGAGCGGCGCGGGGGAGAGGTAGACCGAGTCCTGGTTGAAGCCGTAGAGCGGCCCGAACACCCCGACGTACGGGTCGCCGGGTTCGTGTACCTGCCGCTCCGGCAGGTGGGGCTTGATGCCTTTCGGGCGCCCGGTGGTGCCCGAGGAGTAGAGCATGTCGCCGCCGCGCGGCTGGTCGGCCGGTACCTCGGGCGACGAGGAGGCCAGCAGCTCCTCGTAGTCCCGGTAGCCGTCCCGGGTCGAGCCGCCGATCTGGATGCGGGTGTGCAGGGCCGGGAACTCCCCCTCGACCAGCGGCAGCAGACCCTCGGAGGCCACCAGCGCCGACGCGCCGCAGTCCTCCAGGATGTACGCGACCTCGGGCTTCGCGAGGTGCCAGTTCACCGACGTCAGATACAGCCCGGACCGTAAACAGGCCCAGTACACCTCGAAGACCCGCGGGCTGTTCTCGGTCAGCAACGCCACGACGTCACCGGGGCGCAGACCGGCGTCCCGGAACGCGTTGGCCAGGCGGACGGAACGCTCTTCCAGCTGGGCGTAGGTCAGGATCTCGCTGTCGTCCTCCATGACGACGGCGGGCTTGTCGGGGGAGGAGGCGACATAGGCTCCTGGGTACACGGGCAACACCTCGCGCGCTCGGAGGAAGTGGCTCAGGCATCGTGACGCGGCCCACACCCCTCTGTCGAGAGTCGTCGTTAACTTTTCCGGGCCCGGAATTTGAACGAGCCCGGGACCGTCGTCACGAGCGGGTCGCTGAACCCCGCGGTCCGCAGCCGTTCCGGAAGGACATCCGGGTCGACGACGACCATCGTGTCGAATACGTGCAGGAACCGGAACCTGGCGCTGGTGCGGCTGTCCGACCCGGCGAAGACCCCGCCCGGCCGCAGCACCCGGTGCGCCGACGCGAACAGCCGGTCCTGCGCGGCCGGCGACGGCACGTGGTGCAGCATCGTGAAGCAGACGACCGCGTCGAACGAGTCGTCCGGGAAGTCCAGCGCGGTGGCGTCCGCGGTGACGACCCGGACGCCGGGAACGGCGGTACGCAGCCGCGCGGCCGAGGCCGGGTCGACCTCCACCGCGGTCAGCCGCGGCACCGACCGGGCCAGCACCCGGGTAGTCGCCCCGAACCCCGGGCCGATCTCCAGCACGTCCGCCCCGAGGTCGACACCTTTCAGCGCCCACGGGAGCAGCGTCTCCTCGACCTTGGCGAACCACGTGTCGGAGCTGCACAGCCTGCGATGGAACCAGTTCATCGGCATGATCGGGACGCTAGGCCGAGGCCGGGCGGGGCCGCGATGCGCTACCTTGCCAACTCATGTCGCGCTACGGCCACGGTGGCGCTGTCGTCGTGGGGGACGTCGAACTGGCCGGTGGTCAGTGGTTCCCGCCGCACCGGCACACCGTGCACCAGCTCGTCTGGTCGCGGAAGGGCGTCGGCAGCGTCCGGATCGACGAGTCGACCTGGTTCCTGCCGCGCACGCTCGCGCTCTGGATCCCGGCCGGGGTGGAGCACGCGACCGGCGCGATCGACCCGTCCTGGAACCGGAGCCCGTACTTCCTGCCCGAGCGGTGCCCGATCGGCTGGCCGGAGCCGACGGTCGTCGCGGTGACGCCGCTGCTGGCCGCGCTCATCGACCACCTCGCCGACTTCGGGCTGGGCCCCGGCGAGCGGGTCCGCGCCGAGGCGGTGGTCTTCGACCTGCTGCGCCCGCTGGAGGCGGTCACGATCCCGCTCCCGATGCCGTCCGACGTCCGGGCGGCCCGGGTCGCCGCGGCCCTCCTCGCGAACCCGGCCGACGGCCGGACGCTGGCCGAGTGGGGCCGCGAGGCCGGCGCCAGCGCACGCACGCTGCGCCGGGTGTTCCTGGCCGAGACCGGCCTGTCGTTCGGCCGCTGGCGCACCCACGCGCGCCTGCGTGCCGCGATGCCGGTGCTGGCCACCGGCCACCCGGTGGCGGCCGCCGCCCGCCGCGCCGGCTACGGGTCGGCGAGCGCGTTCGTCGCCGCATTTCACCGCACGGTCGGGGTGCCTCCCGGGACATACTTCGGCGGTGGAACCGACAATCCGGCTCGGCGGGGCTGAACTCGTCCCCGACGTCGAGCACCTCTGGAAGGCGCTGCACGCCCATCACCAGAAGGGTCTGCCGGACCTCGCGTACCACTCGCCGGACGCGTCGTGGGCGGTCCGGAGCGACGAGTACCGGGAGTGGCTCGCCCGGCCCGGCTCGTTCGTGCTGGTGGCCTACTCCGGCGTCGTCCCGGTCGGGTACGCGCTGGTCGAGATCGTCGAGGGACCGGAGGACACCTGGGTCAGCGGCGACCGGATCGCCCACCTGCAGTCGCTCTCGATCGCGCCCGGCTGGCGCGGCACCGGCCTCGGCACCGCGCTCGCCGACCGCGTCGACGCCGAACTCGAGGCCCGCGGCGTCCACGACCTGATGCTCGACGTCGTCGAGGGCAACGTCGGCGCGGAACGGTTCTACGAACGCCGGGGGCTGCGCAAGGTCATGACGATCTACGCCCGCTTCTCAGGCGAAGCGGGGTAGGACGTCCTTCTGCCAGGCGGCGAAGAACGCGTCCTGGTCCGGCCCGATCTGCTGGACGTAGACCTCGTCGAAGCCCGCGTCGACGTACTCCTGCACCGACTTCGCGTGGTCGTCGAGGTCCGGGCCGAGCGGCAGCGGCGCGGAGTCGATCAGCTCCTCGGTGATCAGCTCCGAGGCCTGCTCGAACAGCAGCGGCGTCGCCAGTTCCTGCGCGAGCTGGCCGGGCAGCTGCTCGTTGGGCCACAACCGGTGCACGGTCTTCACCGCCGAGGCGCGGTCGGGGGCGTAACAGACCTTCATCCCGCCCTGGGCCGGGCCCTTCCCGCCGGCGTCGCGGTACGTCTTCACCAGCGACGCGTCCGGCTGGGTCGTGCAGAACCCGTCACCCACCGCGGCAGCCAGCTCGGCCGCCTGCGGGCCGAACGCCGAGACGTAGATCGGTACCGGCTCCGACGGCAGCGTGTAGATCCGCGCGTTCTCCACGACGTAGTGCTCGCCGTGGTGGGTGACGATCGAGCCGGTGTGCAGCTCCCGGATGAGCGCGATCGCCTCCTCGAGCATGTCCTGGCGGACCCCGGCCGGCGGCCAGGCGTCGCCCAGGATGTGTTCGTTGAGGGCCTCGCCCGAACCGACGCCGAGCACGAACCGGCCCTCCAGCTGCACGGCGGCGGTCGCCGCGGCCTGGGCGATGATCGCCGGGTGGATCCGGACCGTGGGGCAGGTGACGGCCGTGGTCACCGGCAGCGAGACGGCCTCGGACAGTGCCCCGATCACCGACCAGACGAACGGGCTGTTGCCCTGCTCGCCGTTCCACGGATGGAAGTGGTCGGAGATCCAGAGCCGGGTGAAACCGGCCTGCTCGGCCTTGCGAGCCTGGTCGATCAGTTCGCGCGGCCCGAACTCCTCGCACGACAGGAAATATCCGATGCTCACCATGCCGCTCGGATGCCCACCGACCGGCGCTTGACACGTTCAAAATCTGGTCGTTTGAAGGGGATCGTTCCGGGCATCCGGCCGCGTCAGCCCACCCGTGACGCTGAGGAGAACCAACGGATGCCTGCCGAACGACACCCCGACCAGGGTGCACCGAAAACGGTCAGCCCCACCGGACGGACCGAACGCGAGGGGCTGCTCGGCGGGGACCCCCGCGCTCAGGCCGGCGACCATCTCACGACCGCACAGGGGTTGCGGCTCTCGGACACCGACCACTCGCTCAAGGCCGGCCGGCGGGGTCCGTCCCTGCTCGAGGACCACCACCTGCGCGAGAAGATCACGCACTTCGACCACGAGCGCATCCCCGAGCGGGTCGTGCACGCCCGGGGCGCCGCCGCGCACGGCACGTTCGTGTCGTACGGCAACGCCGCGTCGGCGACCAAGGCGGGTTTCCTCGCCGACAAGGGCAAAGAGACCGACGTCTTCGTGCGGTTCTCCACCGTGCTGGGCTCCCGCGGGTCCGCGGACACGGTGCGCGACACCCGGGGGTTCGCGGTGAAGTTCTACACCGACGAGGGGAACTTCGACCTCGTCGGCAACAACATCCCGGTGTTCTTCATCCAGGACGCGATCAAGTTCCCGGACGTCATCCACGCCGGCAAGCCGCACCCGGACCGCGAGATCCCGCAGGCCCAGTCGGCGCACGACACGTTCTGGGACTTCGTGTCGCTGCACACCGAGGCCACCCACCACGTCTTCTGGAACATGTCCGACCGCGGCATCCCGCGGTCGTACCGGACGATGGAGGGCTTCGGCGTCCACACGTTCCGCCTGGAGAACGCCGAGGGCGAGACGGTGCTCGCGAAGTTCCACTGGAAGCCGGTCGCGGGCGTGCACTCGCTGGTCTGGGAGGAGGCGCAGATCGCCGCCGGGGTCGACCCGGACTTCCACCGCCGGGACATGGCCGACTCGATCGAGAACGGCGCGTTCCTCGAGTACGAGCTGGGCCTGCAGCTGTTCCCCGACACCGAGGACGAGACCTTCGAGGGGATCGACCTGCTCGACCCGACGAAGATCGTGCCGGAGGAACTCGCCCCGGTGCAGCTCGTCGGCAAGCTGACGCTCGACCGCAACCCCACGAACTACTTCGCCGAGACCGAGCAGGTGGCGTTCCACCTCGGCAACCTCGTGCCGGGCATCCACGTCACGAACGACCCGCTGCTGCAGGGCCGGCTGTTCTCCTACGTGGACACCCAGCTCACCCGGCTGGGCGGCCCGAACTTCTCGCAGCTGCCGATCAACCGGCCGCACGTGCCGGTCAACGACAACCTGCGTGACGGGATGCACCAGACCGCGGTGCACCGGGGCCTGGCGCCGTACCTGCCGAACTCGATCGACGGCGGCGGGCCGTTCACCAGCGAGGAGGGGTACGTCGAGATCCCGCGGACGATCTCCGGCCAGGCCGTCCGCGAGAACCCGGCGTCGTTCGACGACCACTTCAGCCAGCCGGCGATGTTCTACCACTCGCTGACGCCGGTCGAGCAGGTGCACATCATCGAGGCGTTCACGTTCGAGCTGGGCAAGTGCTACGAGCAGGCGATCAAGGAACGTGAGCTCGAAGTGCTCGCGAAGATCGACACCGGGCTGTGCGAGGCGGTCGCGGCCGGGCTCGGGCTTCCCGCACCGGCCGGCGAGCCGGTGGCGCACGGGCCGCTGTCGCCGACCCTGTCGCAGATCCCGGCCGAGCCGGGCCCGATCACCGGCCGGATCGTCGGCGTGGTGGCCGGTCCGGGCGCCGACCTCGACGGCATCGGCACGCTGCGCAAGGCCATCGAGGGCGCCGGCGCGGTGGTGCGGGTGATCGCGCCGCACGGCGGCAACCTCGGTAAGGAGATCGTCGAGCGGACGTTCCTCACCGCCCGCTCGATCGAGTTCGACGCGGTCGTGGTGGCCTCCGGGGTGGCCGAGACGCCCGACGCGGGGGACATCAAGGCCCGGATCCTGCTGCTCGAGGCGTTCCGGCACGCCAAGGCGATCGGCGCCTGGGGCGACGGCGCGAAGGTGCTCGCCGGAGCGGGCATCGCGCCGGGACCCGGGGTGCTGCTCGGCGACGCCCCGGACAAGGAGTTCGTCGCGGGTCTGGTGACCGCGCTCGGCCTGCACCGCGCGTGGGACCGCGCCGACGCCGTGATGGCCTCCGAGGTGCCGCCCGCGTAGCACCCGCACCGGGGTCATTCCCGTGCGGAATGACCCCGGTCCGCGGCCTCGACCTCCCGCGCGATCTGGCGTTCCTCATCGGTCTCGACGACCAGCACCGGAACGCCCTCGCGGGAGATCACGCCGTCGCTCGTCACCGGCTCGGCCGGTACCGGCTGAATGCCCAGGATCGCCAGCCCGGCGCAGACCGCCGCGCGGACCTCGGGCTGGTCCCAGCCGATCTCGCCGGTGAACACGAGCGCGTCCAGCTGCGGCAGCGACACCGCCATCGCCCCGACCGCCCGGCGCACCGCGTGCGCGTAGGCGTCGAGCGCGGCGGCCGCGGCCGGATCGGGCGACGCCACCAGCTCCCGGGTGTCGGCGGAGAGCCCGTCCGACATCCCCAGCAACCCCGACTCCTGCTGCAGCCCGTCGGCGAGCTCGGTCCGCGTCAGCCGACCGTCGAGCAACCACAGCAGCAGCCCGGGGTCGACGGCCCCGGACCGCTTCGTCATCGGGATGCCGTCCAGCGGGGTCATCCCCATCGTCGTGTCGACGCTGCGCCCGCCGGCGACCGCGCACACCGACCCGCCGCCGCCCAGGTGCGCGATCACCAGGTTGGGGGCGGGCCGGTCGAGGATCTCGGCCGCGCGCCGGGACGCCCACGCGTACGAGAGCCCGTGGAACCCGTAGCGGTGCAGCCCCCACCGCTCCCGCCACTCCCGTGGGAGCGGCAGCAGCGCCGCGGCCGGCGGCAGGCCGGCGTGGAACCGGGTGTCGGGGCACACGTAGTGCGCCGCGCCGGGCAACTCGCGCCGCGCCGCGGCGAGCAGGGCCAGCGCGGGCGGGTCGTGCTGCGGCGCGAGGTCGGCCACCTCGCTCAACGCGTCGGCCAGCGCGTCGTCGACGAGCGTGGGCACCGCGACCAGCCCACCGCCGTGCACCAGCCGGTGGCCGACGACGTCCGGCGGCGCCGGGAGCGTGCCGAGGAACGCGCGCAGCGCGTCCCCGGCCGTGCCGGGATCCACGTCGAGGGTTTCCGCAGCGAGTTCCTCGTCGCCGTCGAACAGCGCGATGCCGACGCTGTGCGAGCCTGCGGTGATCGCGAGCACCCGTGTCATGTCCGGGGGGCTACCCCCGGCAGTACCTCGATCAACCTCGTCACCAGCGTGTTCGCCGGGGCGGCCCAGTGACGCGCGGCGGGTGACAGGCACCAGCGCCACCACTCGTCGCGGCGGCTCAGGTCGTCGGCGGGCAGGATCGCCGGCCAGCCCAGGGCCCGGGCCTGCGCGGTCACCTTCGCGCCCCCGGCGACCGGGTCCACGGCCAGCACCGGTACGCCCGCCTGCAGACCGAGTACGAGGCCGTGCAGGCGGGTCGTGACGATGACGTCGAGCCGGTCGAGCACCGCGCGCAGCTGGCCGGGGGTGGCCGCCAGGCGCCAGTCGCGGGTGTCGAGCCGGGTGTCGAGGGGAAGGCGGGCCACGTCGAGGCCGTGCAGCCAGCCGGTGAGCGCCGCGCTGACGCTCTCGTGCCGCCGCCGGACGCCGTACTCGTGCTGACCGTCGGTGAGGATCACACCGACCACGGGTACTGCGCCCGGCTCGGGGGCGGCCAACGCGAGGTCGGCCGCCGGCTCGTGCCCGGCCGCGTCCCGGGCGAGCACGACGTGGAAGCCGGTCACGGCCGGGTCGGACGGGTCCGGCACCGAGACCCCGACCGCGATCCGGCGGCAGTGGGCGAAGCGTTCGTGCAGGTCGAGAAGTGGGGCGGGCGGGTTGCTGTGCAACGGCCCGCAGGCGAACACGACCGTGTCGTAGCGGGCGGGGTCGACGTCCTCGACGTGGAGCGCGCCGGGCCGGAACCCCGGCGACCAGACCACGTCGTACTCCCGGCCGAGCGTGTCGAGCGCGGCGGTGACGGCCTCGCCGGCCAGCACGTCCCCGGCCGTCGCCTCCCCGTGCAGGAAGCTGTACCACCCGGCGACCAGCACCCTAGCCGACATAGGACCGGGCTCCCGACGCACGCTGCGGCGCTTCCAGCGCACGGAGCCCCCGCTCCACCCACTCCGGAGCCGGGCGCCGTTCACGCAGCACCCACGGCACCCCGGCCGCGGCCTCCGCGAACGCCAGCAGCGACGTCCGGTCGCGCGGCACGCTCGTCGCCAGGAACGCGGTGCGCCGTACGGCCGGGCCCAGCGGCCGACGCAGCCAGGTGAACCAGAGCGTGTTGCGGATCCCGTGCCGCCGGCGCAGCGTCGCGTCGCGCGCGGGCGAGGGCCGGTGGTGGATCGTCAGCTCCTCCGCGTACACCAGCCACCAGCCGTCCGCGGCCAGGTCCACGGCCAGCAGTTCCTCCTCGCCGCCGAGCCACAGCCGCGGCGAGAACCCACCGGCGGCCCGGAACGGTTCGAGCCGCACGACCGTCGCCCCGGCCAGGAACGACCCGAGCGCAGGGCCCGGGAGCCACTCCGGCCGCGGCACCGGCGAATCGCGCAGCTCGGCCACGATCGGATCCTCGAACGGCTCCCGCCCGGCCTCGTGGACGAGGATCCGGGCGGTGACCGCCGTGACCATCGGGCTCGCGTCGAGCAGGTCCGCGGCCCCGGCCAGCGACTTCGGCTCCCACCACGTGTCGTCGTCACAGAACGCCAGGTACGGCGTCGTGACCTCGCGTGCGGCCAGGTTCCGGCCGGTCGCACCGAGGTTGCGCCCGGGCTCCAGCAGCCGGACGTCGGGGTGGTGCCGACGCACCGCCGCGGCGGTGCCGTCGGTGGACGCGTTGTCGACCACGATCACCCGCGGCCGCTCCGGCAGCGCCTCGAGCTGATCGAGCGTGTGCAGCAGCTCGTCGCGTCGGTTGTGTGTGATCACCGCGACGGTGACCCGGTCGTCGAACATGGATCTCTCTCCTCAGAGCAGCGTCAGGTCGTGTTCGACGCGGCCCGGAAGGCGTCGGCGGTTTCCCATGGCGGTCAGCAGTTTCGGTGCCGCGGCGGCGAGCACCCGCCGCGCCCCCGGATCGGTGCGTGCGGCCAGGGCCAGCGCCGCGGTGTCCGCCGCGACCACCGGCCAGGGCCGCCGCAGCCACGTGGTGAGCAGCGTGTTGCGGCGCAGCCGGATCTCGCGTCCGAGCCGCCCGCCGCGGTCGGGGTGGTGGTGCGCGACGACGTCGGCGCAGTACGCGACACCCCAGCCGGCTGCCGCGAGGTCGATCGCGAGCAGCGTCTCCTCGGCGCCGAAGTGCAGCAGCTCCGAGTAGCCCCCGGCCGCCAGGAACGCGTTCCGCCGGACGACGCTGGCGCAGGCCAGGAACCCGAGCACGGACGGCCCCGGCAGGTCGGCCGCGGTGCCGAGCGGTGAGGTGGCGAGCACCTCGTTGAGCGGGTCCTCGGTCTGCTCCGGCCCCACCAGCGTGCGGGCCGCGATCAGCCCCAGCCGGGGGCTCCGCGCGAAGTGTTCCTCCGCGCGGGTGAGCGCGTCCGGCGCCCACCAGGAGTCGTCGTCGCTGAACGCGACGTAGGGCGTGGCGAGCATGCGGGCGCCGAGCGTGCGTGCGGGCGCGCCGTGGTTCTTGTGGGCGCGGACCACGCGCACGTGCGGGTGGTGGTGCCGCACGGCGTCCGCGGTGCCGTCGGCCGACGCGTTGTCGACGACGACGATCGGGGGTCGCTGCGGCAGCGCGGTCAGCACGCCGAGCGTGCGCAGCGTGCGTTCCCGCCGGTCGCGGGTGATCAGGACGATGCCGGTCGCGGTCACCGCGCGGCCCCGCTCAGCGCGGCGTCCACCGGGATGCCGAGTGCCCCGAGCCCGGTGAGCACGTCCGGTACGCCGACGCGGAGCAGGCGGGCGTCGGGGGTGGTGCCGTGGGCGTCGCCGGGGCGCAGTGCCGCCGGGTCGTCCGCGCGCCAGAGCACGCGGTGCCGCGGGTGGGCCGGTGGTCCCCAGAGCGCGGGGCTGACCGGCCCGAACAGCACGACCGACGGGGTGGCGACCGCGCTGGCCAGATGCGCGATCCCGGTGTCGCCCACCACCACCGCGCGGGCTCCGGCGACCCGGCCGGCGAGCGCGCCGAACGGCACGTCCCCGTCCCCTCCGACCACGGCCCCGGGCGGCAGCCCGGCCCGCTCGGCGACGGCCCCGGCGAGGGCGCCTTCGCCCCGGCCGGCCGTGATCGTCACCGGCAGACCGGCCGCGGCCACCGCGCGGGCCACCGCGGCGAACCGGTCGGCCGGCCAGCGGCGGGCGGCGGCGTCGGCACCGGGGTGGATCAGCACCGCGCCCGGTCCGGGCGTCCCCACCACGTCGAGGCGGACGTCGTCGGGGTCGGACGCGATCCCGTACCACCGCAGCAGCCGGCACCAGCGGACCCGCTCGTGCTCGTCGTCGCGCCAGGCCGGCCCGTCGACCCAGCTGAGGATCCGGCCCGGGCGCAGCGCGGCCAGCAGCTCGCGGCTCAGCCTGCCGTTGCCGTGCAGGTCCACCGCCACGTCCGGCGGGGTACCGTCCCAGTCGAGCCGGGACGGTACCTCCCGCCCCCGCGCCACCGTCGGCAGCAGCCGGTCGACGACGCCGGTCGCCGCGACGACGTCGGCGAACCGCGCGGGCGCCGCGAGCACGATCTCGTGCCCCGGGTAGGCCCGGCGCAGTCCGCGCAGCGCCGGGACGGCCGTCAGCAGATCCCCGAGCCCCAGCGCGCGTAGCACCAGGACGGTGCTCATCGGACGGCCCCCACGGAGGCGCGGTGCACCAGGTCGGTCGTGGAGTGGCCGTCGAGGTAGGGTAGCACGACGGCCTCGCCGCCCCAGGAGCGCACGACCGCGGCCTCGGGCAGCGCGTCGACCGTGTAGTCGCCGCCCTTGACCCAGCGGTCCGGGCGCAGCCGTCCGAGCACCCGCTCGGGAGTGTCCTCGTCGAACACCACCACCGCGTCGACGCTGACCAGGCCGGTCAGCACCCGGGTGCGGTCGGCGGCGGTGTTGAGCGGGCGGCCCGGTCCTTTGAGGCGGGTCACCGAGGCGTCGGAGTTGAGGCACACGATCAGGCAGTCGCCGGTGCGCCGGGCCGCTTCGAGCAGCCCGACGTGCCCGGCGTGCAGCAGGTCGAAGCACCCGCCGGTGGCCACGACCGTGCCACCCCGGGCCCGCACCCGCTCGGCGAGCGCCAGCGCGCCGTCCAGCCCCTCGGTGCGGCGGACCGCGGTGGTGGACGGTCCCGGCCACGCCGCGGCGCCGCCGGACTCCACGAACGCCGAGGCGGCGGCGACGGCCCTGCTGACGGCCTCCTCGGGCAGCGCCCCGTCGGCCAGCGCGACCGCGACGGTCGCCGAGAAGCAGTCGCCGGCACCGCACGGATCGCCGGACGCGACGAACGGCGCCGGCACCAGCATCGGCGACGCCGAGCCGCGGCTGAGCACCGCGCCCCGCGACCCCATGGTCACGGCCACGTCGGACGCACCCCAGCGGGCCGCCAGGCCGGCCGCGTCGGTGCCGGCGGCCTCGGCGAGGTTCGGCGTGACCAGCCGGGCCCCGGGCACCGGGTCCCCGCCGCGGGGATGCGGATCCCACACGACCGGCACCACCCGCTCCGAGCCCGGCCGGGTGACCGTCCGCAGGTTCGGGCGGAGGACGTCGGCGACGCCGCGGCCGTAGTCGGCGACCAGGATCGCGGCGGCACCGCGCAGCACCGCGTCGAGGTCGGCGCCGGACGGCGGCAGCGGGACACCGTCGCCCCGGTCCACCCGCAGCAGCGGGCGACCGCCCGCGCGCACGCGGGTCTTGACCGGCAGGTCGCCGCGCAGCGGGAGCTCCACGAGCCGGACCCGCCCGGCCAGCAGCCCGCGCAGCGTGTCGGCGTCCGGGCCGGAACCGATCGCGGTCACCAGCACGACCTCGCGCGCGGTCCGCTCGGCCGCGAGGCACGCGGCCAGCGCGGCCCCACCGGGCCGGGCCCGCTCGTCGGTCAGGTCCACCACCGGCACGGGCGCGTCCGGGGCGAGCCGGGTCGCGTCCCCGTCGAGGTCGCGGTCGAGCAGCGCGTCCCCGACCACGACCAGCGGAGCGCTCATGCCGGCATCCGGTGGTCGGCCAGCGCCGCGTCGAACGCCGCGCAGAGCAGGTGCAGCGCGACCAGGTGCGCCTCCTGGACGGTCGCGGTGCGGTCGGCCTCCACGCACAGTGCGGCGTCGGCCGCGGCCGCGAGCGGGTTGGGGCGCGGCCCGGTCATCGCCCACACCGTGACCCCGCATTCACGTGCGACCTCGGTGGCCCGGAGCAGGTTGCGGCTGCTCCCCGACGTCGACATCGTCACCAGGACGTCCCCGGGGCGGCCGTGCGCCGCGACCTGGCGCGCGAACAGCTCCTCGAAGCCGTAGTCGTTGCCGATCGCGGTGAGGCTGGACGTCTCGGCGTGCAGCGCGATCGCCGAGTAGGCCGGGCGCTCGTCCTGGTAGCGGCCGACCAGCTCCGCGGTGAGGTGCTGCGCCTGGGCCGCGCTCCCGCCGTTCCCGGCGGCGAGCAGCCGCGCCCCGGTCGACAGCCGGTCGGCCAGCGTCGCGCCCCACGCGTTCAGCAGCGGCAGTTGGGTGGTGCGCAGCCGGACGAGCGTCTCCTCGAGTGCGACGCAGTGCGCGGCCGCGCGGTCGAGACCGGTGAAGAGGGGCCGGTCGAGTTGAGAGGTCATCGTGCTGCTCCTGTGGGAGTGGCGGCCGGGCGCAGGCGCCGGACCGTCGACGGGGGAAGGGGGCGCCGGAGAACCTCGCGGTAGACGACTTCGGTGGCCGCCGCGACGCGGTCCCACCCGTAGCGGGACTCGGCCCGGCGCCGCCCGGCCGCCCCGAACTCGGCCCGGGCCGACGGCGACTCCAGCAACGAGGTCACGGCCCGGGCCAGCGCCGCCGGGTCCTCCGGCGCGACCAGGTACCCGGTGCGGCCGTCGGCGACCGTGTCGAGGTGTCCCCCGACCGCGCCGGCCACGACCGGTCTCGCGCAGGCCATCGCTTCCAGCGGCACGATGCCGAACGGCTCGTAGCGCGGTGGGCAGACGATCACGTCGGCGCTGCGGAACAGCGCAGGCATCTGCGCGCGCTCGACGCCACCGAGCAGCACCAGGCGGTCGGCCACGCCCAGCGACCGGGCGAGCGACAGCAACCGCTGGGCCTCGGGCTCGGCGGCCAGCCGCTCGAACGGCGGCCCACCGGCCAGCACCAGCTCCGCGTCCGGGATCGACCGGAGCGCGCGGAGGGCGACGTCCGCGCCCTTGCGGGGCACCAACCGGCCCACCTGGAGCAGCCGCGGGCGGCCGACCCGCGCCTCCACCGGCCCGTCCGGGGTGAACAGCGCGACGTCGACCCCGCAGGGCACCACCCGGACCCGGTCGGTCGGCACCCCCATCGCGCGTAGCTCGCGCACCTCGTCGGTGCAGGTCGCGACGATGCGCTGGACGCTGCGCCCGATCCTCCGCTCGGCGGCGACGCGCCCCGGCGGGCTGGTGTCCCCGACGCCCTGGTGGCGCTGCTTGACCGAGCCCAGCGCGTGGAACGTCTGCAGCACCGGCACCGCCGGACCGTCGAGGTGCCGCGCTCCACCGAGCGCGGCCAGCCCCGACATCCAGAAGTGCGCGTGCACGACGTCCGGGCGTTCGGCCCGCCAGTAGGCCGCCAGTTCGTCACCGAACGTCGTCATGAACGGCAGCAACTCGTCCTTCGGCACCGACGCCGGCGGCCCGGCGTCGACGTGGTGGACGGTCACCCCGGCGGCGAACGGGACGGTCGCCGGGAGCGCGGGGTCGTCGCGCCGGGTGTGGACGGTGACCTCGTGCCCTCGCGCGGCGAGCGCGGCCGCCAGGCTGGCCACGTGGACGTTCTGCCCGCCCGCGTCCACCTCGCCGAGCACCGCGAGCGGGCTGGCGTGCTCGGAGACCAGCGAGATCCTCATGCGGCCACCTCTCCGAGAAGCGCGTCCCAGTCGTCCAGGAACCGGGTGAGCCCGTACCGCTCGAGCGCGGCCCGCCGGGCGGCGGCACCGTGCGCGGCGGCCAGGTCCGGATCGTCGAGGTAGCGGCGCGCGGCCGCGGCCAGGTCGGCCGGGTCGGTGGAGATCACCCCGGCCCCCGGCGGGACGGCCCGGACGACCTCGGTCGTGGCCAGCGCGACCACCGGCATTCCGAGGTGCATGGCCTCGAGCAGCGAGAGCCCCAGCGACGTCCACCGGATCGGGTGCAGGTAGCAGCGGCGCGCGGCCATCGCGTCGTGCAGTGCGGACTGCGGCAGGTCGAAGGTGCGGACACCCGGCACGTCGAGCCGGTCGGCGCGCATGCCGAACACGTCCAGCGGCACCGGGCCGGCCAGCGCGGGCAGGAGGTCGGTGCCGGTCCACCGTCCGCGCCGGACCGGGTCGTTCACCACGACCGCGGCGCGCTCGACGGTCCCGGTCCAGCGGTGGCCCGGGTCCGGGACGCCGTGTTCGATCACCGCGGTCCGGCTCGCCCCGGAGTCCCAGAACAACCGGTTGAAATGCGTCACGTGGACGATCGGCGGGCCGGCGTCGGCCATCGGGTGACGGGTCCCGGGAACACCGCCGGTGCCGGCGCCGTCCGTTCCGGGTGTGTTGTGCTCGAGGTAGACGGCGGGGACGTCCCGCCCCAGCCACTCGCGGGCCAGGGCCGCCTCGTGCGGGCGCTGCAGGATCACCACGTCGACGTCGGCCTCGCGCAGTTCCGCCGGCGTCACCTCGACGGCGGACGCGGGCCAGTCCCAGGTGCGCGCCCGGCCGAGGCCGTCGGGCCCCCGGTCGGGCGTGACCGGTAGCAGGTATCGATGGGGGCCGTGGACGAACGCGGTGGTCCACGAGCCGTGCACGTGCCAGAGCAGGATGTTCACGCGATCACCTCCCGGTTGGTCAGAGGGACGGTGGGCCGCTGCTTGACCCGGCGGAGGAGCGAGTCGACGGCGGCGCGGACGTCCGCACCGCGAATCGACGAGAGACAGGGGTGACCCGGCACCGGGCAGGTCCGGGCGCGGGTGTCCGCGCACGGCGCGTGCTGGTCGCCGAGCAGCACCGACGGGACCCCGTACGGGGCCCAGCGCTCGGCCGGGACGACCGGCGCGAACAGCGAGACGACCGGCGTGCCGACCGCGGCGGCCAGGTGGGCCGGGCCGGTGTTGCCGACCACGGCCACGCCGGCGCCGGCCAGGATGCCGGCGAGGCCGTGCAGCCCGGTGCGGCCGCCGAGGTCCTCGGCGCCGGTGCGGCGGGCGATCGCGGCGGTCAGCGCGGTCTCGTCGGGGCCGCCGGTGAGCAGCACGCGGTGGCGTTCGCGCAGCGCGGCGGTGATCTCGATCGCGGTGTCGGGGCTCGGGGCCCTGGCCGGGACCGCGGCGCCCGGGTGCACCACGACGTACGGCTCGTCGCCGACCAGCGCGCGCACGTCCGGCGGCGGCAGCACGGCCAGGCCGCCGGGGTCGTCGGCGCGTAGCGCGTACCCCGCGTCCACGGCGAGGTCGAGCGCGGCGTCGGCCTCGTGCCGGTGCGGCGCGCGCCGGTGACGCAGGTCGAGCAGCGAACCGGGGTAGTCGACGCTGTCGGCGCCGATCCAGCCGATCCCGGCCAGCCGCAGCACGAGCGCGGTCGGGAGCGGGCTCTGGTGGAAGCTGGTGAGGATCAGCGCGCGGTCGAGGTACTCGACGGCGAGCGTCTCGACGATCGTCTCGATCCCGGCCGGGCGGACCGGCGGCGGCTCGAGCCCGACCCAGGGCGCGTCCCAGACGATCACCTGGTCCACGCCGGGGAGCAGGCGGGCGGCCGCCGCCCCGTGCGGTCCGCAGAGGAGCGTGACGTGGCTCGAGGACGCGGCGGCGGCGCGCACCGCCGGTCCGGCCAGGAGCACGTCGCCGGCGCTGTCCAGCCGCACCACGAGCGTCCTCATGCGGGGCCCCGGCCGAGGAGCGAGTGCACGGCCGCGAGCAGATCGGGCGCCACGCGCGGGGCGGCCGCGATCTCCTCCGGGCGGGTCACCGCGGTGGGCACCAGGACGCCGGTCGCTCCGGCGGCGGCGGCCGCCCCGACGTCCGCGCCGATGTCGCCGATCACCGCGGTGTCTCCCGGGGCGACGCCGAGCGCGTCGGCGGCCGCGAGCACCAGGCCCGGTGCCGGTTTCCGGCAGGCGCAGCCGGCGGCCGGGGCGTGCGGGCAGAACACCCAGGCGTCGAAGCGCCCGAGGAGCTGCTCGATGCGGTCGGCGACCGACTCGACCTGGGCGCGGGTCAGCAGCCCCCGGCCGACGCCGGACTGGTTGCTGACGACGCCGACGGGGACGTGCTCCGCGCGCAGGACGTCGAGGGCCTCCCGGGCGGAGGGCCGCAGCCGCACCGAGGCCGGGTCGCCGTTGTACGGGGGATCGTCGACGGTCAGCGTGCCGTCACGGTCGAAGAGCACGAGCCGCGGCGCGTCGCCGTCCGGGCGGGGCCGGGTGCGCTCGGGGTGCACGTACAGCCAGGCCCCGGGCGCGAACGCCGGTGCTTCCGCGGCCGCGATCACCGCGCCACCTCCACCCGGTCTCCGGGCGGTGGGCTCACCGGCGCCGGAGCCGACCAGGGCCCGGCTCGGCGGTGCCGCCACCGGCCACGCAGGTGGTGGGCCACGGCTGCGGGCGGGATGAGGACGCTCGTCACGATCATCGTCGTGATCTCGCGGCCGGTGCGGGGGCCGGGCGCGATCCGGGCGGCCGCGAACTCCGCGGTTCCCGCCGCCCACACCGCCGCCGCGACCGCCGCGACCCGCCGACAGCCGTCGGCCCGCCCGGCGCGCCCCCTCGACGCGCCGGGCGCGCACGTTCGGCGCAGCACGCCGTAAGCGCCCGTGCGGCGCAGCGCGCCGGCGGACGGGCCCGGGCGGCGCCGGGCGGCGGCGGTGGCGAGCGTGACGGCGGTGGCGGCGGCCGCGGTGATCACGAGGTGGCGGGTGAAGCGGCCGCGCGGGGCCTCGGCGCGGTCCCACCAGGTCGGGCCGTGCAGCCGGGTCATCAGCACGTCGTCGGCGTTGCCGGCCTGGGCGCGCACCGAGGCGAGCGGCCCGTCCGGGCGCACCGGGTGCGTGGTGACCCGCTGCCCGGCCCCGAGCGACCACCCGGCGTCGAGTACCCGCAGCGCCAGGTCGGCGTCCTCCCGGAACGCGCGCCGGAACCGCTCGTCGAACCCCCCGGTGGCCGCCAGCGCCGCCACCCGGTACGCGATGTCGGCGGTGATCCACTTCGACTCCGCCAGCCCCGCCGTGGTGCGCTCGGCGTCGGTCGGCCGCCGCCCACCCGGCAACGGCACCACGATCCGCCCCGGCACCGCCCCGACCGTGGCGTCGGCGGAGGCCAGGTCGGTCTCGAGGGACGAGGCCCAGGCCGGCCCGGGAACCACGTCGTCGTCGAGGAACACGACCCAGGGTGTGGTCACCGAGCGCCACCCGACGTTCCGCGCGGCCGCGGGCCCGTTCCCGCAGCCGTACTCCACCCGCACGTCGAGTCCCGGCGGCACCTCGACCGGCAGCGGCCCGCACTCGTTCAGCGGCCGATCGTCGACGAGCACGACCTCGACCGGCGACCGGACGCTCCCGGCCAGCCCGTCGAGACAGGCGGCCAGGCTCGGCCGCCCGATGGTGGGGATGACGACGGACCAGTTCATCGGCCGTCCCCGCGGCCGAACAGCGACCCCCGGCGCACGACGAACGGACCGAGCGCGAGCAGGTCGACCGGCGCGGACCCGAAGCACTCCAGCGCGTCGCGGGGGTCGTCGACCATCGGCCGGCCCGCGGTGTTCAGGCTCGTGTTGACGACGACCGGTAAGCCGGTGCGCCGCTCGAACCCCCGCAGCATCGCCGCGACGACGGGCTCGGCCGCGGAGTCCACGGTCTGGATCCGCGCGGTGCCGTCGACGTGCACGACCGCCGGGATCCGGTCACGCCACTCGGGCTTCGTGTCGTGCACGAACAGCATGTACGGGCTCGGGAACGGGCCGCCGGTGAAGATCTCGGGCGCGCGCTCGGCCAGCACCATCGGCGCCACCGGGCGGAACTGCTCCCGGCCCTTGACGTCGTTGAGGCGCTCGAGGTTGCCGGAGTGGCCCGGGTGGGCCAGCAGCGAGCGGTGCCCGAGCGCGCGGGGGCCGAACTCCGCGCGGCCCTGGAACCACGCGACGATCTGGTTCTGGGCCAGCGCGGACGCCACCGCGTCGGCGACGTCGTCGGGCCGCTCGTAGGGAACACCTGCGGTCTTGAGCCAGGCCTCGAGCTCGGCCTCGGACCAGCCACGGCCCAGGTCGGCGCCGGCCATCGGCGACGGCTCCGCGCCGTGCATCGCGGAGAGGTACACGGCCGCGCCCAGCGCGGTGCCGGCGTCCCCGGCGGCCGGCTGCACCCACACGCGCGAGAATGGTCCTTCTCGGACGATCCGGGTGTTCGCTACACAATTCAGCGCGGTGCCGCCGGCCATCGTGAGCAGCTCGTCGCCGGTCTGGCCGTGCAGCCAGCGGGCCAGGTCGAGCAGCACGTCCTCGAGCACGAGCTGGGCCGAGGCGGCCACGTCGGCGTGGTCGGAGCTCCAGGCCTCGTCGGCGCCGCGCGGCGGGCAGAACTCGGTCCAGTCGACGCCGGTGGTGCGGAACCCGCCGTCCTCGGTGGAGTACACCCGGCGGCGCAGCTCGGCGGCCATCCGGGGCGAGCCGTAGGAGGCCAGCGCCATCACCTTGTACTCGTCGGACGAGCGGAGAAAACCCAGGTGGGCGGTCAGGTCCTCGTAGAAGAGCCCGAGGGAGTGGGGGAGCCGCTGCGACGCGAGGGTCTGCAACTCCGCGCCGACGCGCCGGCCCGCCAGGTGCGACGTGGCCTCGCCGCGGCCGTCGAGCACCAGCACCGAGCCGGTCGCGGAGTTCGGCGCGGCGTACGCGGCCGAGGCGGCGTGCGCGACGTGATGCTGGACGAACCGGACTTTCGCCGGGTCGAGGCCGGGCAGAGCCTCGGCCAGGAAGCCGGGGGCCTCGCGCGCGTACATCTGACGCAGGTGGTCCCAGGGGTCGTGCAGGCCGAGGGACTCGGCGGGCTCGGCGAGCGCGGGGTCGTAGGCGTACCCGACGACGTCGATGTCGCCCGGGCGCAGGCCGGCCTGGGCCAGACACCACCGGGCGGCCTGTTCGGGCAGCTCCCAGGCCGAGAACGGCACGGGGCGCTTGCCGTGCTTGCGGCGGGAGAAGCGCTCCTCCTCGGCGGCGGCCACCACCGTGCCGTCGACGACGAGGCAGGCCGACGGGTCGTGGAACAACGCGTTGATTCCGAGCACACGCATGCGACGTCCCTTTCGGCGGCAGTCCTGATGAGCGCGGGAGGAGCGATGTCGCCGGAACGGTTTGACCGTGTGTAGTCACTACCGCCTCACACGGGACCTGACGGCTCCTTGCGCTCCGAGGCTCTACCCCAGGGGCGGGAGATAAACGTCGGGTTCCGCGCGAGTGCGGTAGTTCAACTGTCAGGCCTGCGGAAGAGCGCGATAGCTCGCGGCTGCGTTCGGTAACTGTTACCGGGTGTTCGCGTGCAGGCCGAGCGCGGACAGCAGCGTGTCGAAGACCGCGGGCATGTCGACGGCGTCCGGTTCGAGCAGCCACTGGGTCTGCAGACCGTCCATCACCGCGATCAGCGCGGTGGCGATCATCACCGGGTCGCGGTCGGACGGAAGCTCGCCGGCGTCCTGGGCCTCGGCGACGGCCCTGGTCATCAGCGCGCGCAGATCGCGGTAGCGCGCGACGAACGGCTCGCGCGCGGGGTGACCGTCGGCGACGGCCTCGCCGGAGAGCGCGGCGTACAGCCGCACCAGGCCGGGCACGGTCGTGTTGCGGCGCACCTGCCCGGCCATGCGTTCCAGTGCCTCGCGGCCGGTCAGCGGCTCGCCGGCCGGGAACATCCGGGCGCCGTCCTCGGCGTCGCGCTCCGCGAGCACCTCGGCGAGCAACTGCTCCTTCGACGTGAAGTGGTGCAGCAGTCCGGCCTGGCTCAGGCCGACCCGGTCGGCGATCTCCTTGAGCGACCCGCCCCGGTAGCCGGACTCGGCGAACACCCGCACGGCCTCGGACAGGATCTCGGCGCGCTTCGCGCGGCCCTTGGAGTAGCTGCCGCGCGGCCGCCGCGCGATCGGCCCGGGCGCGGGAGCGTCTTCCATCGTCACCACCGCACGGTAGCCCCTGGGGTGTGAGGCGCCGGTCGGCCGCGACCGGGCGGAGGGGCGGCTCAGGACCGCGCGCGGCCGTCGCGTCCCCGGATGCCGCTCGCCGTCGCGCCGGACACCGATGAACGCGATCTCGGTCTCGTGCTCGCGAGTTGAGTCGGGCCGACTCAACTTCGGGGAATGAAACCGGCGCCGGTGGCGTCTTCTCCGCTGGACGTAGCGACGAGCGACGAGGAGCGGAAGGTGGCCACCACGACGAGCGACTACTACGAGGTGCTGGGCGTCGAGCGGTCGGCGAGCGCGGAGGACATCCAGCGCGCCTACCGCAAGCTCGCCCGTACCTACCACCCGGACGTCAACTCCGACCCGGGCGCCGAGGACCTGTTCAAGCGCGTGAACGAGGCGAACGAGGTGCTGTCGGACGCCGGGCTGCGGGCGCGCTACGACAAGTTCTCGCCGCAGTTCGGGGACGACTGGCGCAAGGTGCCGGAGGACTTCGAGCCGGGCGCGTCCGGTGCCCCGTTCGGGAGCGGCGCGGGGCCCGGGGTGTACTTCTCCGGCGGCGGTGCCGACTTCGAGGACCTGCTCGGTGGGTTGTTCGGTGGCGGTTCGGGGTTCTTCGGCGGGCGCCCGACCGGCCCGGTGCCGGGGCCGGACGTCGAGGCCGAGATCGAGCTCCCGGTGGAGGACGCCTACGCCGGTGGGCGACGCAGCCTGACGATGCGCACCGCGACCGGCGTGCGGACGATCGAGGTGAACATCCCGGCCGGCGTCGTGGACGGGCAGCGCATCCGGCTGGCCGGCCAGGGCGGAGACGGCTACGGCGACGACGCGCCGCGCGGCGACCTGTACCTGTTCGTGCGCCTCGCGCCGCACCCGCGCTACCGGGTGCACGGTCGCGACGTGACCGTCGAGCTGCCGGTGATGCCCTGGGAGGCGACGCTCGGCGCGACCGCGACCGTGGAGACGCCCGGCGGCCGGGTGGACGTGAAGGTGCCTGCCGGTTCGTCGTCGGGCCGCCGCCTGCGCCTGCGTGGACGCGGCCTGCCGAACCCGCGCGGCTCCGCCGGTGACCTGTACGCCGAGGTGAAGATCGTCGCGCCCCAGCGCCTCACCGCCGACCAGCGCGCGGCCTGGGAAGCCCTGGCCGCGACCTACGCCACCCCCGGCGAGTCGGCCGCCTGACGTGACCGCCTGACGTGACCGCCTGTCCACCGGTCGGTGGACAGGCGGGTTCAGTCCGGTGGTCGTCCCGGGGGAGCCGGCCGGGCGGGACGCTCGATGCATGGCTGTCATCGAGGTATCCGAGCTCCGCAAGACCTACGGCGGGCACCCCGCCGTCGACGGCATCGACCTGCGGGTCGAGTGCGGCGAAGTGTTCGGGCTGCTCGGCCCGAACGGCGCCGGAAAGACCACGACCGTCGAGATCCTGGAAGGTCACCGCCGCCGCGACGGCGGGGCCGTCCGGGTACTCGGCGAGGACCCCGGCACGGCCGGGCGCCGCTGGCGCGCCCGGCTCGGCATCGTGCTGCAGAGCGCGACCGACGCCCCCGAGCTCACGGTCCGCGAGATCGTGCGTCACGTCGCCGGGTACTACCCGGCTCCCCACGACCCCGACGACGTGATCGCCCGGTGCGGTCTCGACGCCAAGGCCGGCGCGAAGCTGCGTACGCTCTCCGGCGGCCAGCGCCGGCGCGTCGACGTCGCGCTCGGCATCGTCGGCGCCCCGGAGTTGCTGTTCCTGGACGAGCCGACGACGGGCTTCGACCCGGAGGCCCGCCGGAGCTTCTGGGAGCTCATCCGCGCCCTGGCCGGCGACGGAACGACGATCGTGCTCACCAGCCACTACCTCGACGAGGTCGAGGCGCTAGCCGATCGCATCGCGGTGCTGGCCGGCGGCCGGATCGTCGCCGCCGGTACCCCCGCCGACCTCGGCGGCCGGGACGGGCGGGCCACGGTCACCTGGCGCGACGCCGACGGCCGCCACTCGGTCGCCACCGACGACCCGGCCGGCCTGCTGGCGACGCTCGACGACCCCACCGACCTGCGGGTCGAACGACGCAGCCTCGAAGACGTCTACCTCGACCTGATCGGAGCGGACCGATGACCGCAACGCTCGCCGCCCCCCTGCCCTCGACGCTGCGCCTCGGCCTCTCCCGGGGCCGGCTGGAGATCCGCCAGTTCTTCCGGGAGAAGGACGCGGTGATCTTCACGTTCACGCTGCCGGCGTTCCTGCTGCTGATGCTCGGCTTCATCTTCGACGAGCCGCTGAACGGTTTCCCGGGCACCACCGTCTCCCAGATCTTCGCGGCCAGCATGATCGCGTACGGCATCCTGTCGACGGCGTTCCTGAGCATCGGCACCGGCATCGCGTCCGACCGGGAGGACGGCACGCTCAAGCGCCTGCACGGCACGCCGGTGACCGCGACCGCGTACCTCATCGGCAAGGTCATGCTGGTCATGGTCACCACGGCGGCCGAGATCGCGCTGGTACTCGGCGTCGGGGTGGTCGTGTTCGACCTGGAGCTGCCCACCGAGGCCGGCCGCTGGGTGACGTTCGGCTGGCTGTTCGCGCTCTCGGTGATCGCGTGCACGCTGTTCGGGATCGCGGTGAGTGCGCTCGTGCGTTCGGCGAAGAGCGCCGCGGCGGTGCTGAACCTGCCGGTGCTCGCGCTGCAGTTCGTTTCGGGCATTTTCGTCGACATCGCGTCGCTTCCGGAGACCATGGTGAAGATCGCCTCGGTCTTCCCGGTGAAGTGGATGGGGCAGGGTTTCCGGTCGGTGTTCCTGCCGGACGAGCTGGCGGCGCAGGAGGTGGCGGGGCAGTGGGAGCACGGCCGGATCGCGCTGGTACTGGGCGCCTGGTGCGTCGCCGGGCTGGTGCTCGCGCTGGCGACGTTCCGCTGGAACGACCGGCGGACCGCGTGACGCTCGGAACAGCAGCCATCGCCGCGACCGACGGGTCGCGGCGGTGGCTGTGGCCGTGGGACGCGTACGTGGCGGTCAGCGTCGCCGCCCTGATCGCGTTGGTCGCCTCGGGCAGCGAGACCACGTCCACCCGCCAGGGCCTCTCGATCGCCTGCCTCGCGCTGATCGGCCTGAGCTGGGCGGTGATCGGCCGCCGGTTCGCCCGCGCCGACGACGACGCCGACTCGCCCGACCGCCCCGCCGCCCTGGCCTACGTCGCCGGGGTCGTCGTCGTCTTCGGCGTCTGCGTTGCCTCCGACGGCATCTCGTCGTTCGCGCTGTTCGCGGTCTGCCCGATCGCGTTTCTCTGCCTGCGCCTGCGGTCGGCGTTCGTCGCGATCGCGGTCCTCAACCTCGCGCCGATCCCGATCAACGGCCTGCGCGAAGCCAGCCTCGACGCCGCCCGCGACACGATCGGCATCGCGGTGCTCGGCCTCACGTTCACGGCGCTGATCGGGGCCTCGATCGTCAACGTCGGCCGGCAGAGCGCCGAACGCGCCCGGCTGATCGCCGAACTCGAAGCCAGCCGGGCCGAGGTGGCGGCACTGTCGCATCAGGCCGGAGTGGCCGCCGAGCGCACCCGGCTGGCCGCGGACATCCACGACACCCTCGCCCAGGGCTTCACCAGCATCGTCACGCTGGTGCAGGCCGCGGAGACCGAGCTCGACACCGACCGGGGCAGCGCCGACCGGCGGCTCGCGCTCGCGGTGCGTACCGCGCGGGAGAACCTCGCCGAGGCGCGGGCGATGGTCACCGTGCTCGCACCGGCCGAGCTGGGCACCGGCACACTCGTCGAGGTGATCGAGAAGCAGGTCGCCCGGCTGGGCGAGGAGACGGGCGTCGACGCCACCTGCGCCGTGGACGTCCCGCCGGTGCTGCCCACCCGGGTCGAGGTGGTCCTGGTGCGGACCGTGCAGGAAGCGTTGACGAACGTCCGCAAGCACGCCGGCGCCGCCACCGTGACCGTCGACCTGATCACGCACGACGGTGCCGTGACGCTCACGGTCGACGACGACGGCGCCGGCTTCGACGCCGGAGCCGCCCGGTCCGGCTACGGCCTGTCGGGCATGCGCAGCCGGGTCGAGCAGCTCGGCGGCACCCTGACGATCCGCTCGGCGCCCGGCGCCGGCACGACGGTGACCTGCGAGGTGCCCCGATGATCACGGTGCTGCTGGTGGACGATCACCCGGTGGTCAGGGACGGGCTGCGGGGCATGCTCGACGCCGAGCCGGACCTCGAGGTGGTGGGGGAGGCCGGGTCCGGTCCGGAGGCGGTGGTCCTGGCCCGGACGCTGCGCCCGGACGTCGTCCTGATGGATCTGCGCATGCCGGGCGGGGACGGCGCGACCGCCACCGGCCGCATCCGGGCCGAGGTGAGGACGGCGCACGTCGTGGTGCTGACGACCTACGACACGGACGCCGACATCCTGCGCGCGGTCGACGCCGGGGCCGCGGGCTACCTGCTCAAGGACGCGTCGCGGGCGGAGCTGACCGCCGCGGTGCGCGCGGCGAGCCGGGGCGAGACCGTGCTGGCGCCGTCGGTGGCCGGGCGGCTGGTGCAGCAGGTGCGCCGCCCTGCCGGGCCGCAGCTCTCGGCGCGCGAACTCGAGGTGCTCACGCTGGTCGGGCAGGGGCTCACGAACGCCGAGATCGGCGCGCGGCTGCACATCAGCGAGGCGACCGTGAAGACGCACCTGCTGCGGACGTTCACCAAGCTCGACGTCTCCGACCGCACCGCCGCGGTCACCACGGCGATGGCGCGCGGCCTGCTCTAGACCTACGGTCGAGGGCATGTGCCGCAACATCACTGAGCTCCGTGGCCTCCAGCCGCCCGCCACCGAGGACGAGATCACCGCGGCGGCGGCCCAGTTCATCCGGAAGGTCACCGGGATCGGCAAGCCGAACCCGGGGGTCGCCCCGGCGATGGACGAGGCGGTGCAGCAGATCGCCGAGATCACCCGCGGGCTGCTGGCCCAGCTGCCCGCCCGCCGCGGCGAGCCGGCCACCGTGCCGCCGCTGCGCCGCCCGGCCGTGCGGGCCCGCCTCGGGCTAGGCCCCTTCGACGGCCAATGACCGGCTGATCACCAGGCGCTGGATTTGGTTCGTGCCCTCGAAGATCTGCATGATCTTGGCCTCGCGCATGTACCGCTCGACCGGGAAGTCCCTGGTGTAGCCGTACCCGCCGAGCACCTGCACGGCGTCGGTGGTCACTTTCATCGCCGCGTCGGTGGCGACGAGCTTCGCGACGCTGGCCTGTCGCCCGTACGGGCGGCCGGCGTCGCGTCGCCGGGCGGCGTCCAGGTACGTGGCGCGGGCCGAGTCGACGGCCGCGGCCATGTCCGCGAGCAGGAACCCCAGGCCCTGGTGGTCGATGATCTTTCGGCCGAACGTCGTGCGCTCGTTGGCGTAGGCGGTGGCGGTGTCCAACGCGGCCTGCGCGAGGCCGGTGGCGCAGGCGGCGATGCCGAGCCGGCCGGAGTCCAGCGCGCTGAACGCGATCTGCAGGCCCTGACCCTCGGTGCCGACCCGCCGGTCCGCGGAGAGGAACGCGCCGTCCCAGAACGCGGCCGTGGTCGGGATCGCGTGCAACCCCATCTTCTCCTCGGGCGCGCCGAACGTGAGGCCCTCCACGGCCCCGGGCGCGTGGAAACACGTGATGCCGGCCGGGGCCCGCACGAACAGCGCGTAAAAGTCGGCCTTGCCGCCGTGGGTGATCCACGCCTTCTGCCCGGTCACGGCGTACCCGCCGTCGGCCGCGTCGGCCCGGCAGGTCAGCGCGGCCGCATCGGACCCGGCGTGCGGCTCGGAGAGGCTGTAGCCGCCGACGAGCGAGCCGCCGAGCGCCTCGGGGAGCCAGCGCTCCTGCTGTTCCCGGGAGCCGAACGTGGCCAGCGGGTAGCACGAGAGCCCGTGCACGCTGGTGGCCACCGCGACCGCCGCCCACCGCGCGGCCAGCTCCTCGAGGACCTGAAGGTAGACCTCGTAGGGCTGACCGCCCCCGCCGAACTCCTCCGGGTAGGGCAGGCCCAGGAGCCCGGCCGCGCCGAGCGTCGCGAACAGGCCGTCGGGGTAGGTCTCGGCGCGTTCGTGCGCGTCGACCCGGGGCGCGAGCTCCTTGTCGGCGATGTCCCGGGTGAGCTCGATCAGGTCGGCGGCTTCGGTGCTGGGGAGCAAACGATCGACGGGCATAGTTAACGGTACCATTAACGGTACTGTGGAACCGTCCCCAATAGCCGTGGTTAGATCTCGCGACGTGACCGTTCGCCGCGGTGCCGCCCGCCGCACCGAGCTGCTCGACGCGCTCGTCGAGCTGCTCCTGGCCGAGGGCTTCGCGTCGTTCACGCTCGACGACCTCGCCGCCCGGCTGCACTGCTCGAAGCGCACGCTGTACGCGCTGGCCGGCAGCAAGGAGCAGCTGGTCCGCTCGGCGGTGGTGCACTTCTTCCGGAACGCCACGGCGGCCGTGGAGCAGGCCACCGGGGACGTCCCCGACCCGGCCGGGCGCATCGCCGTCTACCTGTCGTCGGTGGCCGACGCGCTGCGCCCGGCGTCGGCCGCGTTCATCGACGACGTCGCCGCGTTCGCACCGGCCGCGGAGATCTACGAGCGCAACACCCGGGCCGCCGCCGCGCGGATCCGGGCCTTCGTCGACGAAGGCGTGGCCGCCGGGGCGTTCCGTGACGTGCACACCGGTTTCGTGGCCGACGTCGTCGCGTCGACGATGGTGCGCATCCAGCGCCGCGAGGTCGCCGCGGCCACGGGTCTCACCGACGCCGAGGCCTACACCGAGCTCGCGGCGCTCGTCACCACCGGCCTGCGCGTCAGCGAGCCAGCAGGTCGCGGATCGCCTTGATCACCTCGGCCGGTGCCTCCTCGGCCATGAAGTGCCCGGCGGTGACCAGCCGGTGGTCGAGGTCGGCGGCCCAGGCGCGCCAGATCGCGGCGGCGTCGAAGCCGAGCGCGGCGCCCCAGTCCTGCTGGAGCACGGTGACCGGCATCGACAGCCGGTGGCCGGCCTCCTTGTCGGCGGCGTCGTGCTCGAGGTCGATCGTCGCCGAGGCGCGGTAGTCGGCCACGATCGAGGTGACCGCGTTCCGCGAGGCCCGCAGGTACTCGGCCCGGACGTCGGCCGGGATCGCGTCCGGGTTCTGCGCCCAGGCGTCGAGGAACGAGCCGAAGAACTCGTCCGGAACCGCGCCGATCATCTTCTCCGGCAGGCCGGGCGGCTGGGCCATCAGGAACAGGTGGTACCCGACCGACGCGCGCACGCCGCGCAGCACGTCCCAGCTCTCCAGCGTCGGGAGGACGTCGAGCGAGGCGAGGTGCGTGATCGTGTCCGGGTGGTCCAGGCCGGCGCGGATCGCCACCAGCGCCCCGCGGTCGTGCCCGGCGAGCGCGAACCGGTCGTGCCCCAGCGCCTTCGCGACCGCGACGACGTCCGCGGCCATCGTGCGCTTCGCGTAGCCCTCGGCGGGTTTGTCGCTGTCGCCGTAGCCGCGCAGGTCGGGAACGATCACCGTGTGGTCGGCGGCCAGGTCGGCGGCCACGTGCCGCCACATCAGGTGGGTCTGCGGGAAGCCGTGCAGCAGGACGATCGGGGTGCCGGTGCCGGCCGTGGCGACGTTCAGCGCCACCCCGTCGGCCGTCGGAACCCGCTGGTAGTCGAATCCGTGGATGTACATGCCGACCACCGTGCCCCGGGCTGGTCAGCAGCCGATCAGCGTCGACTGAGTAGGGTTCCGGTGTGCTGCGGTTCGGTGTGCTGGGTCCGCTCCTGGCGCTGGGTCCCGCCGGTCCGCTGGACGTGAAAGGCCCACGTCACCGGGCGGTACTGGCCCGGCTGCTGGTGGCCCGCGGCCGGATGGTCACGGTGGACCGGTTGATCGACGACCTGTGGGGCACCGCCGCGCCGGACGGAGCGGTCGGGGCGGTCCAGACGTTCGTGGCGGCGCTGCGCCGGGCACTGGAGCCCGAGCGCGCGCCCCGGGCACCCGCGCGTGTCCTGGTGACGTCCGGCCCCGGCTACGCGCTCCGAGTCGACCCCGACGCCGTGGACGCGCTGCGGTTCGAGCGCGCGGTGACCGGGAGCCGGGATCTCCTCCCGGCGGCGGCGCTGGCGTCGCTGGAGTCGGCGCTCGGGGAATGGCGTGGACCGGCCTACGCGGACTTCGCCGACGCCCCCTGGGCGCGCGCGGAAGCCACCCGCCTCGACGAGCTGCGGTTGCTCGCGGTCGAGCGCAGGGCCGACGCGCTGCTCGGGCTCGATCGCCCGGCGGAGGCGGTGCCGGACCTGGAGGCGCAGGTGGGCGCCCACCCGGGCCGCGAAGGAGCCTGGCGCCTGTACGCGCTCGCGCTCTACCGCGCGGGGCGCCAGAGCGACGCGCTCGCCGCCCTCCGCCGCGCCCGCCGGATCCTGGCCGACAGCGCCGGCCTCGACCCCGGCCCCGGTCTCCGGCGCCTGGAGGCCGACATCCTGGCCCAGTCCGAGTCACTGCACCTCCCGGCCCCGGCGGGTTCCGCCGAGCGCCGCCCGGCCGAACCCGTCGAGCGTCGCCCGGCGGAACCCGTCGAGCGTCGCCCGGCGGAACCCGCCGAGCGCCGCCGGGCGGGTTCGCCACCCGCCGAGCGCGGGCCGGGACCGGCTTCCGCCGAGCGCGGGCCGGGACCGGCGTTCGCCGAGCGCGGGCCGGAAGCGGCGCCGTCGGGCGGGCGCGGCCCGGTCCGGATTCCCGTTCCGCCCGGCTCGGCGACCGGGCTGGTCGGACGGGCGGAGGAGAGCGCCCAGCTGGCCGCGGTCGCGGCCGACGTCCGCGCCCGGCGCCTGCTCCGGCTGGCGCTCGTCTCCGGCGAGGCCGGGGCCGGCAAATCCGCGCTGGTCAGCACGTTCGCGGCCGGGCTGGCGGCCGCCGGGTGGACGACGGCCTGGGGCACCAACCCCGACGACCGCGCGCGCCCCGACCTCGAGGCCTGGACCCAGCTCCTCGAGACCGTGCCCGGCTCGGCCGCCGACCCGGGGCTCTCCCGGTTCGAGCGGCACCGCGCGGTGGCGGCCCGGCTGGAGAACGCCGCGCGCGCGGCTCCGCTGCTGGTCGTCGTCGACGACCTGCAGTGGGCCGGAACCGAGACGCTGGCGCTGCTCGCCGCCGTCGTGACCGAACCACCGGCCGGACCGGTGCTGGTGCTGGCCACGCACCGCTCGACGGACGTGCCCCCGGCGCTGACCGAGACCCTGGGCCGGGTCGCGCGCACCGAACCGGCCCGGCTCTACCTCCGCGGCCTGCCCGCGGCCGAGATCCCCGCGGTGGTGCGCGCCACGATCGGGCGGGACGTCGACGCCGGCACCGCGGCGACGATCCACCGCCGCAGCGGCGGCAACCCGTTCTTCGTCCGCGAGCTGGCCCGGCTGGTGGCGGACGACGGCGACCTGGCCGCGGTCCCGCCGGGCGTCCGCGACGTGGTGCGTTACCGGGTCGCGGCGCTGCCGGAGCCGGCGCAGGCCGTGCTGCGCCGCGCCGCGGTGCTCGGCCCGGACCTCGACCCCGCCCTGCACACCGTGCTCGCCGGCGACGCGGACACCGTCCTGGACGCCGTGGACGCGGCCACCGCCGCCGGTTTCCTGGTGGAGCGCGGTCCGCGCCGGTTCACGTTCGCCCACGCGCTGGTCCGCGACGCGCTGGCCGGTGACGTCTCCGCGGCCCGCCGTGCGAGCTGGCACGCCGCCGCCGCGGCCGCGCTGGAGACGCTCCGCCCCGACGACGTGGAGGCGCTCGCCACCCACTACGTCCTCGCCGACGACCCGGCCACGGCCGGCCGCGCCGTCCATTACGCGCGCGGCGCCGCCGAACGCGCCGAGCGCCGCGCCGCCCCCGCCGACGCCCTCCGCTACTGGAACGCCGCACTCGAAGCCTTCGACAAGCAGCCCGCCGCGCTCCCGACGCAGCCCGGAGCGACCGTCCCGACGCAGCCCGCCGCGACCGTCCCGACAGAGCCCGCCGCGACCGTCCCGACGCTTCCCGCCGCGGCGGGCCCGGCGCGGGCCGCCGCGGCCGTGCGGACCCGGCTGGACCTGATCATGGGCACCGTGCGGGCGCTCGCGCTCACCGGGCGGCTCGCGGCGGCGCGCACCCGGCGCGCCGAGGCGGTCGAGCTCGCCGGCACGATCGGCGACCCGGTGCTCACCGCGCACGTGATCGGGGCCTTCGACGCCCCGGCGCTCTGGCCCGACGCCGACGACCCGGTGCTGGCGCGGCACCTCGCCCAGGTCACCGAGCGGACGCTCACCGCGCTGCCCGCCGGCCGGAGCGCCGACCGCAGCCGACTGCTCGCCACGCTCGCGCTGGAACTACGCAGCGCCGGGGGAGCACGGGCCGCCGCGGCCGCCCGTGAGGCCGAACAGCTCGCCCGGGAGCTCGGCGACCCCGGTGTGCTGGCCTTCGCGCTCAACGCCCGGTTCATGCACTCGTTCGGACGCGCCGGGCTGGCCCCCGAGCGGGCACGCATCGGGGCCGAGCTGGTCGCGCTCTCCGAACGCGCCGAACTCCGGGCGTTCGAGATCCTCGGCCACCTCGTCCTGCTGCAGGCCCGGTCCGCGCTGGCCGACCTCACCGCCGCCGACGCGCACGCGGACACCGTCGACCGCCTCGGCGAGCGCTACCAGTCCCCGCTGGTCAGCGTCTTCACCGACTGGTACCGCGCGATGCGGGCGTCGCTCGGAGGGCGCACGGCCGAGTCGGCGAGCCGCTACCGCGCCGCCGCGGCCCACCTCGGCGGCCCCGAGATGCCCGGCCTGGACCGCGGCATCGCCCCGCTCGCGCGCTTCTGCGAGGCCGTGCGCCGCGGCGAGCCGCTCGCGGAGTTCGCGTCCGGCGATTTCGGGGCGTTCGAGCCCTGGGTCCGCCCGCTGCTCCCCGGCCGGGGCGGGACGCCGGAGGTCCCGGAGTCGCCCCGGGACCTCCTGTACGAGGCCCGCACCGTCCTGCACGCGCTGCTCGCCGTGCGCACCGGCGACCGCGCGCTGATGCTCCGGCTCCACGACGCGCTGCTGCCCGCGCGGGACGAGCTGGCCGGTGCGGGCAGCGGCATGCTCACGCTGGCTCCGGTCGCGCACTACCTGGGTGACCTGGCCGCGGCGCTCGACCGGCCGGACGAGGCCGCCGCCCACCACCGGCACGCCGCCCGCGTGTTCGCGCGCGCGAGCGGGTCTCAGCGGTAGCGGAAGCCGTCGAAGAAGCGGCGGAACACACCCCCGGAGCGGGGGAGAGGCGGTGCCTGCGGCGGAGCGGTGGCCAGGCGGCGGGCGATCGGCTGGTCGTAGTCGGTGCGCACGATCGCGTCGATCGTCTGCTCCTCGTCGAAGAACTCCGAGCCCTCGATCGTCGGGACGAACCCGACCAGCACACCGTTACGCATCACCTGGGCCTCGAGACCCGCCGTCCCGTCGGAGTCCCAGATCGCCTGGCGTTTCTCCGAGAGGTTCACGCCCACCCCGAACTGGTAGACGCTCACTTTGGCCGGGTACGCGTCGACGCCCCGGTCGCGGAGGGCGTCGACGACCCGGCGTGCTCGATTCTCGTCCAACGTGCTCCCCATGAAACCCGGTGCAAGATCCCTACGATCATGCCCGGCCTTAACCAAGATTCCGCTGTGAGCTAGCCCAAAAAGCGGGCATAGCCGGTCAATCTTCGCGGTCGAGGAAACCGGTGCGGAAGGCCCAGACCACCGCCTGGGTACGGTCGCGGACGCCGAGCTTGGTCAGTACCCGCTTCACGTGCGTGCGCACGGTCTCGATCGAGACGCTCAGCGCGGCCGCGATCTCCGCGTTCGACCAGCCCTCGGCGAGCGCGCGGAGCACGTCGACCTCGCGCTCGGTGAGCGGGTCTGGCAGCGCGAGCCGGTGCCGCTCGGGTGCCCGACGCCCGGCCAGCGTCGTCAGGAGCCGGCGCGTGACCTCGGGAGCGACGAGCGCGTCGCCGGCGTGCACGACCCGGATCCCGGCGATCAGCTGCTCGGGGCTCGACCGTTTGAGCAGGAAACCGTCGGCTCCGGCGGCCAGCGCGTCCTCGACGATCTGATCGAGGTCGAAGGTCGTCAGGACGAGCACGCGCGGCCGGGGGGACGGCCCGGCGACGATCCGGCGGGTCGCCCAGACCCCGTCCCGGCCGGGCATCCGCACGTCCATGAGGACGACGTCGGGGCGGTGACGCCGGGCCGCCGCCACGGCGTCGGAGCCGGTCGCGGCCTCGCCGGCCACCTCGAGGTCGGGTTCGGCCTCCAGCAGCACCCGCAGCCCGGTGCGGACCAGCGCGTCGTCGTCGGCGAGCAGGACGCGGATCATGCGGCGCGCAGTGTGGCCAGCACCTGGAAGCCGCCGTCGACCGGGCCGGCCTCGAGGGTGCCGCCGGCCAGTCGGGCACGTTCGCGCATGCCGACCAGGCCACGGCCGGGTTGCGGCCGGGCCAGCCCGGTGGCCTCGTTGAACACCAGGACGCGCACGTGCTCGCCGTCGGGCGTCACCGACACGCGGATCCGCCCCGATTCGGTGTGCCGGACCGCGTTGGTCAGCGCCTCCTGGACGATCCGGTACAGCGCCCGCCCGGCGCCCGGCCCCAGCTCCACCGGCTCGATCTCCACGGTCACCTCCCGCCCCACCGCACGCACCCGCTCCGCCAGCTCGTCCACCCCGTCGATCCCTCGCGGTCCGAGCGGCTCGGTCTCCGCCGCGTCGTCCGGGTGCAGGACACGCAGGACCTGGTCGAGTTCGCCGAGCGCCTCCCGGCCCGTCGTCTCGATCGTGCCCAGGGCGTCGCGGGCGAACTCGGGACGCTCGGCGAACACGCGCCGCGCGACGCCGGCCTGCAGGACGATCACGTTCACCGCGTGGCCGAGCGCGTCGTGCAGCTCACCGGCCAGCCGGGTCCGTTCGTCGAGCCGCATCCGGTCGAGCGCGAGCGCCCGCTCCCGCCCCTCCGCGAGCTCGCGGGACCGGGACGCGGCCACGGCCACCCGGCGGTTCCGCGTCGCCTCGCCGGCCACCGCCGCGAGCAGGCCGATGATCGCGACGTCGGCCAGCGCCGAGGCGTCGCCGGGGCCCCGGGTGAACACGGCGTACCCGCTCACCGCGGCCACGCAGGCGATCGCGCCGACCAGCCGCGGACGCCGCCCGCCGGCCGCGAAGCAGGTGTAGAGCGCGATCCACGGCGGCCACTGCACGACGCCGACGTCGAACCCGGCGAGCACGTACACGACCAGCAGCGCCGACGTGACCGCGACGACCGTCTCCGGCGCCGTTCGCCGGGCGACCAGCGCCAGCGCCGACACCGCGGCCAGTGCCACGCCGAGCACCCCCGGCGCCCGGAACGGCGGCTCGGCCGGCACCACCGCGGTCAGCACCGCCGAGACGACGGCCAACCCCACTGCCAGCGCGACGTCGACCCGGGCCCGGAACACCGCACCAGTGTGACCGCCCGCCGCGGCGACGGCGTCACCCGTGCGGGTCACTCCGGTTCACCCGCCAAGGGCTCGTGACCAGCGGGCGCGACCCCCGAAGCTCACCGCATGACGATGACCGCTCCCCGGATCCGACGGGCGGCCGCCGGTTGGTGGCTCGGCCTGTCCGCGCTCGCCATCGCGGTGTACGCGCCGCTGCCCTACCTGACGACCTCGCTCGCCGAGCTCGCCGCGGACGACGCCGGCCTCGCGGCCAACTACGTCGACCGCCCGGCCGTCGTCCAGGTGTTCTTCTACCTGCACGTCGTGAGCGGCGGAACCGCGCTGGTGCTCTCCCCGCTCCAGCTCTCGGCCCGCGTCCGGCACCGGGTGCCCGCGGTGCACCGCGTCGTCGGGCGCGTCACGTTCGCCGCGATCGCGGTCGGCGGGGTCGCGGGCGCCGTGCTCGCGCCGTTCAACCAGGCCGGCCCGGTCGGCACGGCCGGGTTCGGCCTGCTCGCGCTGGGCTGGCTCGCCTGCGCCGGTGCGGCCTACGCGGCGATCCGCCGCCGCGACGTCGCCGCCCACCGCCGCTGGGCGATCCGCACGTTCGCGCTCACCTACGCCGGGGTGATGCTCCGGCTCTGGCTCGGCGTCCTGATCGTCGCCGGGTCGAGCCTGGCCGGCCTCGACGAGGGCGACGCGTTCGCGCTCGCCTACCCGGCCGCGGCGTTCCTCTGCTGGGTGCCGAACCTCCTGCTCGCCGAGTGGCTGCTGCGCCGCCGTCGCCCGACCGGCCACCGGCGCCCGCTCAACGCACGGACGTAGCCAGCTCCACCCGGTCGCGCCCGTTCCGCTTCGCCGCGTAGAGCGCGAGGTCGGCCGCCTCCAGCAGGGCGTCGGCGTCCACGGGTGCGGTCCCGCAGGCCACGCCGGCCGAGAAGCTGACCCGCACCGTCTCCCCGGCGACCTCCAGCGCGGTGCCCGCGACCAGCGTCCGCAGCCGATCGACGCAGGTGTGCGCGGCGTCGCTCGCCACCCCGGGCAGCAGCAGCACGAACTCCTCGCCGCCGTAGCGGGCCAGCACATCGTCCGGGCGCGCCCCGGACGCGAGCAGGTGCGCCACCGCGACCAGCACCCGGTCACCGGCCGCGTGCCCGTACCGGTCGTTGACCTGCTTGAAGTGGTCGACGTCGATGAGCGCGACGCTCAGCGGCCCGGTGTGCCCGCGCTCGGCGTCGGCGAGGACGTTCATCAGGTGCCGCCGGTTGTGCAGACCGGTCAGCGCGTCACGCACCGCCTGCTCGGCCAGGTCGGCGCGGAGCCGCTCGATCGTCGTGATCTGCTCCCGGAGCTGCTCGTTCGCCGCCTCCAGCGCCCGGTGCTGGGCCCGGTGCGCGGTGACGTCCCTGGCGATCATCACCCAGCCCGCGAACGACCCGGTGCGGTCATGGATCACCCGGGTGCGGATCTCCAGGTCGAGGCCGAGGCGCCCGGACGCGAAGACGAAGTCGGTGTCTTCCGGTTCGAGCAGCGGGAACGTCGGGTCGATCGAGTCCACCGCGACGCCGATCGGGTCGTCGACCCACGGTGCGCTGCCGACGATCAGCTGCCGGCCGACCGCGTTCGCGTCGGCCACGAACCCGTCCCGGTCGATGACGACGACGCCGTCGGCGAGTGCGTCGATGAGCTGGGCGCGGGCGATCGGGAGCCACTCGATCGACCGCCGGGTGAGCGCGCCGTACGCGAGCCCCGCGCTGATCACCGTCCCGATCAGCGTGACGTCGTTGTTGTGCAGCACGGTGACCGCGACCAGGTTCACCACGATCGGCGGTAACGCGATGAGCGCCAGCCAACCGGCGACCCGGCGGGTGAACGCCGACCGCCGGTACGCGTAGCGCAACGCCCGGTACGCGCAGGTCAGCGTCACCGCGTAGCAGTAGAGGAAGTGCAGCGTGTAGCCCAGGCCGAAGACCGGCTGCCAGGAGCCGTCGGCGGCCCGCTCGACACCGTCGAAGAACACGCCGGTGGCCAGCGCGACGACCACGAGCAGGGGCTCGACGGCGAGCAGGGCCGCCACCGGGCGGCGCGGGCGCCACCGGCGGCCGGCGACCACCTCGGTGAGCCCGAGGTAGCCCACGACGATCAGGACGTGCCCGGCGATACCGACCGCGGCCAGCGGCAGGGTCCAGGCGGGGTCGCCCACGCCGGCGTTGATCGCGGCCGCCACCGACCAGCCGGTGATCCCCGTGGTCGCGACGCCCAGCGGGGTACCGGCCGGGACCCGCGCCCGGTGACGGAACGCGGTGGCGGCGGTGACGGCCCCGGCGAGCGCGCTGAGCGAGAACGTGACGGTGAGGAGCACACCCCCCATCGGCCCGCCCTCCCTGTCGCTCCGCCGCACCGTGCGTCACGCCGGGCGCGAAGGGCACCACAGTAGCTAACTCAACGAAGGGCTGGCCGCACTCTGCGCGAGTTACCCGGCTTTTCGGAGTGGTCCTCGGGTTGGTCGCCCAGCCGGGCCAGCGCTTGTTCGGCCTCGTGTCCGCGCGCACGCAGCGCGTCGATGCTGCGCCGGATCGCGTCGCCGCCGTCGGCCGTGCGCGTGGCCAGGTCCTTCACCTCGGACGCGACGATCGCGAACCCGCGCCCGGCCGCACCGGCCCGGGCGGCCTCGACCGAGGCGTTGAGCGCGAGCAGCTTCGTCTGCGCAGCGACGCTGTTCAGCAACTCGACGAACGCCTCGATCTCGGCGCTCGCCTCCACCACCGCGCGGATCGCGTCGGCGGATCGCCGTAGCGCGTCGTCCGTCGTCTGCTCCGTGTGCACCGCTCTGCTCCTCCGTTCGCCGGCCCACTGTTCTCGGTCGGCCGAGGTGGTGGTCGGCTGAGTGGATGTCGCGCAGATCACCTGAGGCTGGTGGGAAATCTGGGGCGAATGAGTCCGTAACTGGGCTGAACAGCGAGGCGTCGCGCTGCGTGTACGGCATGGGGGCACCGCACGAGCCGAAGAAGGTGGCCATGCCAGACGTCGTCTACGCGCTCTACGGCGACCCGGGGACCCGGGCCGACCGGCAGCCACGCTGGGTGGTGTGCGCCGACCAGCTGCCCGCGGCGCTGGCCGCACTGCACCAGTGTGGACTGTGCGAGCTCGAGGTCCGCACCGGCGACGGACGTCCGCTCGCGCCCGCCGACCTCGCCACCCGCTACGTCGGAACCGACGAGTTCTGCGGTTTCCACGTGTTCGAGGCCGCGGTGACGTTCGACGGCCGGGAGCTCGTGCGCACCCGGTACGCGGTTCCGGACTGCGCCTGCACCGCGATGCCGCACCGGCTCGCCGGTACGCCGGTCTGAGCTCGGAACCGATTCGTTATCTTTTTCTGCGAATTCCGGTTGCGGTGTGTGTTGAGTTGATCGTCTCCTGTGATCGGCACGGGGAGGAGACGCGCGACGATGCGATCAGCGAAGTTAGTGACCGTCGGGGTTCTGGCGGTGGCGCTCGCGGCAGCGGGCTGCACCAAGAACACCGGGAGCGACAACAACGACGACAACAACAACCAAGAGGCCGCGACGCAGTCCGCGACGCTGGCGGAGAACTCCGATGGCCCCGCGCCCGACGTTCCCGGCGCGAAGCCCGGAGGCACGGTCACGATCTACACCAGCGGCGACTTCGAGCATCTCGATCCACAGCAGAACTACGTGGTGCCGTCCCAGACGGTCGGCTCCAACCTGCTGTACCGCTCGCTGCTGCAGTACCGGGAGAACGGCGACGGCAAGCTGGAGCTCGTCGGTGACCTCACCACCAATACCGGTGAGGAGTCCAACGGCGGCAAGACCTGGAAGTTCACGCTCAAGGACGGCCTGAAGTACGAGGACGGCACGCCGATCACCGCGAACGACGTCGCCTACGGCATCGCCCGCTCGTTCAGCCCCGACCTGCCGAACGGCCCGCACTACATCCAGCAGTGGCTGGTCGGCAGCGGTGACTACAACGCGAAGTACAAGGGCCCCTACGACGGCGGCGCGAAGATCCCGCCGGGGGTCGAGGTGCCCGACGCGAAGACGATCGTCTTCAACTTCCCGACGCCGCACGCGGACGCTCCGTTCGCGATGGCGCTGCCGACGACGACCCCGGTGCCGCCGTCGAAGGACACCAAGGTCCAGTACGACAACCGGCCGTTCTCGTCCGGGCCGTACAAGATCCAGGAGTACCGCCGCGGCCAGCAGATGACGCTGGTGCGCAACACGAACTGGGACGCCAAGACCGACCCGATCCGCCACCAGTTCCCGGAGAAGTACGTCGTCGACTTCACCCGCACCGCGGAGCAGGCCAGCGAGCTGCTCCTCGCCGACGGGGGCGCGGCGCAGACCGGACTGTCGTTCCAGGACCTGCAGATCCCGGCCAGCGTCTACCCGAAGGTGATCGCGAACGCGGACGCGAAGAAGCGGATCCTCACCGGCACGACGCAGTTCGTCTGGATGTTCGACTTCAACCTGCAGCGGATGAAGGACATCAACGTCCGGAAGGCGTTCAACTACGCGCTCGACCGCGAGGGCCTGCTGAAGGTGTGGGGTTCGTACTCCGGTGACCCGGCGACGACGATCCTGTCGCCGACGACGTCCGGGTACGAGCAGTACAACCAGTACGACGGCGGCAAGAACGGCGACCCGGCGAAGGCCAAGGAGCTGCTCGGCAACAAGCGGGTGCCGCTCACCTACGCCTACCGCAACACCGAGCGCAACCAGGCCGTGGCCGCGTTCCTGCGCAGCAGCATGAAAGAGGCCGGGTTCGACCTGACGATCCAGCCGGTGGACGAGGACCAGTACTACACGGTGCTCGGCGCGAAGGACAACCAGTTCGACGTCTACATGCAGGGCTGGGGTTCGGACTGGCCGGGCGGCGCGGCGATCATCCCGCCGCTGTTCGACGGGCGCGCGATCACGCCGACCGGCAACCAGAACATCACGTACCTCAACGACGACCAGGTCAACAAGGAGATGGACGAGATCCTCGCGCTCAGCGACCTCACCGAGGCGAGCAAGCGGTGGGCGAAGCTGGACAAGGACATGATGACGCGGATCGTGCCGATCGCCCCGGCGATCTACGACAAGCAGACGACGATGTACGGCTCGAAGATCGGCGGCATCTACCTGAGCGCGCCGTACGGCAACTCGGGGCTGAACAACCTCTTCGTGAAGTAGTAGCCGCGGGCTTCCGCCGCCGGGACGTCAGCCGACGTCCCGGCGGCGGTGTCATCAGCCGACGTCCCGGCGGCGGAAGCCGGCCAGGCCGGCCGCGGCCAGCGCCGCCGCCACCACCGTGAGCCCGACGAGGGGCGCGGTGCGGAGCGAATCGCCCGGCAGCTTCGGGACGTGGGCGAACGGGGACACGTCGATCAGCCACTGGCTCAGACCGAGCAGCGCCCCCAGCTCCAGCGCGAGGACGCAGGCGATCAGCCCGCCCCAGGCCAGCACGCTCCACCGCGGCACCAGCCCGAACAGCGCGACGCCGAACCCGGCCAGTACCCACGCCGCCGGGGTCTGCACCAGCGCGGCCGCCAGCAGGCGCGGCACCTGCCCACTGACGTCCGCGGTCTCCAGACCGTAGGTCACCCCGCCCGCCAGCCCGGCGACGGCCAGCAGGAGCGGCGTCCCGAGCACCGCGAACGCCAGGTGCCCCAGCGCCCAGCGCAGCCGCCCGACCGGCGTCGCCAGCAGCGGCTCGACGCGCTGCGACGCTTCCTCGGTGCGCATCCGGAGCGTCGCCTGCACGGTGTAGGCCGCGATCGTCAGCCCCATGATGCCGAACACGGCCGCGAGGTAGGCGTCGACGATCCCGGCGTCGCCCCCGAGCCGGGCCAGCACATCGGTGATGTTCGCATTGGACTCGAGGGAGTCCGAGAGCCCGTCGGCCGAGCCGCCGAGCACCGCACCGGCGAACACCATCGCGACGATCCACCCGAGCAGCACCCCGCGCTGCAGACGCCAGGCGAGCGCGAACGGCGAGCCCAGCGAACCGGACCCGGGCGCCGGCCGTTCCGGCACCAGGCTCGCGCCGACGTCCCGGCGCTCGACCAGCGCGTAGGCCAGCACCACCAGCCCCGAGGTCACCGCGAGCGTCAGCACCGGCACCCACCAGCGCTCGTCGGCGAACGCGCGGGTGCGCATCGCCCACCCGATCGGGGACGCCCAGCTCAGCCACGTCGGCCCGGTGTCGCCGAGCGCCCGGGCCAGGTACGCGGCCCCCAGCACGCCGGCGGCGATCCCGGTCGCGGAGCGACCGGCGCCGACCAGCTGCGCGGCCACCGCCGCGACCCCGGCGAACAGCAGCCCGGTGACGGTGGTGGCCAGCCCGAACGCGACCGAGCCCGCGACCGGCAGACCGGTCGCCGCGAGGAGCGCCGCCACCAGCACCCCGGCGGCGACGTCCGCGATCGCGGCCACCAGCAGCGCCGCGGTGAGCGGTGCGTACCGGCCGGTCGCGGCCGAGCCGACCAGCTCCAGGCGGCCGGTCTCCTCCTCGGCGCGGGTGTGGCGCACCACGGTGAGCAGGCTCATGAGCGCGACCAGGACGAACTCGGTCGCGCCGATCTTCCAGGCGGTGAGGCCGCCGAGCGTGACCGAGAACAGCGCCCCGTTGATCGCCTCCAGTGCGGGGTTGGCGAGGATGCCGCTGACGTCCCGGATGTCGGCGTCGGTGGGGTAGAGGCCCTGGTACTGCGCCGCGGTGGCGGCCGGCATCACCGCGAGCACGAGGACCCAGATCGGCAGGCGCACCCGGTCGAGGCGCAGACCCAGGCGCACCAGGGTGGCGGTCCCGGCGAACATCAGGCCACCGCCTCGTAGTGCGAGAGGAAGAGCTCCTCCAGCGTCGGCGGCCGGCTCTCCAGGCTGCGGATGCCGATCCCGGCCAGCTGACGCATCACGTGGTCCAGGTCGGCGTTCTCCACGGTGAACGTGACCCGGTCCCCGCGGACCACCAGGTCGTGCACCCGGTCGAGGTGCGCGGGCCCGGCCAGCTCGGCCCGGATCGACGTCCGCGACAGGTGACGCAGCTCGGCGAGCGTGCCGCTCTCCACGGTCCGGCCGTCGCGGATGATCGTCACGCGGTCGGCGAGCGCCTCCACCTCGGACAGGATGTGGCTGGAGAGCAGCACGGTTCGGCCCTCGGTCGCGACGAACTCGGCGACCGACGCGCGGAAGACCTCCTCCATCAGCGGGTCCAGGCCGGAGGTCGGCTCGTCGAGGATCAGCAGGTCGGCCTCGGACGCGAACGCGGCGACCAGCGCGACCTTCTGCCGGTTGCCCTTGGAGTAGGCGCGGCCCTTCTTGCGGGGGTCGAGCTGGAACCGTTCGAGCAGCTCGGTGCGGCGCTTCTGGTTGACGCCGCCGCGCAGCCGGCCGAGCAGGTCGACGATCTCGCCGCCGGAGAGGTTCGGCCACAGCGTGACGTCGCCGGGGACGTAGGCGAGGCGCCGGTGCAGCGTGGTGGCGTCCTTCCACGGGTCGCCGCCGAGCAGCCTCGCGGTGCCGCCGTCGGAGCGGGCCAGCCCCAGCAGGATGCGGATCGTGGTGGTCTTCCCGGCGCCGTTCGGGCCGAGGAAGCCGTGGACCTCGCCGGTGCGGACGGCGAGGTCGAGCCCGTTGAGGGCCCTGGTGGGGCCGAAGTTCTTGATGAGACCGGAAACCGAGACGGCGTCGGTCATCGTGCGCTCCTTGAGGGAGGATCCGGGTAGAGGGCGGCTCGCGCCTGTTCGGCGAGCTCGGTGCTGATCAGCGGGTGCGAGTAGATCTCGAGCATCGCCAGCGCGACGCGCCGGTCGCCGTCGTCGGAGAGGATGTCGACGCCCAGCACCCGGGACAGGTGCTCGTGGAGCAGCGGGATGCCGAGCACCATCGCGGTGTAGAGGGCGCCGCGGGTGTGCGTGTCGGTGCCGGGCCGGTCGGTGCGGGTCTCGTCCGCGGCGGCGACCCACTGCGTCGTCATCGCGGCGAGCTGGTCGAACATGGTCGCGATCGTGGACGATCCGTCCAGCAGGGCACGGGCGAGGTAGCGCTGGAACGGGCGGAGCGCCTCACGGTCCACCGAGGCGCCGAAGGTGCCGGTCGCGCTGGCCGCCGTGACGTCGTCGTTGGTGCGGCGGATCTCGTCCATGACATAGGCGTCCACGGCGTCGCGCAGCGCCTCTTTTGATCCGAAGTGGTGGCGGAGCAGGCCGGGGGAGACCCCGGCCTCGGCCGCGATGCTACGGATCGTCGCTTTCTGGAACCCGACGTCGGCGAACTGGGTGAGCGCGGCCTGCCGGATGCGGGCGCGTGCGGTCAGGTCGTCGGGGTCGGGCACGGTGATCCTCTCGTCGGCTATACATCCGTGTAGTCGACTGTACGCTTGTCTAGGGGTTCACGACATAGCGCGCCGGAACTTCGCCGCCTCCGTGGACGGCGAGGTCGGCACCGTTGACGTAGGAGGCCAGCTCGCCGCCCAGGAACAGGCAGGCGTTGGCGATGTCGGCGGGTTCGGCGAGGCGACCGGCCGGGATCAGGCTCGCGGTCTGCTCGGTGTAGCGGGCGGCCTCGGTGCGGATGAGCCCGGCCGTGATGTGGTTGACCCGCACGTCCGGGCCCCACTCCAGCGCCAGCGCCTTGGTGAGCGTGAGCAGGCCGGCCTTCGCCGCCGAGTACGCCGCCGTGCCCGGCTGCGGATCCGTGGCCGACACGCTGCCGATGTTGACGATCGAGCCGCCGGTCTCCTGGGTCCGCATCACCCGGTACGCCGCCTGGGAGACGTAGAACGGCGCCAGCAGGTTGAGCGCCACGACCTTCTCGACGAAACGGGGCGACACCGTGGCCGCGTCCGCCTCGGGCGAGCCGCCGGCGTTGTTGATCAGCACGTCCAGCCGCCCGAAGCGGTCCACCGCGGCGTCCACCAGGGCGTCGACCGAGGCCGGGTCACGGACGTCGGTCTTCACGAACAGGCCTGGCGCCGGCTCGTCCGGCTCGTTGCGCGCGCAGACCACGACCGCGGCGCCGGCCCGGGCGAACGTCTCGGCGACGACCCGCCCGATGCCCTTCGTGCCGCCGGTGACCAGCACGGTCCGTCCGGTGAAGTCCAGCGCCGCCATACCCGCTCCTTCGCGTCGGTGTGGCGGCGACCCTACGACGCTCCGGCCCGGCCCGGGGCGGCTTTCCCCGGGGCCGCGCTACGAGGCGACCGAGAGGCGGCGGACGGGGCCGGCGGCCTCGCGGGCACGGTTCATCGCGGCGTCGGCGTCCCCGACGATCTCGTCGATCGAGGCGCCGGTGCCCGGAGCGCGCAGGGCCACGCCGATCGACCCGCCGATCGTCACCGGGTGCCCGTCCGCGGTGATCGGCGCCCGCAGCGCGCTGATCAGACGCTCCGCGACCGCGGTGGCCGCGTCGGCGTCCCGGACCCCACCGAGCACCAGACCGAACTCGGCGACGTCGAGGCGCACCGCGAGGTCCCCGGGGCCGACCATGCCGCGCAGCCGGTCGGCCACCGCGCACAGGACGTCGTCACCGGCCCGGGCCCCGAGCGCTTCGGTGATCTGGTCGAACCGGTCGAGGTCGAGCAGCAGGAACGCGGTGAAACCCTCGGCCGGACCGCCGTGCAGGGCGGCCTCGAGCCGCTGGCGCAGCAGCTCGCGGTTGGCCAGCCCGGTGAGCGGGTCGTGGTAGGCCCGGTGCAGCAGCTCCTCGGTGAGCGCGAGCCCGGCCAGGCTCGCCGCGACCTGGCTGGTCCAGGAGCACAGGGCCGCGCGCACCGCCGGGGTGAGCGGCGCGTTCGCCGACACCGACAGCACGCCGACGTCACGCCCGCCGGCCCGCAACCGGATGACCAGGACGCCGCCCCGGCGCGGCGCGAGGTCGGACTCCGGCCGTTCCAGGTAGATCGCTTCACCCCGGCGGAGCGCGGCGACCAGGTGCTCGGGCAGCTCGTCGAAGTCCACGACCCGGCCGATCGCGCTGGCGGTCCGTTCCCCGGCCGTGGCCACGATCTCGTGGCGCAGGTCGTGGCCGATGCCGAGCATCACCCGGACGCCCTTGGCGCCGGCGCTGCCGGCGATCGCCGCCGCCGTCTCGACCGCGGTGCTCTGCACGACGTCGCGATCACCGCTCGCCGCGAGCCTCGCCGCGCCCTCCGCGACCGCGCGCTCCCGCTCGAGAGCCTGGTCGCGCAGTGCTCGGCCAGGTCGCTGAACGCGCATCGTTGCCCCCGCAGGCGTCCGGAACGTTTCGCCGCAGGATCGGCGGCTAGCGCCCGGAACTGAGGTTTTGTGCGTTCACGCTCGCCGCAGCAGGGTCTCGGCGTGGCGCAGCACCGGCGAGTCGACCATCCGGCCCTCGAAGCGGAACACCCCGCGTTCGCCGCGGGCGGCCTCGAGCACGCGCCGGGCCCACTCGACCTCACCGGGCGGCGGCGTGTACGCCGCGCGGATCACCGGCACCTGGCTCGGGTGGATCGCGACCGTGCCGTCGAAGCCGATCGCCACCGCGTCCTCGGCCTCCGCGCGCTGGCCGTCGAGGTCGGCGATGTCGAGGTGGACGGTGTCGAGCGCGAGCCGCCCGTGCGCCTTCGCGGCCAGCAGGGTGGTGGAGCGGACCTGCTGGTGCACGTGCCGGAACCGCCCGTCGGCGTACCGGGCCGAGCTCCCGCCCAGCGCCGCGGTGAGGTCCTCCGGGCCCCACATGAGGCCGATCGTGTTCTCCGCGGCGGCGAGGTCGGCCACCGCCAGGGCACCGTGGGGCGACTCCACCAGCGCGACGACCTCGAACGGGCGCAGCGCGGAGACCTGGGCCGCCGACTCGGCCTTCGGGAGCATCACCCGCCGGTAGGGGGTGTCGCGCAGCGCCCGGAGATCGTCGGTGGGGTCACCGGCGTTGACGCGCACGACCGTGCGCCCGGGGTCGAGCGGCGTCGCGGCGAGCGCCCGCCGGGCCGCGTCCTTGTCGGCCGGCGCGACGGCGTCCTCCAGGTCGAGGATCACCACGTCGGCGGCGGCCGCGGCCTTGGCGTAGCGGTCCGGCCGGTCGGCCGGGCAGAACAACCAGGCCGGCCCGGCCGGAGTCCACGTGCTCACGTCGGGTCGCTCGCTTTCGTTCCGACGCCGGCCCCGGCGTCACCCCCGGCGTCGCCCTCGGCCTCGACCCGGGCCAGCACCTGGCCGACGCTCACCCGGTCGCCCAGCGCCACGGCCAGGCGCAGCGTGCCGTCGGCCGGCGCGGTGAGCACGTGTTCCATCTTCATCGCCTCGACGACGACGACCGGGGCGCCGGCCGTGACCGGGTCGCCGTCGGCGGCGTGCACGGCGATGATCGCGCCCGGCATCGGGCTGGCGAGTTCGGCTGTGGCCTCGGCGGCCGCGTCGGGCCGGGCCGGGCGGGGGCCCAGGAGCCGGAGTGCGGCCGTGACGCCCCCGGCCGCCGCGATCCAGGTGGTGTCACCGTCGGCGGCGACCCGGTAGCGCCGGCGCTCCCCGTCGAGGCCCAGTACCAGCGTCGTCCGGTCGGACCACGCCACCACGGCCCGCGGAGCACCGCCGTCCACCACCACCGAGCCGCCGTCCGGCGTCCCGGTCAGCCGGACCTCGACCGTGCGGTCACCCACCCGCCACCGCGTGACGGTGGCGGCCGGTGCCCCGAGCCGCCATCCCGACGGCTGCGTCCACGGATCGTCGCTCGCCGCCGCCCACGCCGCGAGCCACCGGGAGGCGGCCGCGGCCACGACCGTCCCGTCGTCCGGGGCGGCCGGGGTGAATTCCGGCAGCCGCCGGTCGAGCAGGGCGGTGTCGAGGCGCCCGGCCGCGACGTCGGGGTCGGCCAGCAGGAAACGCAGGAATTCGACGTTCGTGGTGACGCCGAGCACGGCGGTGGCCGCGAGCGCCGTGTCGAGCCGCTGGAGCGCGGTGCTGCGATCCGGCCCGGACGCGATGATCTTCGCCAGCATCGGGTCGTAGTCGCTGCTCACGGTGGTCGAGAGTCTCAACCCGGAGTCGACCCTTATCCCGTCGCCGTCCGGTTCGGCCAGGTCGAGGACGCGGCCACCGGTCGGCAGGAACCCGAGCCCGGGGTCCTCGGCGTAGACCCGGGCCTCGATCGAGTGCCCGGTGAGCACGACGTCGTCCTGGGTGAACGGCAGCTGCTCCCCGGCGCCGACCCGGAGCTGCAGCTCCACCAGGTCCAGCCCGGTGACCTCCTCGGTCACCGGGTGTTCGACCTGCAGGCGGGTGTTCATCTCCATGAAGAAGAACTCGTCCGGACGCTCGTCGGAGACCAGGAACTCCACCGTGCCGACGCCGACGTAGTCGACGCTGCGTGCGGTGGCCACCGCGGCGGCACCGATCGTCGCCCTGGTGGCGGCGTCCAGCAGCGGCGAGGGCGCTTCCTCGATCACCTTCTGGTGGCGGCGCTGCAGGCTGCACTCGCGCTCACCCAGGTGGACGACGTGCCCGTGCTGGTCGGCGAGCACCTGCACCTCGATGTGGCGCGGCCGGGACACGAACCGCTCCAGGAACAGGGTGTCGTCGCCGAAGCCGGCCCGGGCCTCGCGACGGGCGGTGACGAGCGCGCCCGGTAGCCCGGCGGCGTCGTCGACGCGGTGCATGCCCTTCCCGCCGCCGCCGGCCGAGGGCTTGACCAGCACCGGGAACCCGATGCCCGGCGCCGCGGCGATCAGCTCGTCGTCGGTGAGCCCGGGCCGCGCGATGCCCGGCACTACCGGCACGCCGAACTGCGCGACCGCGTTCTTCGCCGCGATCTTGTCGCCCATCACCTCGATCGCCTTCGGCGGCGGGCCGAGGAACACGATTCCGGCGTCGGCGAGCGCCGCCGCGAACTCGGCGTTCTCGGCCAGGAACCCGTAGCCGGGGTGGACGGCCTCGGCGCCGGTCCGCTGGGCCGCCGCCACGATCGCGGCGATGTCCAGGTAGGCGCGGGCCGGGCCGAGGGCCACCGCGGTGTCCGCCTCGGCGACGTGCCGCGCCTCGGCGTCGACATCGGTGTGCACGGCCACCGAACGGACGCCGAGCCGGCGCAACGTACGGATCACCCGGACGGCGATCTCGCCGCGGTTGGCCACCAACACGGTGCGGAACATGCTCACATCCGGAAGATGCCGTAGGAAACGGGGGCCAGCGGCGCCCGGGAGCAGACGCCCAGCGCGAGGCCGAGGACGTCCCGGGTGCGTGCCGGGTCGATCACGCCGTCGTCCCACAGGCGGGCCGTGGCGTAGTACGGGTTGCCCTGGGTCTCGTACTGGGCGCGGATCTCGTCCGGGTCGACGGTGCCGACGGTGCCGAGCACCTGGGCGGCCTGCTCGCCGCCCATCACCGAGATCCGGGCGTTGGGCCAGAGGAACAGGAACCGGGGCGAGTAGGCCCGCCCGCACATCGCGTAGTTGCCGGCGCCGAACGAACCGCCGATCACCACCGTGAGCTTCGGCACCCGTGCGCACGCCACCGCCGTGACCATCTTCGCGCCGTGCTTGGCGATACCGCCGGCCTCGTACTCGCGCCCCACCATGAACCCGGTGATGTTCTGCAGGAACAGCAGCGGGATGCCGCGCTGGTCGCAGAGCTCGATGAAGTGCGCGCCCTTGAGCGCGGACTCCGCGAACAGCACGCCGTTGTTCGCGACGATCCCGACGGGGTGCCCGTGCAGGTGCGCGAATCCGGTGACGAGCGTGGGGCCGTAGCGGGCCTTGAACTCGGAGAACTCGCCGCCGTCGACGAGCGTCCCGATCACCGCGTGCACGTCGTAGGGGATGCGTGGGTCGGTGGGCACGATGTCGTAGAGGGCGCGCTGGTCGGCGGCCTTCCCGGCCGGCCGGCGTTCCCAGGGGGCCGCCGCCGGAGGCGCCAGCGTGCCGACGATGTTCCGGACGATGCGCAGCGCGTCGGTGTCGTCGTCGGCCAGGTGGTCGACGACGCCGGACGTCTTGGCGTGCAGCTCGCCGCCGCCCAGGTCCTCGGCGCTGACCACCTCACCGGTCGCGGCCTTCACCAGCGGCGGCCCGCCGAGGAAGATCGTGCCCTGCTCACGCACGATCACGGTCTCGTCGGCCATCGCGGGCACGTAGGCGCCGCCGGCGGTGCAGGAGCCGAGCACCGCGGCGATCTGCGGGATGCCCCGGGCCGAGAGCGTCGCCTGGTTGTAGAAGATCCGGCCGAAGTGCTCGCGGTCGGGGAACACCTCGTCCTGCCGGGGGAGGAACGCGCCGCCGGAGTCGACGAGGTAGACGCACGGCAGGTGGTTGTCGAGCGCGATCTCCTGGGCCCGGAGATGCTTCTTCACGGTCATCGGGTAGTACGTGCCGCCCTTGACCGTGGCGTCGTTGGCGACCACGACGCACTCGCGACCCGACACCCGTCCGACCCCGGTGATCAGCCCGGCGCCGGGTGACTCGTCGCCGTAGAGGCCGTTCGCGGCCAGCGGGGAGAGCTCGAGGAACGGGCTGCCCGGGTCGAGCAGGGTGTCGACCCGGTCGCGGGGGAGCAGCTTGCCGCGCTCGACGTGACGCGTGCGTGCCCCCTCGGAACCGCCCCGCGCGGTGGTGGCGAGCTTCTCGTGCAGCTCGGCGACCAGTTCCTGATGTGCTGCCGTCATGGACCGCCTCGCTGGAACTCAGTTAATCGCGACTAACTGAATTAGACCGTAGCGGGTTTCTCACCCGAGTTGAAGCGGCTGGAGGATTCGGTGTGGCTCGCGCAGGGCCAGGCTGACCCGGTCGGTACGCAGGGACCGGGTGTCGGGCCCGGGTTCGACCTGGACGTCGGCCGGGCCGACGACCTGACCGCACGCCTCGCAGGTGGTGAATCCGGAGAGCTGACCCCCGCAGCCGACGTGACGGAAGACACGCAACGACTGGGGCGAATCCAGGTGCCGGGTTCCCCAGGCGGTCAGCTGGAACAGCACCGGCCAGAGTTCGACGCCGGCGTCGGTGAGCACGTACTCGTCGCGCGGCGGTGAGTCCTGGTAGCGCCGGCGGGCCAGCACGCCCGCGGTGACGAGCGTGTCGAGCCGGTCGGACAGCACGGCGCGGGGTGCGTCGAGGTGCGCGAGGAAGTCCCCGAAGCGGCGGACGCCGTAGAACGCGTCGCGGATCACGAGCAGCGTCCAGCGTTCGCCGAGGATTTCCAGCGTGCGGGCGAACGTGCAGTTCTGGCCGGAGTAGTCCTTACCGAGTCCCACCCCGTCATCCTACCTTCTAGGTTCGTTCATTGAACTTTACTGCTCGATAACGGTTCATTGATTGAACCGACTCGGGTACTGTCGCCGTCGTGACGACGACAGCGGAAGCGCCGATCGGGCGCCGGGAACAACTGGTTCTCGCGGTGGTGAGCGCCGCGACCCTGCTCACGCTCGCTGACTACACCGCACCGGCGGTGGTGCTCCCGACGCTGGCCGCGGAGCTGCACGCGACCGCGACGGCCCAGGTCTGGGTGCTCAACGGCATCACGTTCGGGCTCGCCGTGCTCCTGCTCTCGGCGGGGAGCGTCGCCGACGACTACGGGCGGCGCCGGGTGTTCGTGGGTGGCGTGGCCGGGCTCTCGCTCGCGATGGTGGCGAGCGCGCTGGCGCCGACGGCCTGGGTGTTCGTCGGGGCGCGGGTCGTCCAGGGTGTCGCCGGCGCGGCCATCCTCACCGCCGGGCCGGGCCTGGTGGCCGACGCGTTCCCGCCCGGGCCGCACCGGATCCGGGCGGCCGCCACCTGGGGGTCGATGATCGGGCTGGGCATCGCGATCGGCCCGCTGCTCGCGGTGGCCGGTGGCCACGTCGGCGGCTGGCGGACGTTCTACTGGGGCGCCGCCGCGGTCGGGCTCGTGCTGGCGGTGGCTTCGCGGCCGGTGCTGCGCGAGTCCCGGGCGGAGCGGCCCCGGCCGATCGACTGGCTCGGCGTCGTCCTGCTGGGCGCGGCGCTGGCGGCGTTGCTGGTGGGAGTCACGAACGGGCGCACCGGCTGGCTAAGGGCGGCGACCGTCCTGCCGATCGTCCTCGCGCTCGTGCTCTTCGGGTTGTTCGCGCTGCGCGAGACGCGGGCCGGTCAGCCGATGATCGACCTGACCCTGTTCCGGCGTCCGCCGTTCCTGCTGGCGACGCTGGGCGCGCTGGCGACCGGCGTGGCGGTGATCGGACCGATGACGTTCCTGCCGACCGCGCTGCAGCGGGGGAGCGGGTGGACGTCCGCGCACACCGCGGTGCTGGCGTTCGTCTGGGCGTTCACGATCTTCCTGGTGGGGCTGGCCGCGCGGCGGATGCGCGCCACCGAACACGGCGGGCTCGAGTTGGGCGCGGGGTTCGTGCTCTCGGCCGCAGGCAGCGTGCTGGCGCTGCTGACCGTCGGGCACGCCTGGGGCTGGATGCTGCCCGGGATGGCGGTCGCCGGGATCGGCGCCGGGCTGATCAACGCGACGCTGCCCCGGCTGGCGGTGGGCACGGTGCCGCCCGACCGCAGCGCGATGGGCTCGGGGGCGAACAACACCGCCCGCTATGTCGGTTCGGCGCTCGGCGTCGCGGTCACCGCGTCGCTGGCACCGGCCCGCCCGGCCGAGGCGCTGGTGGTGGGCGTGGTGCTCTGCGCCGTGGCCGCGCTGGCCCTGACGCCCCTGACCGTGCGCACCCGGGTTCTCGTGCCGGCGTAACCGGTGGGGCTGGGCCGGTGGGGCTGTGCCGGGTGGGGCTGTGCCGGTCGGGCTGGGGCTGTGCCGGTCGGGCTGGGGCTGTGCCGGTCAGGCTTTGCGGCGGCGGGCGGCGCGTTCCTGTTCGACCCGGCGCTTCCAGGCCTCGCGCGCCTCGGCGCTGTGGCCCTGGAGCGCGCCGTTGACGGTCGGCGGGCCGAAGATCTGGAACAGCCACTCGCCCCGGCGCCGCTTCTTCTTCTCGGTCATGGCTGCCACTGTACGCCAATCGTTGGTGCACCAATGATTGGTGTGAGAAGAATCTGCGGGCTAAGGTCGGGGCATGACCGTCGCCTCGGATCCGCTCGCGCTGGACCGTCAGGTGTGCTTCGCGCTCGTCGTGGCGTCGCGCACCGTCAACGCGATCTACCGGCCGCTGCTGGAACCGATGGGGCTGACGCACCCCCAATACCTGGTGATGCTCGCGCTCTGGGAGCGGGCGCCGCGCTCGGTGCGTGAGCTCAGCGACGTGTTGCAGCTCGACCCCGGCACGCTGTCGCCGCTGCTCAAGCGGCTGGAGAGCGCCGGATACGTGCGCCGCGAGCGCGACCAGCGCGACGAGCGGATGCTCGCGGTGACGCTCACCGGCTCCGGCGCGGCCCTGCGGGCCAGGGCCGAGCTCATCCCGCCCGCGATCGTGGCGGAGCTCGGCATGGACCTCACCGAGCTCGAGCAACTCCACGCCTCGCTGACCCGCGTGATCGCCGCCGCCCGCACCGCACAATCCGACGCCTAGCTGTAGTCGGCGCCGGCCCGTCGCCTACCCCGGCCCGTCGCCTACCCCGGCCCGTCGCCTACCCCGCCCGTCGCCTACCCGGGCCCGTCGGCTGTCGGGTCGTCGCATGGCTCGGCCGTCGCATGGCTCGGCCGTCGCAGGGCTCGGCCGTCGTCTGGCTCGGCCCACGTCTGGCGGGGCCGTCGTCTAGCGGGGCCGTCGTCTGGCCGGGCCGACCTCAGCCCGGGTCGACTTCTAGCCGGGTCGGCGTCTAGTCGGGGCGGGTGGCGCTCACCGGGACGCGGGAGCGGCCGTCGTGGGGGGCCGAGGCCAGCAGCGTGACGCCGATCGCGGCGCCGGTGGCGCAGACCAGGGCGAGCGCGGAGCCCGGATATCCACCGGTGAAGTGGTCGCCGAGCAGCAGGATGCCGATCGCCGCGGCCGCGATCGGGTTCGCGATCGTGCTCACCGCCAGCGGCGCGCCGAGCCCGTCGCGATAGGACCGCTGGGTGAGCAGCAGCCCGGCGACCGTCAGCACGGCCACCGCGGCTCCCGCGATCAGCACCAGCGGGGTCAGGACGGCGGATAACCCGGCGTCGGCGAGGCGCACGGTGATCGTCTGGCTCACCGCCGACGACGTCCCGAACGCCACCCCGGCGGCCGCCGCGCTCCACAGTAGCGACGCCCGCGGTGTGCGGCTCAGCCCTTCGAGCCCGATCAGCACCGCGGCCGCCACCACCAGCAGCGCGACGAGCTGCGTCAGCGTGAGCTCGCCGCCGGTGCCGGCCGAGCCGATCAGCAGCACCAGGCCCACCAGCCCGGCCAGCGTGAACACGATGCCTTTCCACTCCAGCACCGACACCCGGCGGCGCCAGGTGGCCGCCGCCATCGGCACGGCCATCGGCAGCGTCAGCACGCCGAGCGCCTGGATCAGCGAGAGCGGACCGGCGCGCAGCGCGGCCAGGTGCAGCACCGCCGCGACGCCGTTCAGGCCGGTGGCGATCCACCAGCGGGGATTCTTCGCCAGCCCGCTGACCGGCAGCTCCGCGAGCCGCTCCTGGACGACGGCGGCCGACGCGTAGGCGACGGACGACAGCAGTGCCAGCGCGATGCCGATCACCACAGTGCTCACCGGACTCCCCGTCGTCGTCAGTGATTCAGTCGTCGCTGACCGACAAAACGTTACGGGGGCGACCCCACTCCCGGCGTGATCCGTGAGTCGTATCTCGCTGTACTACGAGAGCAGTACAGCGGTCATTCCGGGGGCGGAGGATCATTCCAGCGCGAGTCGACCGCCCGGCAGCGCGCCGGGCCCGCAGTCGGCGTTCGGAAGCTGCATACCGTCGAGCAGAATGGCCAGGTAGCGCTGCCACAGCTCGGGCTCGACGTTCTCGGCGTACTCGCTCATGTTGCTCAGCACGAACTGCAGCGCGGGCAGATCGGTGGGCTGCATCTCGGCCGGGACGACGCCCGATTCCCGCGCCCGCTCGACCAGGCGCGTCAGGCCGGGCAGGAGGCGGGTGCGCGCGGTCTCGGCGGCCTGCGTGCCGGTGGATTCGCCGCGCAGCAACATCCGGAGCCCGGAGTTGCGCTCCTGCATCTGCGCCGACTCGCTGAGAAAGCCCAGGAAGCCCAGCAGTGCGTCGGGGTGTTCGGTCGCCTTCTCGGCCGCGGTCGCGAGGTCGCCGAGCGCCTGCTCGAACAGCACCTCGATCAGCTCGTCGCGGGTGGGGAACGCGCGGCGCACGGTGCGGACGCTCAGACCGCCGAAGCTGGCGATGTCCTCGAGGGTGACGTCGAGCCCGTAGACGGCGAACACCTCGCGGGCCGTCTCCATGATGCGGGCGCGGTCACGGTCGGCGTCGCGCTGCGTGCGGCGGACCAGCGTTCCGGAGGCGAGGGGCGCGGGCGTGAGGGGCCCGGGCGTGCGAGGCACTGCGGGAAGTAGTGGGTGGACAACAACCGGAGGCACAGTCTCCATGTGGAGATCTTACCTTCACTTCGTCGGGGCAGCCACGGTGATGGCCGCCGTTACCAGGGACAACGGCTGACGGTATGGCTGGGTGCCCGGCGTAGGCCACTGATTTAACGGGTGGCGGGAGTGGCACGCGAGCGCCGAAAACCTTACCCGATTCAGGTGCATTCCTGAAGTCGATCAATTGACGGATAGCCGACGTGAAAGCGGCGGCTTTTCGAGCCGTTGATCGGCAGAATTCACGCACGGTAAAGGCGCCCCCGAACTGCAATTCCCGTTTTGCTGGTATCGACGTGCGGCGCGGCGTTCCCGGTGACAGAGTTCCCCTCGAAGCTGTGTCGCAGGTCACCGGGAGGTATCGATGCCGAAATTACCGTCCTACTCCAGCGGCACGTCCGCGGTCGCGCTGCTCGGCGACACGATCGGCGCGAACCTCGACCGCACCGCCGCGCGTGTCGGCGATCACGAAGCGTTGGTGGAGTGTGCCACCGGGCGTCGGTTCAGCTACCCGCAGCTGCTGGCCGAGGTCGACGCGTGCGCGCTCGGATTGGCCGCGCTCGGCGTCCGGAAAGGCGACCGGGTGGGCATCTGGGCGCCCAACTGCGCGGAGTGGGTGTTCGTGCAGTACGGCACCGCGAAGCTCGGGGCGATCCTGGTGAACATCAACCCCGCCTACCGCACCCACGAACTCGCGTTCGTACTCAAACAAGCGGGAATTTCCGTCCTCGTCGCGGCGCCGGAATTCAAGACCAGCGACTACCGCGCGATGGTCGGCGAGGTCGGCGACGACTGCCCGGACCTGACGACGACGATCTTCCTCGGCGACCCGGCCTGGGACGCGCTGCTCGCCGCCGGGCGCGCCGGTGATCCGAGCACGCTCCCCGACGACCTCGACCCCGACGACCCGATCAACATCCAGTACACGTCGGGCACCACCGGCTTCCCGAAGGGCGCCACGCTCACCCACCACAACCTGCTCAACAACGGGTTCTTCGTGGGGGAGGGCTGCGGGTACACCGAGGCCGACCGGGTCTGCATCCCGGTGCCCTACTACCACTGCTTCGGCATGGGCATGGGCAACCTCGGAGCGACGTCGCACGGCGCCACGATGGTGATCCCGGCGCCCGGCTTCGACCCCGCCGCGACGTTGAAAGCGGTCCAGGACGAGCGCTGCACGTCGCTCTACGGGGTGCCGACGATGTTCATCGCCGAGCTCGGGCTGCCCGACTTCGCCACCTACGACCTCTCCAGCCTGCGGACCGGCATCATGGCCGGTTCGCCGTGTCCGGTCGAGGTGATGAAGCGGGTCGTGTCGGAGATGGGCATGACCGAGGTCACGATCTGTTACGGCATGACCGAGACGTCGCCGGTCTCCACCCAGACCGGAGCCGACGACAGCCTCGACCGCCGCACGTCGACGGTGGGGCGCGTGCATCCGCACCTCGAGATCAAGGTCGTCGACCCGGCCACCGGGCGCACCGTTGCCCGGGGCGAGACCGGCGAGTTCTGCACGCGCGGGTACTCGGTGATGCGCGGGTACTGGAACGAGCCGACGAAGACCGCCGAGGTGCTGGATCCCGCGGGCTGGATGCACACCGGCGACCTGGCGACGATGGACGACGAGGGCTACGTGAACATCGTCGGGCGGATCAAGGACATGGTGATCCGGGGCGGCGAGAACGTGTACCCGCGGGAGGTCGAGGAGTTCCTCTACACCCATCCCGACGTCGTCGACGCGCAGGTGATCGGCGTGCCGGACGCCCGGTTCGGCGAGGAGCTGATGGCCTGGGTGCGCCTGCGCCCGGACGCCGAGCCGCTCACGGCCGAGTCGCTGCGGGCGTACTGCACGGGCAAGCTCGCGCACTTCAAGATCCCGCGGTACGTGAAGATCGTCGAGAGCTTCCCGATGACCGTGACCGGCAAGATCCGCAAGGTGGAGATGCGCGAGACCGCCGTGACCGAACTGGGCCTAGAAGCCGAGGCCGCCGCCCGGAACGCGTAACACGAGGCTCGCCACGGCCAGGGCGGTGAACACCGCCCAGCCGGTGAGCTTTCGCGACCCGACCCGGAGGTGGGCGACCAGGGCGCCGGCGAAATACAGCACGAGGCCGGCGGCGGCCAGCGTGCCGATCCACGGCACCGCGAACCCGACGAGGAGCCCGACGGCGCCCGCCGCCAGCAGCGAACCGAGGAGCGGCATCCACCCCAGCGGGAGCCGCTTCATCGTCACCATGGCTTTCGGGTAGTCGTGGCCGATCAGGTACGTGATCGCGGCGGTGCCGTTGATGAGCGCGGTGAGAACGGTCACCGTGACGTAGGCGACGGACATGGGCTCTCCCTCGAGGTGTGTCCTCGATGGACGAGCCGGCCACCCCGAACGTGACTCAGGCGTGGACGCTGGGCTGCTCGGCCTCCTTCTGGGCCCAGGGCGCGAGGTGGGGATAGGCGGCGTCGAACGCGGGGCGCTCGGAGCGGATACGCGGCAGCTGGGTGAAGTTGTGCCGCGGCGGCGGGCACGACGTCGCCCACTCCAGCGAACCGCCGAAGCCCCACGGGTCGTCGACGTTCACCACCCGGCCGAGCTTGTACGACTTCCAGATGTTCCACAGGATCGGCAGCGTCGAGATGCCGAGGACGAACGCGCCGATCGTCGAGATCGTGTTCAGCGTCGTCCAGCCGTCGCTGGCCAGGTAGTCGGCGTACCGGCGGGGCATGCCCTCGTTACCGAGCCAGTGCTGCACCAGGAACGTGGTGTGGAATCCGATGAACGTCAGCCAGAAGTGCAGCTTGCCGAGGCGCTCGTCGAGCATCCGGCCGGTCATCTTCGGGAACCAGAAGTAGATCCCGGCGAACGCGGCGAACACGATCGTGCCGAACAGCACGTAGTGGAAATGCGCGACGACGAAGTACGTATCGGAAACGTGGAAATCGACCGGGGGACTGGCCAGGAGAACACCGGTGAGGCCGCCGAACAGGAACGTGACGAGGAAGCCGATCGAGAACAACATCGGCGTCTCGAACGTCAGCTGGCCCCGCCACATCGTGCCGATCCAGTTGAAGAACTTGATCCCGGTGGGCACCGCGATCAAATACGACAGGAAGCTGAAGAACGGCAGCAACACCGCACCGGTGACGAACATGTGGTGGGCCCACACGGTCATCGACAGGGCCGCGATGCCGAGCGTCGCGGCCACCATTCCCTTGTAGCCGAACAGCGGTTTCCGGCTGAACGCCGGAATGACCTCGGTGATGATGCCGAAGAACGGCAACGCGAGGATGTAGACCTCGGGATGGCCGAAGAACCAGAACAGGTGCTGCCAGAGGATCGGGCCGCCGGTGGACGCGTCGTAGACGTGGCCACCCAGGTGCCGGTCGGCCATCAGCGCCAGGAACGCCGCCGCCAGGATCGGGAAGACCATCAGCACCAGCAGGCTGGTGACCAGCATGTTCCAGGTGAAGATCGGCATCCGGAACATCGTCATGCCCGGGGCGCGCATGGTCAGGATCGTCGTCACGATGTTCACGGCACCCAGGATGGTGCCGAGCCCCGACAGGACGAAGCCCATGATCCACAGGTCGGTACCGGCGCCGGGGGAGTTCGTCACGTCGTTGAGCGGGGCGTAGGCGAACCAGCCGAAGTCCGCGGCGCCGCCCGGGGTGAGGAATCCCGCCAGCACCATCAGGCCGCCGAGCGCGAACGCCCAGTAGGCGAACGCGTTCAACCGCGGGAACGACACGTCGGGCGCGCCGATCTGCAGCGGCACCAGGAAGTTGGCGAACGCGAAGCCCAGCGGTGTCCCGAAGAGCAGCAGCATGATCGAGCCGTGCATCGTGAACAGCTGGTTGTACTGCTCGTTGGAGAGGAACTGCAGCCCGGGGCGGGCGAGCTCGGCCCGCATGAGCAGTGCCATGATGCCGGCCGCGGCGAAATAGAAGAACGACGTGACCAGATAGAGAATGCCGATCTGTTTCGCGTCGGTGGTGCGGATGATCCGGCCCAGCGCGCTACCCCGGACCGATTCGCGTACCGGCCAGGGCCGCACGACGATCGGCTCCGGAGCCAGTTGTTCCGGTGTGGTGCGCTCCGCCTCGGTGGTCATCGTCGACGCTCCTGTGGTTGGCTCAGCCACGCACTTTCCGCAGGAATCAGCTCACCAGATCCGGTCCGGCCCTGCTCCACAATCGCGTGAATTAAAGGTCCAGGTGTGTGACCCGCCCGGCCACGAACGTCGCCGCGACCCTCATGTCGCGCAGCCCCGCCGCGTCGGCGCCGGGTTCCAGCGGGTTCGCGTCCAGGAGCGCCAGGTCGGCGGGGGAGCCGGGGGCGACGGTCGGCCGGCCGTCCACACTGGCCGCCAGGGCCTGGGCCGCGGTCAGCGACTCGGCCGGGTTCCAGGGGTCCCGCTCGTCGGCCGAGCGGTGCACGGCCGCGGCCATCGCGAGCCACGGGTCCAGCGGGGACACCGGAGCGTCGCTGCCCAGCGCCAGCGGCACCCCGGCGGCCAGCATCGAGGAGAACGCGTAGCACCGCTCGGTGCGGTCCGGCCAGATCTCCGCGGCCACGTCGCGGTCGTCGAGCAGGTGCGCCGGCTGGATGCTCGCCCGTAGCCCGAGGCGCGCCATCCGGCCGAAGTCGGCGAACCGCGCGAGCTGCACGTGCTCGATCCCGCCCCGCGCGCCGGTCGCCTCGAACGCGTCCACGGCGGTGGTGAGCGCGGCGTCGCCGATCGCGTGCAGGGCGATCTCCAGACCGGCGCCGGAGGCCCGGCCGAGCAACCGCACCAGCTCGTCGAGCGGGTAGTTCTGGGTGCCGTGGCGGCCGTCCCCGTACGGCTCGCAGCAGCGCGCGGTGCGGGAGTTGAGCGAGCCGTCGGAGATGATCTTCAGCGGCCCCATCGTGAGCAGCCCGGACGCGTCCAGCACGGACCCGGTGCGCAGCCCGGCCGCGATCACGTCCTCGAGCCCGTCGGCGTAGGTCGCGGTGCGTACCCGCAGCCCGTCGATGCCCGCCGCGAAGCGTGCCGGCCAGGCCCGGAACCCCGGCTCGAACTCCATGTCCCCGATGCCCACCACGCCCCGGGCGGCGGCGTCGGACTGGGCCAGCCGGTAGGCCTGGTCGAGGTCGGCGGCCAGCCGGTCCTCCAGGTGGGGCACCAGCGTGAACCAGTCGTTCTCGTCGATCACCCCGGCCCGCGCGGGCACGCCGAGCCACCGCTGCGCCGCCGAGTTGAGCCACCCGCAGTGGACGTCCCCGCTGATCAGCACGATCGGGACGGTGCTGCTCAGCGCGTCGAGATGAGCGGTTCGCGGTTGCTCGGACCAGGTGGCGGGCCGGAATCCGGCCCCGACCACGACGGCGGGCCGGCTCTCCAGGTGCGCGCGTACGCGCGCGACCGCCTCGGCCGGGCCGGTGGTGCCGCTCAGGTCCAGGCGCAGCCGCGCCTGCGCCCACTGCCGGAAGTGCACGTGCTGGTCCCACAGGCCCGGCATCAGCCAGCGGCCGCCGGCGTCGATCACCCGGTCCGCGGGCTCCCCGAGCGCGGTCACCGTCCCGTCCTCCAGGCGGACGTCGGTCACGCCGGCGTCCGCCGCGCCGGTGACCGGGACGAGGCGGACGTCGCGCAGCAGCAGGCTCATTTGCGCAGCAGCCCGAGGATGCGTGCCAGTTCGGCCTGGTCGTCGGCGGAGAGCACGCCGAACATCTTGTCGCCCTCGGTGCGGCGCGCCCGCATGATCGCGGCGCCGACCGAGCGGCCCTCCTCGGTGGTCGCGACGAGCGTCGCCCTGCGGTCGCTCGGATCGGCGCTCCGCTCGACCAGGCCGCGCTCCTCGAGCCCGTCGACGACCTCGGTGGTGGACCGGGGCGCGATCCGCAGGTGCTCGGAGAGGGCGGAGAGCCGCATCTCGCCGTGCCGCACGAGCACGCCGAGCGCCCGGAACTGCCCGGGGGTGATCTCCCACGGTTCGAGCGTCTCCTTGGTGAGGTGACGCAACCGGCGGGCCACCGCCCAGAACGTCTCGGACAGGCTCTCGGAGTCGTGCTCGATCACGCGGAATACCGTACCAGGGGGTCTTGTTGTTCCCTCATGTTGAGGTAACCTCAGCATTAGTCGAACATCGAGGAGACGCACTTGGCTACCGCCACCGCACCGGGCCGCCGAGGCCCGCAGAAACTGTCCGAGGCCGAGAAGGCCCAGGCGCGCACCGTGTCGCTGCGCCGCATCGCCCGCTTGTTCCGCACCCATCGCTGGCAACTCACGGTCGTGACCGCGATCATCGTCGCGTCGTCGGTCGTGTCGCTGGCGTCCCCGTTCCTGCTCCGCGAGGTCATCGACGTCGCGCTGCCCACCCAGAACCTCCGGCTCCTGGTCTGGCTCGTGATCGGCATGGTCGCCGTCGCCGCCGTGACGTCCGCGTTCGGCGTCGTCCAGACCTGGATCTCCACGACCGTCGGCCAGCAGGTCATGCACCGGCTGCGCACCGAGGTCTTCACCCACCTGCAGCGCCAGTCGATCGGCTTCTTCACCCGCACGCGCACCGGCGAGGTGCAGTCGCGGATCACCAACGACATCGGCGGCATGCAGACCGTCGTCACGTCCACCGCGACGTCGATCGCCTCGAACCTCACGACCGTGATCGCCACGATGGTCGCGATGGTCGCGCTGTCCTGGCGGCTCTCGCTCGTCTCGCTCGTCGTGCTGCCGCCGGCGATCTACCTGACCCGGCGGGTCGCGCGGATGCGCCAGGCGATCACCGCCCAGCGCCAGCGCGAGCTCGCCGACCTGAACGTCACGATCGAGGAAGGCCTGTCGGTCAGCGGCGCCCAGCTCGCGAAGACGATGGGCACCGGGGGCGTACTCGTCGACCGGTTCACCGCGTCCTCGTCGCGCCTGATCGACCTGGAGCTGCGCTCCGAGCTGGCCGGCCGCTGGCGGATGGCGACGATGTCGATCATCTTCGCGGCCATCCCCGCGGTGATCTACCTGAGCGCCGGCCTGCCCGGCACCACCGGCACGCTGAGCATCGGTACGTTGGTCGCTTTCACGAGCCTGCAGGGGACGCTGTTCCGCCCGCTGACCGGGTTGCTGAACACCGGGGTGTCGGTGGCGGCGTCGCTGGCGCTGTTCGCCCGCATCTTCGAGTACCTGGACCTGCCGGTCGAGGTCGCCGACCCGGTCGCGCCCCGGGACCTGCCGTCGGCCGAGGGGCACCTCCGCTTCGAGGACGTGACGTTCACCTACCCCGGCAACGACGTGGCCGCGGTGGCCGGTGTGTCGCTGGACGTCCCGGCCGGGACCACGCTGGCGCTCGTCGGCGCCACCGGCTCGGGCAAGAGCACGATGGCCGCGCTGATCGCCCGGCTCCACGACCCGACCGGCGGGCGCGTGACGCTCGACGGTGTCGACCTGCGCGACCTGCGGCTGGCCGACCTGTCGTCGATCGTCGGCGTGGTGTCGCAGGAGACGTACCTGCTGCACACGAGCGTGCGCGAGAACCTGCGCTACGCCAAGCCGGACGCGACCGACGCCGAGATCGAGAACGCGGCCCGGGCCGCGCAGATCCACGATCTGATCGTGGGCCTGCCCGACGGGTACGACACGACGGTCGGGTCGCGGGGCTACCGGTTCTCCGGCGGGGAGAAGCAGCGGATCGCGATCGCGCGGACGCTGCTGCGTGACCCGCGGGTGCTGGTGCTCGACGAGGCGACGAGCGCGCTCGACAACACCACCGAGCGGGCCGTGCAGAAGGCGTTCGACGCGCTCTCGGCCGGCCGCACGACGGTCACCATCGCCCACCGGCTCTCGACCGTGCGCGACGCCGACCAGATCGCCGTGCTCGACCACGGACGGATCGTGGAGGTCGGCACGCACGACGCGCTGCTGGCCCGCTCGGGCCGCTACGCCACGCTGGCGCTCGCGGCCTGACTCAGCCGGGTTGGAACGCCGTCCTGGTGCGGGCGAGGGGGTCCAGGCGCAGGGCGTGGGCGCGGCCCTTGACGCGGTAGCGCAGGATCTGCACCGCGCCCAGCGCCCAGAGCACGTACTGGAACGACATGGCCCAGCGGAACGCGTCCGGGGTGTAGCCGGCGCTCCCGCCGCCGCTGCGCTGGTCGAGGATCGCGCCGACCGCGACGACCATGGTGAGGGTCGCGACGAACCCGGCCTGGTTGATGATCCCGGTCGCGCTGGCCAGCCGCTCGACCGGATTCGACGTCCGGCCCAGGTCGAACCCGATCATCGAGCCCGGGCCGCCGAGCCCGATCACGACGACGAGCAGCACGAGCACCGGCAGCGGCGCCCGTCCCGGCCACGCGAGCACCAGCGTCCAGGCGGCGACGATCGCCCCGACCACCCCGAGCGCGATCGTCGATCGCTGCCACGGGTGGTGCGCGGTGAGCCATCCCATCACCGGCCCGGCCGCGATCAGCGACAACACCATGAGCGTGATCAGCAGCGACGCGACGTTCGGCGAGAGGCCCTCGCCCTTCACCAGGAACGGGAAGCCCCAGAGCAGCGCGAACATCGTCGGGCTGAACTGCGTCGTGAAGTGCACCCAGAAGCCCAGCCGCGTGCCCGGCTGCTGCCAGGAGGTAGCGAGGCTGGTGCGGATCGCGCCGAGCGACAGCGCCGGGCCGCGGAGCGTCCGGGTGCCCGGCTCGTCGTGCAGGAACAGCAGCCCGGCGATCGCGGTCGCCAGCCCCAGCGACGCGGCGATCCCGTACGCCCAGGTCCAGCCGAGGTTGCTCAGCGCCCAGGTCATCGGAACCGCCGCGACGATCGCGCCGAGCTGCCCGGTCACCCCGGTGAGCTGCGTGACCAGCGGCACGCGCTGGGGCGCGAACCACACGTTGACCAGGCGCAGCACCGCGATGAACGTCATCGCGTCGCCGATGCCGACGAACGTGCGGGCGAGCAGTGCGGCCTGGTAGGAGCCGGCGAGCGCGAACCCGGCCTGGGCGACGGTGAGGACGGTCGCCCCGGTGAGCAGCACCGCCCGCGACCCGAACCGGTCGACGAGCAGCCCCACCGGGATCTGCATCGCCGCGTACACCAGCAGCTGCAGCATCGTGAACGTGGCCAGCTGGGCCGCGGTGATGTCGAAACGTTCGGTGGCGAGGAGGCCGGCCACGGCGAGGGAGGAGCGATGGAAGACGGCGACGAAATAGATGGAGAGGCCGACCAGCCAGACGATCCAGGCACCTCGAGCCTGATTCGACACAGAACGTCCCTTCATGGATGCGGAGTGTGGGTCTTACTCACGATGCGCTCTCTGAATCGATCAGCTCCGTGCGCCCCCCGGTCGTTCCCGCGGTGCGTTTGGCCCGCGTCACACTTTTCGCGCCGATCACCGCGGCGCAGCTCAGCGCGGTGCCCAGGACGATCGCGGTGAGGAAAACGACAACGTGCCCGACGCTGAACAGCGCGAGCACCCCGCCGTGGGGCGCGCCGACGGTGGCGTGGGCGCCGGCCGCCACGGCCCCCGCGGTGGCGGACCCGAGCACGGCGGCCGGTACGACCCGGGCGGGGTCGGCGACCGCGTAGGGGATCGCGCCCTCGGTGACGAAGAGCGCCCCGAGAGCGGCCGCGGTGGGGGCGTGGGCCCGTTCGTGGTCGGTGAAGAGGTTCGGGGCGAGGCGGGTGGCGAGCGCCAGGGCGAGGGGTGCGCACATCCCCGCCGCCATGACCGCGGCCATGGCGGCGCCGGAGTGGGGCGGCGTCGCGGTGGTGTCGGTCCGGGCCGTGACGTCCGGAACCAGCGGGGTGGCCAGGGTGGTGAGGCCGGAGGCGGCGAACGCGTAGGCGACCTTGTTGACCGGCCCGCCGAGATCGATCGCGGTCATCGTCCCGAGGACCGCACCGACCAGGACCGTCGAGGAGCCGTCGAGGCTGCCGAGCCATCCGGTCAGCGCCCGGGTCACCGCGGCGAGCGGTGGCCCGATCACCCCGAGCATCAACCCTCCGGTGACGAGCGTCGCGACGACCGGCAGCGCGACGATCAGCACCGGGCCGTGCGTCCACTCGGGCCGCCGGATCCGGCTGATGAGCGCCGCGAGCACACCGGCGAGCACACCCCCGACGAGCGCACCGAGAAATCCGGCGCCGACCGCCGCGGCCGCCACCCCCGTCGTGAGGCCGGGAACCAGCCCCGGACGGCCGGCCAGCGCATACGCCACCGCGGCCGCGAGCACCGGCGCGAGCAGGCCGAACGCGAGCGCGCCCACGGAGAAGACCAGGGTCCCGGTGCGTTGCAGCGGGCTGAACGGCTCCCCGGTCACGCTGCCACCGGCGAGCAGCAGCCCCAGCGCCTGCAGGATGCCCCCGGCCGCGACGAACGGAATCGCGTAGCTGACGCCGACGAGCAGCGCGCGGCGGAACGGTAGGTGCGGTGTGGTCATGGTTTCGCTCCGAGCGGTGCGAAGGGTCATGGAACGAGGAACTCCAGCCCGGGGTAGCCCCGGATGGTCCCCGCGGGCGGGGGCGCGGTCGCGGGTCGGGAACGGGTGTGGTCGGTGGTGACGGCGTGGTCGGAGGCGTCGAGGAGGAGGGAGAGGTCGCCCACGCTCGCGCCGAGGCGGTCGGCGGTGAGGGCCGCGTAGACCCGGGCCCGGGAGCGGAGCGCGGCGGCGACCGTCGTGGCGTCCGGGAGCTCGACCGCCACGACGACGGCGAGCGCGGCCGCGACCAGCGCCAGCGCGGTGATCGTGGAGAGGGCGGCCGGCAGGCCGGCGTGCGCGGCGAGGAACCCGACGACGGGCGGGCCACCGAGCAGCCCGCTGTACCCGACCGTCGACGCGAGCCCGACGCCGCGCGGTCCCCCGACCAGGCCGGCCCGTCCGATCACGAGCGGGAACACGTTCGCCAGACCCAGCCCGACCAGGACGAAACCCCCGAGGGCGACGAACTGGTCCGTGCCGTAGGCGGCGGCGGTCGCGCCGATCGCGGCGGCGAGCGCGCCGGCGACCAGGACGCGGGTGTCGCCGAACCGGATCACCCAGCGGGCTCCGGCGAGCCGGCCGCACCCCATGGCGAGGCAGAACGCGGCGTACCCCGCGGCGGCCACGCCCGGTGTTGCGTGCAGGGTCTCGCGCAGGTGCAGCGCACCCCAGTCCGACAACGCCCCCTCGGCGAACGCGGTGCTCCCCGCGATCGCTCCCAGCAGCACCAGCAGCACCAGCACCCCGCGCCCACCGGATCCGCCCGGCCCCGCACCCACCGGGGCGGGCCCCGTGCCGGCGGGGGCCGCCCGCGGCGTGCCCTCGGGTGCCGCGGCCGGGGTGACGTCGGGCGTCGGGTTGGAGTCCGGTGAGCGGAGCGCCGGGCGCAGCGCGGTGGCCAGGAGCGCGCCGACGGTGGCGACCGCGGTGAAGTGCACGGGGACGGGCAGCATGGCCGAGGCCAGGCCGCCCAGGAGGGCGCCGGCCAGGCCTCCGAAGCTGAACAGCGCGTGCAAGGCCGACATCACCGGGCGTCGCCGGTGCTGTCCCAGGCTCACGCCGAGGCTGTTCGCGGCGACGTTGGCGGCTCCGGTGGCCGCGCCGAACGCGGTGAGGGCCACGCAGAGGGCGCCGAGGCCGGTACAGAAGCCGGGTGGGATCAGCGCGAGCGCGACCAGCACGCCGGCGACCGCGGCCACGCGGCCGGCGCCGAAGCGCGCGCACCACGCTCCGGTCAGGCGCATGCTCACGAGCGCCCCGAGCGAGACGCCAAACAGTGCGGTGCCCAGGGCGGTGTGGGTGGCGCCGACCCGGTCGGCGACGTCGGGCACGCGTGCGGCCCAGGTGCCGAAGATCGCGCCGTCCAGGGCGAAGAGGGTGGCGACGGCGGCGTAGTGCCGTCGCGGGGAGGGGGTTCGGTCGCGTTCGGGCACGCGCGAGCAGGCCGCCGGTAGAGCAGCAGTCACGATGGAAGACCCTTCGAGGAGCAGGCGATTCGAGCGGACCGCGCCGTTCGGGCGCGAATCGGTCGGACGTCGGCGTCCTGATTCGGGTGGCCGGAACCGGAGATCGTGGGCCGGGGTTCCGGGCTCTGCGACGAGCGCGCCGGGGCCTCTCCGGAACGGCTTCTGACTCGATCAAGAATGCGGCGATCACAGCACGCAGTCAAATTCCTGCGCTGTGTACTGAATCACCCGCTGCCGGTGGCCGATGGGACCGGTATGAGGCAGGCAACGAAGCCGATGATCATCGGGATCAGTTCGCCGACGAACATCGTCACGAAGCGGATCGAAGGAGCCGTCCTGGCCGGGCCACCTCGCCACGACGTGCTCGTGATGCAGCACTACACCGCCCGGCTGGACGTGACCGTGTGCGACGTGCGCACCGAAGCGGAGCCGGGTGCGGGGAGCTTCCATCTCGTCCACGAATCCGAGGAGGTCGTGGCCGCGCCGGACGTCGCCGACTGGATCGTGCGGCGCTATCCGTCCGGGTGATCCATCTCCGCCCGGGTCGGGCCGGTCGCCGACCCGGGCTTCCGCACCGCGATGGCCGCCGCGCGCACGGCGTCGGCCAGCGCCTCGTCGACCGGGGAACCCGACACCAGCCGCGCCAGCAGGACGCCGGTGTGGATGTCGCCGGCGCCGGTCGTGTCGACCGCCGGAACCTTCGGAGCCGGTACCGACACCACCCGCGACCCGAGCGCACCCCCGGTCGCGACACACCCGTCCGCGCCCTCACGCACCACGACCAGCGCGCCCGGTGCGTCACGCAGTCCACGCACCGCCTCCAGCAACGACACCCCCGACGCCGAGGACCCGCTCAACAACCGGGCCTCCCGCTGGTTCACGGTCAGCAGGTCCACCCGGCCCACCACCCGCGCCCACCGCTCGGCCGGCACCTCGAGCACGAGTGGCCCCGGATCCAGCGCCACCAGCACCCCGGCCGGTAACGTCGGCAGCCACCCGGCCAGCACCGGCCCGGTGTCGGGATACGCCAGGTCGTAGCCCGACGCCACGACCGCGTCGCCGGGCGCGGGCTCGATCTTCGCCAGGTCCTCGACGGTCAGCGCCGACTCGACCCCCGCGCTCGTGACGAACGTCCGCTCACCGTCCGGCTCCACCAGCGCCACCGCGAAACCGGAGTCGCCGTGGGTGCGCGGCAACGCGGTCGCGGTGACGCCCTCGGCGCTCAGCGCGGCCCGGATCACCTCGCCGTACCGACCGGCGCCGACCGGCGCGGCGTACACGCAGCGGACACCCTGCCGCGCCACGGCCGACGCGAGGTTGAAGCCACCACCCGCGTGGATCCGGGTTCCGGTGGCGACGACGTCGCCTCCCCGCTCGGGCAGCGCGGGAACGTCGATGGCGACGTCGACCAGAGCGCTCTCCAGCGAGTACACGGTCGGCTCCACCGGCCCAACCGTACTGATCGGCGCGCGGCAACGCTCAGATCGGCTCATTCGGATCCGATGGGATTCCCAAGGCCCCCGACTGCGGTTACAGGAGTTGCGGGAGGTGCGCGTGGGGGACTCGCGGCGGGTCGCCGCAGTGGTGCTCGCGGTGATCGGAGTCCTCTTCGGGATCTATCTGCTCGGCAACGAGTGGGTCCGGGTCTCGGTCGTGCTCGTCGCCGACGGCGCGGGGGCCGTCCTGGTGCTCCGCGGGGTCCTGCGCCACCGTCCGCCCGGGCCGCTCCCGTGGCTGTTCCTGGCCGGTGCGCAGTCGCTGGCCGTCATCGCCGACTGTCTCTTCTACGGCGGGTACCTGTTCGACCGGGCGTGGGACTTCCCCGGTCCGCCGGACCTGTTCTTCCTCGCGCGCTACCCGCTCTGGTTCGCGGTCGCGCTGCTCTGGGTCCACCGGTCCACCCGGCACGACGCGTTCCGGTGGCGCACCGACGTGACGCTCGTCGACGTCGCGATCATCGTGGTCGCCAGCGCCCTGCTGTCGTGGATCTTCGTGATCTCGCCGCTGATCCGGGACTCGCCCGACGTCGCGCTGCTCGTGCTGTACGCGGCCTATCCGGTCGGTGACCTGATCCTGCTCGCGGTCGGCATGCGGATCTGGTTCGGCGGCGGGCAGCGCAGCGTGTCGCTGGGGCTGCTCGGCGGCTTCGCCACCTGCTGGCTGGCCGCCGACACCGCCTACCTGCTCAGCCTCGCGAACGGCACCTACCGGTTCCTCGGGTGGACCGAGCCGCTCTGGATCGCGGCCGCGATCGCGCTGGCCGCGGCGGCCACCCACCCGTCGATGGTCTCGGTCGGGCGGCCCTCGGCCGACGCGCCCCGGTCCGGTACCGGTCGCCGGCTGGTGCTGCTCGGTGGGGTGTCGCTGCTGGCGCCCGCGGCCCAGTTCGTGCAGTACCTGCGGGACGGCGATCTGCACGTTCCGGTCGTCACCGCCACCTGCGCCGTGCTGTTCGTGCTGGTGATGTTCCGGATGGGCGTCCTGCTCCGGGAGCAGCGGCGGATCGCGATCACCGACACGCTGACCGGGCTGCGTACGCGCCGGTTCTTCGAGGAGAACCTCGCGCTGGAGGCCGAGCGGGCCGCGCGGTTCGGCTCGCCGATGGGTGTGCTGCTCGTCGACGTCGACCACTTCAAGACCGTCAACGACCGCTACGGGCACAAAGCGGGGGACACCGTGCTGCGCGAGGTGGCCCGCCGGCTGCGGGAGTGCGCGCGGGCCGGCGACGTCGTCGCGCGCTACGGCGGCGAGGAGTTCGCGCTGCTGGTGGCCCCCACCGACCGCGCCGGGGCGGCGCGGCTCGGCGAACGGTTGCGTGACGCGGTCGGCGGCGAGTCGTTCCGGCTCGACGACCGCACCGAACTGCTGGTCACCGCCTCGATCGGGGTGGCGCTGCTCCCCGACCACGCGGCGACGCCCGACGAGCTCACGGTCCGGGCCGACCAGTGCCTCTACCGGGCCAAGAACGCCGGCCGCAACCGCGTGGTCGTCGCCGGGGAGCTACCGGTCACCCACTAGGCCGCCGCGCGGACCGGGCGGGGGGCCAGCTCCACCGGCACGCGGGCGCCGGTACGCACCGCCTCGACGCCCGCGGCGCACACCGCCACCGCCGCGTACCCGTCCCAGGTGCCGGGGCCGTCGACCGTGCCCCGCCGCGCGGCCCGGACCCAGCGCTGCAGTTCGGTGTCGTACGCGGTCGCGAACCGTTCGATGAACCCGGCGGTCTGCACCCGGCCCCGCACGCCGCCCGTTCTGGCCACCAGCGGGCCGCCGTCCAGGCCGATCATCGCGTTCCCGTGTTCGGCCACCAGCTCGGTGCGCACCTCGTACGCCACCCGGCTGCGCCCGGAGATCTCGACGTCGACGAGCCGGCCCGACTCGGTCTCCATCAGCACCAGCATCGGGTCGCTGACGCCCGGCGGCGCCTCCCGGGAGGCCCGCGGACGCTTCACGGTGACCGCGACGATCTCCTCGTCGAGCAGGAACCGCGCCACGTCGGCCTCGTGCACCACCGAGTCACGCATCATCATCTCGGAGGTGAACGCGTCGGACTGCGCGGGGTTGCGGTGCACGCAGTGCAGCAGCAGCGGCGCTCCCAGCTCGCCCGAGGCCACCAGCGAGCGCAGCGCCGCGTACTCCGCGTCGAAGCGCCGCATGAAGCCGAGCTGCACCAGCGGCGTCGCCAGCGTCGCCTCCCGCTCCACGATCCGGTACGCGGTGTCCGCGGTGAGCGTCAGCGGCTTCTCGCAGAGCACCGGGATCCGCCGGTCGAGGCAGGCCAGCACCTGCGCCTCGTGCGCGAACCCCGGCGACGCGATCACGACCGCGTCCACGTCGGCGGCGTCGATCGCGGCGAGCGGATCGGCCTCCACCCGCGCGCCGACCGCGCGGGCCACCCGCTCGGCGCGGGGGCCGTCGGCGTCGGACACCACGGTCACCCGGGCGTGGGCGATGCGCTCCGCGAGCGCCGCCGCGTGATAACTGCCCATCACCCCGACGCCGAGCACGGCGACCCTCAGGTCGCTCATGACGGGGCGCCGATCGACACCGGAGCTCCGCTGCACCCGGCCAGATACGTGTGGGTGCGCCGCGCGATCGGCAGCGGGCGCTCCGGCTCGCACGGGTACATGTCCTGCTCGACGATCGCGTACAGGTCGCGCCCGAGCGTCCCGACCGCGTCGAGCACCGCGCCCAGGTCGGGGACGCCGTTCGGCGGCTCGCACATCACCCCGCGCCGCACCGCCTCCGGGAACACCAGGTCCTCGGCCTCCACCTGCTTGGCGATCTCCGGGTCGACCTGCTTGAGGTGCAGGTACCCGATCCGCTCCGGGTAGCGCCCGATCAGCTCCAGGCTGTCGCCGCCGTAGTAGGCCACGTGCCCGGTGTCCAGACACAGGTTGACGTAGGCCGGGTCGGTGTCGGCGAGGAAGCGCTCGATGTCGCGCTGGTACCCGATGTGGCTGTCGGCGTGCGAGTGGAACTGGAGCGTCAGCCCGTACTCGTCGAGGATCCGCCGGCCGAGTTCGTTCGTGTCGGTCGTGAGCTTGGTCCACTGCGCGTCGGTGAGCGTCGGGCTCTCCAGGTTCTCGCCGGTCTTGTGGTGCCGGTAGAGATCCGGGATGACGACGATGTGCTGCCCGCCGACCGCCCTGGTCAGCGACGCGACGTCGGTGACCTGCCGCCAGACCGCGTCCCAGGAGTCGGGGCGGTGCAGCGCGGAGAACACCGTGCCGGCCGAGACCCGCAGGCCGTGGGCTTCCAGCGCCTCGGTCAACGCGACCGGGTCGTTCGGGAGGTAGCCGTAGGGGCCGAGCTCGATCCAGTCGTAACCGGCGGCCTTCACCTCGGCCAGGAAGCGGTCGGCCGGGGTCTGCGCCGGGTCGTCGGCGAACCAGACGCCCCATGAGTCGGGCGCGGAACCAATGGTGATCATGAGGCCTCCGTCGGGTGGAGATACGTGCGTTGGGTGGCCTTGTGCTCGGCGTAGGTCCGGTAGGCGGCCTGGGTGGAGTCGAGCGTCGAGACCTCGCTCACCGGTACGTCCCACCAGGCCCCGGTGTCGGGTGCGCCGTTGTGGAACGGGTCGGTCTCGACGTGGATGAGCGTGCTGGTGGCCGACGCCTTCGCGGCCGCGATCGCGTCGGCCAGCGCCGCCCGGTCCTCGACCCGGACCACCGGTACGCCCAGGCTGGCGGCGTTGGCGGCCAGGTCGACGGGGAGCAGGTCACCGTCGAGCCGGCCGGACTTCGTCCGGTAGCGGTAGCGGGTGCCGAACCGCTGCGACCCCAGTGACTCCGACAGCGCGCCGATCGAGGCGAACCCGTGGTTCTGCACCAGCACCACGATGACCTTGAGGTCCTCCTGCAGCGCGGTGACCAGCTCGGTCGCCATCATCAGGTAGGACCCGTCGCCGACCAGCACGAACACGTCGCGGTCGGGGCAGGCCAGCGCCACGCCGAGGCCGCCGGCGATCTCGTAGCCCATGCAGGAGTACCCGTACTCGACGTGGTAGCCCTTCGCGTCCCGCGTCTGCCAGAGTTTGTGCAGGTCACCGGGCATCGACCCGGCGGCGCACACCACGACGTCACGCGGGTCGGAGAGGTCGTTCACCGCGCCGATCACGGCGCTCTGGGTCAGCTCCTCGGTGTCGTAGGCCGCACGGACCCGCGCGTTCCATTCGGCGTCGAGCCGGGTGTACTCCGCGCGGTACTCCGGGGCCACCGTGTACTCCAGCCCGGCGAGGGCCTCGAGGGTGGTCCGTGCGTCCGCGCGGACGGCCAGCCCCGCGTGCTTCACCGCGTCGAGACCGGCCACGTTCACGTTCACGAAGCGGACGCCGTCCGCGCCGAACGCCGTCCGCGACGCCGTCGTGAAGTCGGAGTAGCGCGTGCCGACGCCGATCACGAGGTCGGCCTCGGCGGCGATCGTGTTGGCGGCGGCCGTCCCGGTGGAGCCGATCGCGCCCAGGCACTGCTCGTGGTCGAACGGCAGGGCGCCCTTGCCGGCCTGGGTGAGACCGACCGGGATGCCGGTGGACTCGCAGAACCGGGCCAGCGCCGCGTGGGCACCGGAGTAACCCACCCCGCCGCCGGCGACGATCAGCGGACGACGCGCGGAGCGGATCAGCGCCCCGGCCTCGGCCAGATCGCCCGGCTCCGGCACCGGACGCGCGACCCGCCAGACCCGGTCGGCGAAGAACTCGTCCGGCCAGTCGAACGCCTGGGCCTGCACGTCCTGCGGGAGGCAGATCGTCACCGCGCCGGTCTCGGCCGGGTCGGTGAGCACGCGCATCGCCGCGAGCAGCGCGGCCGGGAGCTGTTCGGGGCGGTGGACGCGGTCGAAGTACTTCGAGACCGGGCGGAACGCGTCGTTGACCGTGACGTCGCCGGACCAGGGCACCTCGAGTTCCTGCAGGAGCGGCGCGGCGCTGCGGTCGGCGAACGTGTCGGCCGGCAGCAGCAGCACCGGCAGCCGGTTGACGGTCGCGAGCGCCGCGCCGGTGATCATGTTCGTCGCGCCCGGGCCGATGCTGGTGCTCACCGCGTAGGTCTGCAGGCGGTCCTTCATCCGGGCGTAGGCGACCGCGGTGTGCACCATCGCCTGTTCGTTGCGGCCGAGGACGTACGGGAGCAGGTCGGGATCCTGCAGCAGGGCCTGGCCGAGCCCGGCGACGTTGCCGTGGCCGAAGATGCCGAGGCACCCGGCGATCAGCCGCTGCCGGACGCCGTCACGTTCGGAGTACTGCGCGGCGAGGAACCGTACGGTGGCCTGTGCGACGGTGAGCTTCATCGCCTGCCCTCCAGCCGGGGATCGATGGCTTGGCCGGCCCAGGTGCCGCGCACCCAGGCGTGGTCGGGGTGGTCGGAGATCAGCCAGGCGCGCTCGGCGCCCGGCCCGGCCATGACGTTGAGGTAGTACATGTCGAAGCCGGGCGCGGCGATGCACGGGCCGTGCCAGCCGTAGGGGACCAGCGCGGTGTCCCGGTCGCGGACCTCGGCGAGCACGTCGATCCCGCCCGCGGCCGAGCTGCTCGTGCGGTGGTAGCCGAAGCCCGGCTCGCCCGCCGGCCCGGCCGCGATCTCGAAGTAGTAGATCTCCTCGAGCGCGGACTCGGTGGCGGTGGCCTCGTCGTGCTTGTGGGCGGGGTAGCTCGACCAGTTGCCGTCCGGGGTGACGACCTCGCACGCGATCAGCGCGCCGGTCTCGAAGACCCCGACCGTGCCGAAGTTGCGTACCAGCCGGCTCGCCGAGCCGGCGCCACGCCGCTCCACCGGCACGTCGCCGGCCGGGCCGTACCGGAACGGAAGGGACACGTCGGTCCGCGCTCCGCAGAGCGCCACCCGCCCCTCCACCGCGAGCTGCGCGGTCGTTCCGATCGGCAGGTAGGCGAAGTCGGTCGGCCCGGCGAAGACGTCCGCCCGGCCGTCGAGCCGGAACGACTCCTCGCCGACCGTGACCGTCGCCCCGCCGTCCAGCGGAACCACGAGCATCTCCTCCGCGCCCGTCGCGAGGGATCGGGACACGCTGAGCACGCGCAGCGACGAGTAGCCCCAGCCGGCGTTCTCGGGCGTCACGACGACGTCGTACCCGTCGGCGGCCGCGGTACCCGCGGGGCGGAACCAGGTGCTCATGCGACCGACCTCACCAGCGACACGGCCGTGTCGACCGCGGTCACGACGTCGTCGTCGGGGGGATAGAGCAGCGCGCGCCCCACGACCAGCCCGCGCACCGACGGCAGCGCGAGCGCCTTCGCCCACTCGGCGTAGGTCTCGTCGGGCCGGGCGGTCGGGTCGCCGCCGAGCAGCAGCGTGGGCAGCGTGGTCGCCGCCATGACCCGGTCCATGTCCGGCACCACCGGCAGCTTCATCCAGGTGTACGCGCTGGACGCGCCGAGGCCCTGGGCGATGTGCACGGCCCGGGTCACGGCGTCGGGGGAGAGGTCGTTGACGAGCTTGCCGTCGACCCGCCGGGACAGGAACGGCTCGACCATCGCGAGCAGCCCCGCGCGGCTCAGCTCGGTGATCGCCCGCGCGCAGGTCTCCAGCGTCGCCACCGAGGCCGGGTCGTCCAGGTCGACGCGCAGCAGCATCTTGGCCCCGTTGAACCCGGCCTCGACGACCGTCCGGACGTCGTAGGCGGTCATCCGGTCGTCGGCCTCGAACGCGCTGCCGAGCAGGCCACCGCGGTTCATCGACGCGATGACGACCTTGTCCTCGAGCGCGCCGAGCAGCAGCAGGTCGTCGAGGACGTCGGCGGTGGCGAGCAGCCCGTCGACGCCCGGCCGGCGCAGCGCCGTGCGGACGCGGGCGAGCATGTCGCCGCGATCGGCCATCGCGTCCGGGCGGCCCCGGACCGCCAGCGCCCCGCGCGCCGGGTGGTCGCAGGCCAGGAGCATGAGCCGGCCGTCGGCGGGGAGGGTGGGGCGGGTCCGGCGAGCGGCCAGCAGCGCGGCGACCCGGCCGGGTTCGCGGGCTCTGATCTCGGTGACCTCGGTGAGACTGTCGGCGAAAGCGCTCCGAGTCATGCTGCCTCCGTCGCGGTCGGCGGTGCCGCGGTGGGGCGCGGCGTCGGTGCCGGGGAAAACGCTAGGGCGGACGCCGGAATGGCGTCAATAGTTTGTCAGGACATTATGTTCTGTTGACACGGGCTGTGGGGTCTACCACACTCCCCAACGATCGACCCCCATGCGTCGCCCCCAGGAGAACTCAATGAAGAAGTTCGCCGTCGCCGGAGTGGTCGTCGGTCTGTTCCTCGCCGTGGCCGGGTGCAGTGGCACCGGTCAGGAGAAGGGCGCCGACGAAGCGAGCGATTTGGACCTCACGTACGCGATCGTCACGCACGGTGCGCCCGGTGACGCGTTCTGGGACCGGGTCAAATCCGGTGCCGAGCGGGCGGGCAAGGACTACGGCGTGAAAGTTGAGTACTCCTCGGACGCCGACCCGGCCAAGCAGTCGCAGCTCGTCGACGGCGCGGTGGCCGACAAGGTCGACGGCGTCATCGTCTCGATGGCCAACCCCGACGGGCTCGAGCAGTCGGTGAAGAACGCGGTCGCCGCCGGGATCCCGGTGATCACGATCAACTCCGGCATCGACAAGTGGAAAGAGTTCGGCGCGATGACCCACATCGGTCAGAGCGAGGAGATCGCGGGCAACGCGGTCGGCGCCAGGCTCAAGACCGCGGGCTGGAAGAACGCGCTCTGCGTCATCCAGGAGGCCGGCAACGTCGGGCTCGAGGAGCGGTGCAAGGCGGTGACCGCGACGATGGGCGGCAAGGTGACGAACCTGCAGGTCGACGGCACCGACGACAACGCGGTGCAGGCGACGATCACCTCGAAGCTGCAGGCCGACAAGACGATCGACGGTGTGCTCACGCTGGGCGGCCAGTACGCGATCGACGCGGTGAGCGCGGTCGGGGAGGCGGGGTCGTCGGCGAAGGTCGCCACGTTCGACCTCTCCGCCGACGTCATCAAGAACATCCAGGACGGCAAGATCGAGTTCGCGGTCGACCAGCAGCCGTTCGTGCAGGGCTACGCCGCCGTGACCGCGCTCTACCTCAAGAGCATCAACGGCAACGACTTCGGCGGTGGCCAGCCGGTGTACTCCGGTCCGGCGTTCATCACCAAGGAGAACGCGGACGCGGTCGGCAAGTTCGCGGCCAAGGGCACCCGGTGACGGCTGTCGCCGCGGACGAACGGGTCGCTTCGGGGAGCGCTCTCGGGCGCGTCCTGAAGCGGCCCGAGGTCGGTGCGCTCGTCGCCGCTGTCGCGGTGTTCGTGTTCTTCGCCGTGGCCACGGACACGTTCGCGACGGCGTCGGGCGCGTCGACCTGGCTCCGGTCGGCATCGACGATCGGCATCATGGCGGTCGCGGTCGCGCTGCTGATGATCGGCGGGGAGTTCGACCTCTCGGCCGGTGCGATGACCGGGTTCACCGGGCTCGCGGTCGGCGTGATGACCACGCAGTGGGGCTTGAACATCTGGGCGGCAATGCTGGTGTCGCTGGTCCTGGCGCTGGCCGTCGGCTTCCTCAACGGGTTGCTGGTGATGCGTACCGGGCTGCCGAGCTTCATCGTCACGCTGGGGACGTTCTTCGTCCTGCAGGGCATCGACCTGGCGGCGGTGAAGGCGATCATCGGGCAGGTCGCGATCCAGGGCATGGCGAACGTGCCGTTCTACTCGCAGCCGCACTCCGTGTTCGGCTCGGCGGCCACCGTGGCCGGCGGCCGGGTGTACGCGTCGGTGTTCTGGTGGATCCTGGTCACCGCGGTGGCCACCTGGGTGCTGCTCAAGACCCGGGTCGGCAACTGGATCTTCGCGGTCGGCGGGGCCCAGACCTCGGCCAGGCAGGTGGGCGTTCCGGTGGCCCGCACGAAGATCGGGCTGTTCATGACCAGCGCCGGGGCCGGCTGGCTGGTCGGCATGCTGCTGCTGTTCACGACGTCGACGGTGCAGTCGAACACCGGCGTCGGGCAGGAGTTCATCTACATCATCTGCGCGGTGGTGGGCGGGTGCCTGCTCACCGGCGGCTACGGCTCGGCGGTGGGGGCGGCGCTCGGTGCGCTGATCTACGGCATGGTCAACCAGGGCATCGTCTACGCCGGTTGGGACAACAACTGGCTCAAGGCGTTCCTCGGCGTCATGCTGCTGGGTGCGGTGTTGTTGAACGAAGCGGTCCGACGCCGAGCGGAGCGATCCCGATGAGCACACCCCTGATCGAAGTCGAGAAGATCGGCAAGCGCTACGGCAACATCATCGCGCTGGCCGACGTGTCGACGTCCGTGCACGCCGGTGAGGTGACGTGCGTGCTCGGTGACAACGGCGCCGGGAAGTCGACGTTCATCAAGATCCTGTCCGGGGCGCATCCGCACTCCGACGGCCGCCTGGTCGTCGACGGCGAGGAGCGGCACTTCGCCTCGCCGCGGGAGGCGTTGGCGCTGGGCATCGCGACGGTCTACCAGGACCTGGCGGTCGTGCCGCTGATGCCGGTGTGGCGCAACTTCTTCCTGGGGTCGGAGCCCACCCGCAGGTTCGGGCGGCTGGACACCGGGCTCATGAAGAAGACGACGAAGTCCGAGCTGGCCGCGATGGGCATCGACCTGCGTGACGTCGACCAGCCGATCGGCACGCTCTCCGGCGGTGAGCGGCAGTGCGTCGCGATCGCGCGGGCGGTGTACTTCGGCGCGCGGGTGCTGATCCTGGACGAGCCGACGGCGGCGCTGGGCGTGAAGCAGTCGGGGGTGGTGCTGCGCTACGTCGCGCGGGCCCGCGACCGCGGTCTGGGCGTCGTGTTCATCACCCACAACCCGCACCACGCCTATCCGGTCGGGGACCGGTTCATGCTGCTGCGCCGGGGCCGGTCGATGGGCGACCACCCGAAGTCGGAGATCACGCTGCCGGAGCTCACCGCGCTGATGGCCGGCGGGGCCGAGCTGGAGGCGCTGAGCCACGAGCTCGCGGCCGAGCTCGGCGAGGACTCCGCGGTCGCCCAGGAGCTCTCCTCGGAGGTGTCCGACCTCCGCTCGCCGTGACGTCGCGTCCGTCGGACCCCGCGCTCTCGCGCGGGGTTCGTCGTTTTGTGCGCCACTACTTCTGGCACCGAGTGACGTAAGGCCCGTAGGGTGGGGGGAACACCCCCGGCGCGGGCAGTGTGGCCGCGTCACCGAGTCGAGAGCCGAAGACACATGGCGAGCACCAGGGATTGGTTCGAGACCGTCGCGGAAGCGCAGCGGCGGGCGAAGAAGCGGCTGCCGAAGCCGGTCTACCTCGCGCTGCTGGGCGGTGCCGAGGCCGGCGCGACGATGGACGACAACGTCAACGCCTTCCGCGAGCTCGGATTCCGTCCGCGCATCGCCGACCTGCCGGCCAGCCGGGAGCTGTCCACCACCGTGATGGGCCAGCAGATCGCGTTCCCGGTACTCATCTCCCCGACCGGTGTCCAGGCCGTCGACCCGGACGGCGAGGTCGCGGTGGCCAAGGCCGCGTCGCAGCTCGGTACCGCGATGGGCCTGTCCTCGTTCGCGTCCAAGCCGATCGAGGAGGTCATCAAGGAGAACGAGAAGCTCTTCTTCCAGTCGTACTGGGTCGGCAGCCGGGACGCCATGCTCGCCCGCGCCGAGCGGGCCCGCGCGGCCGGCGCGAAGGGCCTGATCGTCACGCTCGACTGGGTCTTCGACTCCCGCCGCGACTGGGGCAGCCCGTTCATCCCCGAGCGGATCAACGCCGAGGCGGTCCGCAAGTACGCGTTCCCGGTGGCGGCGCGCCCCGGGTACCTCTACCGCTGGATCCGCAGCGGCGCGCTGCCCGACCTCGGCGTGCCGAACCTGGTGCTGCCGGGCGAGGAGGTGCCCACGTTCTTCGGCGCCTACGGCCAGTGGATCCAGACCCCGGCCCCCACCTGGGACGACCTGCAGTGGCTGCGTGAGCAGTGGGGCGGGCCGTTCATGATCAAGGGCATCACCCACCCCGACGACGCCCGGCGCGCGGTCGACATCGGCGCCACCGCGATCTCGGTGTCGAACCACGGCGGCAACAACCTCGACTCGACGCCGGCGACGATCCGCCTGCTCCCGGCGGTCGCGGACGCGGTCGGCGACCAGATCGAGGTGCTGCTCGACGGAGGGATCCGGCGCGGGAGCGACGTCGTGAAGGCGCTCGCGCTCGGGGCTCGTGCGGTGCTGATCGGCCGGGCGTACCTGTGGGGGATGGGGGCGAACGGGGAGAAGGGCGTGAACAACGTCCTGGTGATCATCCGCGACGGCATCAGCGAGACGCTCTACGGTCTCGGCAAGTCGTCGATCCATCATCTGACGCCCGACGACCTGGTGATCCCGGCCGACTTCACCCGCAGCGGCACCAAACACTGACACGATCCGGTGGTACCCGGACGCCACCGGATCCACTACGGAGCACCCGCGCGTTGACCGCGCGTCCTACCCTGGTGACCCACGGTTATCAAGGAGGATGCCGTGACGAGTGGGGACGGGTCGGGTCCGGAGAAGGATCGGCTGTACTGGCGGTACCTGGTCGCGTTCGGCCTCGCGACCTGCGCGATCGGGGGCCCGGCGGCGGCCACCGACCTGCCCGACTCGGCGTTCGCGTGGGTTCTGCTCGGTGTGACGGCGATGATCGGCGGGGTCGCCGCGACCGAGGCGATGGACGCGGCGATCCGCCGGGTCCAGGAGAAGGTCACCGCCTCCCGCGCGATCGCCGCCGGTCCCTCCGACCCGGATCCGGACCCCGCCCCGGAGCCCGGTCCCGGTTCCGTGCCGGATCCCGATCCGGAGCCGGTCGGGAGGCCGGTGGCGAAGGGCCGGACGCGGCTGCCGTCGTTCGTGCTGCCGGCGCTGGTGGTCCTCGTCGCGCTCCTGGTCGGGATCTCGATCCCGCAGGTACGCGACGCGGTCTACTTCTGGATGTACGGCTGCAGCCCGCCCCCCACGCTGCGCGTGCTCACCAGCGCCGAGGGCCTCGCGCCGGTGTCCGAGCTCGCACGCGCCTACGAGCGGGCCAGCGCGGCCGAGCACGACGGGTGCCCCGCGGCCGACCTCTACGTCTACGCGGCCGACACCGGCGCGGCCCCGATCGACGACGCCCGCGAGGCCGACCGGGAGTACGGGGTCGTGAGCGGCGGCCTGGCCAACGGCTGGCCCAGCGAGAGCCTCGGCGCGTTCGGCCCCCGCCCGGACGTCTGGCTGCCCGACACGAGCGTCGACGTCGCCAGGGTCCGGGCCCTGACCGGGGGTGACGGCACGCTGATCCCGGCGCGGGTGCCGTCGCTCGGCGTCACCCCGGTCGTTCTCGGCGTCCCGAGGGGTGTGTTCGCGCGGAGCCCCGACCGGTGGCGGCAGCGCTCCTGGGCCGGCGTGCTGGCCGAGGCCGAGAAGCAGGGCGTCCCGGTCCTGCGCCCGGGGCCGCCCCGCTCGGCGACCGGCGAGATCGCCACCGAGTTCGTCTACCGCAGCGTCGGGCCGGCTCCCGACCAGCGGGCCGACGCGGTCCAGCGGGTCGAGCGCCAGATCGGTCTCGCGTTCGGCCGCGGCCGGTACACCGCCGGTGACGCGCTCGCGCTGCTCTGCCAGCGGCGCGAGCGCACGGACGTCGCCAGCGCGATGATCGTCACCGAGCAGCAGCTCGTCCGCTACAACCAGGGCCGGCCGCTGGGCGACAACTGCCCGCTGGAGGAGCGCGACAGCACCGGCCAGCGCCTCGACGAGGCGAAGCAGCTGGTGGCGGTGTACCCCACCGGCACCGGGAGCCTCGACCACCCGTTCGTCGAGCTGCGCTGGCCGGACCGCACGACCAAACCGGCGAAGCTGATCCGGGCCTGGAAGACGTGGCTGACCTCGGAGAGTGGGCGGCAGGCGCTGATCGACGCCGGGCTGCGCCCCGCGTCGGACGGCAAGGGCGCGGTACCGGTGTCCGAGCCGCTGACCGGGAAGTGGGGCGCCGACGCCGCCGCGCTGTTCGAGCGCACCAGCCCGTCGGCCCAGCAGGTCCTCGAGGCGCGCACCCGATACGACAACGCCAAACCGCAGGCGCGGACGCTCGTGCTGCTGGACACGTCGGGGTCGATGGGCGACGCGGTGAGCACGGCCTCGCGGCGCAACTCCGGCCAGACCGCGGAGTGGACCCGGCTCGACGCCGCCCGCCAGGCGTTGCGCGCGGCGGCCCCGCAGGTGGCGCCGGACGACGAGGTCGGCGTGTGGGGCTTCTCGAGCACCCGGATCCCGCCCGACCGGTTGCTCCCGGTCGAGAAGCGCGACCCCGGCGCGCTCGGGAAGGCGATGGTGCGGCTGGACGCGGTCCGCGCGCAGGGCGGCACCCCGCTCTACCGGGCGATCGAGGCCGGGCTGGCCGGGCTGGACGGCTCCTCCGGGGACCGGACCGTCACGCTCATCGTGATCACCGACGGCGAGGACACCGACACCGCTCCGGGGCGTCCCACGCCCGACCGGCTGCGCGCGGACGCCTCCGCCGCCGGGATCCGGGTGTCGGTCGTCGCGATGGGCGACGCCAGCTGCGCCGGACCGGCGTTGCACACGCTGACGACCGCCACCGGCGGGGAGTGCGTCGACGCCGCGAGCCCGACGCTGGCGCCCGCGCTGGTGGGCCTGTTCGACGCGGTGAGAGGGGGCCGGGGTGGGAACTGATCGGCGGTACGTCTCCGGGCTGGGGGAGTGGTACCGGGCCGGGCGGTCGTGGGTGGACGAGCACCGCGGCCGGTCGGGTCTGGTGGCGGGCGTCCTGATCGGGGTGCTCCTGGCGGCGACCACGGTGTACGCGGTCCCGCGCCTGATCGACTCCACCTGGGAGGACGGCGAGCTCGTCCTGCTCAGCGGCCAGGACGACAGCGTCGGCGACCAGCGGCAGCAGCTCATCGACGAGTGGAACGCCCTGCACCCCGACCACCGGGTGCGCATCGAGGAGATCCGCAGCATCGCCGACGCCGAGCGCGGCGAGATGCTCGCCCGGGCCGGCGGTGACGGTCCGGCCGTCGACGTACTGAACCTCGACGTCGCCTGGCTGCCGGAGTTCGCCGAGGCCGGGCTGCTGCGCCGGATCGCCGACGACACCGTCGACCGGGCCGCGTTCCTGGCCGGCCCGCTGAGCACCTGCGAGTACGACGACCGGGTCTGGGCGTTGCCGTTCAACACCGACGCCGCGCTGCTCTACCGCCGCAAGGACTACCTGCCGTCCGAGCCGCCCTCCTGGACGTCGTTCACCGGCAGCCTGGACATGCTCTTCAAAGGCAACGCGCTGCAGAAGGCCGGCCCGCAGGCCGGTCTGGTGACCCAGCTCGGCGACTACGAGGGCCTGACGGTCAACGCGCTGGAGATGGTGTGGGCGGCCGGCGGGGAGATCGTCGACGAGGACGGCGAGGTGAGGGTCGACTCCCGCGCCGCCCAGGCCGGCCTCAACTACCTGGTCGACGGCCTGAAGACCGACCCGAAGCGGATCTTCCCGGGCTCGGTCGGGTACTCCGAGGCCGACAGCACCTCCGCGTTCCTGCAGGACCAGGCGATGTACCTGCGCAACTGGCCGGTGGCCTACCGGGCCCTGGAGGAGCAGGACCGGGAGTCCGGCCGGGCGGAGAAGGACTCCCGCTACGCGGTGTCGGCGCTGCCGTGGCCGAGCGTCCTGGGCGGGCAGAACCTCGCGGTCGCCGGGCGCAGCGAGCACCCCCGCGCGGCGCGGGCGCTGATCGGCTTCCTCACCGACTCGCGCAGCCAGCAGATCCTGTTCGAGCGCGGCGGCTTCGCGGCCACCCGCAAGGTCGTCTACCAGGACGCCGAGGTCCGGAAGAACTACCGGTACGCGGCGGCGCTGCTGGAGTCGCTCGAACGCGCGCGGCCCCGGCCGCGGTCGCCGCACTACGCGTTGTTCAGCGAGGTGCTGCGGGGCGCGCTGCACGAGGGGTTGGTGACCGGTGACTGGCCGCCACCGGACCTGGCCGACGATCTGCGCGCCGCGCTGCGCGGCCAGCGGCGGTAGCCGTTCGGCGCGCGGATCGGGCCGTTCAACGCTCGATCTGATTAACGCTGCGTAGATCGGGCAGGGTTGCACACTGAAACCAACAAGTATCACCGGTTTACCCGGATAGCCCAACTTCGCTGCGGAGGGCGCCGTGTCTTTTTTGTCCGCACTTGATCGCCGCCACACGGTGGCCCCGGAGGGGTTCAGCCGCTGGCTCATCCCGCCGGCGGCGCTGTCCGTGCACCTCTGCATCGGGCAGGCGTACGCCACGAGCGTCTACAAGAACTCGCTCGTCGCCCACTTCGACGTGAGCCAGACCGCGATCGGCATCATCTTCAGCATCGCGATCGTCATGCTCGGCCTCTCCGCCGCCGTCGCCGGCACCTGGGTGGAGACGAATGGGCCCCGCAAGGCAATGTTCGTCTCGGCGTGCTTCTGGGGCACCGGCTTCCTGGTCGGTGCGCTCGGCATCGCCACCGAGCAGCTGTGGCTGGTCTACCTCGGCTACGGCTTCCTCGGCGGCATCGGCCTCGGCATCGGGTACATCTCGCCGGTCTCGACGCTGATCAAGTGGTTCCCCGACCGTCCCGGGCTGGCCACCGGCCTGGCGATCATGGGCTTCGGCGGCGGCGCGCTGATCGCCAGCCCGGCGTCGCGTCAGCTGATGTCGTTCTACGACTCCGGCTACGACCCGTCCGACGCGAAGTCGATCGCCGACGGGCACGCGCTGGTCATGCTGTTCCTGACGCTCGGCATCGTCTACTTCGTCATCATGATGTTCGGCGTCGTCAACATCCGGGTGCCGCGGGAAGGCTGGCGTCCGGAGGGCTTCGACCCCGCCGCGGTGGCGGCGAAGCCGATGGTCACCACGGCCAGCGTGTCGGCCGCGAACGCGATCAGGACGCCGTCGTTCTGGCTGCTGTGGATCGTGCTGTTCTGCAACGTCACCGCCGGTATCGGCATCCTCGAGCAGGCCAGCCCGATGATCCAGGACTTCTTCCGGGACGGCGACGCGTCGGCGGTCGGGGTGTCCGCGGCGGCCGGCTTCGTCGGGTTGCTCTCGCTGTTCAACATGGGTGGCCGGTTCATCTGGTCGTCCACCTCGGACGTCGTCGGGCGCAAGCGCATCTACATGCTCTACCTCGGCGTCGGCATCCTGCTCTACGTGTTGCTGGCCTCGGTCGGTGACTCCGCGACCTGGCTGTTCGTGCTGCTGGCCGGCGTCATCATCTCGTTCTACGGCGGCGGCTTCGCCACCGTGCCGGCCTACCTGCGTGACCTGTTCGGCACGTTCCAGGTCGGCGCGATCCACGGGCGGCTGCTGACCGCCTGGTCCGCGGCCGGCGTCGCCGGTCCGCTGATCATCAACGGCTTCCTCGACGCCCAGGGCGAGCCGGGTTCGCTCACCTCGTCGGCGTACCGGCCGGCGCTCTTCACCATGGTGGGCGTGCTGGCCGTCGGGTTCGTCGCGAACCTGCTGATCCGGCCGGTGGCCGAGAAGTACCACGAGAAGTCGGCTCCGACGGAGCCCACCGCCGAGACCGAGGAGGCAAAAGCATGAGTGAGCAGACGCAGCGGATCCGGCTGGTGGTCTCCTGGCTCCTGGTGACGGTGCTGCTGGGTTACGGCATCGTCCAGACGCTCATCACCGCGGCCAAGCTGTTCGAGTAAACAGATCGCCTCTCCTCCGGCGTCCTACTGGCGACATCGGAGGAGAGGCGTACTGATGACATCTGACGGGGAGTCGTTCGACTCCTACGTTGCCGCGGAGGGCGCCGCCCTGCTGCGGTTCGCGCACGTGCTCACCGGTGACCACCACCTGGCCGAGGACCTCGTCCAGGAAGCGTTGGTCAAGGCGCACCGGCGCTGGAGCCGCATCGACCGGCCCGGCGCGTACGTCAAGAAGGCCGTGCTCCGGCAGTACCTGTCCTGGCGCAGACGCCGCTCGTCCGGCGAACGGCCCACCGACGCCACGCTCGAGGGCACCGCCGCCCAGCGTGACGTCGCCGAGCAGGTGACCGACCGGCACGCGCTCCGCGGGCTGCTCGCGACCTTGCCGCGCCAGCAGCGTGCCGTGCTCGTCCTGCGCTTCTTCGAGGATCTGGACGACGCCACGATCGCCGAGCTCATCGGCTGCTCGGCCACCACCGTGCGTGCCCATGCCAGCAAAGGGCTGAGCCGGTTACGCCGGTCCGCCCAGACCGTCGACGCGGAGTGAGGAGAACACCATGACCGATATGGAGATCCAGCTCCGCGGAGCGATGGACGACCTGGCCGAGGACGCTCCATCGGCCGAGGGCCTGCTGAGCGCCGTGCACCGGCGCGGCCGGGCCGACCGGCGCCGCCGCCTGATCGTCGGGGCGGTCGCGGTGCTCGCGGCCGGCGTGCTCGGGGGCACTTCGATCGTCGCGGTCGCCGAGCGCTCCGACGAGCAGCAGGTGCAGACGCTCCAGGTGGCGATGCCGGCCGGCAGCAGCCGCAGCGCGCCGCCGTCGCCGGTGTCCACCGGCTGGCTGCCGAAGGGGTTCCCGGAACCGACCGTGCGGCTGCTCGGGCCGAACGCGTGGGGCCTGGACACCCGCCGCGACGAGGGGATGGCCGCGCTGCAGGTGCAGATCATGCCCGCGAAGCCGGTCGTACGCACCAAGCCGGGGACGCTGCTGACGCTCGCGCAGGGGGGCGTCGAGTACTCGCTGTACTGGGTGCCGACGCACGCACCCGGGGCACCGCCGTACGGCAACACGCCGCCCGAGGCGGAGGGCCCGTACGGCGAGTTGATCTTCGAGCGGCAGCCCGGCCAGTGGATCCGCATCATCGTGCAGAACTCCGCCGGTGACGTCGACCTCGGCATCACCCAGTCCGACCTGATCCGGATCGCGACCGGCCTGCGCGACGAGCCCCGCACGCTGCCCGACGCGATCGAGCTGGGCCTACTGCCGGGCAACGTCGTGTGGGGGCAGCTGAAGAACGAGGACTACGGCGTCTACGCGGGGTTCGTCGACGCGGACGCCCCCGCGCGTCCGGTCGACCAGAACGAGCAGCCCAACGGGCACAACGGCAGTGTCGCGTCCCAGGTGGCGGTGTCGGTCGTCCCGCAGGACTCGCTCGACATCAGCGAGTTCGCGCCGCCGCTCAGCCCGCTCCCGGAGGAGGACCCGGACGGCGACGGCTCGTTCGGCACCACCCGGCGGCCGTCGCCTCCGGTGGTCGCCGAGGACGGGTCGGTGTACCGGCGCGACGGGTCGACGACCGTGCTCTACCGGCTGGCGAGCAACCCGAAGCTGCTCGTGGTGGTGCGGGTGAAGGACGGCGTGATGTCCGGAGCGGAGCTGCTCAAGGTCGCGCGGAGCGTCCGCCTCGGCCCGGACGCGGCGGTGAAACCCGGGCGGTGACCCGGACCACGGCACGCGCCTGCTCCCGCGTCTTACTCCACGACACGGGAGGAGGCGCGTGCCGATGGAGTCGTTCGACTCGTACGTGACCGCCGACGGCGCCGCGCTGCTGAGGTTCGCGCACGCCTTGACCGGCGATCACCACCTCGCCGAGGACCTGGTCCAGGAGGCACTGGTCCGGACCCACCGCCGCTGGAACCGGGTCGATCAGCCGGGCGCCTACGTCCGCAAAGCGGTGGTGCGCCAGTTCCTGTCCTGGCGCCGGAGACGCTCGTCGGGTGAGATACCCGCGCCGGAGTTCGGCCGCGACGAGCCGTCGAGTGCCGACCACGCCGACGTGCTGGCCGACCAGGACGCGCTCGCCGCGCTGCTGGCCACGTTGCCGCGTCAGCAGCGCGCGGTGCTCTTCCTGCGCTTCTTCGAGGATCTCGACGACGCCGCGATCGCGGACGTGCTCGGCTGCTCGGCGGTGACCGTCCGCGGTTACGCGAGCCGCGGGCTGGCCCGGTTACGCGAGTCGGCGCCGGAGACCTTCGTCCGGAACGGGAGGACGTCGTGAACGAGCTCGACACCGCCTTGCGCACGCTCTACGCCGGCCGCGCCGACCGGGCGCCGTCCGGCACCGACCTGCTGTCGGCCGTGCACGGCCGGGCCCGCCGGGACCGGCGCCGGCGGGTGCTGGCCGGGATCGCGGCGGTCGTCGCGGTGGTGCTGGCCGGCGGCGTCGGCGTCGCGCTGACGCACCGCCCCGAGGAGAACCGCACGCTGCAGGTCACCGAGGGCAAGGCGGCGGCGCCACCCCCGGCGCCGATCAGCGTGACCCGGTGGCCCGAGGGGTACGCGAAGCCGGCCGTCCAGTACCTCGGCCAGGGAGTCTGGGACATCGAGTCGCGTGCGGGGTCGGCGGCGCTGTCCGTGCAGGTGATGAGCTACCGGCCCGCGGTACGCCCGGGGCCGGGGCAGCGGCAGAGCATTCCGGTGGACGGCGTGCCGGGCACGCTCTACTGGTTGCCCCCGACCCTCGCGGCCCCGGACCCGGCGTCCCCCGATCCGACCGGTCCGTTCGCCGAGCTGACGTATCAACGCAAGCCCGGGCAATGGATCCGGATCGTCGGGGTGAACGTGGGCACTACCCTTGCCCGGGCGATGCTGCGTCTGTTCTCGGTCGCAGGACACCTCACCGACCGGAAATCTCCGGTCGTCGACACGATCCGGCTGGCGCTCCCGGACGGCACCGCGTGGGGGCGGGTGGATGCCGCGGGATCGCATTCACGGGTGATGCTCGTCGACGAGCGGACGCCCGTCGCCGCGGTGGCGCTCAACGATCTGCCGGACAGCCGCATCGTCACCCAGCAGCGCCGGGCGATCGTCGAAGTCGTCGACAAGGACGGCGAGATCGTGCGGAACCTGCCGCAGATCACGGGGCAGGGGGGAACGCTGACGTCGTCGGAGGTCGGGCCGGAGGGCCGGGTGTTCGACCTGGGCACCATCCGGTGGTTCGTGCACCTGGTCGCCGGGAGCGAGCGGGCCGCGGTGGTCATCCGGGTGGACACGACCGACCCGCTCGCCGACGTCGGTACGCTGCGCCGGCTCGCGGAGAGCGTACGGCTGGGCGTCGACGCGAAGATCGGCTGAGAATTCCGGGTGACCGGCATGCGGATCGCCTCTCCTCCCGCGTCTCAACTCGCGACACGGGAGGAGAGCGTGCCGATGAGACCTGACTTCGGCTCCTATCTGGAGGCCGACGGCGCCACGCTGTTGCGGTTCGCGTACGTGCTGACCGGCGACCACCACCTGGCCGAGGACCTCGTCCAGGAGGCCCTGGTCCAGGTGCACCGGCGCTGGGCGCGGATCGAGGAACCGCGCGCCTACGTCCGCAAGGCGGTGCTGCGTCACTACCTGTCCTGGCGGCGGCGTCGCTCCTCGGACGAGATCCCGGCCCGGGACGCGGTGTGGCGCTCCACGGCGCAGGACGACCACGCCGAGCGGGTCGTCGACCGGGACGCGCTGTGGAGCGCGCTGGCCACCCTCCCGCGTCAGCAGCGCGCGGTGCTGACCCTGCGTTTCTACTCCGACCTCGACGACGCCGCGATCGCCGAGCTGATCGGCTGTTCGGCGCACACCGTCCGGGGCTACGCCAGCCGCGGCCTGGCCCGCCTGCGCGAGTCGGCCGCCGTGCTGCAGTCGGTGAGAGGAGAGTCATGACCGACCTGGATCGCGCGCTGCGGGCCACGATGGCTCACCGCGCCGCCGACGCACCCCGCGCCGACGGGCTGATGACCGCGGTGCTCGACCGCGGCCGGCGGCAGCGGCGCCGGCGGTTGATCGCCGGTGTGCTCTCGCTCGCGTTGATCGTCGGTGGTGGGGTCGTCGGCACGGCCGTCGTGTGGCACCCGGACGAGGACCGGACCCTGCAGATCACCGACGGCCGCGCGCCGTGGCCGGACCCGGCGCCGATCCGCCCGGGCTGGCTACCGGACGGTTTCGACGAGCCGCGGGTGCTCTACCTGCGGCCGGGAACCTGGGGATTCGACTCCTACCGGACGAGTCCCCGCGCCTGGTTGTCGGTCGACGTCATGAGCCGCGAACCGGAGCTGCGCCGTGGGCCCGGCGAGCGGCGGGCCGTCGAGGTCGACGGGGCGGACGCGACGCTCTACTGGGTGCCGACGCACGCGTTGGGTGATCCGAAGTACGGCACCGAACCGCCCGAGTCGATGGGCCCGTTCGGCGAGCTGACGTACCAGCGCAGAGCCGGGCAGTGGGTGCGGATCGCGGCGTCGAACGACGAGGGCGGCTCGATGGGTCTCACGGAGGCGGACCTGGTCGAGATCGCGGAGAACCTCACCGACGAGAAGCAGCCGGTCGCCGACGTCGTCCGGATGACGCTCCCGCCGGGGACCGAGGTGGGGCGGGTCGAGGCCGGAGGCTCCCGGGCGACGCTCGTGCTCGTCGACGCCGGAGCGCCGGACGAACCGGTGAGCCTGGCCGAGTGGCCGGGCACCCTCAACACCGGCGAGGCCGGGCCGACCGGCGCCCGGATGACCGTCCTGCTGACCCGGAGCGACGATCCGGAGCTGACGAGGTTCAACACCTCGAACGCGACGTCCGCGCGGCAGCGGTACGAGGACCTGACCGCCCCGGTGAAGTTGCCCCCCGGCGGCGCGCTGTTCCGCGACGGTTCGAGCGTGTGGTACCTCCACCCGCTGCCCGGCCACGACCGCATGACGATCGCCATCCGGGCCGGCTCCACCGACCCGCTGGCGACCGCCGACACGCTGCGGTCGATCGCGGAGAGCGTCCGGCCCGGCCCGGACGCGAAGTTCCCGCGCTGAAATCCCGCGGGGCCTCTCCACCGGAGAGGCCCCGCTCGGGTTCAGCTGCGGCGCGCCGCCCGGTACCGGCGGATCAGCGCGTTCGTGGACGAGTCGTGCGACAGCTCGCTGTCGGTGCTGAGCTCGGGCACGATCCGCTGCGCCAGCGCCTTGCCCAGCTCGACGCCCCACTGGTCGAACGAGTTGATCTGCCAGATCGCACCCTGCACGAACACCTTGTGCTCGTAGAGCGCGACGAGCGCGCCGAGCGTGCGGGGGGTGAGCTTCTCGACGACGAACGTCGTCGACGGGTGGTTGCCGGGGAACGTGCGGTGCGGCACCAGCTCGGGCGCGACGCCCTCGGCGGCGACCTGCTCGGCGGTCTTGCCGAACGCCAGCGCCTCGGCCTGGGCCAGCACGTTCGCGGTCAGCAGGTCGTGCTGGTCGCCGACCTCGTCGGCCGGGTGCAGGAACGCGATGAAGTCGGCCGGGATCAGCGTCGTGCCCTGGTGGATGAGCTGGTAGTAGGCGTGCTGACCGTTGGTGCCCGGCGTGCCCCAGACGATCGGCCCGGTCTGGTAGCCGACCGGTGTGCCGTCGCGGCGCACCCGCTTGCCGTTGGACTCCATGTCCAGCTGCTGCAGGTAGTCGGTGAACCGGCTCAGGTAGTGCGCGTAGGGCAGCACGGCGTGGCTCTGCGCGTCGAAGAACTCGCGGTACCAGACGCCGAGCACGCCCATGATCACCGGCAGGTTCTGCTCGAGCGGGGCCGAGGCGAAGTGCTCGTCGACCGCGCGCATGCCCTCGAGCAGCTCCCGGAAGCCCGACGGTCCGATCGCGACCATCAGCGACAGGCCGATCGCGGAGTCGAACGAGTAGCGGCCGCCGACCCAGTCCCAGAACCCGAACGTGTTGGCCGGGTCGATGCCGAACTTCTCGACCTCGCCGAGGTTCGTGGACACCGCGACGAAGTGCTTCGCGACGTCGGCCTTCTCGCCCAGCTGGTCCACCAGCCAGTCCCGGGCGGCCCGCGCGTTGGTCATGGTCTCGAGCGTCGTGAACGTCTTGGAGGCGACGATGAACAGCGTCTGCTCGGCGTCCAGGCCCTTGAGGTTGGACGCCAGGTCGTCACCGTCGACGTTCGACACGAACCGGCACGCGATCTCCGGGTCGGCGTAGGGCTCCAGGGCCTGGTAGGCCATCCGCGGGCCGAGGTCGGAGCCGCCGATGCCGATGTTGACGACGGTGCGGATGCGCCGCCCGGTCGACCCGGTCCACTCGCCACCGCGGACGCGGTCGGAGAACGCGGCCATCCGGTCGAGCACCTCGTGCACGAGCGGGACGACGTCCTCGCCGTCGACCACGATCGACGCGTCCCGCGGGGCGCGCAGAGCCGTGTGCAGCACGGCCCGGTCCTCGGTCGTGTTGATCTTCTCGCCGCGCAGCATCGCGTCCCGATGGCCCTCGACGTCGGCCGCGCGGGCCAGCGCGAACAGGGCCTCCAGCGCGGCCGCGTCGACGCGGTGCTTCGAGTAGTCGGCCACCAGGCCGGCCGCCTCGACGGTCAGCCGGCCGGCGCGGTCGGCGTCGGCCGCGAACAGGTCACGCAAGTGGGTGTCGCGCAGCCGGGCGGCGTGCTCGGCCGCCGCGGCCCACTCGGGTGTCGCATCGATTTCGACCGTCTTCGGGGACATGCGTGGTCCTCCCACAGCTCAGCGCTCAGTCACCGTCGAACGTAGTCTGCCCGCACGGACGCGTCATGAACGCCTCACCGTGCGGGCGCGCGCTGCTCGAACGAGACCGATGGCTGGCTCAGCGCCTGCTGCGCCAGGGCGGCGTGGATGAGCTCCGGGGCGTCGGGCCGCCCGTGCAGCCAGCCCTGGTTCTCGTCGCAGCCGTGATGGCGGAGCACGTCGGCCTGGTACTGCTGCTCGACGCCTTCGGCAACCGTGGTCAGCCCGAGAGCGTGGGCCAGCCCGGTGATCGCGGCGATCAGCGGTGCGCCGTTGTCCTGCGGCTGGATCGTCGAGACGAACGAGCGGTCGATCTTGAGGATGTCGGCCGGGAGATGGTGAAGGCGGCTGAGCGACGAGTACCCGGTGCCGAAGTCGTCGATCGCGATCCGGACGCCGTCCGCGCGCAGCCGGCGCAGTGCGTCCAGGGCCACCGGAGAGTCGGCCTCCATCGTGCTCTCGGTGACCTCCAGCACCAGCCGCTGCGCCGGGAGGCCGGTGCGGATCAGCACGTCGACGACCTGCTGGTAGTAGTCCGGCTGGTGCAGTTCGCGGCCGGAGACGTTGACCGTGACCTTCGCCGGGACCGCGCGCGGCCAGGCCGCGGCCTCCCGGCACGCGGTCTCGAGCACCCAGTGGTCGAGTTTGCTGATGAACCCGCTGCTCTCCGCGATCGGGATGAACTCGGCCGGGGAGACCGGCCCCTTGCCGGGCCGGTTCCACCGCAGCAGGGCTTCGGCGCCGGTCACCAGGCCGGTCGCGCCGCTGACGATCGGCTGGTAGGCGACCGAGAACTCGTTGTTGGTGAGCGCCGAGCTGAGCAGCATCCAGCTCTCGCCGCCGGCGTCGTTGCTGCTGAACGTCCGGCCGCCGCCGCTGCTCTTGGCCTCGTAGAGCGCGATCTCGGCCCGGCTGGCCAGCAGCGACGCGGTGTCGCCGGTCTGCCACACCGCGACGCCGGCGGAGAACTCCGGGTGGACGGCGCGGAACGCGTCGAGCTGAGCGCTGAGCTTGCCCGACGTCGCGCCGGGCCAGACGATCGCGAACTCGTCGGCGCCGTGCCGGGCCATCACCACGTCCTCGCCGGCCTGCGCGACCCAGTCCCGGGCGAAGGTCTGCAGGCGCTTGTCGCCCTCGGCCCGGCCCTGCTGCTCGTTCGTCGCGGTGAAGCCGTCCAGGTCGAGGATCGCCACGCTCAGCTGACCGCTGCCGCGTTCGGCGTCGGTGAGGGTGGTCTGCAGGAGGCGGTCGAACCCGCGACGGTTCGGCAGGCCGGTGAGCCCGTCGACGTCGGCGTCGGCGGCCGCGCGGATCAGGGCCACGGTGATGCCGGCCACCAGCACGCTCAACCCGACGAGCGCGACGACGCCGACCCAGGGGACGGCGTCCCAGAGGAGTTTGGCGACGACGATCGCGGTGAGCGCGTGGGCCGTGGTCAGGGCCGCGGCCGCCCACTCGAAGAAGAACGACGTGTACATCACGACGATCACGAACAGCGACGCGATCGCGATCGTCTCGGGCCGGCCGCGCAGCAGCCAGACCTCGAGGGTGAGGACCGCGGCCGAGACGTGGCTGATCGCGTAGAAGGTCCACTGCGGCAGCCGGCGACCGGCCAGCGCCAGCCCGACACCGGCCAGGAGCGCCGCCACCGACAGACCGAGCACCCACGCGGTCCCGGACCGGTCCGCGCCGCCCCAGTCGTGGCGGGCGGCCCAGTGGCTCACCAGCCCGATGACCCCGCCGGTGACGTAGCAGGCTCCGGCGGTGCGGGCCATCGCGGGGCCGGTCGCGATGACCGACGGCCGGATGCGCCGCCGTCCGCGCTGATTGGCCGTCGTCATTCGTTCGCTCCTCCCTGGTTCACGGGTGTGCCACCTTCTCCGCCCGTCGCGGTGGACCGGTCGCGTCGACCGGAGGCGGAGAGCCCGCGGTCGTGGTGACCCGGTTGCGCCCGGACGTCTTGGACGCGTAGAGCAGCTCGTCCGCGAGAGCCAGGAGGTCGTCGACGGTCGTGGTGTCCTCCGGCATCGTGGCGACGCCGATCGAGACCGTCACCGTCGCCGACGTGGCCGGCCCCACCGGGATCGGCACGTCGGCGATCGTCCGGCGGACGCGTTCGGCGACCTCCCGGGCGATCGGCGGGGTCGTGTTCGAGAGGAGGACGACGAACTCCTCGCCCCCGTAGCGGGCCAGCAGATCTCCGCCGCGCGTCGCGACGTACAGGCGCCGCGCGACCTCGCGCAGGACCCGGTCGCCGCCGTGGTGGCCGTGGGTGTCGTTCACCGACTTGAAGTGGTCGACGTCGATCAGCAGGACGCCCAGCCCGGCGCCGCGCAGCGCCCGCTCGCCCTCCATGACCAGGCTGTGCTGGAAGTAGCGCCGGGTGTGCAGCCCGGTCAGCCCGTCGGTGATCGCGACCTCCCGCTGGGCCGCGACCAGACCGCCCATCCGGGCCAGCACGAGCAGGAAGAGCAGCGCGCAGGCGGTACAGACGAGCGGGATGTGCTGCGGCGCGCCCCGGAGGTACTGCACGAGCAGCGTCGCCGGGGCGAGCAGCGACGCGACCGCGAGCAGGGCCAGCCGGTACCGTCCCGCCTCCGCGACGACGGCCGGCGACGGTTCCTCCACCAGCCGGACGCTCGGATGCAACACCGAGGCCCCCAGCAGGATCGAGGCGACCAGCCAGGCCGTCTCCGGCCAGTAGCCGCCGAGCAGCTCCTCCCCGGCCAGGGACTCGACGCTCTGCAGGGTGTCGGCGGCCGTGAACGCGATCAGGGAGCCCGCCAGCAGCCACAGCGACGGCGGGTGCACTCCCTTGCCGAGGACCAGGCGCGCGCCGATCGAGAGCAACAGCAGATCGCCGAACGGGAACGCGACGAGCGCGGCCCGGTCGACGACGCTGAGCGTGCTGTCCCCGGTCAGCGGGTAGATCAGGTAGACCCACGAGAGCAGGGCCGCCGAGACCGTGACGATGCCGGCGTCGAGGGCGGCCGCCCGGTCCATCGACGGGGTCCGGCGGCGGATCAGGAGCACCAGGCCGAGGGCCAGCAGCGGGTACTGCACGGCGAAGATCAGCGCGAGCGCGCCGAGGAACGCGGGTTTGGCGTCGCCGAACAGCGGCGGCAGGTACGTCGGCAGGCACCCCAGGAAGATCATGAACTGGCTGGCCGCGATCAGGGCCCAGGCCACTCGGGCCCCGGGGCGGTTCAGCCGGATGCCGAAGACGGCCGCGACGGCCCCGGCCAGCGTCAGCGCGATGTTGAGCTCGTCGTGCGGGAGCGTGGGGCCGCCGGAGAGCGGGTAGAGCCGGTACCCGGCCACGCCCGCCGCCCCGCCGGCCAGGAAGGCGAGCCAGACGTTCTCCCGCCGGATCCTCATCGGTGCGCCGCCGTCGTGGTCGTCTCGTCGACGGCCGGAGCGGAGCCCGTGGGCGCGGCCCGGTTGACGGTCGAGGTGACCCGGTCGCGCCCGGTCTCCTTGGACGCGTAGAGCAGCTGGTCGGCCAGGAGCACGAGGTCGTCGACGTTCGTGGCGTCCTCCGGCATCGTGGCGACGCCGATCGAGACCGTGATCGTCGTCGACGTCGTCGGGTTCACCGGCATCGGCGTCTCGCTGATCGCGAGGCGGACCCGTTCGGCGATCTCCCGGGCGATCGGCGGGACCGTGTTCGGCACCAGGACCGCGAACTCCTCGCCGCCGTAGCGGGCGACCAGGTCCCCGCCGCGCATCACGACGCGCAGCCGGGTCGCCACCTCGCAGAGCACTCGATCGCCGCCGTGGTGCCCGTAGGTGTCGTTTATCGCCTTGAAGTGGTCGATGTCGAGGAGGAGGACGGCGAGCCCGGCGCCGCGCAGGGCGCGCTCGCCCTCGACCGTGAGGCTGTGCTCGAAGTAGCGCCGGGTGTGCAACCCGGTCAGGCTGTCGGTGATCGCGACCTCGCGCTGGGTGGCGACCAGCCGCGCCATCCGCCCCAGCACGAGCAGGAACAGCAGTGCGCAGGTGGCGCACACCAGCGGGACGTGCAGCGACGCCCCGCGCAGGTACTGGACCAGCAGCGTCACCGGGGCGAGCAGCGACGCGACCGCGAGCAGGACCAGGCGGCGGGTGCCGGCGTCCGGGTCGGCGGTGGGGGAGACCTCCTCCACCGCACGCACGCTCGGGTGCAGCCCGGCCACTCCGAGCGCGACCGCGGCCAGCACCCAGAGCGTCTCCGGCCAGGTGCCGCCGATCAGCAGCATCCCGTTCAGCGCTTCGACGCTCTGCCCGGTGTCGCCGAGCGTGAGCAGCACCAGGTAGCCGGCGAGCAGCCAGAGCGCCGGGGGGCGCAGCCCGGCGCCGAGCATGAGCCGCGCGCCGACCGCGAGCAGCAGCAGGTCCCCGAGCGGGAACGCGGCGATCGCGACCTCGTCGAGCCGTGTGAGCGCCGGGTCTGCGGTGAGCGGGGAGATCAGGTAGATCCACGACAGCAGCGACGCCGACACCGTGAGGATCGCGGCGTCGATCAGGCTGGCGACGTCCCAGGACGGGGCACGCCGCCGGATCAGGAGCAGCAGACCGACCCCGGTCAACGGGTACTGGGCCACGTAGATGATGGTCAGGAGGCTGGGGAAGTCGGGCTTGTCGAAGCCCAGCAGTGGCCCCAGGTAGACCGGGACGCTGCCGGCGAACAGGGCCAGCTGCCCGGCGGCGAGCAGGCCCCAGGCGCCGATCGCCCGCGGCCGATGGATCCACATCCCGGCGCCGACCGCGACCGCTCCGGCCAGCACGAGCGTGAGGTACACCAGGCTGGTCGCGCCACCGACGGGAACCAGCCGGAACGTCACCACGCCGATCAGCCCGGCGGCCAGAAAGGCCAGCCAGGCCGGTGGACCCTTCCGCACCGTGGTGGCCATCCAACCTCCGTGCTCCAGGCGGATCCCTTCCAGCGTCCCCGGATACGGGAGTTGTACGGGTGCAGCACGGTTGCAGAACAGTTGCGGCCTTTATAGCTATTTGAGTAGTGGGCCGGTTTCCTCGGTCAGCGCGAGGAGCAGGTCGCGGGTCTCCGCCAGCTCGCGCGGTTCCAGGCGCCCCTCGAACAGCGACGCGGTCGCGGTGCCGTCGGCCGCGCGAGTGATCAGCGCACTGCGTTGCGGGTGCAGTCCGTCCTGCGCGAACGCCTCCTTCCAGTGCCGCCCGTCCTCCTGTGCCCGGGCCAGCACCTGGGGGAGATGGCCGAGCGCGGCCATCAGCGTCGCGTCGTGCCGGAGGGTGTCCGCGCCGTTCGGGTGCCCCAGGTTGGCGAAGACCGCGCGGACGTAGGCGCGGGTCAGGCGCCCCGGGCGGTCGTCGGCCGGGTCGAGGTGCGCTTCCACGGTGGCGTCGAACTGGGTCATCAGGTCGTCGACCAGGCCGCTGAACAGCGCGTCCTTGGAGGGGAAGTGGTGCAGGAGCCCGCCTTTGGAGACGCCGGCCTCGCGGGCGACGACCTCCAGGCTGACGGTGGCGCCGTGGGCGAGGACGGCGCGGGCGGCGGCGTCGAGCAGGATCCGCCGGGTGCGGGGGGCGTCTCGGGTCTGCGCCATCGGGCTCCTCGGGGTCGGGGGTGTGACGAGAATATCGATGTACTAACCGACCGTCTGGACGGTACGTTGATGTCCATGACAACGATGGTGACACCGCGGGCGGCCGGACGCCGGGAGTGGGCCGCGCTGGCCGTGGTGACGCTCGCGGTCGTCGTGCTCGCGATCGACGCCACCGTGCTGTCGCTGGCTGTGCCCGCGCTCACCGCGGACCTCGCGCCGTCCGCGACCGCACTGCTGTGGATCGGCGACGCGTACTCGTTCGCGCTGGCCGGGCTCCTGGTGACGATGGGAACGCTGGCCGACCGGATCGGCCGCAAGCGGCTGCTGCTGATCGGCGCGACCGGGTTCGCGCTCGCATCGCTGCTCGCCGCGTTCGCGCCCGCCGCCGGGTGGCTGATCGCCGGCCGCGCGCTGCTCGGCGTCGCCGGGGCCACGCTCATGCCCTCGACGTTGTCGATCATCCGTACGCTCTTCGCCGACGCCCGGCAGCGCACCACCGCGATCGCGGTGTGGTCGGCGGCGGCCGGTGGAGGTGCGGCGCTCGGCCCCGTCGTCGGCGGCGTGCTGCTCGACCACTTCTGGTGGGGCTCGGTGTTCCTGATCAACGTGCCGGTGATGGTGCTGCTGATCGGGTTCGGCGCGGTGCTGCTGCCGGAGTCGCGGGACCCGTCGCCGGGCCCGTTCGACCTCGGCGGCGCGCTGATGTCGCTGGTCGCGATCGTGGCGCTCGTCTACGCGGTGAAGCACACGGTGTCCGACGGGCTCTCCGCGGTCGCGCTGATCTCGGCCGGCGTCGGGCTCGCGGTCGGGTACGCGTTCGTGCGGCGCCAGCGGCGGTCGGCGTCACCGTTGATCGACGTGCGGCTGTTCGCGCGGCCCGCGTTCGCCGGTGCGGTCGGAGCGAGCCTGCTCGCGGTGTTCGCGTTCAGCGGGCTGCTGTTCTTCTTCTCGCAGTACCTGCAGCTGGTGCGGGGCTACAGCCCGTCGGCGGCGGGGGTGCGTGAACTGCCGGCGACGGTCGCGTCGATCGCGGTCGTGGCGGTGGCGGGGTGGCTGGTCGTGCGGTGCGGGCGCGGCCGGGTGATCGGGGGCGGGCTGCTGCTCGCCGGGGCCGGGTTCGTCGGCCTCGCGCTGGCCGAGGGAGCCTCGCGTTACCTGTGGCTCGGGCTCGCGCTGGTGCTGGTGGGGCTCGGCGTCGGGCTCGCGTTCACGCTGACCACCGACGCGGTGCTCTCGGCGGTGCCGGCCGACCGGGCCGGGTCGGCGTCGGCGGTGGCCGAGACCGCGTACGAGCTGGGGGTCGCGCTCGGGATCGCGGTCCTCGGCAGCGCGCAGACCGTGCTGTACCGCAACGCGTTACCGGCCGACGCGGGCGCGGCGGCGCGGGACTCGCTGGCGGCGGCGGCCGCGGCGGGCGAACCGCTGGCCGGGGCCCGGGAGGCGTTCGTCGCGGCCATGCAGACCACCTCGGTGATCGCGGCCGTCCTGCTGGCGGTAGCGGCCGCGATCGCCTGGCGCGTGATCCCGTCCGAACGCTAGGCCCGGCGACACGGCCCTCGCGGGCCGGGAGGCCGCGCGGGTCAGGCGGCCGCGGTGGCCAGCTCGCGTCGTGAGTCGGAGGCGGCGGTACGGGCGGCCGGTTCGAGCGGGAGCGGTGCGGGGCCGGTGGGCGCGGCCTCGATCGCGAGCATCGCCCGGGGTGCGGCCGGCGCGACGGCCGGGCTCACCGGCGCGACCGCGGCCCGGCGGCGGACGACCAGGCGGTAACCGAGGACGGCGATCCCGGGCAGGGCCGCCACCAGCGCGAACAGCCCGTACACGACCGCGATCGTGAGCCCGGCCTGGGCCCCGAGCCCGGCCAGCCCGAACGCCCACGCGCAGAAGCCCTCACGGGGCCCCCAGCCGCCGACGCTCAGCGGCACCGCCATGACCAGCAGCGCCAGCACCATCAGCGGCAGCAGCTGCCCGATCGGCGCGGTGGCCCCGGCCGCGCGCGCCGCCAGCACGAACGTCGCCAGGTGCGAGACCACGACCACGGCCGACGAGATCCCGACCCAGATCCAGTTGCGCTTCGCGAGCAGCCCGCACCGCACGTCCCGGCCGACCGCGGCGGCCCGGCGCCGCAGCCCCGGGCGGGACGCGACGACGGCGGTGAGCACGACGACGGCGACGAGGACACCCACGAGCAGCGACCGCGGCACCCGGACCCAGACGTAGTGCAGCAGCCACGGGTGCGCGAGCAGCACGGCCCCGCCGATGACGAACATCGCGACCTGGCCGGCGAACCGCTCCAGCACGACCGCGCGCACCCCGCGCCCCACGTCGCCGGTGTCGCGTCCGTTGCGCACCGCGCGGTGGACGTCGCCGAGCAGCCCGCCGGGGAGCGTCGCGTTCAGGAACAGCGACTGGTAGTAGTCGGCGACCGCGCTGTGCAGCGGCATCCGGATCCCCAGGCCGCGGGCGGCCAGCACCCAGCGCCAGGCGCTGGCCACGGTCGCGAGTAACCCGATGCCGAACGCGGCGAGCAGCGACCAGACGTTGATGACACGCAACCCGTCCAGGAACGCGTTCGAGCCGAGGCGCCAGAGCAGGATGCCGATGATGGCGACCCCACCGAGCGTCCGGACCCAGGCCCAGATGCGTTGCTTCATTCCGCTGCCCCAAGCATTGTCGTCGCCCCGTGCGGCAGGGCGAGCAGATCGGTGTGGTGGATGGTCACCCGGAGGTCGCCCGTGGCGAGGGCGTCGAGCCTCCTGGTCAGGTAGTCCTCGGCATCGTGGCCGCGCAGGGCGGCGGCGGCCGGAACCCAGCCGCGGAGCCATTCCGCGGTCAGGTCGGCGTGCGCCGCCCCGAGCCGCCACACGCTCGACCGCTGCTCGACCACCCAGCCGCGCCGGGTGAATGCGTCCGCAGCGGCGCCGCCCGCGTCGGGACCGAGCAGTTCCCGGCCCTCGACGTGGTGACGCAGGTGGTCGGCGAACCCGGCGGCGAGTTCCTCGTCGAGCGGATCGGCGGGGGAGAAGTCGACGGCGCCGGTGACCGAGAGCGTGATCAGCGCCGGGCACCCGGCCTCGACGCAGGTGGCCGCCAGTCGGTCGATCTCGTCGACGCTGAGCAGGTCCAGCAGCGCCGACGCGGTGATCAGCGACGTCGAGCGAAGGTCACCGGGCGAGAGCTCGGTGAGATCGGCGTGCCGGGTCATCACGGTCACGCGGGAGGCGTCGGCCGCGGCCTCGGCGGCGTTGGCGGACGCGAACGCGAGCAGGTCGGCGTCGTGGTCCTGCAGTATCCAGCGCTGCGGGCCGTCGAGCTGCGGCGCGAGCCAGCGCTGCATCGAGCCGGTGCCGCAGCCGAGGTCCCGGATCAGGAGCGAGCCGCGGGTCGCGAGCGTCTCGGCCAGGTGACGGCGCAGCGGGACGAGCAGGTCGCGCGAGCGGGCCTCGGCGTCGGCCGGTTCACGCAGCTCCAGCCACGTCGGCGCATAGCGCGGTGCGTCCGTCAGTGTCACCCGTTCTCCGCTCATGTTCACTTACCTACTTCCACGTACGGCTCGGAGACGGTACCGGTTCGAACCACACGCGTCACAGCCGTATGCCTGCGGTACAGGAAAAGGATGTCCCGGCCGAACGAGAACGTCAGTACGGCGAGCGACACACTGGCGATCGTCGTCATGACGGAGTCGGGTACCACTCCGGCCGCCGCGACGATCAGCACGATGCCCTGCACCGCGGCGATGACGCTGCGCGACTGCCGGCGGGGCAGGTCACCGCGCAGCCAGGGGAAGGCCAGGCCGGCCGCCAGGTACAGGTAGCGGTAGGCGCCGATCGCGACGACGATCCAGAGGCCGAGCGCGTGGGCGACGTAGACGCTGAGCACCAGCGCGAGGATCGAGTCGACCTCACCGTCGAACCGGCCGCCCAGCTTCGTGGTGGTGCCGGTGCGGCGGGCCACCTGCCCGTCGATGCCGTCCATCAGCCAGGCGACGACGGCGAGCGTGACCAGGACGACCACCGGCGCGTCCCGGGTGGCCACCGAGTCCGCGACCAGCGCGGTCACGCCGCCGACGAGCGTGCACCGGGTGAGCGTCACCGCGTTGGCGGGCCCCAGCGACGCCGCCCCCGAACGGAGCAGCGCGCTGGTGAGCAGAGCCCAGGTGGTCACCGCGAACGTGATGCCGGCCAGCCATCCGGGGGTGCCGAGCCCTACCCCCGCGGCGAGACCACCGAGCACGGCGGTCTGCAGGAGCACTCCCGCGGTGGCACCGCAGAGGGGACTCGCTGCGCTGACTCGAACATCTAACGTCACTGATCCACCCGTTCCGGTCCGGTCACGACCCCGCGTCGCGCGCCAGATAGCACGGGCGGTTGCCACAGAAGGTTCAGTCAAACAAGCGACACGACGTGCCGGAGCCCGCGAGGGCCCGTCGCCGCGGGCCGGGGAAGCAGAAACGCGTGCATTCCGACGGCGATCGCGCCCGAGTCGGTGAGCGGGTTGTCACCGACGAACAGGGTGCGTGCCGGGTCGACCTCGAGCGCGTCGCAGGCGGCCAGGAACACCGGGGTCGCGGGCTTGCACATGCCGTGCTGGAACGACATGACGACGGTGTCCACATAGGCCATGATGCCGAGCCGTTCCATCGCGGGACGGATGTCGAAACCGGTGTCGCTCACGATGCCGATCTTCGTCCCGCGGTCGCGGAGCGCGCGCAGCGTCGGCACGGTGTCGGGGAACGCCTCCCAGGACTCGGCGGCCACCGTGCGGGCGTACAGCTTCTCCGAGAGGCCCTCGGCGAGCTGCTCGGCGCCCGCCGACCGGTACAGCGCGGTCCACACGTCGTGGTGCTTGTCCTCGGACAGGTCGCGGCCCTTGGCCATCTCCTCGGCCGTGCTGCTGCGGTCCAGGACGCGCTTCCAGACGTCGGCCACCTCGCCGGGGTCCAGCGGGGCCATCCCGAGGTCGGCCGCCGCGCGGTGCAGCAGGGTCTCGCCGCTGCCGGCCAGGCGGATCAGGGTGTCGCCGGCGTCGAACAGGACTGCGTCGAACTCGCTCACGTCCGCGTCTCCTCCACTACGGCCCGAATTTCCGTGAATAGCACGCGTGCCGTGTCGTCCCAGTTCGGAAAGGACTCCGAACGGGCCTTCGCGGCCGCGGCCATGGTGTGGCGTCGCTCGTCGTCCTCGGCGAGCGTGCGCAGGGCCGCGGCGAGCGCGGCGACGTCGCCGGGCGGCACCGCGAAGCCCTCGCGGCCGTGGCGGGCCAGGTGGGGAAGGTTCCCGGCGTCCCAGCCGACGACCGGCAGGCCCTCCGTCATCGCCTCGCCGTAGACCGTCCCGTACGGCTCGCGGACGCTGGCCAGCGCGAACACGTCCGCGGCGCGGTAGAGGCCGACGACCTCGGCCGGGGTGACGAGGCCGTGGATCGTCACCCGGCCGGCGAGGTCGTCGCGGTCGAGGCGCCGGCGCACGCGCGCGGCGTAGCCGGGGTCGATGTCGGGGTCGCCGACCAGGTGCAGGGTCACCGCGTCGGCCGGGAGGGTCGCGACGGCCTCGAGCAGGTCGAGCAGGCCCTTGCGTTCGACCCAGTTGCCGACCGAGAGCACCGCGGTGCGCCGACCCTGCCGCAGGTCGGCGGCGGGAGCGACGGCGTCGTCGGCCGGGTTGCGCCCGGGTGCCACGACCGTCAGCAGGTCGGCGGGGAGGCCCGACGCGCGGAGGGTGTCGGCCAGGTCCTCGCTGGCGATCAGCAGCTTCGACGCGAAGCGGTACGCCCGCTGGTCGAGCAAGGCCTGGACCGTCCGCCGTACGCCCGTGTGGTCGATGCCCCCGGGCGGCTGGTGCAGCATCCCGACGATCGGCGGTAGCCCACGCGCCCGCCACCGCCACCGCCCGCGACCTCCCGCGCCTCGAGCCGCGCCCGGAGTCGCGCCTTGAGCCGCGCCTTGAGCCGCGCCCGGGCCCGCGGTCGCCGGGCCCGCGGTCGCCGAGGCCCCGGCGGTCGGGGACGAGGCGGCGCGGCGGAGCCACGGGCCCAGGTAGGCGGCGGCGATGCTGTCGAGCAGGATCGCGTCGGGGGCGCGGGCCGCGAGGTCGGCGAGCAGGCCGCGGCCGGCGGCGACGGAGGCCGCGAACGAGCGCTCCGGCACCGACACGAACTCCAGGAGCGCGTCGTGGGCGGCGGCGCGATCGGCGACGCGCCGGTGGTAGAGGTACCCACCGGTCATCGTCGCCGGATCACCCAGCGTCAACAGCGCGACCCGCAGCGGACCGGCGTCGGGCGCGCTCAGGCGAGCACGCCCGAGTAGCCGCCGAACTCGGTCGCGTTCTCGTAGACGCGCACCGACAGCGTCGCGCCGGGCGTGCCGATCGCCGCGCCGATCCGGCCGTGCACCCAGTGCGCGAAGTCCTCGACGGTGACCGCTTCCTTGCCGATCTCCGGCGCGACGATCTCGTCCAGGTCGTTGTCCTGGAGCTGTTTCGTGAGGTCCTCGAGTGCGCCGACGAGCACGTCGAGATCGACGACCATGCCCTTCTCGTCGAGCTGCTCCCGGGAGACGACGAGCGCTAACCGGTAGTCGTGCGAGTGCTTCTCGCCCTCCGGGGGCGGCATGTCGGGCATGGTATGGAATGCGCGAACTCCGCGCTCGGTGCCTGCTTCGTACATGGCTTAACTCCTATCGGATGTAACGCAGAGCGGTGTGCAGGATGCCCGGATCGCCACGGTCGATCGCGGCGAACGCGTCGGCCGCGTCGGTGAACGCGAACTCGGTCGTGGCCAGCGACTTCAGCGGTAGCTCGGAGAGCAGGCCACGGGCGGTGACGCGCCGCCGGGCGTTCGTCCACCGCCCCTGGGCCGCGAACGGGATCGTCGACACCTGGCTGCTGCGGATCGTGAGCCGTCGCCGGTGGAAGTGCTCGCCGAGCGGCAGCGGTACCGGCTTGGTGCCGTACCACGATCCCACCAGCGCCGTGCCCTCGTGCGCGAGCAGCGCCAGCCCGTCGGCCAGCGCACGCGGCGCGCCCGACGTCTCGATCAGCAGCGGCACCTCGCCGGGAGCCTCGTCCGGGCCGACCGCGTGGAGGCCGAGTTCGTGGGCCCTTTCCCGGCGCGTGGCCTCGGGTTCCACCGCGACGACCGAGGCGCCGGCTCGGTGCAGCAGCAACGACGTCAGCAGCCCGATCGCGCCCAGCCCGGTCACCACCACGGTGTCCTCGAGCACCGGACCGGCGTCGAGGGTGAGCTGCAGTGCGGTCTCCACCAGCGGGAACAGCGTCCCGATCCGCGGGTCGAGGTCATCGGGCAGCACCACGACGTCGTCCTCGCCGGCGACGAACCGGTCCTGGTGGGGGTGGAACGCGAACACGGTCCGGCCGGTGAGCGACCCGCTCTCGACGACGCCGACGCAGCTGTACCCGTACTGGAACGGGTAGTCGAAGCCACCGTCGGCGAGCGCGGAGAGCGTCGTGTCCCGCTCGGTGGAGGGGTTCAGCTCACCGCGGTAGGCGAGCAGCTCGGTGCCCGCGCTGATGCCGGACCAGACCGTGCGGACCAGCAGGTCGCCGGGGCCGGGCTCCGGGTCGTCGACGGCGCGGATCTCGATCGCGCGTGGGGCGGTGAACCAGAGGGCGTGCGTGGTCATCGATCTCCGGGAGGGGTAGGAGTTGCTCGCATCAGTGTGCAACGGCGCTGGTGACGGCGCAGGTTCAGCTTTCCAGAGTGAGCTTCACCAAACGCAGGTCCCCGGTGTCGGCCTGGAAATACGTCACGTACTGCACCAAATCGTCGCGTTCGGCGTACTCGGGGTGACCGAAACCGGCGTAGTTGACGTCCGCACCCCGCGTCGTGAAGAGCGGGAAGTCCGGCGACCACGGCCCGGACGGCGACGCGCCGACCTGTGCCCGCATGACGTTGTCGCCGTACGGCAGGTACACGTTGAGCCACCCGTTCAGGCCGCGGACCGGGAAGACCGTGTTCCCCGCGGCGCCGGCCTCGACGGTGTCCACCGCCGCTCCGGTCTCGGCCGACCAGCGCTCCTGCCCGTCCGCCTCGCGTCCGGAGTAGAACCGCCACCGTGACCGGTCGCCGATCCGGTCCAGCGGCACCCGGGCCAGGTGGCAGCGTTCGGAGCACGCGCCGTAGACGTACGCGTCCCCGCCGATCGTCAGCGCCGCGGTGTTGTACGCGTCGGACGGTGGGAAGAACATGGTCGGGTCGGGGCCCTCGACGCTCAGCACCGGGTTCGACCGGGACGCGTCGAGCCGGGTCACCCGGCGGGTACGCATGTCCAGGGCCGCGATCCCGGTCCCCAGTGGCCGGCCGTACGTCCCGGAGCACGGGGTGCCCTCGCCGCCATCGCGGCAGAGCTTCACGTAGAAGATCAGTACCCGGCCGCGACGCGGGTCGGCGATCACCGGGCCGGGCCAGAACGCGAACTTCGCGCCGCAGTAGAGGTCGGCCGCCGGGCTGCAGTCGCCGCCGTGCGCCAGTTCGAACGCCGACTCCGACGGCGTGTGCGTGATCACGGGTGTCGGCACCGAGCCGCTCAGGTCGACGCCGTCGGCGGCGCGCCGGTCGGTCGTCGACGCCGCGCTGTTGGACAGGAACCCCTCCGGGTCGCGGAGCACGGTGTCCCCGAAGACCCACACCGAGCGGTCGCCGTAGGCGGTGCTCTGCCCGTTGTCCCGGGCGGTGACACGCCCGTCCTGGTCGATCGGCCCGAGTTCGACCGCGCGCACGGCCGGGACCGCGGGGAGGTTCCCGGACGGTGGTGACCGCTCCGGCCGCCGCAGCACGACTCCCACGACGATCAACGAGGCCCCGAGCGCCACCGCCACCGCTGCGGCCACCACTCGACGATCGGCGGCGCGCATGGCGTCCAAATTAGTGGTTCTTGGCGACCACTGTTCGCAGCAGGATCAACCCGAGCACCGAGCAGCAGGCAGCGGCCGCGAACGCGGCGCGGTAGCCGCCGAGCGCGGCGGCCTGGCCGACGACGAGGCCACCGAGCCCGGTCGCCACGTCGAAGAACATCGTGAACGTGGAGACGGCCGCGGGGCGCTCGGCCTCGCTCACCCGGCTGATCGTCAGCGCCATCAGCCCGGGGTACTGGAACGCGATGCCGGCGCCGAACGGCAGGATGCCGACGTAGATCCAGAGCGGCGACGGCGCGGCCGCGATGATCACCAGCCCGATGACCACGCCGGTGGTGGCCAGCGTGCCGGCCCGGACCGCGCCGATCCGGTCGGGGAGACCACCGGCGAAGATCCGCGCGGCCAGCACGACACCCGAGTACGCCAGGAACATCAACGCCGGGTTGGAGCCGCGCAGCTCGTCGACGTAGAGCGGGACGTAGGCGTTGAACGCGACCACGCCGATGATCCCCAGCGCCAGCACCGCTCCCGGCCAGAGCGCCGCGGAGTGGAAGCGCGGCACCTTCTCACCCGGGTCGCGGTGGTTCGTGACCAGCAGCATCGGCAGCGTTCCGGCGAGCTGGAGGACGCCGGCGAGCAGGAACGTCGGCCCGAAGCCGAACGTCTCGTAGACCGGCTGGCCGATCACCGGCCCCAGCCCGATGCCCAGGTAGGGCGCGACCGAGAAGTAGCTCGACGCGCGGGAGCGCTGCTCGGCCGGCGCGGTCGCCATCACCCGGGCGATGCACGCGACGAACATCACCGCCAGCGCGGCCCCGGTGAGCAGGCGGAGCGCGAGGAGCACCGCGAAGCTGTCGGCGAACGCGTGGCCCGCGGTGGCCACCGCTCCGGCCACGCCACCGAGCAGGACGAGCCGCTGGAAACCCCAGTTCTGGATGGCCGGGGCGGTGAACGGCCGGATCATCACCGCCGAGACCGCCATCGAGCCGACGACGACGCCGATGGCCAGGTCACCACCGCCGAGATCCCGGACGAAGTACGGGAGCACCGGCAGCGTCATGCCGAGCGCGAGGAACACGCCCAACGCCGCGACCAGCAGCAGGCTGAACTCCTTGGTGATCAGCCGGGCTTCGGGCCGATCACGCAAGGTGGCCATGCCGCCCTCTCCGCCGCCGGAACTTGGTCGCACGAAACAACCGCTACCGAAAGTCCTAACCGGGGAGAGGGCCGAACCGGGGCCTCTGTGGCCTATTTCACCGCAGAACCGACGTCGTCCACGTCGTCGGGTCGGAGAGCGTACCGACCGGTTGCACGCTCGCGGCCAGCCGGCGGCACTCGGCCTTGGTGGCCACGGTGCTCGCCTCGGTGTCGTCGGGGCCACCGCACTGCAGCGACACCTCGGTGCCGGGCGCCAGGTCGAAGATGATCGCCGACAGACCGGGGTAGAGGTCCTCGCGGATCTTCCGCGTCCCCAGCGTGACGTTGGGCTTCGGCAGGTTCGCGGCCTTGCGGGCTTCGCCGACGCCGATCAGCGCCGAGGGACGCTTCCACCCCGCGGACGCGAACTCCATGGTCACGCCCCCGGTGCCGCCGGCGGTACGCACGATCGGGATCTTCGGGTCGCTGAACCGCAGTGGCATGGAGAACGGCTTCGGCCGGTCGAGACGGACCGACCGCGCGATCCTGGTGGCCACCTCCATCGGATCGGTGACGTTGGCGACCTCCACCTGCGCCGTTCCGCCCTTCCCGTACTCCCAGCGCAGGATCCCCGCGTTCTTCAGCGCCCGCGTGGGGGCCTTGGTGTTCGTCGGCGACGGGCTGCTGCCCGGCGAGGCGACGACCTGCGGATCGGTGTAGATCGGCACCGGAACCTGGTGCCAGGTGCTGGGCCGGCCGTTGATGTCCGGGCCGTCGATCGGCCGGCCGAACAACTCGACGGCCGGGAATCCACCGGTGCGCGGGATGGCGTACACCGTCACCCCGGCTGCCTTCGGACCGGAGTAGGTGCGGAACTCGGCGGTGACCGCGGCGTTCCACAGGCCGGAGGTGAACCCGTCCGGTACCCAGCCCACCTCGAGCCGCGGGTTGAGCGGATCGAACGTGCTCGGGGCCGAGACGAACGGCGCCGGCTGGGCGTGGTCCTCCGGCTTGAACGCGGTCACCACGCCGAGCGTGACGACCAGGACGACGGCCGCCGCGGCGGCGATGACGAGCCACTGGGTACGGCGGCGCCGCAGCTGGGCGGTGGCGATCGCCCGGTCGACGTCGACGGTCGTGGGCGGAGCCGGGTCGTTCGCCATCCGGATGAGCAGATCTCGGGTTCGCAGTTCGTTCATCGTGGGACTCCTCGATGGTGCTGAGCAGGCTCCTCGTCGGGCAGGGCGCGGCGGAGGGCGGCCAGAGCACGTGAGGTCTGGCTCTTCACGGTCCCGGCGGAGCAGTTCAAGGCGTCCGCGGTCTGGTCGACCGAGAGGTCGGAGTAGAAGCGCAGGACGATCACCGCGCGTTGACGCGGGGGCAGTGCGGCCAGCGCGGCGCGGACGGCGACGGCGGCGGCCGGATCGGGGTCCGAGACCGCGGTGGTGTCCTGCCCGGCGTCGACGAGCACGACCCGGCGGGCCCAGCTCGTTCGTCGCTCGGAGAGGAAGACCCGGACGAGCACGGTGCGCGCGTACGCGTCGCGGTCGGTGGCCGCGGCGACCCGCTCCCAGCGCAGGTACAGCTTGACCATGGTGTTCTGGACCAGGTCGTCGGCGCTGTGCCAGTCCTGGCAGAGCAGATACGCCAGCCGCCGGAACATGTGTTGTCGGTCCGTGACGTACTCGCGGTACGCCTGGTCCGGTTGGTCGGTCACCCGTCGCCCTTCGTCGTCGGAAGAAGCCTTCCCTCTGACAGAGGGGGACGGGTGTGCTTTCGGTTGTCGCCGTTTTCAGCGAGCCGGTTCCCGCGCCGGATGCAGCGCGCGGGCGAGCGCCAGCGCGGCCAGGGCGGTGAGCGCGCCGCCGACCACGTCGAGCACCCAGTGGTGGCCGGTGACCAGCACGTCGACGCCGGTGATCACCGCGTGCAGCCAGGCCAGCGCCCGGAGCCAGACGTTCGCGGTGAGCGCTCCGACCGCGAGCGCGGCCCAGACGGCCCAGCCCACGTGCATGCTCGGGAACGCCGCGTAGGGGTTCTCCAGCCCGGAGATGATCGGAGCGTCGGCGAACCCTTCGACCAGCCGGGGCGGCGCGGTGGGCCAGAGCCACGAGACGGTCACGCCGAGCAGGCTCGCGGTGACGAACGCGGTGCGGTAGCGCGGGTACGCGGCCGGGCGGAACAGCACGAGCAGACCGAAGAGGACGATCGGGACCGCGAAGTGCGCGGTGACGTAGTAGGCGTCGGCGATCAGAACGCGGGTGGGGCCACCGCTCCACCAGGTGGCCAGGTCGGCCTCGACGTCGAGGCCGAGCGCGCTCTCGACCGCGACGAGCGTGCCCGCGTGCGCGGTGGCGGCGTCCGCCCGGTCCGCCGCGCCGACCGCCACCGCGAGATACGCGCCGACACCGACCAGGATGATCGCGATCTCGGTCGCCACCACCCGCAGCCAGACCCGCGGCGGCGCGGAGATCGCCGTCGATACCGTCGATGCCGCGGTCGTACTCAGAATCGCCACCTGCGCCCTCCCCGGTCAGAGGTGGCGTGATCCCCCGCAAATCGACGCAGTACACCTGCTGCGTGCGAGATCACGCCGGGATGCGGGCAGGTCCGGGCAGGTATTTCGGGCCTACGGCAGGTTTTTCGGGCCTACGGCAGGTTTTTCGGGCCTACGGCGGGTTTCCGGGCCTTCCGGCGGCCGGGGTAGGGCCGGGCACCCGTCGTAGGCCCGGGACGACGTCGGTCAGGCGGGGGCGGGGATCTGCGTCGGGGAGGGGTGCGCGGTGCGGCCGAGGTCCGCGGTGGGCACGTGCGCGGTCTCCCGGGCGGTGGCGGTCGCCACGGCGGAGATCACGCAGAGCACGGCCAGCATCACGGCCACCGGGAGCCAGCCGCTGCGCCCGTCACCGGACACGGCCGCCCCGATCGTCGGGGCGAACCCGCCGATCGCGAACCCGATCTGCGTCCCGATCGCCATCCCCGACAACCGCACCCTGGTCGTGAACATCTCCCCGTAGAACGCGGGCCAGGTCGAGTTCGGCGCGCTGTAGACGACCCCCGACAGCAGGATGCCGATCGCGAAGATCAGCACCCAGTTGCCGTGGCCGATCGCCGACAGGTACGCGAACATCAGCGCCGCCGAGCCAAGCGTGCCCCCGATCATCACCGGCTTGCGCCCGATCCGGTCGGCCAGCGACGCCCACAGCGGGATCGCCCCCAGCGCGACCACGTTGGCCAGCACCCCCACCCAGAGCAGCGTCGAGCGTTCGAGCCCGGCCGTGTCGGTACCGAACGACAGCGCGTACACCCCGAAGATCGTGCTCACCGACGCGACCATCGCCACCAGGATCACCCGCAGCACCGACGCCCAGTGGTCCCGGAACAGGATCGCCAGCGGCATCTTCGCGCTGTCCTCCTGCACGAACGCCGGCGTCTCCTCCATCCGGCGCCGGATCAGGTACCCGACCAGCATCACCAGCACGCTCAGCAGGAACGGGATCCGCCAGCCCCAGCTGAGCAGCGCCGACTCCGGCAACGCGGCGACCGGCAGGAACGCCGCGGTCGCGAGGATCTGCCCCATCTGGGTGCCGTTGAGCGTGAAGCTGGTGAAGAACCCGCGGCGGCCCTCCGGCGCGTGTTCCAGCGTCATCGAGTTCGCGCTGGCCTGCTCGCCGGCCGCGGAGAAGCCCTGCGCGAGCCGCAGCACCACGAGCAGCGTCGGGGCGAGGACCCCCACCTGCGCGTACGTCGGCAGGCAGCCGACCAGGAACGTCGAGACGCCCATCAGCATCAGCGTGAACACCAGCACCCGCTTGCGTCCGAACTTGTCGCCGATGTGCCCGAGGATGAACGCGCCGATCGGCCGCGCGGCGTAGCCGACTCCGAACGTGGCCAGGGCGAGCAGCGTGCCGGTCGCGGGGTCGGAGTCGGGGAAGAACACCTTGTTGAAGACGAGGGCGGCGGCGGTGCCGTAGATGAAGAAGTCGTAGTACTCGAGCGCGCTGCCGATCCAGGCCGCTAACGCTGCTTTGCGCGGTTGCGCGATGGGGGTTTCGGACACGAGGGGCTCCCTGGTGGTGTGCGTCGGTGCAGACACAGCGAGGGGTCGCGCTAATGAACCGTACGGTTAGGTACCAGAGAGTGAGTTAGCCCCGGGTCGACTGTCAAGGGGTGGGTGCGATCTCCGGGGCCGACACCCCGGCGCGGGTCAGGCGCGGCCGACGTGGGCGGTCAGGTACTCGAGGAGGAGCTCGCCGATCATCCGGCGGTGCTGCGCGCTGCGCTCGGCGTCGAGCATGTCGCGGCCGAAGATCGCCTCGAACGTGTAGCGGTTCGCGGTGCGGAACACGCAGAACGCGCTGATGACCATGTGGACGTCGAGCGCGTCGACGTCGTCGCGGAACAGCCCGGCGGCCCGGCCCCGCTCGAGGATGCCGCTGAGCACGTCGACCGCGGGTGCCGCGAGCGTCGGCAGGATCGGCGAGGTGCGCAGGTGCTCGGCGTGGTGGATGTTCTCGATGCTCACCAGCCGGATGAACGCCGGGTGGGACTGGTGGTGGTCGAACGTCAGCTCGGCCAGTGCCCGCAGGGCCCGCGCCGGATCGAGGTGATCGACGTCCAGCTCCTGCTCGAGCCGCCGGATCCCGGCGTACGCCCGTTCCAGCACCGCGAGGTAGAGCTCCTGCTTGGAGCCGAAGTAGTAGTAGATCATCCGCTTGGTGGTGCGTGTCTTCGCCGCGATCTCGTCCACCCGGCCGCCGGCGTACCCGCGGCTGGCGAACTCCTCGGTCGCGGCGTCCAGGATCTCGGCGCGCGTCCGCTCGGCGTCGCGCTGACGCTCCGGCGTCACGTCGTCGGCGGGGGCAGCGGTCACGATCCGACCTTAAGCCCTTCGGTCACGGGTACCTCTTCCCCTGGGTGGCATCCTGGGCTACAACTAACTATCGAGTACATTAAGTCGGAGGAGAGCCGTGTCCCTCTCGTCGCTCGCCTCGCGGGGCACCGACCACGTGCTCGTCGGCCTGATCGGTGCCGGAATCGGCCCGTCCCTGTCGCCGGCGCTGCACGAGCGGGAAGCCGCGCACCTCGGGATCGACTACTCCTACCGGCGGCTCGACCTGGACGAACTGCACCGCGACCCGGACGCGGTCGGCGACCTGGTTGACGAGGCACGGCGGGCCGGCTACCGCGGGCTGAACATCACCCATCCCTGCAAGCAACTGGTGATCCCGCACCTGGACGAGCTGTCCCGGGCGGCGGGGGAGATCGGGGCGGTGAACACGGTCGTGTTCGCACCGGACGGCCGCACGACCGGGCACAACACGGACTGGTCGGGGTTCCGCAACGGGATGGTCGCCGGCCTGCCGGGCGTCGATCGAGGAGCAGTGGTGCTGCTGGGCGCCGGTGGCGCCGGGGCGGCCGCCGCCTACGCGCTGCTCGCGCTCGGTGCGGGGACCGTCCACGTGGTGGACGTGGACAAGGCCCGCGCCGAGGCCCTCGGCGGCCGATTCACCCCGTCCGCGCGCGCCGCGGATCCCGCCGGACCGTCGGCGCGCGCTGCGTCGTCGTGTCCGCCCGTCGCCGACCCGGCGTCGGACGGGGTGGGGGAGAGCGGGGCGGGGCGGGTGACCGGGCACAGGGTGGCGGAGCTGGCGGAACTGCTGGCGGTCGCCGACGGGCTGGTGCACGCCACGCCGGTGGGGATGGCCGAACATCCGGGGTTACCGCTGGACCCGGGGCTGCTGCGGCCCGGGCTGTGGGTCGCCGAGATCGTCTACCGGCCGCTCGAGACCGAGTTGCTGCGTGCCGCACGGTCCGCGGGCTGCCGGACGCTCGACGGCGGCGCGATGGCCGTCCACCAGGCCGCGGCGGCGATGCGGCTGTTCACCGGCGTCGAGCCCGACGCCGGCCGGATGACCGGTCACCTGCACGAACTGATCCGCGCGGAGACCGGGCAGTGACGCGCGGAGACCGGGCGATGACGCAGGGAGGCCCGGCAATGAGGACAGCGATCGCCACCGTCTGCCTTTCCGGGACGCTCGAGGACAAGCTCGTCGCGGCGGCCGACGCCGGTTTCGACGGGGTCGAGATCTTCGAGCCGGACCTGGTCGCGTCCCCGACCAGCCCGGGCGAGGTGCGGGTGCTCTGCCGCGACCTCGGGCTCTCGATCGACCTGTACCAGCCGTTCCGTGACCTCGACTCGGTGGATCCCGGGCGGTTCGCGGCTAGCCTGCGCCGGGCCGAGCGCAAGTTCGACGTGATGGCGGAGCTGGGCGTCGACCGGGTGCTCGTGTGTTCGTCGGTGGGCCCGGACGCGGTGACCGACGACGGGTTGCTCGCCGCGCAGCTGACCGAGCTGGCGTCGCGCGCGGCCGCGCGGGGGTTGCGGATCGCCTACGAGGCGCTGGCCTGGGGTTCGCACGTGAACACGTACGAGCATTCCTGGGACGTGGTCGCGCGGGCCGACCACCCGGCGCTGGGCGTCTGCCTGGACAGTTTCCACATCCTGTCCCGGGGGTCCGACCCGGCGCCGATCGCCGGGATCCCCGGGGAGAAGATCTTCTTCCTGCAGCTCGCGGACGCGCCGCACCTGTCGATGGACGTCCTGCAGTGGAGCCGGCACCACCGGCTGTTCCCCGGGCAGGGCGCGTTCGATCTGCCGGCGTTCCTGCGGCCGGTGCTGGCCGCGGGGTACACGGGGCCGTTGTCGCTCGAGGTGTTCAACGACGTGTTCCGGCAGGCCGACCCGGGTCCGACGGCGGTGGACGCCCGCCGCTCGCTCCTGGCCCTCGCGGAGGCCACGGCTCTCGCCGGAGCCGGCGCCCGGGCGTCGGCGGTGGTCGCCGATCCGGTCGCGGCGCCCGCCCCGGTGCTGGGCGGGCACGCGTTCGTGGAGCTGCTCGCCGAGCCGGCCGAGGCGGTCCGGCTCGGTGGGGTGCTCGCGTCGCTCGGGTTCGTGCGTACCGGGCGCCACCGGAGCAAGCCCGTCGAGCGGTGGGAGCAGGGGCGCGCGCGGGTGCTGGTCAACGCGGCCGGCACCGGGGGCGCGGCGCTCGGTGCGCTCGCGGTCGAGTCCGCCGACCCGCCCGCCGCCGCGCTGCGGGCCCAGCGGCTGCTCGCGCCGCTGCTGCCCCGGGAGCGGGGACCGGCCGAGGCCGACCTGGCCGCGGTGGCCGCCCCCGACGGCACCCCGTTGTTCTTCGCGCGCACCGGGGATTTCGCGGGTGGCTGGAGCAGCGACTTCGTGCCCGACCCGGACGGCAGGCCCGCGCCGGCCGGCTCCGGGGTCACCCGGATCGACCACGTCGGCCTCTCCGAACCCTTCGACCACTTCGACGAGGCCGCGCTCTTCTACCGCTCGGTGCTGGGCCTCACCCCGGTCACGGCCGGCGAGTTCGCCGCGCCCTTCGGCCTCATCCGCGGGCGCGCGCTCACCGACGACGCGCGCAGCGTCCGCCTGGCCCTCACCGTGGCCCGGCTCCGGCGCGGCGACTGGGCGCCCGCGGTGGCCGACCCGCAGTACGTCGCGTTCGCCACCGACGACGTGGTGGCCGCAGCGCGCCGGGCCCGCGACGCCGGCGCGCCCCTCCTCGCCATTCCCGACAACTACTACGACGACCTCGCGGCCCGGTACGAGCTCGAACCGCGCGACCTCGCGACCTACCGAGAGCTGGGCATCCTCTACACCCGGGACGACGGCGCCTACCTCCAGGTCGGTACCCAGCTGCTCGGCGGCCGGCTGTTCCTGCTCCTGGTCCAGCGCCTCGACGGCTACGACGGCTACGGCTGGGCCGACGCCCCGGTCCGGATGGCCGCCCATCGCCGCAACCGCCTGGTCCGCGCGGCGACCTGAGGCCATGCTGGGCCGATGGCCACCCTCAAGACCACCCGCACCGACGCGAGCGTCGACGAGTTTCTCGCCGCGGTACCCGGCGAGGCCCGCCGGGCCGACGCGCACACGATCCGTGCCCTGATGGCCCGGGTGACCGGCGACCCGGGCGCGATGTGGGGCGCGAACATCGTCGGCTTCGGGGCGACCCCGCTGCGGTACGCGTCCGGCCGGACCGTCGACTGGTTCCGCATCGGCTTCTCGCCCCGGAAAGCCGCCACCACCCTCTACCTGGGCGACACCTTCCCGCGGAAGGACGAGCTGCTCGCCGCCCTCGGCCCGCACACCACCGGTGCGAGCTGCGTCTACGTCAAGCGCCTCGACGCGGTCGACCCGTCCGTCCTCGAAGCCCTCATCACCGCAGCCGCGGCCCCGTGACCCGGCGCCGGATGCCGTCCCTGACCGCCGAGGAGCTCGAGCGTCATCGCCGTGAGCTGCGCGTTCACTGCTACCGCCTGCTCGGGTCGTACACCGACGCCGAGGACCTCGTCCAGGAGACGTTCCTGCGCGCGTGGACGAAGCGCGACACGTTCGAGGGCCGCTCGACGCTGCGGGCGTGGCTGTACCGCATCGCCACGAACGCGTGTCTCGACTGGCTCGACGGGAAAGCCCGCCGGGTTCTCCCGCATCAGCTGACCGGGCCGTCCGACCCGAGCGTCGGCCTCGCGCCGCGCACCGACGTGCCCTGGCTCCAGCCGTTCCCCGACCACGAGCTGGCCGCGCCGGACGAGTCGGGCCCCGAGGCCGTGGCCGTCGGGCGCGAGACGATCGAGCTCGCGTTCCTGGCCGCGTTGCAGCTCCTGCCCGCCCGCCAGCGCGCCGCGCTGGTCCTGCGTGACGTGCACGGCTGGCCGGCGTCCGACGTCGCCGGTGCGCTCGGCCTGAGTGTTCCGGCCGTCAACAGCGCGCTGCAGCGCGCCCGCGCCACCCTCCGGGAGAGCCTTCCGGAGCGCCGGGCCGACTGGCGCGCCGCCACCGAGCCGACCGCCGAGGAAAAGCACCTGCTCCACCGCTATCTGGACGCGGTGCGACGCGGCGACGTCGACGCGGTGGCCGCGCTGCTGGCCGAGGACATCCGGACGACCATGCCGCCGTGGCCGATGTGGTTCCGCGGGCGGGAGCACGTCCGGCGGGCCCTGGCGTCGAGCTGGGATCCGGCGCTGGAGGGCTACGTCGGCGAGTTCGTGATGCGCCCGGTGGGCGCGAACCGTCAGCCGGCGGTGGCGTCCTGGACCCGGCGGCCCGGCGAGCCCGCGTTCCGGCCGTTCGCGATCTCGGTGATGGAAATCCGTGACGGGTTCTTCACCGGGATGACCGCGTTCCACGACCCGGCGCTGTTCCCGGCGTTCGGGTTGCCCGCCGAGATTCTTCCGGCCGACCGATGAGTTCTCCGCCGGGTTCCCGTCTCAACGAAGGTCCGTAACGAACTCCGCGGGAGCTGAGAATCCATGGGAAAGCTGCTCTACGGCGCCACGATGTCGCTCGACGGTTTCATCGCCGGCCCGGGTGACGACATGCAGTGGCTGCGTGACTTCCTCGGTCCCGACCCGGTCGCCGACGAACTGGTGGCCCAGGTCGGGTCGTGCCTCGTCGGCGGCCGGTCCTACCGCGGTGACGACCCGAACATGGGCACCGAGAAGGAAGGCCCGTTCGGCGGGGCGTGGGAAGGTCCCCAGTTCGTGCTGACACACAACCCGCCGGACGTCGCGGTGCCGGGGATCACGTTCGTCACCGACCTCGCGACCGCGGTGACCGCGTCCAAGGCGGCAGCCGGCGACAAGTACGCGTGCATCATCGGCGCCGACGTGGGCCGCCAGTGCCTGGAGGCCGGCGCGGTCGACGACGTGCTGATGTTCGTCGCGCCGATCCTGCTCGGCGACGGCGTGCCGATGTTCCGGCACCTCGGCGGCGCGCACATCCGGCTGAACCCGCCGCGCGTGCACCGGACCGACCACGCCGTCAGCCTCTGGTACACCGTCCGGCGCTGAACCCGGACGTACTCCACGCGCGTATCCTGAAGCATGAGCTCCAGGAGCGCCGTCGTGTCCTCGCTTCGCGCGAACCCCGCCGTCTCGTCGATCCATCAGTCCCTCGACTTCTACTGGGGCAACGACGTCCGTGACGCGGCGATGGACGCGTTCCACGCCACGTTCGTGCGCCCGGGCGACCTGGTGTTCGACGTGGGTGCCCACGTCGGGGACCGGGTGGCGAGCTACCGGCGGCTCGGGGCGCGGGTGGTGGCGCTCGAGCCGCAGCCGCTGTGCGGCCGGGCGCTGACCGAGATCTTCGCCGACGACCCGGCGGTGCGGGTGGTCGAGGCCGCGGTCGGGGCGGAGCCGGGAAGCGTGACGTTCTACGTCAACACCGCGAACCCGACGGTCTCCACGGTGTCGAAGGACTTCGTCGAGGCCGCGTTCGGGGCGAACGGGTGGCACGGCCAGGTGTGGGACACCGAGATCTCGGTGCCGACCGTGACGCTCGACGAGCTGATCGGCGAGTACGGCGAGCCCGCGTTCGTGAAGATCGACGTCGAGGGCTACGAGTACGCGGTGCTCTCGGGGCTCTCCGCGGCGGTGCCCGCGTTGTCGTTCGAGTTCACCACGATCGAGCGCGGCGTCGCCCAGCAGTGCCTGGACCGGACCGTCGCGCTGGGGTTCACGTCGTTCAACGTCGCGCTGGGCGACGCGATGGACTTCGAGTTCGCGGCGTGGACGTCGGCGGAGGACGTCGCCGCGCACCTCGCGGGGCTACCCCACGAGGCCAACAGCGGCGACGTCTACTGCCGCCGCGGCTAGGAGTCGCCGTAGACCGGGATGCGGGCGCCGCTGATCGGGGCCGCGTCGTCGCTGAGCAGGAACGCGATGACCTTGGCGACGGCCGCGGTGGACACGGCCTTGGCGGCGGACTCCGGCGACAGCCAGCTGCGGTTGGCCGGGGTGTCGAGCACCGACGGCAGCACCGAGTTGACGCGGATCCCGGCCGGGCGCAGTTCGTCGGCGAGCAGCTCGGTGACCCGCACGACCGCGGCCTTGCTCGCGGCGTGCCCGACCGGCGCCTTCCCGGCCACCGCGGTCTTCGACCCGACCGTGACGATCGAGGATCCCCGCGGCATCCGTGACGCGGCCTGCTGCGCGCTCCACAGCAGCGTCGAGACGTTGCCTTCCCAGAGGCCGGTGAACGTGTCCTCGTCCAGGTCGGCGAGGCGGCCCGGTGCGAAGCCGCCGGCCAGCGTGACCAGCCCGGACGGCGTCCCGATCTCGTCGACGCGCTTCCACGCGGCCAGCACGGAGGCCCGGTCGGCGAGGTCGACCGCGATCGGGTGCACGTCGTCGAGCGCCTCCGGGGCCGCGCCGTCGCGGTCGAGAGCGACGACCGTGCGGCCCCGGGCGGTGAGGTCGGCGAGCACCGCCCGGCCGAGCGCTCCGGCGGCTCCGGTGACGACTACCAGGCCGGTCATATGTCCCCCTCCGTGCACAGTGTCCGGTCCGATCGTAGCCAGCGACTCTTCATCCGCCGTTCACCGGATCGGCGGAGGCGGCCCGGTGGCGCCGGTAGTTTGGGCAGAGTTCCGACCGGAGGGGATCACGATGACCGCCGCGACCACGCGCGCTGTGCCGTTACCCGGCACGTACAACGTCCGGGACGCCGGCGGGTACGCCACCGCGGGCGGTGGTTCGGTGCGGCGCGGGCTGCTGATTCGCGCCGACGGGCTGTCCGGGCTCGACGACGAGGGCCGGGCGCAGCTGGCCGCGCTCGGCGTCCGCACCGTGATCGACCTGCGTGAGGGCGCCGAGGTCGAGGTGGCGCCGGACGCGCTGGGCGACCTGCCGATCCGTTATCGGCACCTCCCGGCGTTCGCCGGGGTGGCCGCGCAGGAGCGTCCGCGGTCGCTCCAGGACGCGTACCACCTCATGGTCGACGAGTGCGGCGACGCGCTGGCCGCCGTGATCCCCGCGCTCGCCGAGCCCGGCGCGTTGCCCGCGGTGGTGCACTGCACCGCGGGCAAGGACCGCACCGGGGTCGTGATCGCGATCGTGCACGCGCTGCTCGGGGTGGGCGCCGCGGACGTCGAGGCGGACTACGCGGCGACCGCGCGGAACCTCTCCACGGGTTTCGCCGACAAGATCCGCGCGACGATGCCTCCCGGCGAGCACACCGACGCGATGCTCGCCGAGATGCTCGCCTGCCCGCCCGAGCTGATCCGCGCGACGCTGGCCCGCATCGGCGACGTCGAGCAGTACCTGACCGCCCACGGCCTGCCGCCCGGGGCCGTGGCCGGCCTGCGCGCGGCGTTGCTCGATCGGCCCTAGGAACGCAGGGCGTCGTCCCGGTATTCGGGGACGTCGGAGGTCGCGGCGTCGAAACGCTGCTGTTCCAGGGTGCGCAGCTCGACGCGGCGGATCTTGCCGGAGATCGTCTTCGGCAGGTCGGCGAACTCGATCCGGCGCACCCGCTGGAACGGCGCCAGGTGCTCGCGGGCGTAGGCCAGGATCGTCTCCGCCGTCGCCGCGGTCGGCTCCCACCCGGCGGCGAGCACGACGAACGCTTTCGGCACCGCGAGCCGGATCGGATCCGGGGCCGGCACGATCGCGGCCTCGACGACCGCCGGGTGCTCGAGCAGCACGCTCTCCAGCTCGAACGGGCTGATCTTGTAGTCGCTGGCCTTGAACACGTCGTCGGTGCGCCCGACGTAGGTGACGTACCCGTCGGCGTCCCGGGTCGCCACGTCACCCGTGTGGTAATAACCGCCGGCCATCGCCTCCTCGTGCCGGGCCGGATCGTCGGTGTAGCCGACCATCAGGTTCACCGGCCGGGCGGCGAGGTCCAGGCACAGCTCGCCCTCGGCGTCCGACGGCGCCCCGGTGACCGGGTCGACGAGCACCACCGGCACGCCCGGCAGCGGCCGCCCCATCGACCCCGGGCGCACGTCCTGACCCGGGGTGTTCGCGACCTGAACGGACGTCTCGGTCTGCCCGAACCCGTCCCGGATCGTCAGGCCCCACCGCTCCCGGACCTGCTCGATCACCTCGGGGTTGAGCGGTTCGCCGGCCGCCACCACCTCACGCAGCGCGCCCGGCCCACCGGACAGGTCGGCCTGGATCAGCATCCGCCAGACCGTCGGCGGCGCGCAGAACGTCGTCACACCGCACCGGCGGATCTGCTCCTGCAGGGCGTCGGCATCGAAGCGGGTGTAGTTGTAGACGAAGATCGTGGCCTCGGCGATCCAGGGCGCGAACACGTTGCTCCACGCGTGTTTCGCCCAGCCCGGCGAGCTGATGTTCAGGTGCACGTCGCCGGGGCGCAGCCCGATCCAGTACATCGTCGAGAGGTGGCCGACGGGGTAGCTCACCTGGTTGTGCTCGACGAGCTTCGGGCGGCTCGTGGTGCCGGAGGTGAAGTAGACGAGCAGCGTGTCGTCGGGGGTGGTGAGGGGTTCGCGGCGGGTGCCGGGGAAGCCCGACGCGTCGGCGTAGGACCGCCAGCCGACCGCGCCGCCGACCGCGAGCCTGCCGTAGCCGCCGGGGACGTCGTCGAACTTCGGGGTGTCGGCGGAGTTCGCGATGACGTAGGCGGCCCGGCCGCGGTCGACGCGGTCGCGGAGGTCGGCCGGGCCGAGCGCGGTGGTGGTCGGCATGATCACGGCACCGAGCTTGGTGATCGCGAGCACCGACTCCCAGAGCTCGACCTGGTTGGACAGCATGAGCAGCACCCGGTCGCCCCGCCCGACGCCGTCGGCGGCCAGCAGGTCCGCGAGCCGGTCGGAGCGGGTGACCATGTCGTCGAACGAGTATCGGTTCTCGGTGCCGTCCTCCTCGACGATCCAGAGCGCGGTGCGGTCGTTGCCGCGCGCGTACGCGTCGAACCAGTCGATCGCCCAGTTGAACGGGCCGTCGAACGTCGGCCAGGTGAACTCCGCGACCGCACGGTGGTAGTCGGTGCGGTGGCGCAGGAGTAGGTCACGGGCGTGCCGGTACGTCTCGGTCGCGGACATCGTTGCCCCTTCTCGTGAGTGCTCGCGACCCTAAGCAATCCCGCCGACGCCCGTTACCCCCGTTCGGGGGAGGCATAGTGAGGTGGTGGACGACCTCGGTGAACGCTCGGTGGTGCGTGGTGCGCTGCTCCGGTTGCGCCGGACCAGCGGGGTCCCGGTCGCGTTCGGCGGGCTGGTGGCGCCGCGCGGCATGCGCCTCACCGAATTCAGCGGGACGACGACCGGCGGGCTGCGTGACCTGCTGGTGACCGCCGGGAACGGGCTCGGCGGGCGGGTGCTGGCCCGAGCGGGCGCGGAGAGCGTCGCCGACTACGCGTCCGACCCGCGGATCACCCACGAGTACGACCGCCCCGTGCTCGACGAGGGGTTACGGGCGGTCGCGGCGGTGCCCGCGGTCGTCGGTGGGGTCGCGCTCGCGGTGCTGTACGGCGGCATCCGGGAACCGCTGGCGCTCGGGCCACGGGTGCTGGCGGCGATGTCGGCGGCGGCGGCCGACGTGGCGACCGAGCTCGCCGTGCGCCGCGAGGTCGAGCGCCGGCTACGCACGCTGGAGACGGCCGCGATCACCCGGGCGGCCCGGGAGCTGCCGTCGGCGCCGGAGTGGGACGAGGTCCGCGCCGCGCACGCCGAGCTCCGCGCGATCTCCCGCGAGGTGGCCGACCCCGGGCTCCGCCGCCGCCTGCTCGACGTCTCCGAACGCCTGACCGCTGGCGACACCGCCACCGAGGCGCCGGGCGGGGTGCGGTTGTCGGAGCGTGAGCTCGACGTGGTGGCGCTGGTGGCGCTGGGATGCACGAACGCCGAGGTCGCGCGGCGGCTCGAGGTGGGGGCGGAGACCGTGAAGAGCTACCTGCGCGGCGCGATGCGCAAGCTCGGCACGCACACCCGCACCGCGACGGTGGTCGCCGCCCGGCGGGCGGGGCTGCTGCCCTGAGCGCTCGGCCCGCGGCCCGGTGCCGCGGGTGGTCGGCGACCGGCAGGGTGACGTTCTACCCGGCGTCGCGGTAGGCGAGGCGGCCGCCGATGGCCAGGCTCCAGCGGCGGGGGAGCAGCCGGGCGACCGAGACCATCGCGCGGTTGGGGAGGCCCGCGACCGCGCTCGGGGCCCGGCCGTCCAGCGCGCGGAGCGCTCCGGTGACCACCTGGGCGGGGGTCTGCCAGACGCCGCCGCCGGCGTCGCGGGTGCCGACGACGTCGAAGAACTCCGATTCGGTGGCGCCGGGGGAGTAGACGAGCACCCGGATCTTCGTGGTGCGCAGCTGGTAGGCCAGCGCCTCGGTGAAGTTCAGGACGTAGGCCTTGGTGGCGCCGTACACCGGCATCGACGGCGTGGGGGCGTACGCGGCGACGCTGGCGATGTTGAGCAGCGTGCCCTCGCCGGCCTCGATCATCGCGGGCAGGAACGCGTGGCTGACGTCGGTGAGCGCGGCGATGTTGACCTGGATCATCGCGGCGAGCCGCTCGGGGTCCTCGGCGACGAACGGGCCGTAGTTGCCGAAGCCCGCGTTGTTCACCACCACGTGGACCGGCTGGGTGACGAGCCGGCGCAGCGCGCGGCCGGCGTCGGGGCGGGCGAGGTCGAACGGCACGACCTCGACCTGGACGCCGTGCTCGGCCCGAAGCGTGGCGGCCAGCTCCTCGAGGCGGTCCCGGCGGCGGGCGACGAGGACGAGGTTCGCGCCCCCGGCGGCGAGCCGGCGGGCGAATTCGGCGCCGATGCCGGCCGAGGCACCGGTGATCAACGCGGTCTGGTGGCGAAGGTCCATGCGCTTGAAACTAGGCAGTGTCAGGATTCTTGTCAATGACAAGATCTGACTAAGCTGAGCGCGTGGCCTACCACCACGGAAATCTCCGCACCGACCTGCTCGCGGCGGCCGAGAAGGCGCTCGCGACCGTCGGCGTCGACGGCATCTCGCTCCGGAGCCTGGCCCGTGACCTGGGCGTCTCCCACGCGGCCCCGAGCCACCACTTCCGCGACAAACAAGCGCTGCTCGACGCGCTGGCGGTCGAGGGGTTCACCCGGCTGGCCGACCGGGTGGAGAGCACGAGCCCTCCGGACGGGTCGTTCCGCGACCGGCTCGACGCGATGACCCGCGCGTACGTCGGGTTCGCGGTCGAGCACGAACCGCTGCTCGCGCTGATGCTGAGCACCAAGCACCACCCCGGGGCCACCGAAGCGCTGGCGGCGGCGGCCGCACGGGGCGTCGTCGTCGCGGTCGACCTGGTCGCGGCCGGTCAGCGTGCCGGCGAGGTCCGCGCGGGCGATCCGTACACGCTGGCGATCGTGGCGGCGGCGCAGGTGCACGGGGTCGCGTCGATGGCGGCCCGGGGGCTGCTCGGCGGGGTGCCGCTGGATGTGGCGATCAGCACCACGGTCGACCTCGTGTCCCGGGGACTCTCGGCCTGAGTTCTTCGTTTGGGAGCACAAGGATCGGTCACCACCCCGTGACCGGTCCTCGTGTCGTCTACCGGGGTTGTGGAGAAGAACTAAGCATGGTCGAGTGGCTATTGGTGCTGCTGGGATTGCTGCTGGTAGCGGCGTGCGGGGTCTTCGTCGCCGCTGAATTCGCGTTCGTCACGGTGGACCGCGGGGCGGTGGAGCGGGCCGGTGCCGGTGGAGTCGACGCGGCGCTGCGAACCCTCTCGACCCAGCTGTCCGGTGCCCAGGTGGGCATCACGATCACGAACCTCGCGATCGGTTTCCTCGCCGAGCCCTCGATCGCGGCGCTGCTCGAAGGGCCGCTGGGGGCGCTCGGCCTCGGCGACCCGGCCGTGACCGGGGTGGCCGTCGCGCTCGCCCTGACGCTGTCGACGCTGATCACGATGCTGTTCGGTGAGTTGGTCCCGAAGAACATCGCGATCTCCAGGCCGCTGGGCACCGCGATCGCCGTGGCCCCGCTGCAGCGCGGGTTCACGCGCGCGACGCTGCCGCTGATCCGGCTGCTGAACGGCATCGCCAACGGCATCCTGCGGCGCTTCGGCATCGAGCCGCAGGAGGAACTGTCCTCGGCCCGGGCGCCGGAGGAACTGGTGTCGCTGATGCGGCGCTCGGCGCAGATGGGCACGTTGCCCGGTGAGACGGCGGAGTTGCTCGGCCGCACGCTCGGGCTCGGCCGGCTGACCGCGGCCGACGTCATGACGCCACGCAGCCGCCTCACGGTGGTGAACGCCGACGACCCGGTGCACACGGTGCTGACCGCGACCGGCCGGACCGGGCACTCGCGGTTCCCGGTCGTGGGCGAGGACATCGACGACATCGTCGGCCTGGTGCACGCCAAACACGCGGTGGGGGTCGCGCGCGACGCGCGGACCTCGGTGCCGATCCGGTCGGCGATGCAGCCCCCGGTGTTCATCCCCGGCTCGGTACCCGCCGACGACCTGCTGCCGCAGCTGCGTCGCGAAGGGCTGCAGCTCGCGGTGGTGGTCGACGAGTTCGGCGGCACCGAGGGCATCGTCACGCTCGAGGACCTGATCGAGGAGATCGTCGGCGAGGTGGCCGACGAGCACGACCGGTCGCAACCGGCCGGGCTGCGCCGCCGCCCCGGCGGCGGCTGGGTGCTGAGCGGGTTGCTGCGCCCGGACGAGATCCGGGAAGGAACCGGCGTGCCGGTGCCCGACGGGCCGGAGTACGACACGCTGGGCGGGTACGTCACGGTCCGGCTGGGCCGGCTGCCCCGGCTCGGCGACGAGGTGCTCGTCGTCTCCACCCCGGCCGACGTGGACGCGGAGCCGGTGCGTTTCCGGCTCGAAGTGGACCGGCTCGACGGGCGGCGCGTCGATCGCGTGCTGGCGATCGCGGAACCGGCCGGGGGGAGCGCCCGATGAGCGACTGGGCCGGAGTGCTGCTCACCGCGTTCCTGCTGCTCGCGAACGCGTTCTTCGTCGGTGCCGAGTTCGCGCTGATCTCCGCGCGGCGCACCACGATCGAGCCGCGTGCGCTCGCCGGTTCGCGCGCCGCGAAGACGACGCTGCGGGCGATGGAGAACGTCTCGCTGATGATGGCCGGCGCTCAGCTCGGCATCACGATCTGCACGCTCGCGCTGGGCGCCATCGGCGAACCGGCCGTCGCGCACCTGCTCGAGCGTCCGTTCGTCGCCGTCGGCGTGCCCGACGACCTGCTGCACCCGATCGCGTTCGCGCTGGCACTCGCGCTCGTCGTCGGCCTGCACGTGGTCGTCGGTGAGATGGTGCCGAAGAACATCGCGCTGGCCGGCCCGGACCGGTCGGCGATGCTGCTCGCGCCGCCGCTCGTCGCGATCGTGACCGCGCTCAAGCCGGTGATCTTCGTGCTCAACGCGATGGCCAACCTGATCCTGCGGCTGGTCAAGATCCAGCCCAAGGACGAGGTCAGCAGCACGTTCACCCGGGACGAGGTGGCCGATCTGATCACCGAGTCGCGCCGGGCCGGGCTGCTCGAACCGGCCGAGCACACGCTGCTCACCCGGGCGCTGACCCTCGACGAGCGGACCGTGCGGCGGGTGGCGTTGCCGCTGGCCTCGCTGGTGACCGTGCCGCGCTCGGCGACGCTCGAGGACGTCGAGGACGTCGCCGCGCGCACCGGGTTCTCGCGGTTCCCGGTGGTCTCGGCGACCGGGGTGCCGGTGGGGTACCTGCACCTGAAGGACGTCGTCATCGACACGGTGACCGAGGGCGTGCCGCACACCGCGCCGATCCCGGCCGACATCGTGCGGCCGCTGCCGACCGTCGACCCCGGCGCCACGCTGCGCGAGGGCATCGCCGCGCTGCGCAACAGCGGCGCGCACCTCGCCCAGGTGGAGGTGGACGACGGGGTGGCGCTGGTCGCCCTCGAGGACATGCTCGAGGAACTCGTCGGCGAGATCCACGACAGCGCCCACACGTAGCGTGCGGTTCCCCGTGGCGTGTCCGGAGGGGCCGCGCTACGCCCGGAGTCGCCGGAAACCAGTGGTGCCCGGCGCGTAACCTGACCGGTGGAACTCCGAATCGGTCGTCCACGAACGGTGTCGCAGAGGACGAACGACCCCGCCCGGCGGGGAGGAGGTGGCGACGGTCCCTGCTCGCTGCCCATTTCTCGGAGACCTCCATGGACATCGGCCTCGGTTTGCCGATCAGCAACCCCGCCCGCCTGATCGACTGGGCCACCCGCGCGGAGTCGGCCGGCTTCTCCACGCTGGCGTTGCTCGACCGGCTCGCCTACGACAACCCCGAACCGCTCGTCGCGCTGGCGGTGCTGGCCGGCGCCACCACGCGGATCCGCCTGCAGACCGAGGTGCTGCTCGGGCCGCTGCGCTCCACCGCCCTGCTGGCCAAGCAGGTCGCCACCCTCGACCGGATGTCCGGTGGTCGGTTCGTCCTCGGGATCGGGGTCGGCGGCCGCGAGGACGACCACGCCGCCGCCGGGACGCCGATCGGCCGGCGCGGGCGGCTCCTCGACGCCCAGCTCACCGACCTGCGCGCGATCTGGCGCGGCGAGGAGTACCGCGGTGCCCCCGTCGGCCCGCCGATCACCGCTCCGCCGATCCTGATCGGAGCGTTCGCACCGGCCGCGTTGCGCCGGGTGGCCGCGCACGGTGACGGGTTCCTCTGCGCCGCGCCGCTGACGTGGGCGGGCGGGCTGGTGCGTACCGTGCGCGACGAGTGGTCGTCGGCCGGGCGGGCCGGGCGGCCCCGGCTGGTGTGCCAGATCAACGTGGCCGCCGCCCCGGCCGTCGACGACGCGCGCAGGGCGATCGCCGACTACTACGCGTTCACCGGCCGCGACGACTGGGCCGTGCCGCTCAGCGACCCGGCCGAGATCGCCGACACCGTGGCCGCCTATCGCGAGTTCGGCGCCGACGAACTCGTGCTCTACTGCTACGGCGAGGACCCCGGCCAGGTCGACGCCCTGGCCGGGATCACGCTCCACTGACGACATGCGGTTCCCCGGCGCCGCCGGGGAACCGCGTCAGCGCAGGCGCAGGACGCTCAGCGCCACGAGACCGGCGGCCGCGGCCAGGTAGAGCGTGAACTCCAGGAACTGGAAGGTCCAGTACCGCCCGGCCGGGTGGTAGGCGACGTCCACGTGGACCCCCAGGGCCTCGATGCAGGCCGGTGCCGTCTCGGGGGAGCGGGACACGCACGCGCGGTACCGGCCGAGGTCGACGAGCTCCCCGGACGGCGTCCGGAGGCGGCTCGTCGACACCACCATCGCGCCCGGGACGGTGAGCCCGCTGATGGTCGCGTCGGACCCGAGGAACCGCAGGTTCGCGACGACCTCCGCGGTCATCGGCACCGCGCGGTGCTCCGGGGCGAGGAAGTGCGCCCGGAGCGTCGTCGGCACCAGGATCTGCACGGCGATCAGCACCAACCCGGTGACCGCCATCGTCCGTACCGTCCGCCGCAATAACAAGCCCAGACCCGCCCCCACCACCACCGCGAACAACGCATACCCCACCGGAACCAGGTTGCGCGTCCCGAACAGCAGCCGGGTGAAACGGTCACCGGCCACCGCGTCGTACGGCGCCGCCGCCCAGGTCAGGAACACACTCGCCAGACCGCTCACGACGACGCTCGCCGCGCCGACGACGAGCAGCTTTCCCCGCAGCCACCGGCTCCGCGGCACGCTCTGGTTCCACACCAGACGGTGAGTCCCGGCCTCCCACTCCCGCGCCACCAGCGGCGCACCCCAGAAGATCCCGATCAGCACGGGCAGCACCAGCAGGCCGGCGTCGGCGAAGTACAGCACGTTCACCCACTTGTCGGTGAACTCGGCCGCGAGCGCACCGCAGTCGGCCGTGCAGCGCACGTACGGCTCGCGCCGGATCGCCACGCCGAGGACCACCAGGCCGGAGACCGCGGCGGCCAGCGCGATCGCGGCCACGACGGCCGGCCCGCGGAACTGCCGCCAGCTCAGCCAGATCATGCGTGGCTCAGGTGCGTCAGCACCAGCTCCTCCAGCGTCGGGGCGGAGTGCTCGGCGAGCAGCGAGCGCACGTCACCGGCGAGCCGGAGACGCCCGCCGGCGAGGACGATCAGGTAGTCGCAGACGCGCTCCACGTCGGAGAGCAGATGGGAGGAGAGCACGGCCCCTGCACCGAGTTCGGTGACCGATTCACGCAGGTGACGCAGGAACTCGGTGCGGGCGAGCGGGTCGAGCGCGGCCGCGGGTTCGTCGAGGATCAGCAGGTCGGGACGTTTGCCGGCGGCGATCGTGAGCGCGAGCTGGGCGCGCTGCCCGCCGGAGAGGCGGCCGGCCTTGCGGCCGCGGTCGAGGCCGAGCGCGTCGACGCGTCGCGCGGCGAAGGCCGCGTCCCAGCCGGGGTTGAGGTGCGCTCCGAGGCGGAGGTGATCGGCGACGGTGAGGTCGGCGTAGACCGGCGCGTCCTGGGCGACGAAGCCGACGCGTCCGAGCCGCGCTCCGGGGCGCTCGCCCAGCACCCGGAGCGTTCCCGAGGTGGGGCGCAGCAGCCCGCAGAGCAGTTGGAGCAGCGTCGACTTGCCGGCGCCGTTGGGGCCGACGAGGCCGGCGATCCGGCCGGGCGGGACGGACAGGGTGCAGTCGGCGAGCGCGGTGCGCCGGCCGTAACGTTTGCCCAGGCCGGAGGCCTCGAGCAGCGGTGGGGATGCCATGCCTTCCACGCTGCGGGGTGGCCCGGTCCGCGGCACCGGTCGGAAGCAGGGTTCCGGTCGTACTTTTGACCGGTTCGCGCGCGGCGGCGTGCTCGTAGCCTGCTTCTCGTGAAGAGAACCTCGCTGGTGCTCGCCGGCGCTCTCGGTGTGGTGATCACGGCCGGGGCGATCCGGGTCAGCTGGGGTGGGTCGTACTGGGTGTTCGGGGCGGTCGTCGGGGCGCTGGCGATCGGCGGCGCGGTGGCCGGGCTGCGGTACCCGGTGTTCCTGCTGGCCGGTACGGCGATCCTGGTCGCGGCGTCGGCGGGCCTGCCCAGGGAGCCGGGGCCGGCGACGGTGCTGGCGCTGGGGGTGGTGGTGGCGGCCGCGGCGCGGGAGGCCGAGGTCGGCGTCCCGGCGGCCGGGCTGGCGGTCGTCGCCGCCGGATTCGTGGCCGGGGGAGCCACGACCGTGCCGGTGCTGAGCGCGACCGGCTGGGTGGGCGCGGTGGGTGTCGGGCTCGGGCTGCGCGCGTTCGACGTCCAGCGGCGCGCGGCCCGGGAGGCGGTGCGCCGGGAGGAGCGGCTGGAGCTGGCCCGCGAGCTGCACGACGTCGTGGCGCACCACGTCACCGGCATCGTGGTGCAGGCGCAGGCCGCGCAGCTGCGCTCCGCGCCGCCCGGGTCGGTGCCCGGCGCGCTGGCCGGGATCGAGGCCGCGGGGACCGAGGCGCTGGCGGCCATGCGCCGGCTCGTCGGGGTGCTGCGTTCCCCGGGCGACGCCGGGCAGGCGGCCACCGCCCCGGAGGAACTCGACGCGCTGCTGGACCGGTGGCGCGGTCCCCGGCTGCGGCGGGACGTCGCGGCGGGTGAGTGGCCCGCGGAGGTGCGGAGCACGGTGTACCGGGTCGTGCAGGAGGCGCTGACGAACGTGTCCCGGCACGCGCCGGGTGCGGGCTCGGTGACGGTGTCGGTCGCGGCCGACGAGCGGGAGCTGGTGGTGGACGTGACCGACGACGCCCCGGCGGTGTCGTCGCGGCGGCCGCGCGGGGGCTACGGGTTGATCGGGATGCGTGAGCGGGTGGAGTCGCTCGGGGGCGTGGTCACTGCGGGTCCGCGGGACGCCGGCGGGTGGTCCGTGCGGGCGACGATTCCGCTGTGACGATCCGGGTGCTCGTCGCCGACGACCAGGCGATGGTGCGGAGCGGGTTGCGGCTGATCCTGGAGGACCAGGCCGACATCCGCGTGGTGGCCGAGGCCGCCGACGGCGCGGAGGCGGTCGCTCGGGCCCGGGAGCTGCGGCCGGACGTGTGCCTCGTCGACATCCGGATGCCGCGCCTCGACGGCCTGGAGGTGACCCGCGCGCTCGCCGGGCCGGACGTCGCCGATCCGCTGCGCGTGGTCGTCGTGACGACGTTCGACACCGACGAGTACGTCTACGGCGCGCTGCGCTCGGGCGCGGTCGGGTTCCTGCTCAAGGACGCCGGTCCGGCGCTGCTGGTGGAGGCGGTGCGGGCCGCGCACGCCGGTGACGCCCTGGTCTCGCCGTCGGTCACGGTGCGGCTGCTGCGCACGGTGCGCGAGCGGGCCCCGGCACGCGCACCGGCGCGCCCGCTCTCCGAGCGGGAGCTCGAGGTCGTCCGCGAGGTGGCCCGGGGCCGGACGAACCGGGAGATCGCCGCGCGGCTGTTCATCTCGCTGAGCACGGTAAAGAGCCACGTCTCCGGCATCCAGACGAAACTGGGTCTGCGGAACCGGGTGGAAGTGGCCGCCTGGGCGTGGGAGCACCATAAGGTCGACTGATCGTCCTCTGGAGGGGCCTGTGACTGTTTTGTCGGCTTTAGTGGCCGCGCTGGAATCCGCTGACGTCGAGGTCGTCGACCTGACCGCGCCGCTCAGTCCGTCGACGCCGGTCCTGCAGCTGCCGCCGCCGTTCGCGAACACGATCCCGCTGAGCCTGGAGGCGGTCAGCGCGTTCGACGACGCGGGCCCGGCCTGGAAGTGGAACAACATCCACACCGGCGAGCACACCGGGACCCACCTGGACGCTCCGGCGCACTGGATCACCGCGCGCGACGGCGAGACCGTCGACGCGATCCCGCCGTCGAAGCTGATCGGCCCGGTCGTCGTGGTCGACGTGCGGGCGCAGGTCGCCGCGGACCCCGACTTCCTGCTCGAGCCCGAGCACGTCGAGGCGTGGGAGGCCGAGCACGGCCGGGTGCCCGACGGTGCCTGGCTGCTGCTGCGGACCGGGTGGAGCGCGCGCCAGGAGGACGCGGTCGCGTTCGCCAACGCCGACGAGAACGGCCCGCACACCCCGGGCCCGTCGGCGCGGGCCGCGCGCTGGCTGGCGTCCGAGCGCACGATCGCCGGGTTCGGAGTCGAGACGGTCGGTATCGACGCGGGCGCCGCGGGCGGCTTCGAGCCGCCGTTCCCGGCGCACCACTTCCTGCTGGAGGCCGGCACGTACGGGCTCACCCAGCTGCGCAACCTCGAGAAGCTGCCGGCCACCGGGGCGGTGCTGGTCGTGAGCCCGCTGCCGATCGTCGGCGGCACGGGTAGCCCGAGCCGGGTGTTCGCACTGGTCGAGAAGTGACGTCGGTCGCCGACGTCGTCGGTGCGCTGGTCGGGAGGCTCGGGGCCCGGTACGCGTTCGGTGTCGTCGGCAGCGGCAACTTCCACGTCACCAACGCGCTGAGGAACGCCGGGGTGGAGTTCGTCGCGACCCGCCACGAGGGTGGCGCCGCGACGATGGCCGACGCCTACGCCCGCACGTCCGGCGTCCCCGGGGTGCTGTCGCTGCACCAGGGCTGCGGGCTCACGAACGCGATGACCGGCATCGCCGAGGCCGCGAAGTCACGCACGCCGCTGCTCGTGCTCACCGCCGACACGGCCGCCTCGGCGGTGCGCTCGAACTTCCGTATCGATCAGGACGCGCTGGTACGCAGCGTCGGGGCGGTGCCCGAGCGGGTGTACGGCGCGTCGAGCGTCGCCGACGACGTGGTGCGGGCCTGGCGCACCGCCCGCGACGGTCGGCGGACGGTCGTGCTCAACCTGCCGCTGGACGTGCAGGCCCAGAGCGCCGAGCTCGGCGACGTGCCGGAGGTGCCGGCTCCGGTACCGGTGCGTCCGGGGGAGGCGGCGGTGGAGGCGCTGGCCGCCGCGATCACCGCGGCGCGGCGCCCGGTGTTCGTCGGCGGGCGGGGCGCGCGTGGGCACGGCCCGGTGCTGCGCGAGCTCGCGGCGCGCACCGGGGCGCTGGTCGCCACGTCCGCGGTGGCGAAGGGGCTGTTCACCGGCGACCCGTTCGACCTCGGCATCTCCGGTGGGTTCGCGGATCCGCGTGCCGCGGACCTGATCCGCGGTGCGGACCTGCTGGTCGGCTGGGGCTGCTCGTTCACCATGTGGACGCTGCGCCACGGCCGGTTGATCGGCGAGGGCACCCGCCTGGTCCAGGTCGACGACGACCTGGCGGCGCTCGGCGCGAACCGGCCGATCGACCTGGGGGTGCACGGCGACGTGGGTGCCACGGCGGCGGGCCTGCTTCCCCGGCTGGAGCAGCGCGAGGGGTACCGACGACCCGGGCTGCTGGACGGCGGGCCCGGGTGGGGGCCGTTCGACCTCTCCAGCGCCGACCGGATCGATCCGCGCGCGCTCTCGGCCGAACTAGACCGGCGGCTGCCCGCGGAGCGCACGGTGGCCGTCGACTCGGGCAACTTCATGGGCTACCCGGCGGCGTTCCTGGGCGTGCCGGACGAGGCGGGGTTCTGCTTCACGCAGGCGTTCCAATCGATCGGGCTGGGGCTGGCCACCGCGGTGGGCGCCGCGCTGGCCCGCCCCGACCGGCTGACCGTGCTCGGCACCGGCGACGGCGGTCTGCTGATGGCCGCGGCCGAGCTGGACACCGTGGCCCGGCTCGGGTTGCCGCTGCTGATCGTGGTCTACGACGACGCCGCCTACGGCGCCGAGGTGCACCACTTCGGCGCCGGCGCGGACCTGTCGGCGGTGACGTTCCCGGAGACCGACATCGCCGCGGTCGCCCGCGGGTACGGGCTGCGCGGCGCCACCGTGCGCACGCTCGACGACCTGCGCGTGCTCGACACCTGGGATCGGCGTTCGGCGCTCCTGCTCGACGCGAAGATCGCCGACGACGGCGGATCGTGGTGGCTCGCGGAGGCGTTCCGCGGCCACTGATCCGGGGTCAGCCGCAGCACGCGAAGTCGGGCCCGAGGCTGATGCCGCCGATGAAGTGCGTCATCTCCTCGTCGGTGAAGCGGGCTCGTTCGTCGACCTCGACGATGATCGACCGGCGGTCGTCGATCGTCATCAGGTAGGACGGGCCGTCCGCGGTGCCGAGGCGCCGGTACTTCGTCACGGTCCAGCGGCCGGCTTCGAACGTGCGCACCCGGATCGGGTTGTCGTGATCGTGGCCGGCCTGGACCCGGACGGTCACGACTCCGTGCAGGTCCAGGGAGCCGGGTTCGGGACGCATGGCCTCGTAGTCGCCGTCCGGCTCGAGGAACTCGTAGATCGACCGGCGGGGTCCGGTGAGGGCGCCGCCCACCGTCAGGCCGGGCGGAGCGGTCGCGAACCGTAGCTGGTCGGAGATCGGCGTCTCCTGCGCGGTGATGCCGCGGGCGATGCCCGCGAGATCGTCCGGGGTGACCCCGAGCGGCCGCGTTTCGGCCCGGTGGGACGCGGAGATCTGGACCCAGACGCCGAAAGCGCGGTGGAAGTAGGTCAACTCCAGGTAGGGGCCACCCTTGTAGTTCGAACCGGCCCGCTCCTGGATGCCGCCCCGGGGACGCGGGGGAACGACGTAGACGTCCGCCCGGAGGTTGCCGACCGGGATCGTGCTGTACGTCCCGAGCCCCATGCTCGGGACCAGCCGCACCCGGCTGATCCGGACCTGGATCCAGGCGTCCGGCCTGGTGTCCTGCTGGCTGGTGAACAGCCAGTTGCCCGGGGTGTCGAGCATGACCTGCGCCGCCGGGAAGTTCGTCGGCATCGGACCGACGCCGACCGGAGACGGCGGGACGACGCCGGGGCCCGCGCTCGGGCGTTGCGCGGGCACCAGCCGGTCCTGGCGGTCGGTGGACCACGCCACGGTTCCGGCGGCCAGGAGCACGACCACGGCGACGGCGCTCACCAGGGCCCGGCGGCGGTTGCGGCGGCGGCGGATCCGGATGTGGACACCGGCGAGCAGCCGCTCGGGCTCGGAGACGCTGTCGGCCTTCTCGGTGAGCATCCACCGCACGGCCTGGTCGACCTCGTTCATCGGACTTCGCCTCCCACGGTGTGGATCTCGTCGCGGAGCCGGGCGAGGCCGCGGCTGACGTGGCTGCGGACGGTGGCCACCGAGCAGTTCAGGAGCCGGCTGATCTCGTCGTCGTCCAGATCCTCGTAGAAGCGGAGGACGACCGCGGCCCGCTGCTGGCGGGGCAGGCCGGAGAGCGCGTGCCAGAGCGCGTCGCGCTGGGCGAGCGTCTCGGCGTAGTCGGTTCCGCCCGGCGCGTCGACCGTGAGCTCGGACGGTGTCTCGCCGGACGAGCGGCGCCGCCGCCAGGACAGGTACTGACGCAGGATCGCGGTGCGGACGTAGGCGTTGGGGTCGTCGTCGCGGCGCAGGCGGGACCAGCGTCCGTGCACTTTGGCCAGTGCCTCCTGCAGCACGTCCTCGGCGAGGTGGTAGTCGCCGGTGAGCAGGTAGGCGAACCGCAGCAGCGCCCGGCCGCGCTCGGTCACGTAGTCGTCGAACCCCAAAGGCACTTCGGCCCCTCTCGTTCCGCCGTCCCCTTCTCTACGCGGCGAGGGCTCGGTTTGTGGAACGCGGACCCGACGATTTTTCGCCGGTCGGCCCGGCGGGCGCCGCGATCGCGGGTCAGGCCAGGCCTAGGCGGGGCCAGTCCGCGAGGTCGGCGAGCAGCTGCCGGTCGTGGGTCGCGACGACGACCGCGGCCGGGGTCGAGCGCAGCGCCGCGGTCAGCTCGTCGACGAGCAGCGGCGAGAGGTGGTTGGTCGGCTCGTCGAGCAGGATCAGCTCGGGCCGTTCGGCCAGCCGCAGCGCCAGGTCGAGCCGCCGCTGCTGGCCCAGCGAGAGCCGGCCCACCGCGGTGTGCCGGGCCTGGCGGTCCAGCAGCCCGGTGGCGGCCAGCGAGCCCTCCCCGGCGTAGAGCTCGGCCGCGGTCCGGTCGGCCGGCCACTGCGGGACCTCCTGGGCCAGCCGGGCGATCCGCGCCCCGGCGGCCCGCGTCACGGTGCCGGTGTCCGGGGCCAGCGCCCCGCCGAGCACCGCGAGCAGCGTCGACTTGCCGGTGCCGTTCGCGCCGGTGATCAGCAGCCGGTCACCGGCGTCGAGCACCACCGAGGCCGGGGCCAGCCGGCCGGTCACGCCCACCCCGGACGCGCGCACGAGCGTGGTGCCCCGCCGGGCCGGCAGCGCGGGCCAGCGCAGCACCGGTTCGGGCTCCGGCACGGTCGCGCGGTGCGCGTCGAGCGCGGCCCGCTCGCGGTTGAGCGCCTGCACCACGCCCGGGGCCCGGGACTGGCGCTGGTGCTTCCCGGTGCCCTTCGGCGGCCGCCAGCCGGTGTCGAGCCGGTCCCGGGCCTGTTCCACGGCGACCGTGAGCCGCCGGTGCTCGGCCTGCTGCTCCGCGTACTCCTGCTCCCAGCGCTCCCGGTCGCGCCGGTGCCCCTCCTGCCAGGCCGGGTAGGCCCCCACGTACCGGTGCGGCCGGCCGTCGGCGCTCGGGTCCAGGTCCAGGAACTCGTTCGCGACGTCGTGCAGCAGCGCGCGGTCGTGGCTGACCAGCGCGACCCCGCCGGAGTGGCCGCGCAGCCGGTCGGTGAGGAAGGCGAGCCCGTCGGCGTCGAGATGGTTGCTCGGTTCGTCCAGCAGCAGGATGTCGTGGTGCGCGCCGAGCAGGCAGGCCAGGCGCACGCGGTAGCGCTGCCCCACCGAGAGCGTGGTCAGTGCGCGGGAACGGTCCGGGCACGCGTTCAACGCCGCGAGCGCGACGTCCACCCGCCGGGTCGCGTCCCACGCGCCCAGCCGGGTCGCGGCGTCCAGCGCCGCCGCGTACCGGTCGGCCGAGCCGTCCGGATCGGACGTCAGCGCGGCGGTGGCCTCGTCGAGCGCGCGCAGGGCGGCCCGGGACGGTGCGACCGCCTCGTCGGTGAGCGTGCCGACGGTCTCGCCGGACCGGCTCTCCAGGGCCTGGCGGGCCAGCCCGACCGTCCCGGCCCGGCGCACGACGCCGGAGTCGGGCGCGCGCACCCCGGCCAGGACGTGCAGCAGGGTGGTCTTGCCCCGCCCGTTCTCCCCGACGATCGCGAGCCGGGAACGGGGGGAGACGGTGACCGACACGTCGTTCAGGACGGTCCGGGCACCGAGGGTGACGGTGATGGCGTCAGCACGCAGATGGGCGCGCTCGCCCACGGAAAGAACAGACATCGCACAGCTCCGCAGCTCGGAATCGAGCCGGGCAGCACGGGATCAGCCGCCCGGCAGAGGACCGGAACGGCGGAGCATCAACGAGTGAGGGCGCCGCCGTCAGCGGCGGATGCGGAGCCTCATCGAGGCGACACCTGTGTGCATGCGCGGCACGCTACCCGACGAACTCCCGGATCAGCGACGCCATTTCGGCCGGGCGGTCGCTCTGCACCGCGTGCCCGGCGCCCTCCACCACCGCGATCCGCAGCGTCGGCAACCGCCGCTGCGCCTCCCGGGCGTCGGCGTCGGTGACGAACGCCGACTCGCCACCCCGGACGAGCATCGTCGGCATCGTCAGCGTGGCCAGGTCGTCCCAGAGCAGCGCGCCGGCGTCGGTGAGCGTCGGGTCGGAGCGGTCGTAGCGCCACGTCCACCGGCCGTCGGGCAACTGCCGGGTGTTGTGGACGACGCCCCGCCGGACCGCGGAGGCCGGCCGCCGGGGCGAGGCGGCCACGGCGGCGTCCACCATCTCCTCGAGCGTGTCGAACGTCCGCGGCCCCCGGGTCAGCGCCACCGCGCCCCGCTCCCGGTCGGTCATCCGGGCGTAGGCGTCGCGTGACCCCGGGGTCGCGTCCACGAGCATCGCCCGGCGCACCAGGTCGGGCCGGGCGGCCGCGAGCCGCACCGTGGTCAGCGCGCCCAGCGACATGCCGATCACCGCGGCGGCGTCCGGAGCGCGCCGCTCGACCACCGTCGCCACGGCGTGCGCGTTGCGCACCGGCCCGTAGTCCCGGTCGTCCCGCCAGGACGAATGCCCGTGGCCGGGCAGGTCGATGGCGATCGCCGGGCGGCCCAGTAACAGCGCGACCAGGTCCCAGGTGTGCGCGTTCTGGCCGCCGCCGTGCAGGAACACCAGTTCCGGCTCGGAGTCGCCCCAGGTGAGGACGCTGACGTGCCGTCCGGGCGAAGTTTCAATCGCGCTGCGGGTGACGCGCGGGACGCGTTCGGGCCCGACCCCGAGCTCGTCGGCGGCCTCGGTCAGGATCGAGAATTCGTCCACTGTTCGAGAGTATGCACCCGCAGCACCGCGAGGACGACGTCGTCCTCACTCGTCGGTCCGAAGGCCTCCAGAAGGTGGTCACACAGTTCGTCGGCGGTCCGGTGCGGCCGCCCGGCCAGCGTGTCGACCAGACGGCCGAGCCCGTCGTCGAGGGACTGGCCGCGCCGCTCCACCAGGCCGTCGGTGTAGAACACGAGACTGGAACCGGGTTCAAGCACGATCGTGTGGTCCGAGCGCGCCGCGTTCGGGTGCACACCGATCAGCAGTTCCGGCCGGGTGTAGAGGAGCGTGACGGTCCCGTCGGCGGTGACGAGCGCGGGCGGCGGGTGCCCGGCGTTCGTCCAGCGCACCTCCCGCCGGCCCTGCGGCCCTTCCCGCTCGACGTGCGCGAGCACGACCGTGGCGAATGCGCCGACGTGCAGCCCGTGCAGGGCGTCGTCGAGGGCGGCGAGCACCCGGGACGGGAAGTGGCGCAGCGTGTACGAGATGCCGCGCAGGAGGTTGCGCAGCTGACCCATGAGCGCGGCGGCGTCCATGTCGTGCCCGGTGACGTCGCCGACCGCCATCGTCAACCGGCCGTCGGGGAGTTCGAACGCGTCGTACCAGTCGCCGCCGACCTGGGCCTGCTCCAGCGCGGAGCGGTAGCGCACCGCGATGTCCAGGCCGTCGGGCTTCGGCGGCGGCGTGAGCAGGCTGCGCTGCAGGCTCTCGGACATCCGCCGTTCGAGCTCCGCGGTGCGACGCTCGGCGTCACGCTGGCGGGCCCGGCTGAGCGCCTGCGACAGCGCCGTCCCGATCAGCCGGACGAACCCGAGGTATCGCTCGTCGAGCGGGAGGTGCGGGCTGAGCCGGGCGACGAACGTGGCGTCGGGCTCGGTGCTCAGCCGCAGGTGAGCGACCGGTCCGGGCTCCAGCGCGAAGTCCTGGCCGGGCGGCAACGAGCCCGGGACCCGGATCGCGACGTCCGGGAAGTCGGCCGGGCTCTCACGCAGCACGCCGAGCGCCACCGCGTCGAGCTCCTGCGGGTGCTCGAGGTGGCCGAGCCGGTCGGAGAGCCGGCTGAGCAGCGCCAGCCGGCGGCGGTCGACCAGCTCGTGGGTCGTCTCCGACGCGATGTCGATGACCCCCTCGATCGTGTCGTCGGGGCCGTACACCGCGGAGTACGAGTAGGTGAAGTACGTTTCCTCGGCGAACCCGTGCCGGTCCATCATCAGCAGCTGGTTCTCGGCCCAGGTGGTGCCCCGGCCGGTCGCGACCGAGTCGAGCAGCGGCCCGATCGTGTCCCAGATCTCGCCGAACACGTCGATCGCGGACCGGCCCAGCGCGCCGGGGTGCTTGTCGCCGATCAGCTGCACGTAGGCCTCGTTGTAGACGAGCACGTACGTGGGTCCCCACAGCAGCGTCACCGGGAACCGGCTGTTCAGCGCGAGGTCGACCGTGCTGCGCAGCGTCGGGCTCCAGGACTCGACCGGCCCGAGCGGCGTCGCGGCCCAGTCGACGCCGCGGTAGGCGTCACGCAGGGCGCCGGCGGCATCGAAGAGGTCTCGCACGCGGCGAACTGTAACTAGTGGGACAGGTGTTCGCCGGTTTCGGGGGCGCCGTGTCGGGCCTGGGAGTATGCGTGCATGCAGGGTCGAGCCGTCACGTCGCGGGCGTTGCGCCTGCTCGGTGCGTTCGACGCCGAGCATCCGCGGCTCCGGCTGTCCGCGCTCGCCCGGCGGGGCGGCCTGCCGCTGAGCACCGCCCACCGGCTGGTCGCCGAACTCGAGGAGTGGGGCGCCCTCGACCGCGAGCCCGATGGCGCCTACGTCGTCGGGCGGCGGATCTGGCAGCTCGCGCTGCTGGCCCCGATCCACGGCGAGCTACGTGAGATCGCGATGCCGTACCTCGAGGACGTCCACCGCGCGACCGGCGAGAACGTGCACCTGGCGATCCGCGACGGCGGGCACTCGCTGTACATCGAGCGGATTTGGAGCCGCGCGTCGGTGCCGCTGGAGAGCAAGGTCGGGCGCCGGTTGCCGCTGCACGCGACGGCCGCGGGAAAGGCGCTGCTGGCCGCGGCGGCCCCGGAGGTCGTCGAGGCCGCGCTGGCCGCGCCGGAGCGGCTGACCCCGCACACGGTCACCGACCCGGCGGCGCTGCGCCGCGACCTGGCCGAGGTGCGCTCCCGCGGGTACGCGTACAGCGCCGGGGAGGCCACGCCCGGCACCTGGTCGATCGCGGTCGGCGTCCCGGGGCCGCTCCGCACCACGCTGGCGTCGCTCGCCGTGGTCGCGGGCGGCCCGGACGACCCGGGTACCGCGACCGGACCGGAGCTGCGCCGGCTCGCGGCCGTCCTGATGGTCGCCGCGTCCGCCCTCGGCCGCGAGCTCGGCAAAACGGCTTGGTCACGGGGGCCAGTCTGAACCCGTGGACGCGGCGATACGCACCTACTACGAGCGCGGCGGGGAGCTGACCCGGCTCGACGCCGGGAACGGGCGGCTGGAGTTCCTGCGCACGCAGGACATTCTCCGGCGGGTGCTGCCGCCGGGCCCGGTGCTCGACGTCGGCGGCGCCACCGGGGTCCACGCCCGCTGGCTGGCGGCCGACGGCCACCCGGTCCGGCTCGTCGACCCGCTCCCGTCGCACGTGGCGCACGCCGCGTCGATCCCCGGCGTCGACGCCGTGCGGGGCGACGCCCGGCGCCTGGACGAGCCGGCCGGCGCGTACGCGGCGACGCTCCTGCTCGGCCCGCTCTACCACCTGACCGACCGGGCCGACCGGATCGCGGCCCTGCGTGAGGCCGTGCGCGTCACCGCGCCGGGCGGGGTCGTGGTGGCGGCGACGATCGCGCGGCACGCCGGGCTGTGGGACGCGGTGGCCCCCGACCGCTACGCGCGCCCGGCGGTGCGGCACCTCGTCGAGGTCGAGGTCGCCACCGGGGTGCACGACGGGCTGGCCGAGGAGCTGCTCACGCTCGCGTACTTCCACACCGCCGACGAGATCCGCGACGAGTTCGCCGCGGCGGGGCTGCCCGGCGCCACCCGGTACGCGTGGTCGAACAGGACGAGAGCCAGTTCGGGGCCACCTCGCACCTGCTCACGGTCGGGCGGCGGCCAGCGAGCGGCTGAGCCATTCGCTCATCAGCGTCCGCTCGGCGTCGGTGAGGGCAGGCAGTTCGCCGATCCGCGTGCCGAACGTGACCGCGACCGTGCGCAGCGAGTCGTCGGCCGCCGCCGGCCGGGCGCTGAGGATGCGGCCGGCGACCGCGTCGAACATCGCGTCGGCGAGGCCCTCGTCGCGCTGGTCGGCGGGTTGGCCGAGCAGCGTCAGCACCGTGCCGGTACCGGCCGAGTGGATGATCCACACCGCGCGGTCCTCGTCGACGCGCAGCAGCCCGGCGGTGGCCAGCGCGCGGATCTTGCCGCGCAGCTTCTCGATGCCCGCGGCCAGCGCCGGTGACGGGGTGCTGCGCTCCCGGGCGTAGAGCAGCGCATAGAGGCCGGGGTTGGCCAGGCCGAACCGGATCTGGGCGTGCCAGCCGGAGCGGAGGTCGGCGACCGGGTCGTCGTCGACGTCCTGCCGCACCTTCTCCGCGACGTAGGTGGCCATCACGTGTTCGGCGACCGCGTCGACGAGCCCCTCCTTGTCGCCGAACAGCCGGTAGATCGTGGGCGCCTGGACGTCGGCGGCCTCGGCCACGGCGCGGGTGGTCACCGCGCGGACCCCCTGCTCGCGCAGGAGCTTGGCCGCGGCTTCGACGATCTGGTCTCTTCCGGTCACCTATCAACGATAACAAATCGACGTTAGCGCTGGAATCGAACCAGTGCTAACGTCATTTGCGTAGCACTGGAAACAACCAGGGAGTCAGCCATGTTCGTCATCACCGGAGCCACCGGCCAGCTCGGATCGCGGATCGTCGAGCGGCTGCTGCGGCAGGTGCCGGCCGAGCGCGTCGCGGTCAGCGTGCGTGAACCGGCGAAGGCCGGCGCGCTCGCCGAGCGCGGCGTCCGGGTCCGCGGCGCGGACTTCACCGACCCGGCCTCGCTGCGCGACGCGTTCGAGGGCGCCGAGCAGGTGCTCGTCGTCTCGGCCGCGATCCGCGGCGCCGACGAGGCGGTCGCCGCGAACACCGCCGCGCTCGACGCGGCCAAGGCGGCCGGCGCGAAGCGGATCCTCTACACCAGCCACCAGGCGGCGTCCCGCGACTCGCTGTTCGGCGCGGCGCAGACGCACGCGCGCACCGAGGAGCACCTGGCCGGGCTCGGCGTGCCGTTCACCGCGCTGCGCAACGGCTACTACGCCACGGCGATCGGCCTGACCCTCGGTGGTGTCCGGGAGACCGGCCGGCTGGCGCTGCCAGCGGACGGCCCGTTCTCCTGGACCTGGCACGACGACCTGGCCGACGTCGCGGTGGCCGCGCTGACCACCGACGGCCTCTTCGACGGCGCCACGCCGCCGCTGACCGCCCCCGAAGCGCTGGACTTCGAGGGCGTGGCCGCCGTCGTCGGCGAGGTGCTCGGCCGCACCGTGACCCGGGTCGTGGTCAGCGACGAGGAGTGGGCCGCCGCCAGCGGGCTACCGCCGGCCGCCGCCGAGTTCATGCTCGGCATGTTCCGCGCCGCCCGCCGGGGCGAGTTCGCGGTCACCGACCCGACGCTGGAGACGGTGCTCGGCCGGCCCGCGACCCGCGTGCGTACCGTCCTGGAGCGGCTGCTTCAGGCCTGAACGATCGCGAACTCGACCACGGCGAGTTCCTGCCGCTCGCTGCCCTCGACGCGGACCGCGGTGAGGCGGTGCAGGCCCCACTCGACGAACGTGAGGTCGGCGAGTTCGATGACCCGCGGCTCGTGGATCGGCGTCCCCGGGATCTGGTGGATCGTGTTCACGACGAAGTGGTGATCGACGTGGCCGAGCGCTTTCGTCGGCCCCTCGATCTCGATCCGGATCACCGGGGTGCGGTCGACCTCGTCGGGCGTGACGCCGAAGACGGCGGCGAACGTGACGTTCGCGGTCGCGGGCAACGCGGGGAGCTTGGCCCACTCCCAGCCGGCGCCCTCCACGTACAACAGCCCGGCTTCCACATGGGCTGAATGCGCGACCATCGCCGCCACTGCACGCATGAACCGTGTCCCCTCGCTCCCAGGTTTCCTCCCCCGAGTTTCGCAGGTCGGTGCACGGTCGGAATCCCGGGATACCGTGATCGGCGTGGAACCGCGCGCGCTGATCGGTGAGTGGACGATGGCCCGGCGGGTCGTCGATCGGTCGGCCGGGACGTACGGAACGGTGGCCGGAGCGCTCGTCGTCACGGCGTTCGAGTCGGGGGTGCGGTTCGCGGAGAGTGGCGTCCTGCGCTGGCAGGGGGCCGAGCTCCCGGTCTACCGCGTCTCGTTGCTGCAGCCGCTCGACGGCGAGTGGTGGATGTTGTTCGAGGACGGCCGGCCGTTCCACCCGTGGCGGCCGGGCACACCGGTCGTCCACCCGTGTGGCCGGGACACCTACGACGGGGTGGTCGCGCTGGACCGCGGAGGCCACCGCCTGCGGACGCTCTGGGACGTGCACGGCCCGGCCAAGCGCCAGCGGCTGGTCACGCGCTTCACGCGTTAACTCATCACGGCCCGGTCGCGACGCGGCGCGGCGGCTGTGCCTCCACCGGGCCGAGCGGCGAAGATGCCCGGACACCGAGGGAGGTCGACGATGACTACTCAAGACGTTCCGGTGCTGGAGGTGTCCGAACCGCAGGCCGGCGAGGCGCCCGGGTTCGCGGTCGGGGTGACGCTGGGCGGGAAGCTCGCGCCCGACGTCGCCCGCTACGCCCGGACGGCGATCCGGGCCGCGGTCGGGGACCACCGCGGCCCGGTGCTCCGCGCCGACGTGCGGATCGTGCGCTACGACGACCCGTCGCTGGAGCGGCCGGTCGCGTCCTACGCCACCGTCAACCTGAACGGCACGCGGGTCCGCGTCCACACGACGGCGACCACCGCCCACGAGGGGCTGGACGAACTCCGGCAGGAGCTCCGCGCGGCGCTCGACCGCTCGGACTCCGACCGGCGCGCCGACGCGCAGCGCCGCCCCGCGGCCACGCAGATGCCGGCCGCGCCACGCATCCGGGTGCCGGGCGTGGTGTCGGGGGAGTGCAGCGTGGACGAGGCGATCGGGGTGCTGGACCTGCTCGACCGGGACTTCGAGTTGTTCCACGACAGCGGCAGCGGCGAGGACACGGTCGTGTACCGGGCCGGCCCGACCGGCTACCGGCTGGTGCAGGCGCGCCGCTCGCCGATCGAGCGCTGCCCGGCGGTCGCGGTGTCGATCGACCGCGAGCCCGCCCCGCGGCTGAGCGTCGAGGTGGCGGCGATCCGGCTGGCGCGCAGCGAAGCGCCGTTCGTGTTCTTCACCGACGTGGCGACGGACCGGGGCACGGTGCTCTACGTCCGCCGCGACGGCGACTACGGCCTGGTGACGCTGGACTGAGCGCGGTCGACGGTGCCGTGCCACGAGCCCGTAGCCGCATCACGGGCGCCGAGCGGTCAGGCGGCGGCCCGGAAGTCGGCCAGTCCGGGGCCGTGCTGGCGGCGGAGTTCGGCGGCCAGGGACTCGGGGGCGGTGTAGTAGCCCACCAGGTACCCCCGGCAGGACAGGCGGAGGCGGGGGACGCCGTCCAGCGTCACCGGCTCGATCGCCCACTCGCCGCAGCACACGCACCTCATACGACCCAACGTGCGTCGGCGAAGTTGCAGGCCGATCGGCCGCAGGGTCGATCTTCGGCCCGCGCGGCGGTTGGTGCGGGCGGCCGCCACCCCGGGCCGGGACGGCGACGGCCCGGTTCCGGCGCCAGCTCCGGCGGCGCGTCGCTACGCTCGAGAGGATGACACGACGCCCGGCGGAGGGGCGCCCCTCGTGACGCTCCGGATCGCGACCCTGAACGTCTGCGGGCTGCCGTCCTGGCTGTCGCGGCTGCCGCCGATCGAGGACCGGGCCGCCGGGATCGGCCGGTCGCTCGAAGCGTCCGAGGTCGACGTGTTCACGGTCCAGGAGCTCTGGGGCCGACGCTCGGCGCGCGCGTTGCAGCGGCACCTGCCGTCGTTCCGGCACGTGGCGTGGCACGCGGCGGCGAGCGGCGGCCCGGCCGGGGGAGTGGCGACGTTCTCGCGGCGCCCGCTCGGCCCGGTGCGCTACCGCTCGTTCGCCGGCACCGCCCCGCGCACCAGCACGCCGTCGTTCCGCGCCTGGCGCGCGCTCAACGCCCGCCGGCAGGGCATGCTCGCGGTGACGCTCGACGACGTCCTGATCGTCACCACGCACCTCACCGCGAACAAGGACGGCGACTGGTCGGAGGGCAACCGCTACTACCAGTTCCACCGCGACCAGCTCGCGGTGCTCCACGCGTTCGTGCGGGAGCGGGGACCGGCCCGGCAGACCGTGCTCACCGGCGACTTCAACATCGCGAGCCGCTCGCCGCTCCACCGGTTCGTGACCGAGGACGGCGCGTGGCACGACCCGTTCGAGCACACCGACCTGACGACGTTCCGCGCCGAGTACCTTCCGCGCGGCTCCACCGTCCACCGCATCGACTACATCCTGCTCGACGGACCGGCCGAGGCCCACGACGCGCGCGCCCTGTTCGCCGACGAGGTGCTGTCCGACCACGTCGGCCTCACGCTCGCGCTCCGCGGCGGTACTCGCGTGGTGACACCCCCACCACCCGTTTGAACGCGGTGCTGAACGCGGTCTCCGACCCGTACCCCACGGACCGGGCGATCACGGCCACCGGCTCGTCGCCGCGGCGCAGCCGGTTCGACGCCAGCTCCATCCGCCAGCCGGTCAGGTACTCCAGCGGGGCCCGGCCGACGACCGCGGTGAACCGCTCGGCGAGCGTCGAGCGCGACACCGAGGCCGCGTCGGCCAGCGAGGCGACGGTCCACGGGGCGGCGGGCGCGGCGTGCACGGCACGCAGCGCGGCTGCCACCACCGGATCGGTCAACCCCGCGAGCCAGCCCGTCACGGCCGCGTCGGCGCGCCCCAGGTGCCAGCGCAGGATCCGGACGAACAGCACGACCGCCAGATGCTCGGCCACCAGCGCCGCCCCCAGCGCCGGTGACCGGAGCTCGCTCCCGATCTCGTCCAGCGCCCAGCGCAGGGCGTCGGCCTGATCACCGGGCACGTGGATCACCGGCGGCAACGCGTCGAGCAGGACGGCGCCGGCCCGGTCTCCGAACGAGAACCGGCCGCCGACCAGCACCACGTCCGCGCCCTCGCCGGTGTGCGCCATCCCGTCGGCCGCGGCGGCGAACACCGGCCCGGCCGGCACCGCTGGTGCCGCGAGGTCGGACGCCAGCACGTACGGCACCGGCCGCGTCAGCAGGTAACAGTCACCGGCGGTCAGCCGGACGGTCTCGTCCCCGACCCGCAACCAGCACTGCCCCTCGCGGACGACGTTGAACTTCACGCCGTCCGGCGCGGCGAACGCCACCGCCCACCGCCCCCCGGCGGTCAGCCCGGCCGACACGTGGCCGCGGGCGTCGAGCAGAGTGAGCACGCCTTCCAACGGATCCTGGACGATCACGAACAAACTCCGGTCGATCGATACTGTTAAGTCCAGAATACCGAGCGATGCTGGAACCATGACCACCTTGAACGGCCGCCGCGCCCTCGTCACCGGCGGTGCCTCCGGCATCGGTGCCGCCACCGTCCGTGCTCTCGTCACCGCCGGCGCCGACGTCACGATCGCCACCCGCGATCCCCGCCGCGCCGACGCCCTGCGCGCCGACAACGTCCACGTCCGTGCGCTCGACCTCGCCGACCTCGACTCGGTCGCCGGCTTCACCTGGGACGGCCCGCTCGACGTCCTCGTCGCCAACGCCGGCGTCATGGCCCTGCCGACCCGGCAGCTCTCCCCCCAGGGCTGGGAACTGCAGCTGGCCACGAACTACCTCGGGCACTTCGCGCTGGCGCTCGGTCTGCACCCGCACCTGGCCGCGGCCGGCGACGCGCGCCTCGTCGTCGTCAGCTCCGGCGCGTACCGGAACGGACCGTTCGACTTCGACGACCCGCAGTTCGCCCGGCGTCGCTACGAGCCGTTCCTGGCGTACGCGCAGTCGAAGACCGCGACGCTGCTGTTCACGGTGGGGGCCGCCGGCCGCTGGGCCGCCGACGGGATCGTCGCGAACGCCGTCAACCCCGGCTACGTCCACACCGAACTGCAACGGCATCTGGACGACGACACGATGCGCGCCTTCGGCGCGATGGACGAGGCCGGCAATCTCGTCACCCCGGACTACTACCGCACTCCCGAGCAGGCCGCGGCCACCTCGCTGCTGCTGGCGACCGCGACGACGACCGGCGGCTACTACGAGGACGGCCACGAGGTCGCGCCGGAGCCGTTCGCGAGCGACCCGGAGGCCGCCGACCGGCTCTGGCGCCTCGGCGAGGACACCGTCCTCAGGTAGGGGTCCAGCCCAGCGCCGGGCCCAGTGTCCCGGCGATGTCGGTGAGGATCTGCACGTAGTCCTCGTGGTCGAAGCTGAACGGCAGCGCGAACGCCACCTCGCTCACCTCGGGGAAGGCCGCGTGGGCGGCGAGCTGCTCGGCGATCTGGCTCGACGGGCCGACCAGGTCGCGGGCGAACAGCATCCGGGCCGGGCCCTGCGGGGTCGTCGTCCGCGGGGTCCGCGCCTCGACGTACGCCTCGTACTTGGCGCGCTGCTCGGCCGACGCGCTGTCGGTGGGGATCACGACCAGGCCCTGGGAGACGCGGCCGCCCGGGTTCGCCGCCCGGAACGTCCGGATGTGCGAGAGCTGGATCTGTGCGAAGTCCTCCGACTCCTCAGCCTTCACCACGCTGCTGGTCAGGAAGTTCATCCCGTTCTCGCCGGCCCACCGGGCCGAGCGGAGGCTCGCGCCGCCGTACCACATCCGGCCGCCGAGCCCGGGGGAGTGCGGCTCGATCCGGTTCGAGAACACCTCGAAGCCCTCGACGCCGGCGTCGGTGACCGTCTCGCCCCGGACGAAGCGCAGCAGCCGCGCCACCCGCTCGTAGCTGAAGTCCTCCTCGGTGTCGGGGTAGAGCGCGGGCTTCACCCGGTCGTAGTGCATCGGCGGGCCGACGCTGACGCCCGGCTCGAGCCGCCCACCGGAAAGGAGGTCGACGGTGGCCAGGTCCTCGGCCAGCCGCAGCGGGTTCTCCCAGCCCAGCGGGATCACCGCGGTGCCGAGGTGGATGCGGCTGGTGCGCTGCGAGGCCGCCGCCAGCACCGCCACCGGCGAGGAGATGCCGTACTGCAGGTGCCGGTGCCGCACCCAGGCGCTGTCGAAGCCGAGCTGCTCGCCCAGCTGGATGATCTCGAGCGTCGATTCGTGGCCGGGGCGCGGATCCGCCCCGTCGAACAGCCCGATCGTCAGAAAGCCCAGTTTGTTGATAGGCACACCGCTATTCAACCCCGGAATTCGGTGGACGGCGGTGGTGGGGTGAGGTGGTGAGTACTCGTACCTTTCGCATCACCGTCCGGGGTGTCTTCGACGGCCTCGACGCCGAGCAGCGCGCCGCGCTCCAGGCCCGAGCGGCCGAGCACGACGTGTTCACCGCCGCCTTCACCCCCGAGGGCACGCTGACGTACGACGTCGCGGCGCGGCCCGCGTTCACGTTCCGGTTCTCCGACACCGGTGACGACGAGGAGGACATCCTGGTCGCCACCGAGCTGGCCGAGGAGAAAGCCGCGGCGTGGCTCACCGAGCGGGGATACGGCTACAAGAACCTGCGCTCGACCGCGGAGGACCTGTCGATGGCCCCGCTCGGCAAGCGCGGCCGCCGCGAAGCGGGTCGCTAGCCGCCGGCCAGTCTCGAGCGGCGGGACCGGGCGGCCAGCCAGCTGTAGAGCAGGCGTCCACCGTTGGTCTCGAACGCGGCCGAGCCGGGCTGGAGCGAGGCGTCGGCCGCTCCGCTCCACCCGCGCGGGCGCCCGTCGACGTCCTCGTCGAGGAACGACGCGAACACCGCCGAGAGGGTCTGCGCGACCTCGACGTACACGTCCGGCCGGGTGACCCACGGGCACAGGACGCCCACGATCGTGCCGACCGTCGGCGAATCGATCGACCCGCCCGGAGCCGTGCGCCCCAGCAGCATCGTCAGGTGGGCGGCCTCCCACGACTCCTCGGAGCCCGCGATCAGCGTCCGTCGTGCGCTGTCGTACTCGGTCCCGCCGTCGGCGGCGGCGCGGAAGACCTGCTGCAACGCGACGAGCAGCGACAGCGCCGCTCTCGGCCCGGCGGCTCGGAACGCGCGCAGCAAAGCGTCGCGATCGGCGTCGGGAGCCGGGACGACCGGCCGGATCGGGCCGCGGGTCGCGGCGAGCTCGGAGTAGCTGACCGCGGCGCGCAGACCGCGGGGAACTCCGAAGTCGGCCGCGTAGCGGCCGGTGGTGGTGGCCAGACGCCAGCCCTGATTCTGGGCGTCGACCACCCGTGACGGTGGTTGGATGACGGTTCACTCCTCCCGCGTGGCGACGCTGATCATCGTGTACATGTATCCGCAGAAAGCGGTCGCCAGGAATACGAACAGCGACATCCGGGGATCGCCCGAGAACTGATAGAGCACGACCCCGAGAATGATGCTGACAACGATCGTGGTAATTGCGCGTGTCGTGACGAAAGAGCTCCGCATGCCTTCGACGCTGCCACGCGGCACGGCCGATCGGCCCCCGTCTGGATCAGCTCGTAGATGCCTCCTGGGCAGGGCTTATGTCCATTAGGAAACCGGCAGGTTCGCGGTGTCGTTCCTGGACTGATTATCAGGTGGTGGTCACGGACAACCGATGTTTATGAGAGAACGTTCAGCCTTGACGCGGGGGTGTCGGGGTGGGCTGATAGCGTCCGGGCGATGGAGGCTGGCGAGCAGGCCTGGACCGTGACCGGATCGCCCATGCGGCGGCTGCGGGCACCCGCGATCGACTTCGGCGCGATCCGCTCCGAGCTGGGCACGCCACCGGAATTCTCGCCGGAGGCGCTCGCCGAGGCGGCGGCCGCTCCGGCCGAGTCCACCCGCACCGACCTCACCGACGTCCCGTTCGTCACCGTCGACCCGCCCGGCTCACGCGACCTCGACCAGGCGCTGCACCTCGTCCCCGACGGCGACGGTTTCCTGCTGCGCTACGCGATCGCCGACGTCGCCGCGTTCGTCCGGCCCGGCGGTGCGCTCGACCGGGAGACCACCGGCCGCGGGGTGACGCTCTACCTGCCCGACGGCCGGATCCCGCTGCACCCGCCGGTGCTCAGCGAGGGCGCGGCCAGCCTGCTGCCCGATCAGGTGCGCCCGGCGGTGGTGTGGACGGTGCGGCTGGCCGCCGACGCCACGCCGCTCGACGTCCGCATCGAGCGGGCCACCGTCCGCAGCCGGCAGCAGCTGTCCTATCCGGAGGTCGAGGCGGGTGCGCGACCGGAGGCGCTGACCGCGCTGGAGGCGTTCGGCACGGTCCGCGCGGAGCGGGTCCTGGAACGCGGCGGCATCGACCTCGACGTGCCCGAGCAGGAGGTCGAGCGCACCGGCGACGGCGGATGGCGGCTCGTGCTGCGTGCGCAGACCCCGGCCGAGCGGCACAACGCGCAGGTCTCGCTGCTGACCGGGGAGTGCGCGGCGGCGATGATGCTCGACGCGGGCGTCGGCCTGCTACGCACGTTGCCGCCCGCCGGGCCCGCCGACGTCGAGCGGGTCCGGGCGGTGGCGCCCGGACTCGGTATCGAGTGGCCGTCCGGTGCGTCGCCGGGGCGCGTGGTCGCGAGCGTCGACGCGGCCGACCCACGTGGTGCCGCGTTCCTCGACGTGGCGGCGACGCTGCTGCGCGGCTCGGGCTACACGCCGTTCATCGGCGGGGTGCCGGAGCAGCCGTTCCACGCCGGGGTCGGCGCGCCGTACGCGCACGTCACCGCGCCGCTGCGTCGCCTGGCCGACCGGTACGCCACCGAGGTGTGCCTGGCGGTCGCCGCGGGCGCCCCGGTGCCGACCTGGGTGCTGGAGGCGCTGCCCGGCCTGCCGACCACGATGGCCGGAGCGACCCGCCGCGCCGGGGAGTTCGAGCGCGCGGTCGTCGACCTCACCGAGGCCGTGCTCCTCGCCGAACGGATCGGCGAGGAGTTCGACGCGGCCGTCGTCGACGTCTCCGGCGAAGGCAAGAGCGGCACGGTGGCGCTCGACGATCCGCCGGTGTGGGCGAAGTGCGCGGGGCCGGGGCTGCGGGCGGGGTCGCGGCTCCGGGTCCGTCTCCTGGAGGCCGACCCGACGACCCGCCGCGTCCGCTTCGGCCGCGCCTGAGCACCTAGCCGAACAGGTGGCGGTTCGCGCGGCTCCAGGCCAGGCGTTCGCCGGCCAGGTCCAGCACGCCGCTCTCCTGCCAGGCCAGCTGCGGCTGCCGTCCCTCGGCGGCGAGCTGGCGGGCCCGGCGCCACACGTTGCGCTGCTGCTCGATGACCTCGTCGACCAGGCCGTCGACGGTCGTCAGCCCGTAGCCACCGGCGAACGTCTCGAGGCGTCGGCGCCGGTCGGGTGGCACCGGGTGGTGCAGCGACTCGCAGCTGTAGCGGTCGTCGCGGAACGGCGCCACGTACTCCAGCGCGTACGCGACGTCGTGCACGGGCGGCCCCGGGTAGACGTAGTCCCAGTCGAGGATCCCGATCGGCCGGTCCCCGCGCCAGACGAGGTTCCAGGGGCCGAAGTCGCCGTGGCAGACCAGTTCCCCGACCTCGAACGTGCCGTCGTCGGCGGCCCAGCCGGCGGGCGCGGCGGGCCGGAAGTCACGCACCGCGTCGTGGTACTCGCGCAGCAGCCGCGCCATCGCGACCAGGCCGGCGTCGGCGACCACGCGGTGCCAGGCCGCGCCGCCGGACTCACCGTCGAGGTACGTCAGCACCTCGCGCCCGTCGGCGTCGATGCCCAGGAACCGCGGCGAGTACGGGAACCCGACCGCCTCCAGGTGCAGCAGGAGCTCGTGCACGGTCGCCGACCAGGCGTGCAACGGCCGCCGCACGGTGTCGCCGATACGCACGACCGGCCGGTGCGGATCGTCCTGCAGGAACGACGGGGCGGACGGCCCGGAACCTCCCGGGCCGCCGGCGGTGTACGTCGCCGTCAACGCAGCCCCAGGTCCGCCCAGACCAGGCGGTGATCGGACGTCGGGAAACCGTTGACCGCCGACCACTGCGGGTCGAACACCCCGGTCAGGCGGGACAGCGGATCCGAGCGCACCGGCCAGAACACGCCTGAACGCAGGATCGGTGTCCCGACCCGGGGCAGCACGTAGTCGGCGTGCAGGTTGCCCGGAGCGGTGTCGGCGAAGTCCGCCGTGTCGAAGCGCGGGTCGCCCTTCTGGGTGGTGTTCGCGCCGCCCTGGAGTCTCGCTGCCTCCACCGCACCCGCGCTGGAGGGGAACGAGCGGGCGTCGATCAGTGGGTGCCCGGTGAGCTGCCGGGCCGCGTTCCGGTACGAGTCACCGTCGTCCGGGTCGGCGTTCTGGTCGCCGGCGATCACGAACGTCTGCCCCGGATGCAGACCGCCGCGACGGCCCTTGTCGTCGTACACGTAGGACGCTCGTGCCGGCGTCACGTAGTCGGCCCAGAACCGGATCTCGTCGTGGTTCCGCCGGCCGTTGCGGTCCTCCGGACCGTCGAACGTCGGCGGCGTCGGGTGCGACACCAGGAAATGCACGGTCTTACGGCCGACGGCGATCGGCACGTCCCAGTGGCTCTTCGACGACAATCGCAGCGCCGCCTGTTCCTCGGGCGAGTAGAAGTCCGTCGGTATCGCGTTACCGGGCATATCTTTCCACTTGAACCGCTGGAACGTCCGCACGGCGCGAGAGTCGATCGGGAACTTCGAGTAGACGACCATCCCGTACTGGCCCGGAAACTGGCCGAAGCCCCACGAGTCGTCGCCGTAGGCCGCCTCGCCCGGCGTCGTGCCGGTCACGCCGTCGTTGTTCAGGTCGAAGCCGGAGGAGATCCCGGTGTTCGACGGTGCCACGAAGCGGTACGGGTAGCGCTGCGCCGGCGCGCCGTTCTGCGGCACCGCGAGGAAGTTCTCGGCGAACAGCCGCGCGGCCTCGGGGTCGTAGTCGAACTCGTTGATCAGCACGACGTCCGGGTGCGTGCGCTGGATGACCTCGGCGACGTTGTGCGCCTGGCGCCGGTAGACGTCGTCGACACCCGGGTCGGCGAGGTGCTCGCGCAACAGTCCTTCGGTGGGCCGGTTGAGGGACAGGTTGTAGGTCGCGAAGCGGACCGCACGCTCGTCGTGGGCGACCGCACCGGCGGGTGACGTACCGATGATCGCCGCGCACACCGCGGCTACCGTAAGAACTCGCTTCATCACGCACTCTCGATACCGGACGCCGCGTCCGTCCGGGGCGGCTTCGCCCGATCCGTCGCCGACAGTTCAACCGGCGCGATCGCACGAGGCCACCCCGTACGGGGTCAGACCTTCGTCGCGCCGTGGTCGAGCGTCAGTTGCGTACCGGTCACCACCCGCGCGTCGTCGCTGGCCAGGTAGACGACTCCGGCCGCGATGTCCGAGGGCTGCGAGATCGGCGGGTCGAAGAGCAGCTGCCCCATGGACGCGGCGTACGACGGGTTGTCGGCGAACACCTTCGCCCCGTCGGCCCCCATCTCGCCCATCGCGGTCGCCACGCCCCACGGGTGGATCGTGTTGACCCGGATCCGGTACGGCGCGAGCTCCGCGGCGGCGGACTTCGCGAGCCCCACGACACCGTGCTTCGCGGCGCTGTAATGCGCCTGCCCGGGCAGCGACTTGATGCCGGCGACCGAGCTCGTGATGATGATCGACCCGCCGTTCCCGGCCGCGATCATCGGCGGGATCGAGGCCCGCAGCGTGTGGAACACGCCGGTGAGGTTGATGTCGATCATGTCGCGCCAGCGGTCGAGGTCCATCTCCCAGAGCCGTCCCCAGGTGACGATCCCCGCGTTCGCCACGACGACGTCGAGCCGCCCGAGCTCGGCCACACCCCGGGCGACCAGGTCCTCGAGCGCGCCGGCGTCGCGGACGTCGGCGATGCCGGACACCACCCGCCGGTCGAGCGCCTCGACCTGCCGGACGGTCTCGGCGAGGTCCTCCGGGGTGGCGGCCGGGTAGTCGGTGCGGGTCGGAGCGGCACACACGTCGGTGACGACGACGTCGGCCCCCTCGGCGGCCAGCGCGAGCGCCTCGGCCCGCCCTTGGCCCCGCGCGGCCCCGGTGACGAACGCGACCTTGCCGGCCAGGCGGCTCATACCGTCACCCCCAGGCCTTCGCCGCCCACGTCTTCGGGAAAGACGATGGCGACGCGGGCGAGCGTGCCGCCGTCCGTCGCCGGAACGCACACCCCGGACATGTACTGCGATTCGTCCGACGCGAGGAACAGCGCCAGGTTCGCGTTGTCGCGCAGCACCGGGGGGCGGTCGAGGCGCAGCGGCATCGCGGCGGCGTCCTTGTCCCAGGCCCGCAGCTCCTCGTAGGAGCGGCCGAGCACCTCGGCATCGGGCGCCAGCGCGAGGTTCGCGGACATGCCGTGCGTCGGGCAGAGCGCGTTGACCCGGATGCCGAACCGGCCCAGCTCCAGCGAGAGCACCTTCACCAGGCCGTTCACGCCGTGCTTGGACGCGGTGTAGCTGATGAAGTGCGGGTACGCCGCGAACGACGACGCCGAGCTGGTGACGACGACGTTGCCGCCGCCCTGGGCCTTGAACACCGGGACGGCGGCCTTGGCGGCGAGGAAGACGCCGGTGAGGTTCGTCGCCTGGACGGCGTTCCAGTTCTCCAGCGTGAGGTCCTCGAACGCGACCGTGCCGAAGCCGACCTCGCCGATGCCCGCGTTGGCGAACAGGACGTCCAGCCGGCCCCAGGTGCCGGTCGCGAGCGCGACCGCGGCCACCATGTCGGTCTCGATCCGCACGTCGGCCCGGAGCGGGACGGCCTGGCCGCCGGCCGCGCCCACCTCGGCGGCGACCTTCTCCGCGCGGGCCTCGATCAGGTCGGTGACGACGACCCGGGCGCCTTCGGCCGCGAACAGGAGCGCGGACTCGCGTCCCAGCCCGGAGCCGGCGCCGGTGATGACGACAACTTTGTCTCGTAAACGCATACCCGCACGGTAGCGCAGTTGTGTCAGATTCTGACAGCATGACGGAATCTGACATTCAAGTAGGGTGACGAGCGTGGAGACGCTGACCGAACGACGGCGGCAGGCCACGCTGCTGGAGCTCTCCGACGTCGCGGCCGAGCTTTTCGTCCGGCGTGGCTTCGCCGCCACCACCGTGCAGGACATCGCGGACGCCGCCGGGGTGTCCGCGCGTACGTTCCATCGCTACTTCCCGTCCAAGGCCGACGCGCTGGGCCCCACGATGCGTGCCGGGCTGCTGTACTACGTGGCCCAGGTGGCGGCGCTACCCGTCGGGAGCCCGCTGGTCGAGGGGCTGTGCGACGCGCTGGAGCGGGTGCTCGCCGAGCCCAGGACCCCGCTCGACAACGACGTCACCCGGCTGACGGTCACGACGCCGGAGCTGACGCCGGTGTGGCTGCGCGCCCACGAGGAGTGCGCGATCGCGCTCGGGCCGGCCCTCGCACCCCACCTCGAGCCGGGCGCCGACGAGGTCGTCGTGCGTTACGCCGGCGCGAGCGTCGTCACCGCCAACCGGCTGGCGGTCGAATCCTGGGTCGCCCACGGCGGCGAGCCGCGGCCCTACCTGGAACGGTGCCTCCGCCTGCTCACCCGCGGGGTACTGCCGGAGTGAGAGCTGCCGCTCAGTCCTCGGCGCGGCGGTCGGACGCCAGGTAGCTCGCCGTCGCGGTGAGCGCGGAGACCGTGAGCACGGACGGCCAGCCGCCGATCCGCTTGGCCAGCGGGTGCGAGAGGCCGAACGCCCCGACGTAGGTCGCGACCAGCGCCCCGGTGATCGCCGGGCTGGTCCGCCGGGCCCACTCCCGGCCCGCCAGCGCGCCACCCACCACGAGGACGACCCCGCCGAGGGGCCGGACCCCGGTTCGGCGGGCGACCTGCCAGCCACCGATGAGAGAACCTGCCGTGATCGCCGCCGTCGGAATACGCATGGAAACGACCGTACCCGTCCTCTATCCATCGATAGAGGACCGGTTCGGCCTCGTGGAGGACGAGTGACCGGGCCGGGCGTCCCTAGGGTCGTTGGCGTTCCCCCTCCGTCTCGAAGGACACCGATGACCAGCAAGGCCACCTACCTTTTCTCCCGTGCGATCGAGGCGCTGCTCCTCGTGATCGGCCTGGTGACGATCGCCGCCGAGGACACGATCCTCTGGATCTCCCTCTGGGACTGCGTCGCGGTCTTCTACCTGGCCACCCGCATGTACCGGTTACGGCGCAGCAACCGCCGCGGGGACGACGTCTGGCTCTCCCGCAGCCTCGGCGGACGCATCGGCCTGGCCTTCACCGTGCTCACCAGCATCATCGGCATCGGCACCGGCATCACCATCGCGACCAGCGGCGATGGTGAAGCCAAGTGGCTGGCGTCGGCCGTCGGGCTGCCGTGCGTGATCCTCGCCTGGGCGATCCTGCACTTCGGCTACGCCGAGCGGTACGCGAAGACGTTCTTCGGCGCCGACCCGGCCAACCCGCCGCTGACGTTCCCGAACATCGACAAGCCCACCTACGTCGAGTTCGCCTACTTCTCGTTCACGATCGGCACCACGTTCTCGGTGTCCGACGTCGAGACCCGCACCAGCCCGATCCGCCTGCAGGTGCTCTCCCACAGCGTCCTGTCGTTCATCTACAACACCGCGACGATCGGTATCGCGGTCAGCGTCATCACCGGCTAGGCCGGTGGCTCGACCAGCACCGACGGGTGCAGGTCACCGGCCCGCAGCACCCGGCGGGCGAACGGCGGGGGATCCCAGAGGGACACCCGCACGTCACGCCGGGCGGCCGTCTCGGCCACGGTGTTCAGACACTGCAGACCGGCGGCGCCGAAGAACGACAGGTGCCGCAACACCAGCACCAGCGCGTCGCCGGTCCGCTCACGGCAAGCACCGAGAAGTTGTTCGGTGAGCCAGGGGGCGGTACGAGCGTCGATCTCGCCCTCGAGCACGAACACCATGCAGCGGTACTGCGAGCTCAGCCGAGCCCGCAAGGTACCGGTGGGGTCGCTGACCGCCCGTTCGGCGGCCGGGATCGGGAATGTACGCCAGTTGGAGTACACCACGAATCCCCCGGGTTCTGTCACGCGCCGAGTCCGTACCAGGACTGACTGTGCTCAGCGTACTTTGACACTCGTTCACGTGCTGTCCCGTGAGTTTGGCGTCGTCGGCCGCGGGACCCGCCCGGTGATCGTGAGCCGGCTTCCTCACGTCGAACTCGGTTGACCGCCCGGCCACCCTGAGGGGTATGGACTCCACGACTCGGACGAACCGGCGGGCCTGGGAGGCGGCGTCCGAGAAGTACGTCCGGGAGCACGACGAGTGGCTCGCGGTGGCCGCCGACGGTTCCTCGCTGCACGACTTCGAGCGGGCCCTGCTGCGCGACGTGCTCGCCGGCGCGCCGGACGTCGTCCACCTGCAGAGCGGTAACGGCACCGACGACGTGGCGCTGGTGAACGCGGGGGCGGCCTCGGTGGTGGGGGTGGACTTCAGCGAGGTCGCCGCGCGGGCCGCGCAGCGGCGCGCCGACCAACTCGGGGTCGCGTGCCGGTACGTCGTCGGCGTGCTCCCGGGCGCTCCGCTCGCCGACGCCGGCGCGGACCTCGTCTACACCGGCAAAGGCGCGCTGATCTGGATGCCGGACCTGCGCGCGTGGGCGGCCGACGTCGCCCGCCTGCTCCGGCCGGGCGGCCACCTGTTCGTCTACGACGAGCACCCGGCGTTCTCGGTCTGGACCTGGGACGAGGACGAACCACGCGTCCGGCCGGACCGCAGCTACTTCGCGGCGAGCCACGCCGACGACACGTTCCCGGCCAACGGCGCGGTCCAGTTCCAGCACACACTGGGGGAGACCGTGACCGCGATCGTGTCCGCGGGGCTGCGGATCCGGCACCTGGAGGAGTACGCGGAGCCGTTCTGGCGCATGGGCGGGGTGGACGCCGCCTCCTGGGGCGGCCGCCTGCCGAACTCGTTCTCGCTGCTGGCGCAGATGGCACGCTAGGGGGCGATGAGACTTCTCGCCCCGGCCGGTGCCGCCTGCGTCTGCGTGTCCCTCGTGCTCTTCGGGGTGCTGCACCTGGTGCCGCCATCGGCCGAACTGGACTGGTCGCGCCGCACGATCAGCCAGTACGCGTTGCTGCCCAACGGCTGGCTGTTCGACGCCGCGACCCTGCTGCTGGCCGCCGGGTCCCTGGCGGTGGTGGCGGCGCTGCACCGCGCCGGCCTCCTGACCCGCGGCGCCGGCGTCGCACTGCTGCTCTGGGTGGTCGGGCTGGTCGGGGTGGTCTGGTTCGAGAAGCACGACTGGTCCGTCGGCCCCTCGGTCGACGGCGACATCCACCGGGTCGCGAGCCTGCTCGCGTTCCTGAGCCTGCCGGCCGGCGCGCTGCTGGCCGCGGCGCCCCGCCTGCGGCACTCCGACGCCGCCCGTCTGGTCGCGGTGGGCGGCGCCGTGTCGTTCCTCTGCTTCACGCCGATCCTGTGGGCGCTGGTGTCCGAGCCGTGGACCGGCGTGCGCTGGTGGCGGGCGATCCCGCTCGGCGGGGTGGAGCGCCTGCTCGGGCTGGCCGAGGTGGCGACCGTGCTGCTGCTGGCCGGGTGGGCGGCCCGCTCAGCGCCCTCCCGCGCGGATCTCGGGTGACCGGGCCGCGAGGGTCAGCCGGGCCTCGTCACCGGCCGGGGTGATCGCGAGGCGGCCTCCGTCGCGGGTTCGACGGGGGAAACCGAACCTCGGTGGAGATCAAGCCCTCGGCAGGCGGATCGCCGCCCGGGTGCCCTGGGGCCGGTTGGGCATGAGCCGGATCGTCCCGCGGTGCGCCTGGACGATCGCGCGGCTGAGCGCGAGACCGAGGCCGGCGCCCGGCAGTTGCTGCTCCCGGCTGAGCACCGTGCGGTAGAACGGGCTCAGCACCTCGACACCCTCGTCGTCCGGGATGCCGACGCCGGTGTCGGCGACGACCAGGTCCACCGCTCCGGTCGCCGAACCGGCGGTCGAGACCGTCACGGTGCCCCGCGGGCTGTGCGTCACCGCGTTGCGCAGCAGGTGGTCGAGCACCTGGCGGATCCGCTCGCCGTCCCCGTCCACGTGCAGCCCCGGCTCCAGCTCGGCCCGCAGGGCGACGCCGGCCTCGTCGGCGTCCGCCCGGGTGTCGGCCAGCGCGGCCTCGACGATCGTGGCCAGCTCCAGGCGCTCCCACACCAGCTCGGCGTGGCCGGAGTCGAGCGCGGCGAGGTCGAGCAACTCGTCGATGATGTGGCGCAGCCGGCTGGTGTTGCGGTCGATGACCCCGAGCAGCCGGACGTTCTCGGCGTCCATGCCGGGCGTCTCGACCAGCAACTCGGTGTAGCTGGCGATCGACGTCAGCGGTGTGCGCAGCTCGTGGCCGACCAGGAACAGGTACTCGTCCTTGCTCCGGGCCAGCGCGAGTTCGGCGTCCTCGGCCCGGCGGCGCTGCAGGAACTGCGCGACCTGTCCGGCGATGCCGGTGAGCAGGATCGTGACCGCGCTCTCGGCGTCCCGGACGACGTCGGTGAAGAAGCACAGGGCGCCGAGCGCGCTCCCGCTGAACGGCACCGGCACCGCCACCCCGCTGCGGATGGTCGCGCCGTCGATGCCGTTCAGGTCGCGCACCCAGACGACCTCGTTGAGCTCCCAGGCCGATCCCGCGAGGCCGGCGCCCCGGGCGAGCTGGGGCGGCACCGGCAGGCCCGGGCGGTCACCGTCGCGGTAGGTGGCCACCGGGCGCAGGGCGTCGGTGTCGTCGTCGGCCAGCCACAGCTCTCCGGCCGACCAGCCGAGCGACGAGCAGACCGCACGCAGGACGGTCGGGCCGGCCTGTTCGATGCCCAGCGCCTCGGCCAGCGCGTGGCCGACCGCCCGCTCGGTGTCCAGGAAGCGCGCCGCGTCCAGCGGCCCCTGCCGGCGGCCGACCTCGGCTTCGGTCGCGAGGTCACGCAGCAGCGCCGTGCAGAGTTTCGCCGAGGTCTCGATGCCGGTCAGCTCCCGGGGCTCCCAGTGGCGGGGGCGGTAGTCCATCGCCGCGCACACGCCGACGGTCTCGCCGTCCCCGTCGGCGATCGGGTAGCCGGCGTAGGCCCGGCCGCCGTGGTCGAAGATCGGGGAGCTCGGCGGTACCCGGCCGTCCCGGCCCACGTCGTCGACGACGATCGGGCTCCGGCGGGCGAGCACCAGCCCGGCGACGGTCTCCGACACCGGGATCCCCTGGAGGACCTGCCATCCGTCGCGCAGCCCCCAGGCGCCGACCATCCGGAGCCGCTCACCGTCGGCGAGGTAGACCAGGCCGGCGGCGGCGCCGGCGGCCATCGCGGTCAGCACGGCGACGTGGTGCGCGGTCGAGCCGAGGGCTTCGGAGGCGCTGGGGTCGAACGTTCGCAGCCGGGTTCCTCGGACGACCGGGCCGGTCCCCACGGCCGAGTCTTCACGCATCATCGTGGGTTTCCTCCGACCCCGCACACCACTGACCTCAATCGGACATAATAGCCATAAACTCGTATAAAGGACTAGAGTCCGAGTCGCTACAGTGTCGGGATGGCTGAGCCCGTCAAAGGTCCCGCGTCGTACTTCCCGTCGATCGAGAAGAAGTACGGCCGGCCGATCAGCGAGTGGCAGGACCTGATCCGTGCCTCGCCGCTGACCAAGCACATGGAGCTGGTGAACTGGCTGAAGGCCGAGCACGGCCTGGGGCACGGTCACGCGAACGCGCTCGTCGCGCACGTGCTGGCGGATCGCCGGTGATCGACCACGCCGTCGCGCTCGCCGAACAGGACCGGCGGTTCGCCGACACGCTGCGGGGCGCCGACCTCACCGCCCCGGTGCCGACGTGCCCGGGCTGGTCGCTGACCCAGCTGCTCCGCCACCTCGGGCGCGGGCACCGCTGGGCTGCGCAGATCGTCCGGGAGCGCCGGGACGAACCGATCGACCCACGCGCCGTGGAGGGCGGCAAACCGCCGGCCGACGACGACGGGGCACTGGAGTGGGTCGCCGGTGGCGGCTCGATCCTGCTCGACGCGGTGGCCCCCGATCCGGACGTCCTCGTCTGGACCGCGGTGGGGCCGCGGCCGGCGTCGTGGTGGATCCGCCGCCGGCTGCACGAGTCGACGGTGCACCGCGCGGACGCCGCGATCGCGATCGGCGCGCCCTACACGCTGGCGCCCGAGCTGGCCGCGGACGGCGTCACCGAGTGGGTGGAGCTGCTCGTCGCCGGCGGGCGGAGCCCCCTCGCCGACGGCGAGAGCCTGCACCTGCACGCGACCGACGCCGACGCCGAGTGGACGCTGCGCGGTACCGCGTCGGGGCTGTCGTTCGAGCCCGCGCACGCGAAGGCCACGGTCGCGCTCCGCGGTCCGGCCACCGACCTCCTGCTGGCGATCACCCGCCGCCGCGACGTGGGTTCCACGGTGGAGCTGTTCGGCGCCGAGCCGGTCTGGCGTTCCTGGCTGGACCGCACGCCCTTCTAGCGCCGGTCCGCTACGGTCCGGTGATGGTCGTCGGCGTCGCGCTGTTCGCGCTGGGCATCCTGCTCTCCCTGGTCCTGCACGAGGCCGGTCATCTCGGTGCCGCCCGCATGTTCGGCATGAAGGTCACGCGGTTCTTCGTCGGGTACGGGCGGACGCTCGGGTCGTTCCGCCGGGGCGGGATCGAGTACGGCGTCAAGGCGATCCCCGCCGGGGCGTTCGTGTCGATCGTCGGCATGGTCAGGCAGTTCGACGAGTCCGACGACGATCCGCGCGCGATGTGGCGGTTCCCGCTGTGGAAGCGCACGGTCGTGATGACCGCGGGGGTGGCCGCGAACGTCGCGTTCGGAACCGTCCTGATCTGGGGCATGTTCGCGTTCACGCCGCTGCCCGACGCGGACCGGCTGCAGAGCGAACCGGTGCGCGTGGCCACGGTGTCCGACCGGAGCGCCGCCGCGCGGCTGGGCCTGCGGCCCGGTGACGTCGTCACGACGCTCGACGGGCGGGTGATCCGCGGCTGGGATTCGTTCACGCGCGCGGTCCGCGCCTCCGGCGGGCGGACGCTGGAGATCGGCTACCGGCGCGACGGCCGGCCCCGCACCGGGTCGGCGGCGATCCCGCTCGTGGACGGCGCCGGGCAGCTCGGCGTCACCGCGGACGTGCCGCGCAGCGCCGCCGGGCCGGTGGACGCGATCGCGCTGACCGGCACGCAGACCGCGACGATGGTCACCGGGGCGTTCGCCGCGCTGGTGCACCTGCCCGAGCGGGTGCCCGCGGTGTGGAACTCGCTGACCGGCGACGAGCGTGACCCGGAGGCTCCGGTGAGCATGGTGGGCGCGAGCCATCTCGGGGGCCAGCTGGCCGACCGGGGCGAGTGGCCGTCGTTCGTGCTGCTGCTGGCCGGCCTGAACTTCTTCCTGGCGGCGTTCAACCTGGTGCCGCTGCTGCCGCTGGACGGCGGGCACGTCTCGGTCTGGTGGTTCGAGCGGGGGCGCTCCTGGCTCTACGCCCGCCTCCGCCGCCCCGACCCGGGCCAGGTCGACTACCTCAGGCTGGCCCCGATCACCTACGTGGCCATCCTGATCTTCGCCGCCTTCAGCCTGCTCACGGTCGCCGCCGACGTCGTGAACCCGGTCCTGCTCTGAGGCGCAGGCCTCAGTCGGACATCATCTCGCCGTCGAGGTAGTCGCGGGCGCCCTCGCAGACCTGCCGGAACGAGCAGCTGACGGTCCAGTAGGAGCCGAACACCAGGCCTCGATCCTTCTTCGCGGTGCTCGAGAGCTTCGCGAAGGCCTGCTCGGCGTCCTTGCGGGCCGCGCTCGCGCTGTCGAACGTCGAGATGACCGCGTCGCCACCGCCGCCGGTCTGGCACTTCACCCGCTCCTGCGCCGGCGCGACGCCCTGCGTGACCGGAGTCGTCTGCATGCAGTTCAGGCCTTTGCGGGCCAGCTCGGCGGCGCTGCGTCTCTTGCCGTTGTCGGCGGCGGAGGCGCCCGCGTCACCGCTGGTCGCGAAGAAGACCGCGGCGCCGGCGACGACGAGCACGACGAGTACTGCGAGGCCGACCCAGAGTGGCGCCAAGCGTCTGCGCGTCGCAGAAGGACCGGATGACAACATCGACATCATGGCCGGGCAGCCTAAACGCTGTTCGCCGCCTCCCGCGAGGGCCGAACGGCCTGTTCAGAGACTCTTAGGGTCCGCTTCGGGATGATAAATCCGAAACAATTTTCTGCCGGTCTTATATGGACAAACTGGGCGTATATCGAGCAGTCGCTCTCGGTTGTGCCTGATGGACCGGAGTAACACGAATGCCTTCAAAATGCCATAATCCCGCTATGTAGGCCTTAACTACCAGGGGGAATCATGAAGATCTCTACGCGGTGTGTCGTCGGCGGAGTGCTGGCCGGCGTCGCGGTCGCGGCGGCGGTTCCGAGTGCCGCGGTCGCCGGGACGTACACGACCTACCGCGACCTCGCGACCGGCTTCTGCCTCGACAGCAACGGGGAGGGCCGCGCGTACACGCTCGGGTGCAACGGCGGCAGCTTCCAGAAGTGGGTGCTGGGCTCCGCCGACGGCGGCGTCACGCTGCGGAACCTCGCGACCGGCTTCTGCCTGGACAGCAACACCGAGGGGCGGGTGTACACGCTCGGCTGCAACGGCGGGAACTACCAGGTGTGGACCCGGACCCGGCACGGCAGCCAGGTGACGCTGCGCAACCTCGCGACCGGCTTCTGTCTCGACAGCAACACCGAGGGACGGGCGTACACGCTGGGCTGCAACGGGGGCAGCTACCAGCGCTGGACCCCGGCCACCGGCCGGTACTGACGCGGCCGCCCACCCCGGGAGCAGCCCTCGCCGCCGGCTGCTCCCGGCGCGTTCCGGGCTCGGCGCGTCGACCCGCTTCGCGGTCAGCCGGTCCGGCGGCGGACGCATCGAGCCGGCCGCCGGGGCCGAGGCCAGGCGGTCAGGAATCAAGAAGCATCCGGTCGGGCCGGACGCCTAGCGTTCCAGGCACACCGACCACGAGGAGCACACCATGGCGACCACCCCGACCGACGGATTCACCGCCGAGGAGCGCGCGGCGATGAAGGAGCGCACCGCCGAGCTGCGCGCCGAGGGCCGCAAGGGCGCGAAGAAGGCCGACGGTCTGCAGGCCGTGCTCGACCGCGTCGAGACGATGGCGCCCGGCGACCGCGCGCTCGCGGAGCGGGTGCACGTGGTGGTCACCGCCACCGCACCCCAGCTCACGCCGAAGACCTGGTACGGCATGCCCGCGTACGCCAACGAGGACGGCAAGATCGTGCTGTTCTTCCAGGACGCGGGCAAGTTCAACTACCGCTACGCGACGCTGGGCTTCCAGGACCCGGCGAACCTCGACGACGGCGACCTCTGGCCCACGTCGTACGCGCTGCGGGCCTGGACTCCGGTGGTCGAGAAGCAGGTCGTCGAGCTGGTTCAGCGCGCGGTGACGCGATAGATCGCGTCGGCTTTGTCGTCGCTGACGTAGAGCGCGTCGTCGGGGCCCCGCACGGCCATCACCGGGCGGCCCCACCGCGACCCGTCGGGCAGCTGGAAGCCGGTCAGCAGGGTCTGCTGGGCGCCGAGCGTCCCGCCGCGCCAGGCGAAGAACGACACCTCCGGCGCCCGGGGCGGCGTGCGGTTCCACGAGCCGTGCAGGCCGAGCAGAGCACCCGGCCCGAGATCTCCCACCTCCGGCGCGAAGCTCAGGCCGAGCGGCGCGGAGTGCGCACCGACGCCCTGTTCGACGGGTGGGAGCGACGCGCAGTCGAGCTTCGCGCCGTCCGGGTTGGTCTGGACGTCCCGGACGAACGGCCGGCGCGTGTAGCCGGGGCCCGGTTCCGGGTTGCAGTAGGGCCACCCCAGGTCACGGCCCCGGGTGAGCCGGGCGAGCGGCTCGAACGGGTGGTCGTTGACGTACTCCTGGAGCACCGCGCCGAGGTCGGAGCGGCCGTCGCCGTCGAGGTCCCGGTCGTGCGGGTACGCGACCTGGTCCCGGCTGTTGACCGCGGTCCACACCGCGCCGTCGGGGGCGATCGCCAGGCCGGTGCCGTTGCGGACACCACGGGCGAAGACCGTCGGCCGTCCACCGGGCACGGCCCGGAGGATCGTGGCGCGCTCCGGGTGGGCGCTCCGGTCGGCGGCGGAGATGTTGCCGGTCGAGCCGACCGACACGTACAGCGCTCCGCCCGGACCGGCCGCGACGCTCTTCAGCTCGTGCGAGTACTGGCCCCGCAGCTCGGGGCTCCGGTCGTCGGGCAGGTCGTCGACGACCACCCGCTTGCCGGTGAGCGCCCCCGCCCGGTAGGTGAAGGCGTCGACCTGGTCGCTCTCGGCGACGTAGAGCGTCGAGCCGGCGAACGCGAGGCCGTGCGGCTTGTTCAGGCCGCTGACCAGGGTGCGCCGGGTGGGTGCCGAGCGTCCGGGCGTGAGCGCGACGACGTCGCCGAACTCGGGCCGGGACACCAGCAGGCGGCGGTCCGGGGTCCAGGCCAGCAGGCGGGCGCTCGGCACCCGGGCCCACACGGTCACGGTCCAGCCGGGCGGCGCCTGGAGCCGCCGGACCCGGTCGAACGGCGCCGAGGCGGTGCCGGGGAGCGTCCGCACGATCGTCGGGGTGAGCGCACCGGATGTCTCGACGCGGGGTGACTCAGCGTCGGGGACGGCTGCGACGAAAGCGAGCCCGGCAGCTACCACCACGCGTCCGACCGAGGTGATCATTTACACCATTTAACCGCTTTGTCCGACGTTAAACGCCACGCTCTCCCACCCGGGTGAGGATCTCCGCGCCCTCCTCGGTGATCGCGATCGTGTGCTCGCTGTGCGCGGTGCGGCACCCGGTCACGCTGCGCAGCGTCCAGCCGTCGTCGTCGGTGACGAGCTTGTCGGTGTCGGCCATGACCCACGGCTCCAGCGCCAGCAGCAGCCCGGGGCGCAGTTTGTACCCACGACCGGCCCGGCCCGTGTTCGAGATGTGTGGATCCTGGTGCATCGTCGAGCCGACGCCGTGCCCGCCGAACTCGGTGTTGATCGAGTAGCCGGCCGCGTTCAGGACGGCGCCGATCGCGGCCGAGAGGTCACCGATGCGGGCGCCCGGCCGGGCCGCGGCGATGCCCGCGCTCAGCGCGCGCTCGGTCGCGTCGATGAGCGCCAGGTCCTCCGGGGCGCGCTTCTCGCCGACGACGAAGCTGATCGCGGAGTCGGTGACGATCCCGCCGAGGTTGACGGCGAGGTCGAGGGTCAGCAGGTCGCCGTCGGCCAGCGTGTAGTCGTGCGGCTTGCCGTGCAGCACGGCGTCGTTGACCGACGTGCAGATGTAGTGGCCGAACGGCCCGCGCCCGAACGACGGCTCGTAGTCGACGTAGCAGGACTCCGCGCCGGCCCCGGTGATCATGTCCTGGGTCCACCGGTCGATGTCCAGGAGATTCGTGCCGACCTCGCTCCGGCTCCGCATCGTCTGCAGGATGTTCGCGACGAGGGCGCCCGCGGCCCGGGCCCGGGGCAGGTCGGTGAGGTTCAGGATCTCGATCATGCGACGCCTAACTCGTGCTACCAATAACTATCCCGGCCATAGTATCCCGGTATTAGAATCGGCAGCATGGTCAGGCTGCCACTCACGCCCGAAGAGGTCGAACGCGGTCAGCGCCTCGGCGCTCTCCTGCGCACCGCGCGGGGGGAGCGGTCGATGCTGCACACCGCGCTGGACGCGGGGGTGTCGCCGGAGACCCTGCGCAAGATCGAGTCGGGCCGGGTGGCCACCCCCGCGTTCCCGACGATCGCCGCGATCGCGGACGTGCTCGGGCTCTCGCTCGACGCGGTCTGGTCGGAGATCAACCGGGCCGGCCGCGAACAGCTAGCGTCCTAGGGCCACCACGCCCCGGGCCGACCCGCCGCCCGCGGTGCGCCAGGGTACGGACACCTCACCGGGCTGCGGCGGCGCCTCGGACGTCGTCAGCAGGCGGTGGATCTCGACGTCCGTGACCGCCGGCCGGAGCCCGACGCGCACGGTCGGGTCGACGGTGTCGCTCTCCGACTGGGCCTGGGGCTGCACCTCCCCGCGGACCAGCGCGGCCAGCTCCGCCCGCAGCACCGGGTCGGTGAACCCGTCGTACGCGTACCGCGTGCCGAGCACGCCGTGCTCCATCGTCCCGATCAGCGCACCGTCGGCCGGCGCCGCCCGGTAGGTCATCGGCACGAGGTACGCGTCCACGTCCGGGCTCGCGGCGTCGACGACCACCATGACCTCGATACCGACCTCGCCGGCCGGGTCGTCGAGCCGGAACCCGCCGGCCTTGGTGAGCCCCGGCGTACCGGAGCCGCGGTACCAGGGCTGCCGGGGGAGCCACTCGGAGAGCAACTCGAGCTTCGACGGGACCAATGTGGTGTTGTGCACGATCGCCATCTGCCTAGTGTGGCCGCGTGACTCTTCTGGTGATCGGCGGGAGCGGATTCCTGGGCCGCGAGGTGGCCCGGCAGGCCGGCCGGAGCGTCACCACGCACTTCCGCGCGGGTGGGCCGGGCCGCCGGCTCGACGTCCGCGACCGCGCCGCGGTACTGCGCCTCGTCGAGGAACTGCGCCCCGACGTCGTCGTCAACACCGCCTACGTGCAGGCCGACTGGGTGACGACCGCGGAGGGCGCCATGCACGTGGCCGCCGCGGCGGCGGCCACCGGGGCGCGGCTGGTGCACGTCTCCACCGACCTGGTGTTCTCCGGCCGGGACGTCACCTACGACGAGACCAGCGTGCCCGACCCGGTCACCCCGTACGGCGCGGCCAAGGCGGCGGCCGAGACCGCGATCAAGGGCCTGGTGGCCGACGCGGTCGTCGCGCGCACCTCGCTGATCCTCGGCGACGGCGACTCCGGCCACGAGAAGTTCGTGCACGCGCTGGCCGCGGGCACGGCGAGCGGCGGTCTCTACACCGACACGGTCCGCTGCCCCGTGCACGTCACCGACCTGGCCGCGGCGCTGCTCGAGCTGGCCGGCTCGACGTACGCCGGAATCGCGCACGTGGCCGGCGCGGACGCGCTCAGCCGGCACGAGCTCGGGATGCTGATCGCCCGGCGCGACGGCCTCGACGAGGCGGCGCTCCCGACCGCACGGCAGGGGAGCGGTCCGCTCGACGTCCGCCTGGACGGCACCCGCACCCAGGCCCGCCTACGCACCCGTCTCCGCGGCGCCCGCGAGTTCCTGGCGCGCTAGGACCGCCTCGACGCCGGACGCCCGGCCCTCGGAGTACGCGGCCGCGAACTCCGGGCCGCCCAGCGCCGATTCGGCGCGGCCGGTGAGCGAACGGACCTGCGGGTCGGTGCGGTCGGGCGCGCCACGCAGCCGGGCGGCCACGCCGAGCAGCACGGCCGAATCGCGGTGCTGCCCGCGTCGCGCGGCGAGCTCGGCCGCGGTCACCGTCACCGACGCCAGGAGCGGCAGTTCCCGGGTGGCCAACGCGGCTGCGACGGCGTCCCGCAGCGCGCGCTCCGCACCGGTCCGGTCGTCCCGCGCCAAGGCGAGCGCCGCCGCTGCTCTCAGCTCCAGCGCGCGGGTCGTGCCGGTGACCGGGGGGCGGTCGGCGAGCAGTTCGCGGGCCCGGTCGAGGTCCAGGAGCAAGGCTGCCTCATGCGCGTCGAGCAGCGCCACAGCCGGTGCCGGGGCGTGTTCCCTGGCCGCGCGGATCAGCGCCGCCGCGCGGTCGGCGTCGCCCCGGCGCCGGTACAGGTCGCTCTCCAGCAGATCGCGGTGGATCTGGTCGCCGACGCTGAGCCCCCCGAACTCGTCCGCGATCGCGCGGGCCTCGCGGAGGTCGGCGAGCGCGCCGTCGAGGTCGTCGTAGCGTCGTGACCGGGCGCGCAGCAGCAGCACCGCGGCGCGCGACCACCGGTCGCCGGAGCGCCGGAAGCACTCCAGCGACGCGTCGACGTGCACGAGCATCTCGTCGAGTGCGCCCGCGTTCTCGGCGAGCTCGGCCAGGAACAGGTGGGCCAGGCCGGCCGGCCATCCGTCGTCGCCGGCCAGGCGTTGGAAGCTCGCGAGCGCGGCCGGCTCGTCGTGCAGGAACAGCATGATCGGACCGATCACGCGGTAGTGGCCGGGCAGGTCCGGGTCGCCCGACAGCCGGCCGGCCAGCTCCGGCATCTCGGCCCGGTCGTCCGCGGTGAGTCCGGAATGGACGTCGGCCCGGTGGAACAGGTACACGGCTCGCGCGCGGTCGCGTCCGGGACTCGGCCCGCCTCCGGGCACCGCCAGCGCCTCGCCCAGCCAGTGGACGGCGTCGGAGTGCCGGCCGGACATCTGCCAGTACCAGGTCAGGTGGAGCGCGAGCTCGATCGCCCCGGCCGAGTCGCCGGCGGCGCAGAGGTGACGCAGGGCCGCGAGCACGTTGTCGTACTCGGCTCCGACCAGCCGCAGCGCCGCGAGCTGGTCCGGCCCGCGCAGCAGCGCGTCCTGGCGGGCCATCAGCGCGGTGTAGTACGCGGCGGCGCGGCCGGAGACCACACCGAGCTCTCCGGCGGCACGCAGGCGTCCGGTGCCGTACTCGCGGATGGTCTCGAGCATGCGGTAGCGGCCGGTCTCCGGTACCAGCTGCAGCAACGACCGGTCGACGAGCGTCGGCAGGAGCGCGGGTCCTGCGCCCACCGCCGCGGCCGAGGCCGGCGTGACGCCGCCGGGCAGGATCGAGACGCGCTCGGCCGCGGTGCGCTCGTGCTCGTCGAGCAGGTCCCAGCTCCAGGCGATGACCGCGCTCAACGTGCGGTGCCGGGGCGGCGCGGTGCGGCTTCCGGTGGCGAGCAGGCCGAACCGGTCGGACAGCCCGGCGGCCAGGTCGGCCAGCGACACCGTGCGCAGGCGGGCGGCGGCCAGCTCGAGGGCCAGCGGGAGCCCGTCCAGCGCCCGCACCACACGCACGACATCGGGCCGCGTCACCTCGTCGACCCGGAAGCCGGGGCGTACCGCGGCGGCCCGCTCGGCGAAGAGCCGCACCGCAGCCGTGGCCAGGGCCGGGCCGGGGCGGTCGTCCGGGGACGGCAGCGCGAGCGGGCCGAGCGGCACCAGCATCTCGCCGTCGACCGTGAGCGGCTCGCGACTGGTGGCCAGCACGCGCAGGTCGGGGCAGCGCACCAGCAGCGCGGCGACGAGGTGCGCCGCGGCGTCGATCACGTGCTCGCAGTTGTCGACGAGCAGCAGCGTCCCGGGTGCCCCGAGCTCACCGACGAGGGCGTCCAGCTCGTCGTCCGCGGAACGCCTCCGGCCGACGCGCACCCCGAGCCCGGCGAGCACGGCGGCCGTGAGCTCGGCCGGCTCGGTCACCGCGGAGAGGTCGGCGAACCGGACGCCGTCGGCGGGGTGCCGGCGGGCGGCCTCCAGCGCGAGCCGGGTCTTGCCGGCGCCGCCGGGCCCCAGCACGGTGACCAGCCGCCCGCGGCCGAGCAGGTCACCGATGCGGACGAGGTCGTCGTCGCGGCCGATGAAGCTGGTCGTCGACGCGGGCAGGGTCCGGCGCGGCCGTTGCTCGCGGACGTCGAGCAGGCGGGCGTGGCGTTCACGCAGCGCCGCGCCCGGGTCGGTGCCCAGCGCGTCGACCAGGTGGGTACGCAGTCGTTCGTAGACGGTGAGCGCCTCGGCTCGGCGGCCCTGCGCGGCGAGCGCGTCGATGAGCAGCGCGCCGGCCTGTTCGTGGGCCGGACGCTCGGCCAGCAGCCCGGTCAGCCGGGCGGCGGCCTCCTCGGGCCGGCCCAGGGCGATCTCGACGTCGGCCAGGTCGGTGACGACGTCGATCGACAGGTGCGCCAGCCGGGTCGCCACCGCGGGCGCCGCCGCGGCGACGACCGCGGGCTCGGCGCCGGGACGGTCGTTCCAGAGCGTGACGGCCTCGGCGAGCGCGGCCCGGGCGGCGACGGGGTCCCCGGCTCGCAGGTGGGCCCGGCCGGCGGCGGCGGAGAGCTCGAAACGCAGGGCGTCCACCTCGATCGGGCCGCCTTCGATCGGGCCGCCGGTCTCGGCTCGGTCGGCGGCCAGGCGGTAGCCGGCCGGGGTCACCGTGATCGGGGTGCGGAGTGCCCGGCGTAACCGCGAGACGAGGTTCTGCAGCGCGGCGGCGGCACCGGACGGGGGCTCCTCGCCCCAGACCGCGTCGATCAGGGTGTCCGGTGGGACCGCGTGACCACCGGCCAGCGCCAGCCGGACGAGCAGACTCCGCAGCCGGGCGCCGGCGACCGGCACGACGTCGGCGCCGCGGGACACCCGGAACGCGCCGAGCAGCGTGATGCGGAGCGGGGGCACGCTTTGATCTTCGCGCACCGCGGCCGGGCGCCGGTCGTTCCCGGCGCCCGGCGACACGCTCGGCTCAGATCGGGGACACGAACCCCGTCGCGACCGTGCCCCCACCGCCGAGGCGGGTGATGTCGCGCCACCGGGTGTCGGTGACCTGGTCGCGCAGGTTGCCTTCGACCGTGCGCACCTGGCGTACGCGCCCGTCCTGGCCGTACCGGACACCGACCACGATTCCGACGTGCCTGCTCGCCGGGTAGTTGCCGTAGACGACCGCGTCGCCGAGCGCGGCCCGGCGCGCGGCGATCGGCTTCCAGCGTCCGTTCCGGCGGCCCCAGTCCTGCCAGTACGTCGCCCAGTGGCCCTGCGCGACGCCGAGGCCGGACATGTTGGGCCGCAGCGTCACACCACCCTGGCGCCAGCTCCAGTTCGCGAAGATCCCGCACCATGCGGCCGGTCGCAGCACCGCGCTACTGGTCTTGTACCGGATCGGATACAGGTTCGTGCCCTGCTCGCGCTGGCCGATCTGACTCACGGCCGCCTGAGCGATCCGCTGCCGGATGTCGTCACCGGGCGCTTGGGCCCGCGCCGCACTCGCGGCCGTCATGACGGACAGGCCGACGAGCACCGCGGTGAGCAGTGCGGAGAAGCGTGTACTTCGGCTGGTGGGCCGCATCGTTGTTCCCCCCTCGATCGAATCCGGGGCGCGATGACCGAGCCCCGACCGGGGGACTATCACCTGGGAGGAGTACGCACGCAATCCTTCATGGACAAAGCGGGCACGGGCGCTGGGAACTGCGCGATCGCCGTGTCCGGCCCGCCGTGGAGCGCGGTCAGTTCGTGTTGATCCGCAGGCCGGCTTCGGCGACGCCGCCGGACACGAGCAGCGTCAGAGCAGCAAAGGCCGCGGCGATCACCCACCGCAGGACAACCCTGCGCATGATGTGGCCTCCTCGCCGTCGGTCGACGGTCGTCCGTTTCTCTGAACGGTAGGCGGTCGCACCGACCGGCGCCACGGCTTCTGCCCTATCGCCGATCCGGCGGCTTGAGCGTGATCACGGGTCGGCCTACGACCACGGCCGTGTCCTCAAATACTCTGCTCGGCCGCGAAGTAGGGCTCGGCGGCCTCCAATCGGGGCACCGGCACGCCCAGGCGTCGCGCCTCGGCCAGGGTGTCGCGGCACACCGCGCGCAGTTCCTCCGGATTGGCGTGCGCCTCCATCACCGTCCGCATCGGCGGGACGTGACCGAAGACCCAGCTGAGTACCGGCGCGGCCAGCCGGACCGGCACGGTGAACAGCAGCACTTCGCTGCGATGCCGGCGCAGGTCGACGCCGCGTGCCTCGGCGAGGGGCAGTAGTTCGCGGGTGGCGAGGATCGCCTCGCGGACGTGGCGTGGTTTCCCGGCCAGTTCGGCGAGGGAGCCCAGTTTCAGACTCTGCGTGTGCAGGCCCGCGTTCTGGATGAAGTGGATCGTCAACCAGCCGCGGAAGTCGTCGTTCTCCTGGATTCTGAACCCGGCCCGGCGGAACGCCGTGCGCACGGCTTGTGCCCGCTCGCTCGGCGGTCCGCCGAGGGTGCCGAAGAAGACCACGGGCAGTAGGGCGGCCCGCAGTACGCCGTCGTCGCCGAAGCCGCCACCGGCGCCGGGAAAACCCCAGGTCACCTGGTCGGCGGGCAGGGCGCCGACCGCGGCCGACGGCTCGACCCACAGGTTGTTGAAGACGAGCACGGTTGCCTTGCCGACGCGCGGCGCCAGGAACGACATCGCCTCGGCGAAGCTGTAGTGCTGCACGCTCACCACGATCAGATCGAAGTCGTGGTCCGGCTCCAGCGATTCGCGGTAACGCACCGGCCACGTCTCGGCGACGCGTCGGCCGCGGAGCCGGCGCCGCGTGTCGATCAGTTCGAGGTCGACGGTCGGTCCGTACGTCGCGGCTCGACCGGGACGGACGTAGAACTCGACGTCGTGCCCGGCCCGCTCCAACGCCCACCCGTATGCCACGGCGATGACGCCCCGGCCGAACATCAGGATCTTCACACGCGCACCTCACGGCTCTGGTCGACCGGTCGCCGCCGACGAGGTCGCCTATAATTGGAGATCGTCTCCACTTTCAAGATATGGAGACGATCTCCAGTTGTCAAAGGAGGCTCCGGGTGACCGCCGCCAAGCCGTTGCGTGCCGACGCCAGACGCAACCGTGACGCCCTGCTCGCCAAGGCCCGTGAGCTGTTCGCCGACGGTTGTTTCGACCTGCGCTTCGACGACTTCGCCCGGCTGGCCGGCGTGGGCACGGGCACGCTCTACCGGCACTTTCCTACCCGCGCGGCGCTGGCCGAGGCGGTCTACCGGGAAGAACTGGCCGCGATGTGCGCCCGTGCCGGCGAGCTCCGTGCCACGCTCCCCGCGGCGGAGGCGCTCGCGGCCTTCCTGCGTGGCTTCGTGAGTCATCTGCACACCCACCAGGGCCTGGCTCGCACGCTCGCCACCCTGATGGCCTCGCGTTCGGACGCACTCGCCGACGGCGGCCGGGAACTGGACCGGACCATCGCCGACCTGCTGGCCGCGGGCGTCGAGGAAGGCACCATCCGCGACGACGTGGGCGCCGGCGCGGTGATGATGGCCTTGCAGGGCATCTGCACGGCGTGCAGCGAGCCGGGCTCCCGGGACGACGCGGACGGCACCGTGACCCTCGTGGTCGACGGACTGCGCCGCCGCGCGTGACGAGCCGGGCGGGTCGGCGTCGGCCGCACCCGGCTCTGTCGCCGAGGTCCGCCGGCTGGTCGTCGACCCGCTGACCGAGGCGGCCGTACGACATCTGCGGGCGCACCGACGACCCCTAACCGGGCGCCCGCCCCACTGATGCGCGGCCACCGTCGCGGCAACGGTTGAAGTGTCCACTAGCGTGACTGCCATGGCTTCGTTCAATGACACGGTGATTGAGAACTTCCGGGCGAACGACGGCGTGCTCGGCGGCCACTGGGAGGGCAAGGAGACCCTCCTGTTGCACACGCCCGGCCGCAAGTCCGGGAAGAACTTCGTGAACCCGCTGGTAGCAGCCCCGTTCGAGGGCTCGTACATCGTGTGCGGGTCCGGGGGCGGCGTGCCCGAGGACCCGCAGTGGGTGGCGAACCTGGAGGCGGTCGACGGCCCGGTCACGGTCGAGCTCGGCTCCCGGACCGTGCAGGCGGACGTCCGGGTGGTCCGTCCCGGCCGTGACGACGACTGGGAGAAGCTCTACGGCGTGTGGCGTGAGTACTGGCCGGACGCTGCCGACTACGAGACCAAGACCGACCGGAAGTTCCCGGTGGCCGTGGTCACGGTGCGCTGAGACGCCCGAGTCGGTACTGAAGGCCAGGGAGCACACGCTTCCTGGCCTTCGGCGCACCGGCCGTCCCGGTCGGGCCGAGGCGCCCGATCTCGTGCCAGGCCTAGACCTCGCTCCCTCGCGCGGCCACCACCAAACCTTTGTCGGCGGCATCCCTTAGGACGCCGGGAGCGCCCCCGTCGTCGTCGTTGACCAGAATGTGCACCTTCTCCTCGGCCCTGCTGATAGCGAGATAGAGAAGCGAGAGAAAGCGGGTTCTTTCCATGACCGCCTGCGGATCGGCGCTTATCTCCGGGATGCCGGCGACGATCGCGGAGGGGAACTGAAGTCCGGCCAGATACTCCGCAGGTCCCACCACCACGCCGTGATGGCGGTTGCGCAGTGAATCGGTGTCGGCCTGGCTGGTGATGATCGAGACATGAAACTTTCCCTGGCGTAGGCGCGCGGCGAGTGCGCTGAACCTGTCCCACTGCCGGGTGTCCACCACGGCGACCGCGATCCGACCATGGGAATACAGGTCGCGGACGGCGCGATAGATGTCGATCTCTTCGGCCGCTCGCGTGCCGCATGAGATGAGCACCGGTAGTGAACCGGCCGATCGAGCCGACTCGATCCCAGCAAAATCTATGTCCCAGTCCTGACCCAGGTCGAAGGTCGGGAAGTTGTGGTGGATATGTTTCACCAGGGTGAGGATTTGTGGCGTGAAGCGATGCACTGAAGTGAGTTCGAAGTTGGCGACCTGGTCATCGTCCGGTGAGTCGCTCTCGCCGAGAGACGTAGTTTGATCGGCGGCCGACCCGAGAAAGTCCAGAGACGGCGACTGTCGAGGATCCATCGCCATGAAAATTTTGGGGTACACCGCGACATCGCGCGTCAGGTAGTGGAGGACCTGCCGCTCAAGCGGATTGAAGTAATGAAACTCATCCACGAAGACGAGGTCGTAGCCGTGTGAACGCCGCAAGCGGTTCCAATTCCGGCTTTGTAGAAAACCCAAGAAGTCCGACAACACTTGATCGGACGTCACGAGCTGACGTTCGTCCAGACTAGCCATGTGTCGGCAGTAGATCTCGTAGACCACTCGCATGTCCGCTCGGCCGGCCAAGGGGAGCATCCAGGCCGCGCGTGGAACTTTGTAGTAACGGAGATCCGAACCTGCTCCCGGCCAGATACGGGCAGCGCCGAGTACCGAGCCGAATTCAACGAGGAGATCCCACGCGAGTGCAGTCCGGTGGGTCGGTTCGGACGAATCCAACCGCGATCTCAATGCTTCGCTCGTGGCGTCTCGGTAGGTGATCCAGTCCCCTGACGTGAAGTCGGCGAGAACCTCGCGAATCTGGTCGAGCTGTTCACGCTTGCCGCTGTAGCTGTCGTCGCCGACCAGGCTCGAACCAGCACCGTTCTCGGAATAGATCGGCGCCATGTTCTGCGCGACCTCCAACAGCGGAAACACATCGAGTTCAGGAGTCGAACCGAACCCCATGGCGTCGACGATCTGATCGATCTCGGTGGCGATCGACCAGCTGTGCGTCGCCACCAGGACCCGGATATCCTCGTTGCGCTCCTTCGCGCGGAGCATCTCCCGAATTGCCTTCAGGGTGAGCGTGATCGTTTTCCCGGAGCCGGCGGGCCCACGCAGTCGGATCGACTTGCCCGGGTCGGCGGTGATGAACGCTCGCTGGTCGTCGTCGACCGCCTCCATCCATTGCTCGTAGGACCAGCCCTTCGCGACCGAATTCTCTCGTATCCGGAGCCGAACTTCGACGTCGACCGGCTCGGTACGACGCTCCTGCTCGAAGTGCGCAGCTGCGGCGGCGAATGCGATGGACCATTCTTCGTCGAAGTCCGGGAGTTCGACAGCGTTAGCTGCCTCGAATTCCTCCAGTTGTACTTCGCGCTTCGACGTGGTCGCGGCCCAGAAGACCACATCTGATCTCTTGTTGGACAGCACCTCTGCGATCCACCGGCTCCGGTTCACCTCGGGGGGCGGCACGGCAAAAAAGGCGATGTACCTGTTGTGCTTGTACTGGTGCCAGTGGGTGGGTAACGACAGCGGTCCTGGTGTGCGGGCCCGCTCGGCGAAGTTCGTCATGCGGCTGACGACGTCGGATCGCCTGGTCGACAGGTGCTCAGGAACAATGAGCTCCGCGTCGTTCTCGCTACGCATCACGATGATCCGCTGGGCATCCTCGCCGTCGCCTGCGGCGAGCAGAATGTCCACACTTGGCTGGTTTGATACGAAGAGGCGTGCTGATGACGGAATGGCATCGGGGCTGAGCCCGCTCGCGATCTCGCCGGCTGCGGCAACAGTCATGATCAATGGCTTCATTGCAGACTGTCCCCCAATACGACGGAATGAAAGTCGCGCATCTCCTCGTATTCGTCAGGCAGTCCGATCGACATGAAAACGAGGGCAAATCGTTGGACGAGGGCGTGGGTGAACTTGTCTTTCAGGTGGGAAATCCGGCGATACGACGCTTGTTGCCGAGCTGCGCTGAGCACGATCTGCGGTTCCCAGATCTGCTCGATGTGTCGCAGATAGGCGAAGTATCCATCTTCGTGTGCCGGGGCAATTGCACCGAGGAACAGGGCGTCGCCCGGGGGGCTTTTGTACACTTGCCTGAGCTCAGAGATGATGGATCTGGCCACCTTGTCGCGCTTCGACTGGCCGGCTTCGAGTACCTGTGCCTCAACCAGAGTCGCTACCGCCGCCCGCAGGCTCTCTACCGGTGCGTCCATGAGGCGGATCGCATCGATAGCGGACTGCGCCCGGGCTGACTCCTGCCCGTCCAAGCCGAGGGTGGTGACGATCGCGGCCGTGCTCTGCTCGCTGGCCCACTCCCGCGCGCGGCGATCGCTGATCGAGGTTCGGCCAACTGTATCGAAAACCGCTCTGAGATCCTTGAGTGGTCCCTTGATCAGCCGCTCGCGCATTTTGGGGACCTGCAAAAGTAATAGATATTCCTCTGCTCGCAGCAGCGGGATGCAGGTCACGCGACCCTGATGCTTCGTATGTGCGAAATCGCAGTCAGCGGTGACGACAAAGAGATGTCTGTTCCACGGAAGCGCGGCTGCTGCCGTTGCTTCAAGTATGTCGCCTTGGCGTAACGGATGTTCTCTATTGATCTCGCAGTACTCCACATAGTGCTCGGTCATCGTTCCCCCTGAAAGAGCAGCGCCTCTCAATGGCAAGGTAACGGATCTGTGGGCGCCCGCTCGTTACCGCTGCTTCTACTGTCTGCTCGGCTGAACAACCGGCACCGTTCGGGCTACGGTTGCCGTGCTCGAGTACAAGGGACATTGCTGCGGCTCGACGTCCGGTTCCGACCTGAATTCGTCGCAGGTCGCTACTGGTTCGCTCCTGATCGTTCGCTCATCGGTATGAGTGCATGTGATGATCGCCGATTCATCAGGTCGGGTCCATCGGGGGTGGAAGGGTTGATGCGCGAATTCTCATCGGCGCATGCTGACCACTGCCTGAATGGTTCTGGCCGCTGGATCGAGCAAGGCCGACGGCGGCGTCTTCGGTGTACCCGAGGGCACACAGTGGGCGTCCGTATGGTCCGTTCGGCGGCGGCGACCGGACAACACTGAGGGCCGGGAAGCGCGGCTTCCCGGCCCTTAGTGCGTCAGGCATGCATTCTTCTCCGCCGCACGCGCGGAGTTCTGGCGTCCCTCAGGGATGACGTTGACACGGGGACTTGTCGCCGACGAGCCAGAAGTGGCCGAAGGGATCGATGAAGCCGCCCTGGCGATGGTTCCTCAGGGCGTGCGGCGGCGTTCAGCGGGGGTCGGGGTCGTCGACGAATACCTCGATCGGCGTGGTCGTCCCGTGTAGTGCCCGCGGGGTGTCCCATCGGCCCTCTGGTTCAGCGAGGAAGAACGGCGCGCTCGGAGAGCTCGAACATGTTGCCCCAGGGATCGCGGAAGAACGCCAGCCGGGCGCTGATGTCGGCGATCTCGAACGGTTCGTTCACGATGTCGACTCCGCGCGCGCGGAGTTCGGCGAGGGTGGCGTCGACGCTCCGCACCTCCAGGCAGACGTGGTTGAAGCCGCTTTCGCCGAGGCTCGCGTCGACGTCGTCGAAGACGGTCTGGGTGGTGGCGCCGGGGCCGGCCAGGATCTCCAGGTGGAAATCGTCGTGGTCGGGCGGCAGGACGTAGGCGAGCGTGAGGTCGCCGTAGGGCCAGGTCTGCAGCACGCGCCAGTCGAGTTTGTCGACCCAGAACGAGCGCGCGTCCTCGAAGTCGGGGTAGCGGATCGCGGTGTGGTGCGGGCGGACCGAGGCGAACGGCGAGTCGGGGTTGCGCGGCGGGTTCTTCGGAAGTGGCATGGCCCGACGCTAGGAAGCGGCCTCGCCGCCGGTCATCGTCCGCCGCTCCAGGTCCCGACCCCGATTATTGTCGCCGCGCACGACCGGGCCGGCCGTAGAGTCGAGCCGTGGACCAGCGGGAACTCCTCGCCGACGCTCTCCACGACCGGGCCGACCTGCTCGCGCCGGCCGTCTACGGAGAGATCGTCGCGCACATACCGTCGTACGAGAACGTGCCGCGGGCCGACGTCGAGGCGTCGGTGCGCGAGATCGTCGCGGACGTCTGCCGGTTGATCCGGACCGGCACCGTGCCGCCGCCCGCGAGCATCACGCAGGCGGAGGAGTCCTCGCGGGCGCGGGCCAAGCAGGGCGTGCCGATCCACGACATCATGCACGCGTTCCGCTTCACGACCGGCGCGATCCGGGACGCGGTGCTCGACCTCGGCATCGACGCGCTCGCGGTCGTCACGCTGCTGTGGGCCTACAGCGACGCGTACACCGCGAACGTCGTCGGCATCTACCGGCAGTCGGACATCGAGGGCGCGCTGGAGCAGGCCCGGCGGGCGCAGCAGTTCCTGCTCGGCCTCCTGGACGCGACGTTGAGCGACGGTGACCTCGAGGTCGCCGCGTCGGCGCTGCTGCTCGACCCGACCGTGTCCTACCGCGCGGTGCGTGCGCTGCCGTTGCGCGGCGACGTCGCACCGCAGCTGCGTGAACTCCAGCGCCAGGCCGCGCGGCACCCCGGGGTGAGCGTGCTGGCGGCGATCGGCACGCAGTGCGTCGGCGTGCTGCCGTTCCGCCCGGACGCGGTGGGCGACGACGTGCTGATCGCGCTGGGCCCGTCCGTGCCGCTGCCAGAGCTCGCCCGGTCGTTCCGGTCGGCGCACACCGTGCTCACCGCGGGCACCCGGCTCGGGCTCACCGGGACGCACGCGCTGGAGGACCTGAGCTGGCGCGCGGCCGCCGCCCACGCCGGTGAGGTCAACGGGATGCTCCGGGCGCGCTACCTCGACCCGGTGGCCGCGCAGGGCCCGTTCGGTGCGCTGATCCTCGAGGCGGTGGCGGCGTACCTCGCGGAGGATCGGAACGTGCCCAGGGCGGCCCGGGTGATCCCGGTGCACGTGAACACGCTGCGGTACCGGTTGCGCCGGTTCGAGGAGCTCACCGGCCGCTCGCTCGACTCCACCGAGACGATCGTCGAGGTGAGTTTCGCCCTCGGGGTGTCAGCGCACACCGGGTGAGCTGCGCGGCGCCCCGGACGTGGTTACCGTCGAGGGGTGAACTCAACCTGTCCGGTGTGCGGTGAGGAAGGGCGGCCGATCCTGTTCGGATTGCCGTCGAAGGAGGGCTTCGAGGCCGCTGAGCGCGGCGAGTACGTGCTCGGCGGGTGCGTGTTGCCGTCGGAGCCGGTGAACCGGGCGTGCCCGAACGCCCACCGGTGGGACGACCGGTCGTCACCGCGGCCGTAGGCCGTCGAGCAGGATCCCGGCGAGGTGGGCCGCGCCGGCCGAGGCCGGGCCCGAGGGGTCAGCCGAACCAGGTCGTGAGGGCTCGTTCCAGCTCCGCCGGGTCGGTGCCGGCCCAGGTGACGTGGGCGTCGGGGCGGATCAGGAGGGCGTCGGCCGGGCGGTCGGCGGTCACGATCGTGCTGACGTCGACCCGGTCCTTCCACGGGTGGGCGGCGGCCCGGAGGTCCGGGCGCCCAGCCGTGCACCTCGGCCGCGAGTTTCCAGGCGAGGTTCACCGCGTCGAGCAGCCCCAGGTTGAGCGCCGCGCCGGTGGCCGGCAGCAGGTGGGCCGCGTCGCCGGCCAGGAACACCCGCCGGTCGCGGTACCGCTCGGCCTGCCGCGCCTGGAACTGCCAGCGGGACAACCGGAGCGGCGTCCCCATCGGCAGCTCCACCCCGAGCACGCGCCGGACGCTGTCGCCGAACTCGGCCAGCGCCATCGGCTGGTCGTCGTCGTACTCGACGAGTTCGTCCTCCACCGTGTTCGCGAACAGCACCCCGTCGGTGATGCCCCCGTAGCCGAACACGCCGCCCGCGGTCCGCGTGAACCCCACGCTCAGCCGGCCGACGCCGTGGACGTCGAGGTCGCCGTCGGGCAGCCCCGGCACGGTGACCCGGGCGAGCCGGTTGACCTCGGGGTACGTGGTGCCGGGGAACGCGATCCCGGCCAGGGTGCGGACGGCGCTGCGCGGTCCGTCGCAGCCGACGACCCACCGGGCGGTGAGGCGCTCCCCGTCGCGCGTCCCCACGGTCATCGCGTCGGTGTCCTGGGTCACCCGCCACACCTCGTGACCGCGGCGGACGTCGGCGCCGAGTTCGCGGGCACGGTCGTCGAGCAACCGCTCGAGCCGTGCCTGCGGAATCGCGATCGCGTGCATCGGCGCGTCGGCCAGCCCGGTCAGGTCGACGTGCACGCCACCGAACGGGAAGCGCGGCGCCGGGTCCGGGTCGTCGGCGAGCGCGCGGAGCGGGTCGAGCAGCCCTCGATGGCGCAGCAGCTCGAGGATCCGGCCGCCCAGACCACCGGCTCTGGCGACGGTCCGCGGCTCCGGGTGCCGCTCGATCACCACCGGCCGGACGCCGGCCAGGCCCAGTTCGGCGGCGAGCATCAGGCCGGTCGGCCCGGCTCCGACGACGACGACGTCCGCATCGGTGTGGTTCGTGGACACGGGGACGGATTCTGCCCCAGGTGGGGGAGCGCCCGGAGCGGACCGCTCCGGGCGCTCCGGCTAGCAGCGTTTCCAGGCGAAGCGGTAGGACGCCGACGGCTCGTTGGTCCCGGCGTCCATGCTGATCCGTCCGACGACGCCGGGGCGGCCGGTGACGCTCACGTCGACCTGCAGGTTCACCGGGGTGTTCCGCCCGCACGGCGCCCAGGAGATCGAGCCGGGACGGACCACGCGGCGCAGATCCCAGATCGCGTCGAACGGGCCGGTGAGTTCCCGGTCGGTGGTCTCGGTGCGCGGAAGGCCGACGAACCACGTGCCGGCACGCGCGGTGGCGCCCGCGCCCGGGGGCAGCGTCGCCCGGCCGCGCAGCAGGACGTTGTCGACCCCGAACGTGTAGCCGCGGACGACCGGGGCGCGGAGCGACACGATGCACGTCGAGCGTCGGCTGGTGGCGGGTACGCCGCGACCCTGCTGGGCTTGCAGAGCCGCGAAACTGACGTCGACCCGGCTCAGGTCACGCAGCCTGACCTGGGTGTTGGTGGGGCGGCAGCCGGTGCCGGCGATCGCCTGGACGCTGAACTGCCCGTCCGGCGGTTCGGCGGCCGCGGCGGCCGGAGGGGCCACGAGGGCGCCGGCCAGGAACGGAGCCAGCAGAAGTAGTCGTCCGCGCATGGCTTCAGCACTCACGCCAGGCGATGTTGTAGATGGTCGTGACCTCGCTGTCGGTGGCGTCCATCGTCATCAGGCTGGTGGTGTCCGGGTTCATCCGACCGGCGTCGACCGCGAGCGACGTCTCGATGTTCAGCGGCACCATGCCCCGGCGGCAGGGCATCCACTGCACTTCCGGGAGGGGGACGTCGTCGGTGGCCTGCCAGTTGTCCCGGTACTCGCCCGAGAGCTCCCTCCGGATCAGCCCGGTCAACGGCAGGCCGACGAACCAGTACTGCGTGTCCAGCCGTCCGGTGGCCCCCTCGGCCAGGTCGGCGTATCCCCGGAACGTCGTGCGGGTGACCCCGAACGTGTAGCCGTGCGGGACGCCGACGCCGACCGTGACCACGCACTGCTGGCGTCGCTGGGACGTCGCGATCCCGCCACCGCTCTGCGCGGTGTAGTTGCTGTACGTCAGGGAGAACGCAGTTTTGTCCTCGGTGCCGACCACGGTCGTCGTGCCGGGCGGGCAGCCGCTGCCGTGGACCCGCTTCACCTCCATCGTGAACTGCCCGGGCGGCGGGTCGTCGGAGCGCACCGCCGCGGCTCCGGGCTGCACGGTCGCCAGCACAACTCCGAGCACACCGAGCGCCGCGAACGCGACCCGTCCCCATCTTCGACACACCATCGCTACCCCCGTAGGTCCGACAAGACCCGGCGATACTAACTACGCGAAAACCCACTAACCGGACGACGCGCGCCACCAAAAAGGTGTGTGGATCTCACTTTCGTCGTGCCACGCTTTCCGGCATGACGCTGGTGTGGGTGACCGGAAACTCCGGGGCCGGCAAATCGGCGGTCTGCGAGCTGCTCAAGCACCGCGGATACGAGGCGATCGACGCCGACTGGGAGGGCTACAACCACTGGGTGGACCGGATCAGCGGAGAACGCGTCAGCGATCCGCCGGACCCGGTGCCTCCGGGATGGCTGAATCGCTTCGGCTGGACGATCGACCGCGCCGAGGTCCTCGCCCTGGCGACGCGGGCGGCCGACCGGACCGTGTTCCTCTGTGGCTCGGTCGAGAACGAGGACGAGGTCCGGGACCTGTTCGACGTGCTGATCTGTCTCGTCGTCGATACGCCGACGCTGCGGTCCCGGCTCGCGAACCGCACCACGAACTCGTTCGGCGCGCACCCGGAGGAGCTGGCCGCCGCGCTGCGCGACAACGACACCGCGGAGTCGACCTACCGGCCGCTCGGCGCGACGATCGTCGACAGCACGCGGCCGTTGGCGGTGGTCACCGACGAGGTGCTCGCCGCGTCCGGCGGGTCACGGGGTGGCCGGGGGCTCGGCGTGGACGATCCGGGTCAGCGACGGCCAGAGCAGGGCCAGGAAGACGGCTGAGCCGGCGAACGCGAACCAGAACGGCGCGGCCACCCCGAAGTGGTCGGCGAGGACACCGCCCACGGCCGCGCCGACGACCAGACCGCCGTAGAGGCCGATCGTGTAGACGCTGCCCACCCGTCCCTGCAGGTGGGTGGGGACGGCGCGCTGGCGCACGGTGGTCGAGGTGGTGCCCCAGATGAAGGCGTGCGCGCCGAAGACGAAGAAGATCGGCAGCGCCACCAGGGGAGAGGTCGTGGTGGCCAGCCCGAGGTGGGTGAGCGTCTCGATGACCAGGCCGACGCGCATCACGTTGCCGAGGCTGACCCGCGCCGTGATCGGCCCGTAGAGCACGCTGCCGAGCAGGCCACCGACCGCCGACACCGCGGTGATCAGGCCGAACCCGATCGCGCCGAGCCCGAGCCGGTCCTGGGCGTAGAGCACGAGCACCGACCACGCCGCGCCGAACGTCACGTTGAAGATCAGGATCGTCAGGGCCAGCGTGCGCACCGCGGCGTGCCGCACCGTCCACGCGACGCCCTCGCGGATCTCCCGCCGGGCGGTGCTGCGCGGCCGGGCCTCGGGTGCGACCGGCCGGATCCGGCGGATGAGCAGCACCCCCGCGGCCACCAGCACCGCCTGCGTGACGAACGGCCAGACCTGCCCGGCGACGAACAGCGCGGCGCCGAGCGGAGGACCGGCGAGCTGGTTGAGCGTGATGAGCCCGACCTGCAGGCGGGCGTTGGCCAGCACGAGGTCGTCGGAGGAGACCACCATCGGGGTCAGCGTCGCGGTGGTGTTGTCGGCGAAGACCTCGGCGGTGGCCAGCAGCCCCAGGGCGAGCAGCGCGCCCGCCACGCCGAGCCGGTCGGTGGCGAGCGCCACGACCAGCACGGCGAGGACGACCGCACGGCTGCCGTCGGCGAGCACGACGATCCGGCGCCGGTCGTGCCGGTCGGACAACACCCCGGCGTAGAGCCCGAACACCAGCGGCGGCGCCCAGCGCAGCAGCGCGGCCGCCGCGATCGCCGGCGGGCTGTCGGTCAGCGAGGCCACCAGCAGAGGCCCGGCCGCGGCCGCGACGCCGTCCCCGAGGTTCGTCGACCAGGAGGACGCGAGCAGCCACCGGAAGGAGCCGCCGAGGCGGGCGGGCGCCAGGAGTTCCCCGATCGAGGGCCCGGCGCGGCGGGCGCTGTTCACCGCGCTGCGGGTCGGGACCTCGCCGTTGCGGGCGGGGTGGCCTGCGCCCAGGGCCGGGTGCTCGCGTAGCGGCCGGCGCGGATGGCTCGACCCAGCGTGATCAGCGCGGTGATCATGCCCTCCGGAAGGCCCGCCCCGGTCAGGTGCGCCCGGTAGTCGTCGTCCTCGAGGACCCGGGCCGTGACCGGCGCGCCGGTGCGCTCGCTGAGCAGCGCCGCGACCCCGTTCGCGTCGAGCGCGGCCGGACCGTTCACCTCCAGGACCCGCCCGGCGTACCGGTCGTCGGGCGCCGCCAGCACCTCGGCCGCCGCCGCGGCGCAGTCCTCGCGGGTCACGTACGCCACCGCGCCCGAGCCGGAGTTCGTCACGTACACCCCTCCGGGTGCCGCCGCGTCGAGTCCGTCGAGGTACAGGTTGTTCCGCAGGATCGTCCAGGTGGCGAAGTCGGCCTTCAACCGAGCCTCGGTCGCGGTGTGCGCGGCATTGAGGAACTCCGGAGGGCCGCCCGCGCCGACCAGCGAGGTGTAGACGACGTGTCCGACCCCGGCGGCGGCGGCCGCGTCGAGCGCCGCGGCGTGCTGGGCGGTGCGCGTGTCGTTCGAGCGTGCGTCGGTGCTGATCACCAGGAGACGATCGAGCCCGGCGAACGCGGCCGCCAACGTCCGCGGACGATCGAAGTCGGCCTCCCGCACCAGGAGCCCCTCCGCGGCGGCGCGCCGTTCCGGATGCCGGGTCAGCGCGACCACCGGTACCCGCCCGGCCAGCCTCCGCACCACCGCGCGTCCGAGTGCCCCTCCGGCGCCTGTCACTCCCACGAGCACGAACCGCTCCTCCCGACGACGACCGAGTGCTGATCGTCCACGATGGCTCCGTACCGCGAAAGCCGTTATTCGCCCGCCGCGAGAACCGAGGCGCCCCCCACCGCGATGCTCACCTCCCGCCGACGCTCCTCGACGTTCCGGTAGGCCTCCAGCCAGAGGTGAACCGTCGTCGGTTGTGGTCGGAGCGGCGCCTGCGCCGGCCCGGGACAGCGGTGTCCCGGGTGCGGCCACCAGCGTCGCATTCGCCCCGGCCGACGGCACGACCCCTGGCGCTCCGGCCACCGACCAGAAGGCCAGCTTTCCGGACGGACCACCGGTGGTCGTCGGTGGCGGAAAGCCCACGCTGTCGCGTGTGTCGTGAACCGAACGTTCGCGGTGTAGCGGCGCCGATCGTGCCTCGAATAGATCCGCGCGAAAGTAGTGGCGCAGCAGGGGGAACACACACAGCGCACCACGCGCCCCGGGCCGCGCCACGTCCGACCACCGCCGGCGCGAACTCCGCGCGGTGGCCCACTGCCGCGCGGATGCCGTGCACGGTGGAACAGGGGCAGCGCGGCGATCCGGTCCGCCATCGGGATCGGGCTGCCGCGGGGGGTGACGCTTACAGTGGCCGGGTGGGGGAGGCTCGGTTGCATCGCGTCGCGGTGTTGGTGCTCGAGGGCGCCAAGCCGATGGACGTGGGGATTCCGGCGCAGGTGTTCACCACGCGGGCGAGCATGCCGTACGAGGTGCGGGTGTGTGGCGTCGAACCGGGGCTCGTGGCCGGGGGTGACGGGCTGTCGTACCACGTCGCCTCCGGGTTGGACGTGCTCGGCTGGGCCGACATCGTGTTCGTGCCCGGCTACCGGTTCCCCGACCGGGAGGAGCCGCCGCGGGCGGTCGTCGACGCGTTGATCGGTGCGCACGAGCGCGGGGCCCGGCTGGCCGCGATCTCCACCGGGGCGTTCGCGCTCGCCGCGACCGGGCTGCTGGACGGCCGCCGGGCGACGACCCATTGGCACTACACGCGCGCGCTGGCCGCGAAGTACCCGCGGATCCGCGTCGACGAGAACGTGCTGTTCGTCGACGAGAAGAGCGTGCTCACCTCGGCCGGAGCGGCGTCGGGGCTCGACCTGTGCCTGCACGTGCTGCGCGGTGACCTGGGGGTGGCGGCCTCCAACCACGCGGCCCGGCGGCTGGTCGCGGCGCCCTACCGCAGCGGCGGTCAGGCGCAGTACGTGCCGCGCAGCGTCCCCGAGCCGCTCGGCGAGCAGTTCGCGGCGACCCGCGAGTGGGCGCTGCACCACCTCGGGGAGCCGCTCACGCTGGCCGCGCTCGCCCGGCACGCGGCGGTGTCGGCCCGGACGTTCTCCCGCCGGTTCGTCGAGGACACCGGCTACACGCCGATGCAGTGGGTCATGCGTGCCCGCGTCGACCGGGCCCGGGAGCTGCTCGAACGCTCCGAGCTCTCCGTCGAGCGGATCGCCGCCGACGTCGGGCTCGGCACCGGCACGAACCTGCGGCTGCATTTCCAGCGCATCCTCGGTACCACGCCGACCGAGTACCGGCGGACGTTCTCCCAGGGCGAGTGAGTCACCAGTGGTCGACCTGGCCGCGGATGCGTGCCAGCAGCCGGAACAGGCCGGGGACCGTGTCGGTGGACGTGTCGGTCACCTCGTGGCGCACGTTCGTGTTGGTCAGCACCGCACAGGTCAGACCGTCGGGAGAGCGCTGCAGGAGGCCGGTCGCGCCCGGCAGCACCCCGGTGTGGGACCCCACCCCGGGGTCGATGGCGCCCTCGCCGGAGGTCGTCCAGCCGGCACCGTACCCGCTGCTCCCGGCCAGCCCGCTCGGCGTGGTCATGAAAGCGGTCGACGCGGGGGCCTGCACGTCGGAACCGGAACCGTCGACGCGCACCGCGAAGCGGAGCAGGTCGACGGCGGTGGCCATCCAGCCGCCGTGCGCGTCCATCCGGTCGATCCGGATCCGGTACGGGTCCTCGTCGCCGGGGGAGGGGTAGCAGCGGATGATGTCGCCGTTCGGCGGCGCGTCGCGGGCGGTGAGCATGCCGCCGACGCCGCACGCCCGGAGGAGGTCCTCGCGGACGACCGCGAGCGAGACCGCGGGGAGGCCGTGGCCGCGGGCGAAGTCGGCCACCAGCGCCGGCACGACGACACCCGCGTCGCGGCGGCGCCGGATCGGGGTGAAGCGCGCCACCGAGGGTGAGTCCACCGAGTACGGACCGAGCTGGTCGGGGCGCAGGCCGTCGGCCTGATACCGGGCCAGGTCGCTCTCGAGCCGGGACCGGTCCCAGCCGTGGACCGCGACGAACGTGGTCGGCACCTGCTCCCAGAGCGTCACGTAGCGCACGCCTTCCGGGCCCGACCAGCCGCTGGTCCGGACGACGCTTCAGCCGGCCGCGGTGAGCCGGTCGAACTCGGCCTGCGCCTGGGAGGAGTCGGACGGGCCGGTCAGCGACCGTTCGGTGGGCGCGACGTGGCGGTAGCCCGACAGGTCCACGACCCGCTTCCCACGGCCGCGTGCCCGTGCCTCGTGCGCGCGGAACGTGGATCGAGCGCTGCGGGCCGGGGACGTCCTCCCAGACCCAGGCGAAGCTGCGCCCGGTGGAGCTGGGGTAGCCGGTGAACAGCACCGGGCGCTACTGCGACCCGGTCACGCGCTGTGTTGACGGACGCGCCCGCCGTGGCGTGATCCTTTCGAACCATGGCGCTCACGCCACTGCTGTCCGGGCCCGCGGTGGGCGACGCTGGGGTCATGACTCGGATCGCCATCAACGGCTTCGGCCGCATCGGACGCAACGTGCTCCGCGCGATGCTGGAGCGCGACACGAAACTCGACGTCGTCGCCGTCAACGACCTCACCGAACCGGCCGCGCTGGCCCGGCTGCTCGCCTTCGACTCGACGGCCGGACGGCTCGGCCGCCCGGTCACCGCCGAGGGCGACGAGCTGGTCGTCGACGGCCGCCGGATCACCGTGCTCGCCGAGCGCGACCCGGCGAACCTGCCCTGGGCCTCGCTCGGCGTCGACCTCGTGCTCGAGGCGACCGGTCGCTTCACGTCCGCGAAGGCCGCTCGCGCCCATCTGGACGCGGGCGCGCGCAAGGTGCTCGTCGGCGCGCCCTCCGACGGGGCCGACGTCACGCTCGCCTACGGCGTGAACACCGGCGCCTACGACCCGGCCGCGCACACGATCGTCTCGAACGCCTCGTGCACGACGAACGCGCTCGCGCCGCTGGCCAAGGTGCTCGACGACCTGGCCGGCATCGAGCACGGCTTCATGACCACCGTGCACGCCTACACGCAGGAGCAGAACCTGCAGGACGGCCCGCACCGCGATCCGCGCCGGGCCCGTGCCGCCGGGATCAACATCGTCCCCACCACGACCGGCGCGGCCAAGGCCATCGGCCTGGTGCTGCCGAACCTCGACGGCAAGCTGTCGGGCGACTCGATCCGCGTGCCGGTGCCGGTGGGTTCGATCGTCGAGCTCAACACGGTGGTGGCCCGCGACGTGACCCGCGAGGACGTGCTCGCGGCCTACCGCGCGGCGGCCGACGGCCCGCTGGCCGGTGTCCTCGAGTACTCCGAGGACGCGCTGGTCTCGTCCGACATCACCGGGAACCCGGCGTCCTCGATCTTCGACTCGGCGCTCACCAGGGTCGACGGCCGGCACGTCAAGGTCGTGGCCTGGTACGACAACGAGTGGGGCTTCTCGAACCGGGTGATCGACACGTTGGAGCTGCTCGCCGCGAGCTGATCTCGCTATCGTCGGCGGTGTGGACACGGCGGACGAATTCTGCCGGCTCGCCTGCCTGACCTATTCGGGCGACGACGGGCCGCAGCGATGGGACACGGCCGCGCGCCTGCTGGCCGAGGAGCCCGGGCTGACGCGGGGACACGTGTGGGCCGCCGCGGCGGCCGCGCGGGCCGACGAGGTGTCGGCGCTGCTCGACGCCGACCCGTCCACAGCCCGGGCCGCCGGAGGGCCGTTCGGGTGGGAACCGCTGCTGTACCTCGTCTACTCCCGGGTTCCCGGGGGTGACGCGGTCGCGGCCGCGCGGTCGCTCCTGGCCGCCGGCGCCGACCCGAACAGCGGCTTCGTCCTGGCGCCGAACACGTTCAGCGCGATCACCGGGGTGTTCGGGAGCGGCGAGCAGAACCAGCCGCGCCACCCGCGGTGGCGTGAACTGGCCCGGCTGCTGCTCGACGCCGGCGCCGACCCGAACGACGAGCAGGCGCTCTACAACTGCATGTTCGGTGCGTCGGACGAGCACCTGGAGCTGTTGTTCTCCGCCGGGCTCGCGGACCGGGGCCTGCTCCGGATCCAGCTGCGCTGGGCGGTCGAGCACGACCTCCGCGACCGGGTGCGGCTGCTGACCGAGCACGGTGTCGACGTCCGCTCGCCGTACGAAGGCGACGGGCCGGCCTGGGCGGCGGGGGACGGGCGGACGCCGGTCGCGCTCGCGCGCCTGTGCGGCAACACCGAGATCGCCGACTACCTGCTCGCCCACGGCGCCGAGCCGCCCCCGCCGGACCCGGTCGCCGACCTGATCGCCGCGGTGTTCCGGGGCGAGAACGCCACCGCGCCCGCCGACGTGGTGGCGCGGGCCGTCCGCGAGCGGCCGGGCCTGGTCGTGTGGGCGGCGGCGGCCGCGCCCGCCGCCGTGGAGCGCCTGGTCGAGCTCGGGTTCGACGTCAACGCGCTCGGCCGGGCCGACGCACCGGTGGAGCAGGAGTGGGAGACCGCGCTGCACCACGCCGCCGGGGCGGGGGACGTCGACCTGACCCGGCGGCTGCTCGCGCTCGGTGCCGACCCGGGCGTCCGCGACCGGCGGTTCGACGCCACGCCGCTCGACTGGGCCCGTCACCTGAACCGGGCGGCCACCGCGGAGCTGCTCGGCTGATGCGTCGCCGCGATCACGGCGACGAAGGCCAGCTGCACCGCGGTCGCGGCGATCAGACGGAGCGGGAGCCCGTCGGCGTCGGGCCAGGCCGCCAGCGTCAGCACTACGAGGAGCGTCGCCGCCGTCGCGGCTGCGGCCGCCCGTCGGCGGCGGCGCCGGAAATGCACGAGGAAGACGACGGCCGCCGCGGTCCAGCACACCGAGGCGAGCAGGAACCCCAGCTCGTGCAGGGCGCCGTGCCAGGAAAGGCGCTCCGGGGCTCCGGCCGGCGCGCCCGCCGGGAAGCCCGCGCCCGCGTCGGTCACGAACACCCCCGCCACGACCATGCCGACGCCGAAGCCGACGATCAGCGCCCCGCCCCATCGCGGGCGGACCGTGATCCCGGCGAGGACGAGCAAGACCCCGGTGAGCACGAAGCTGGCGATCTGGATCCAGCCGAGGTCGCCGAGCGCGAGGAGGCTCACCGGGTGTCGTCCCGGTTCGAAGCCTTCCCGGGTGAACGCCTGCACGGCCCAGGCGACGACGAACAGCGGACCGGCGATCAGGGCCGCGGTGCGGGTCATGGTTCCTCCGAGTGGTCGGGATTCACCCGGGACGTCGGAGCCGGCGCGCGCGAGCGGACAGCCGGTGCGCGTGGGCGGGTATCAAAGGCGCGTCGGCGGATTCAGGGGCGGAGGCGGGCGGCCTGGGCGCGCAGGTAGCGCTGCTGCGGGAGGCTCGCGGTGCGGGCCGCCGCCTCCTCGTAGGCCGCGCGGGCCGCGACCGGGTCACCGGCCCGTTCCAGCAGGTGCCCGCGGACCGCGGCCACGCGGTGATCGGCGGCCAGCCGTCCGTCGTCGACCAGCCGGCCGACGAGGCGCAGACCGGCCTCGGGCCCGTGCACCATCGCCACCGCGACCGCGTGGTTCAGCGCCACGACCGGGTTGTCGGCCATCCCCAGCAGCACCTCGTAGAGCGCGAGGATCTGCGGCCAGTCGGTCGCCTCGGCGCTGGGTGCCTCGTCGTGCAGCGCCGCGATCGCCGCCTGGACCTGGTAGGGGCCGACCGGCCCCCGGGGCAGCGCGGACTCCAGCACCGCGACGCCCTCGGCCACGCGCCCGGCGTCCCACCGGCGGCGGTCCTGTTCCGACATGGGCACCAGCGAACCGTCCGGTGCGGTCCGGGCCGGGCGTCGCGCGTCGGTCAGCAGCATGAGCGCGAGCAGGCCGCCGACCTCGGCGTCGCCCGGCAGCGCCCGGTGCAGCAGACGGGTGAGGCGGATCGCCTCCGCGGTGAGTTCCACCCGGTGCAGCGCCGGACCGGCCGTGGTGGCGTACCCCTCGGTGAAGACCAGGTAGAGGACGTGGAGCACGGCCGGGAGCCGGGACTGCTGATCGGCGGGCAGCGCGAACGGCAGGCCGCTGTCCTTGATGCGCTGCTTCGCGCGGGTGATGCGGCGCGTCATCGTCGACTCGGGGACCAGGAACGCGCGGGCGATCTCCGCGGTGGTCAGGCCGCCGACGGCACGCAGCGTCAGCGCGATCTGCGACGCGACCGGCAGCGACGGGTGGCAGGCGAGGAACAGCAGGATCAGCGTGTCGTCGGAGTCGCGGGCCTCGCCGGGGTCGTCGGGCAGGGCACGCGCCTCGCGGGCCTTACGGGCCTGTTCGCTGCGCAGGATGTCGGTGAGCCGGCGGGCCGCGACCCGGATCAGCCAGGCCTTCGGGTCGTCCGGGCGGCCCTCGGGCGGCCACTGCAGCGCGGCCGCGAGCAGCGCCTCCTGGGTGGCGTCCTCGGCGGCGTCGAAGTGCCCGTACCGGCGGACGACCGCCGCGAGGACCTGCGGCGCCAGCGCGCGCAGCAGGTCCTCGGTCGTGGGCCCGGCGGTCAGAGTTCCGGCTCCGGCGCGTGGTCGAGGATCGGGCGGACGTCGCAGTACCCGTCGGCGAACACGTCGTTCGGGCTCGGGCAGGCGGCCAGCCGGCCCGCGATCCGGGTCGCGCGGTCGAAGCTCTCGCAGTCGACGACCCAGTAGCCGGCGAGCACCTCCTGGGTCTCGGCGTACGGGCCGTCGGTGACGATCGGCACCCCGTCCTTCTGGCCGACCCGGCGGGTGTGGACCGGCGCGTCGAGCCCGCGGGTGTCGACGAACTCGCCGGACTCCATCAGGTCCTTGGTGAACTGCTCCATGAACGCGTGCATCGGCGCGAAGTCGTCGGGGGCGGCGCTCGTCATCAGGTCGTAGTCGCGCTGCGAGCCGTACATCAGGATCAGGTACTTCATCGGGTCCTCCTCGGATCGGTGCGTTCGTGGGGGACGTCGGAGCCGTGCACCGTCTCCGGACACCGAGTGCAGTGCGGCTGGGCCGGGCCCGGCGGGTTCAACCAGTGAACGCGGAGCCGGTGCTGCCGTCGGTGTCGGGGCTGATCACGGCGGCCACGCAGCGGTAGACCCGCGAACCGTCCGCGAAGGCGGCCTCGCTCGGCGGGAGGACGTCGACGCTCCACTCGGCGACCGGGATCGTCGGGGCGTTCGCGCGCCGGGAGGCCAGCATGACGTCGGTACTGCACAGTTTCTTCACCGCGGGGTGGGCGGCGAGGGTTTTCTGGCTGGAGGTCAGCGCGTCCCGGGGGAGTGGCGCGATCGCGAAGGTCTCCCAGCGGTGGAGGTCCTCGCAGGGCTGCCGTTCGATCGTCACCTGGCCGACGATGACGACCATGCCCGACCAGCATTCGGGCTCGACGACGCACCGGCCGCCGTTCGCGGTGGCCGGGCAGTTGCCGGTCGTCGTTTCGACGCCGTAGTCGGGGCCGGAGCGGGTCGCTGCGGTGGGGGCCTGGTTCGCGCTCTCGACGGTGGGGAGGCCGGTCTCCTCGTTCCAGGGCCGGGTGGCGGCCACGAGCCCGGCCGCGACGACGGCGACCAGAGTCAGCACTCCGACGGCGGTGAGGACGGCCGCTTTCCGGGCGGACATCCCCCGCCGCTCCGACGCCGGGGCCTGATGCGGCCCGGTGTGGTGGGGCGGTGGCCGGTGCGGGATCGACTGGTGCGGGATCGACTGGTGCGGGATCGAGTAGGGCGGTCCGGAGTGGGGCGGTACCGAGAAGGACGCGCCGTGCGCTGCTCTCACCTGGGGCGGACCGGATCTCGGTGGGGCGGAGACGGAGGCGCTGTGCCGGTCGCCGCCGGGCGGGCGGAACGAGGCGCCGGACGTGGTCGGGCTCGCCGGGTCACCGGTGGCGTGTTCCGGCGCGTACCCCGGCCATGCCGACGAGGAGAACGTCACCGGCGTCCGCGCCAACGCCGCACGCATCGCCGCCCCGTCCGGGAACCGATCGGCCGGATTCGGCGCCATCGCCCGTTCGATCACGCTCATCAGCGCCCCGGGCACCCACGGCAGCACCGGCAACGGCTCGTCGTGCATCCGCACGATCGCGGCCAGGCTCGGCGACCCGGTGTCCGGGAACCGCGGCGGCCGCCCGCTGAGCAGCGCGTAGAGCGTCGCCCCGAACGAGTACACGTCCGCCGACGGAGCCGGCTCCACCAGCGAGAACGCTTCCGGCGGCGCGTACGCGGGCGTCAGCGACTCCAGCGTCGCCGACTGCTCGGCGTCGGCCGTGATGATCGAGGCGAGCCCGAAATCGGCGAGCCCCACCATCCCGTAGCGGTTGACCAGGATGTTCCCGGGCTTCAGGTCCCGGTGGAGCACACCGAGCGAGTGCGCGGCCCCGAGCGCGTCGGCCAGCCCGACGCTCATCGCCTGCACCTCGTCGGGCGGTAAGCCCCCGCGCCGCTTGAGCACGGTGGCCAGCGACCCTCCGGTGCACAACTCCATCACCAGGTACGGGCGCCCGTCGGCCAGCGTGCCGGCGTCGTAGAGCCCGATCACGTTCGGGTGATCGGACAGCCGCCCCGCGGCGTTCACCTCGCGGTAGAAGCGGCGCTGGTCCCGTTCGGTGGTCAACGTCCGGTTGTCGATCTTCACCGCGACGTCCCGGCCGACGACGATCTGCGTCGCCAGGTAGACGGTCGCGCAGCCGCCGGAGCCCAGCACGTCACGGATGGCGTAACCAGGGACGTCGGGCGGTCGGTGCACGGCCGGAAGCCTAAACCACGCTCTCCCGTAGGCTGCGCGGCGTGAGCGCCGTGACCCCCCGCCCCACCGCCGGTTCCGAGTTCGTCTGGGGGCTGCGGCTGCTCGGGCGCGGCTTCGGGATGTACGCGAAGTACCCCGGGTTGTTGCTGCTGGGTCTGATCCCGGCGGTGATCGCGTTCTTCGTCCTGCTGGCGGCGTTCGTCACGTTGCTGGTGTTCCTCGACGACCTCGGCGGGTGGATCGCGGGGTCCTTCGCCGGCGGCTGGTCGGCCGACGCGCGGAAAGCCGCCGAGCTCCTGATCGAGGTCACGATCGTCATCGGGGCGCTGTGGCTCTCGGTCATCGTCTACACGGCGCTGACGCTGATCATCGGTGACCCGTTCTACGAGAAGATCTCCGAGGAGATCGAGCGCCGGCTCGGCGCCGTCGACCACCCCGAGCTGCCCTGGCACAAGACGCTGCCGCGTAACGCCGCCGACTCGATCCGGGTGATCGGCACGCAGCTCCTGCTCACGATCCCGGTGCTGCTGATCGGGCTGGTGCCGTTCGTGGGGCAGGTCCTCGCGCCGATCCTGGCCCTGCTCATCGGTGGCTGGCTGCTCAGCCTCGACCTGACCGGCATTCCGTTCAACCGGCGGGGCGTCTTCCTCAAGGAGCGCCGGCGCGTGCTGCGGCAGCACCGGGCGCTGGCGCTTGGGTTCGGGATCCCGGTGGCGGCGCTGGCGCTGGTGCCGTTCGCCAACATCGTGGTGGTTCCGGCGGCGATCGCCGGCGGGACCCTGCTGACCCGCCGCGTCCACGGCCAGCCGATCGACTAGGGCGCAACGCGCCGGTCCGGGAGGGCGGTCGCCGTCCCGAGCAGCACCGGGAGGACCGCGTCGGCGACCGCGATGCGGTGCTGTGTGTCGTCGACGTCCGCGGTGAGCGCGAAGACGACGAACGACGCCACGCTGAGCGCGGCATCCGCCGGGGCGGTGTTCGGTCTGCGCCCGCACCGGCTGCTCGGCACCGACATTCGGCTCGCGTCATCGCTAGTCGGGCGCCCCGGTCGGCTTCGCCCCGGTCGGCTTCGTCCCCGTCGGCTTCGGGGCCGGCCGGCGCGCGATCACCACGGCGATCGCGCCGCCCAGCGTGATCACCAGCCCCGCGACGACGATCAGGTACGCGCCGACGTCGGGGCGCACCCGCAGCAGCGCCGTGCAGAAGTACTCGTGGGCGCACGAGCTCAGGTCCCGGTTGCCGCTACGCAGGTCGACGACGTACCAGAGCCAGGCGAGCGAGGTCAGGAACCCGGGGATGCCCGCGGCGGCGACGAACCAGGGTCGGGACCGGGTCAGCCCGACGACCGCCAGCACCCCCGCCACGAGCACGGCGGCGAGCAGCAGCAGCGCCTCGGCGGTGTTCGGCCGGCTGGCGTCGGTGCCGGTGATCGCGTCGACGGTGCGCGAGCGGGGTAGGAACAATGCCGCGACCAGCAGCGCCGCACCGACGCCCACCACGTACGCGGCCCGGGCGAGTGGTTTCACGGGCGGCAGCCTACGCGGCGAGGCAAGCTAGGCCGCATGTCTCGAGTCTTCATCACCGGATCCGCCGACGGCCTCGGGCTGCTGGCCGCGCGTCAGCTCGCCGGTGAGGGCCACCGGCTGACGCTGCACGCCCGCCGCGAGGAGCGCGCCGACCAAATCCGCAAAGCACTGCCGGAGGCCGACGTCGTGGTCGGTGACGTCTCCACCCTCGACGCGATGCGCTCGGTGGCCGAGCAGGTCGACGCGCTGGGCCCGCACGACGCCGTCATCCACAACGTCGCGGTGGGCTACCAGGAGCCGCGCCGGATCGAGACCGCCGACGGGCTGGCGCACGTGTTCGCGGTGAACGTGCTGGCGCCGTACGTGCTGACCGCGCTGATCACCCCTCCCGCACGCCTGGTCTACCTGAGCTCGGGCATGCACCAGAGCGGCCGCCCCGACCTCGACGACCCGCAATGGGTCGATCGGCGGTGGAACGGCTCGCGGGCCTACTCCGAGAGCAAGTTCTACGACCTGATGCTCAGCCGCGCGGTGGCCCGCCGCTGGCCGGACGTCCGCGCGAACGCCGTCGACCCGGGCTGGGTGCCGACCCGGATGGGTGGCCGCGGCGCCCCCGACGACCTGCGGCTCGGCGCCGACACGCAGGCCTGGCTCGCGGTCACCGACGCCCCGGCGACCGGCGCCTACTTCTACCACCGGGAACCCCACTCCGCGCTGCCGTCGACCGCCGAGTCCGAGGACGCACTCGTCGACTACTGCGCCACGCTCAGCGGCATCCCGCTCCCGTGACCCGGGTCCGCGTGCTCACCCTGAACGTCCAGCACGACGCCGGCGACCCGGGCCGCACCGCGCGCATCAACGCCGAACTGCGGCGGCTCGCGCCGGACATCGTCGTGTTCCCGGAGGTCCGCTACCCCGACGACACCCGCGACCAGCTCGCGGAGCTGGTCGACGGCGTCGGCCTGCGCACCACGCACCAGGCGGAGATCCTCGAGCACCTGCCGCCGGACGCGGACGTCTACGGCGGCAGCGCGATCGCGACCCGCTGGCCGCACCGGGTCCTGGAGGTCGTCGACGGCCGCACCCCCGAGGGCGTCTACTGGTACACGCTTGCCGCGTCGGTCGAGCTCCCCGGCGCCGGTCCGGTGCTGCTGCTCACGCCGACGACGTTCTGGAAGCCCGACGCCGAAGCCTGGCGGGAGCGGCAGATGCTCGAGCTCGCCGCCCTCGACGCCCGGCACCGCACGCGGCTGCCGACGATCGTCGCCGGTGACTTCAACGCGGTGCCGGAGTCCGCGAGCATCCGGTTCCTGAGCGGCCTGCAGTCACTCGAGGGCCGCAGCGCCTACTACCACGACGTGTGGGCGGTCGCCGGCGACGGGCCCGGCCACACCTGGACCGTCGACAACCCGCTCGGCGCCGCCGAGATCGAACGGCTGGTCGGGCAGCCCGGCGTCCGCTACCGGATCGACTACGTCTTCGTCGGGTCCGGCCCGGGTGCCCGCGTCGTCGGCGCCGCGGTCGTCGGCGAGGAGAATCCGCTCAGCGACCACCACGGCGTGCTGACCGACCTGGTGTATTCCGTCTAACCCTCGTGCAGTGGCTGACCGGTGGGACCGCTGTCCTCCGGCTCCTCCGGCAGGTCGACGGCCTGGCCCTCCCAGGTGACGACCTTCCAGCCGTCGGAGGGCGCGCCCTCCAGCGTCACGATGCCGGTGTTGCTCAGCGCGTGCTCGGCGGCCCACTCGACGTCGACGTTCGCGGCGCGGGCGGCCACCCAGGCGCGGATCGCCGCACCGTGGCTGACCAGGGCCACCGTGCCCGCCCCGGTCGCGGCGGCCTCGTCGATCACCGCGTCGTAGCGGCCGAGGAACTCGGTACCGTCCTCGCCGCCGGGCATCCGCAGCTCGGTGCGGCCGGCCGACCAGCCGAACACCGTCTCCAGGTACGTCTTCACCGACTCGTGGTCGCTGAGCATCTCCAGGTCACCGGCGACCACCTCGCGCAGCCCGTCGCGGACGACCGGCTCCAGCCCGCGCGCGGAGGCCAGCGGCGCCGCCGTGAGGTGCGTGCGGACGAGCGTGGAGACGAACAGCACCTCGATGTTCTCGTCGGCCAGCGCACCCGGCAGCGCGGCCGCCTGGTCGAGGCCGAGCTCGGTCAGACCGGGGCCGGGGACGCCGGTGTCGAGCAGGTGGGCGACGTTCGACGGAGTCTGGCCGTGGCGGATCAGGATCAGGCGCATGCCGGGGTTCAACTCCGCGAGAGTGAGGGGACGTACTCCTCAATTGTCTCAAACACTCAGCCCGGCTCCGTCCCGGCCGATGGGAGCGATATCTGGCGGGCGGCCGGCAACGGTCACGTACACGAGGTCGAGGCAACGCATGGTATCGACGTCCGGCACGGAAAGCGGCGGCAAGCTCTCCGGTCTCGGTGTGGGGCAGAAGATCCTGATGTCGGTGGCGGTGATCGCGGTGGTCGCGCTGATCACGGGCGGGCTCGCATGGCAGCGGCTCGGCACGATCGACGGCAAGATCCAGAAGCTGCAGACCGAGAACATCGCCCGGCTGAACGCTCTGGTCGACATGGAGGCGGGGCTCGCGAAGCTCTACCGCGGCATCCTGAACATCTACGTCGCGCCGACCGACACCACGAGCCAGCAGCAGATCAAGGACGGCGAGGCGGCGGTCAGCTCGGCCTTCGCCGAGTTCCAGAAGAACCCGAGCGACTCGGCGGAGTGGAAGAAGCAGGTCGCCGACTTCGACGAGGCGTTCACCACCTACACCGCGCTGGCCAACAACATCCTGTTCAAGGACCCGTTGCCGGCCAGCGTGCCCGCGCCGGCCAACACCGCCGCGATGAACGCGGAGTTCGCCCGGGTCGAGAAGGCGTTCGGCGTAACGCTCACGGCGCTGAACAACCTCGAGGCCGAGGACTCGGCGGCGGACGCGAGCGACTCGCACAAGACGGTCGTCGGCGCGCGCACGATGATCGCGATCGTGCTCGTCGTCGGCCTGCTCGCGGCGTTGGCTCTCGCGGTGATCGTCAGCCGCGCGATCATCAGCCGGCTCAACCACGTCCAGGAAGTGCTCGACGGCGTCGCCAACGGCGACCTCACCCGCCAGGCCCGCGTCGACTCCGGGGACGAGGTGGGCCGGATGGCCGAGGCCGTCAACCGGGCGATCGACTCGATCCGGCAGACGGTCTCGGCGCTCTCGAGCTCCGCGCGGACGCTCGCGGACTCCTCGCAGCAGCTCACCGCCTCCGCCGAGGCGATCTCCGGTACGGCCGCGGACACGTCCGCGCAGACCAGCGTGCTCGCCTCGGCCGCCGAGGACGTCTCCCGCAGCGTCCAGACCGTCTCGGCCGGTACCGAGGAGATGGGCTCGGCGATCCGCGAGATCTCGCAGTCGGCGAACGACGCCGCCGGTGTCGCGTCCCGTGCGGTCGACGCCGCCGCCCAGACCAACGCGACCGTGGCGAAGCTCGGTGAGTCGTCGGTGGAGATCGGCAACGTGGTGAAGGTGATCACTTCGATCGCCGAGCAGACCAACCTGTTGGCGCTCAACGCCACGATCGAGGCGGCGCGGGCCGGTGAGGCCGGTAAGGGGTTCGCGGTGGTCGCGAACGAGGTCAAGGATCTGGCGCAGGAGACCGCGCAGGCGACCGAGAACATTTCCAAGCGGGTGGAGGCGATCCAGGCCGACACCGATTCGGCGGTGGCGGCGATCGAGCAGATCTCGGGGATCATCGCGCAGATCAACGACTACCAGATGACGATCGCGTCGGCGGTGGAGGAGCAGACCGCCACCACCAACGAGATGAGCCGCTCGATCATGGAGGCCTCCACCGGGTCGACGAGCATCGCCGACAACATCGCGAGCGTCGCCGCGGCCGCCCAGACCACCTCGACCACCGTCGGTGAGACGCAGCGCTCGGCCGAGGAGCTCTCCCGGATGTCCTCGGACCTCCAGGCGCTGGTCAGCCGCTTCCGGGTGTGACGTCATGGGCCTCGTCGAAGAACTGGAAGCCCAGCGCGAAGCGCTGACCGAGGCCTGCGCGGTCGCGGACGCCGAGGACCGCGTCGCCCAGGCCCGGTGCGATCAGCTGCTCTCGGAGTTCGCCGGCACGGCCCGGCAACTCCAGGTGCGCGCGGCCGAGTTCGCCGCGGTCACCGAGGGCGGGAGCCCGCAGTCCGAGGTGTCGGCCGCGGCCTGCGCGGTCGACGCCGCGCGGGTCGACGCGATGCGCGCTCAGCTGCGTGTCGTGGACGAGTGGGCCGCGATCACCAAGTCCCGGCTGACCCGGGCCCGGCGCCTGTCGCAGCAGGTCAGCAGCATTTGTGACGTCACGCTTGACCTGGAGCGCACTCCAGGGCCTTGACTGGAGGCCATGGAATACAGGTACCTGGGACGATCCGGCACGACGGTCAGCGAGCTCTGCCTCGGCGCGATGACGTTCGGCCGGGAGGCCGACGAAGCCGACAGCCGCCGTATGCTCGACCTGTTCGCCGACGCCGGTGGCAACTTCATCGACACCGCCGACGTCTACGGCGGGGGAGCGTCGGAGGAGGTCACCGGCCGCTGGCTGAAGGACCGCGACCGCGAGCAGTGGGTGATCGCCACCAAGGTCCGGTTCCCCAGCGGTCCCGGCGTCAACGACGTCGGCCTCGGCCGCAAGCACATCCTGGCCTCGATCGACGCCAGCCTGCGCCGGCTGGGCACCGACTACGTCGACCTCTACCAGATCCACGGCTGGGACCGGGCGACCCCGCTGGAGGAGACGCTCTCCACGCTCGACTCGCTGGTCACGGCGGGCAAGGTCCGCTACATCGGGGCGAGCAACGTCGTCGGCTGGCAGTTGCAGAAGATGCTCGACGTCAGCCGGGCCGCCGGGTACGAGCGCTTCCTGACCCTGCAGCCGCAGTACAGCCTGCTGGCCCGGCCGACCGAGTGGGAGCTGATCCCGGTCTGCGAGGCCGAGGGACTCGGCGTGCTGCCGTGGTCGCCGCTGCGTGGCGGGTGGCTGTCCGGGCGCTACACCCGGGAGATGGCCGGTGCCCCCGACGGCTCGCGGGTGAAGACCGCCGAGGCGCAGGGGTGGAGCGAGACCTGGGCCGCGTACGCGAACGAGACCACGTGGTCGATCCTGGACGAGCTGCGCGCGATCGCCGACGCGCGGGGCAGGAGCGTCGCGCAGGTGGCGCTGCGCTGGGTGCTGCAGCGCCCCGGCGTGACCGCGCCGATCCTCGGTGCGTCCAAGTTCTCCCAGCTCGAGGACAACCTCGGCGCGGTGGGCTGGGAGTTGTCCGGCGAGGAGCTGGAGCGGTTGACCGCGGTCAGCGAGGTGACCGCGCCGTACCCGTACGACGCGTCGATGCGTGACCTCGCGACCAACCGCTGACGCCGCCCGGGCCGCCGGCGGGTGGGGTCCAGACGTCCCGGCCCAGGGCCATCGCGATCGCGTGCGCGCGGTCGCGCGCGGTCGCGCGTCGCGTCGGCCCCGCCCAGGTTCGGCATCCGCAGATCCATCAGGACGACGTCGGGCCGGGTCTCCTCGACCAGGCGCACCGCCTCGGCGCCGTCGGCGGCGGCGCCCGCGACCTCGATGTCGTCGGTGAGACCGAGCAGCGTCACCAGCACGTCGCGCACGCGGACCGCTCCACGGCCACCTCGCCCCCGAGTTCACGGTGCGTGGTCGTCAGCTCGTCGAGGACCGCGTCGACGTCACCGACCGGCTCGCGCAGCGCGGTGACCGCTCGTCCGGCCTCGGCCAGACCGTCCACCGCGAGTCCGCGCGCGGCGATCACCCGCTCGCGGGCTTCGGCGTCGCGTCCGGATTCGAGCAGGGCGTCCCCGGCGTCGAGCTGGATGACCAGGCCGCCGGGGGAGCGCGCGAGTACGGCGTGCAGATCGCGGGCGATGCGTGACCGTTCGGGGAGCGCGCGTTCCTGTTCGACGGCGAGACGCTCCTCCCAGCAACGCCCGGGTCTGCGCCTCGGCGGCGCGGAACTGCCGCCGGCTCAACCCGCCGAGGACGACGGCCAGCAGGAACGAGAGCGCGGAGATCAGCAGGCTGACGGGGGGAGGCCACGGCACGGCGCCGACCGGGAGCAGGGCGGCCGAGGCGGCGACCACGACGGCGACGTCCCGCCACGGACGGCCGGGGCCGCCGATGCAGGCCAGCAGACCGGCGATCGCGGGAACGAACCCGATCAGGTCGGTGGCGCACGCGGTGACCGAGCCGGCGACGATCATCACCACGATCCGGGTCTCCAGCGTCGGCAGCGCGCCGTTGCGCATCCGCTTCGGCGTCGCGGCGGTGGGCGGGATCGGGCGGAACTGCGCCAGCCGGCCCCTCGCGGTGCCGGATCCGAGCGCGACTATCGCCGACAGGACGAGCACCGCCACGTCAGCGGTGCTCAGCCGGGCGTGGCCGGAGCCGACGGTCAGCAGGCCGACCACCCCGAGCACGATCGGCAGCCGCCAGATCCGGGTGGTGTCGACCGGCACCCACCGGATCTGCCGGGTCACGAGATAGGCGAGGAGCGCGAGGCCGGGAGCGAGGTTTTCGAGCGCCATACCTCGAGGTTCGCGCTCCGCCCCCGACCGGGTACCGCCCCTGGTTGGTGCCGGGGTGGTTATCCGGGGTTGCGGCCGGAGGCGGAGCGGGCCAGGGCGCTCAGGGTGAACGAACCGGTGGGGGAGCCGAGCCGGCGGAACAGCTCCGCGCGCACCGCCGTGCGCTGGTCGTCGGGCAGGCCGACGCAGTAGACGCCCGCGGGCCCGATCCCGGCGAGATAGCCGTTCCACAACTCGTCGAACGAGGCGTAGGTGGAGCTCACCGACAACACCGTCTCGGTGACGCCGGTGAAGCCGGCCGCCGCCAGCCACGCGGCGATCTCGCCGTCGCGTCCGAACTTCAGCGTCCGGGCCTCGTCGGGTGCGGACGGGTCGATCGTCAGCGCCGCGTCCCAGAAGAGCCGGAGCATCTGCATTCCCCCGGCGAAATCCCAGACGCAGGCCGCGGCGACGCCGCCGGGGCGCACGACCCGGCGGAGCTCCCGGCCGAACGCGTGCGGGTCGGCCACGAAGTGGATCACGAGTTGGGCCAGCGCGCAGTCGAAGGCCGCGTCGCCGAACGGGAGGTCCTCGGCGCGTCCGGCCCGGACCGTGACGCCCGGCAGCGCGGCCGCGCACTCGGCGACGAACGGCGGCGACGGGTCGGCGGCCGAGACCCGCTCCGGCCCGAGCCGGTCCGCGAGCACCCGGGTGAGCGCACCGGGGCCGCACCCGACGTCCAAGGCCGACCAGCCCGGCGCGACGCCGGCGGAGTCGGCGAACAGCGTCGCCAGCGGACGCGAATACCGACCCATGTAGCCGTCGTAGGCATGGCCGGTAGTGAGGAACGAGTTCATCGACGCCTCCGGTCGGATCCCTCCGATCGTGACAGTCGGCGCGTACGACGTCAGCCCTGGAGTTCCGATGCGTACGATCGTACGCTCAGTGTACGATCGTACGCATGAACCGTGCTGACCCGGCCGAAGGCGATCTGCGATCGATGCGTGAGCGCATGCTCGCCGGAGACCTGTACCGCGGCGCCGATCCGGAGCTGGACGCCGAGATGCGCCAGGCGATGGTGCTGACCAAGGCGTTCAACGACAGCGACCCGCGTGATCCGGCCGGGCGCCGGGCCCTGCTCGAGCAGCTGCTGGGCACGATCGGCGACGAGGTCGACCTGCGCCCGCCGCTGCACGTCGATTACGGCAGCCACCTGCACATCGGCGACCGCACGTTCGTCAACTTCGGGCTGATGGCGCTCGACGTCGCCCCGATCCGGATCGGCACCGACGTCCTGATCGGCCCGAACGTGCAGTTGCTGACGCCCACGCACCCGATCCACCCGGAGCCGCGCCGCGCCAAGTGGGAGGCGGCGCTGCCGATCACGATCGGCGACAACGTCTGGATCGGCGGCATGGCCGTGATCTGCCCCGGTGTCACCATCGGCGCGAACTCGATCATCGGCGCCGGGGCGGTCGTCACCAAGGACGTCCCGGCCGACGTCGTCGCGGTCGGGAACCCGGCCCGGGTCATCCGGTCGGTCTACGACGAATGACGAGCCGCCGCCGCTACGAGCCCGATCGTCGGCAGCGGCTGATCGAGGTCACGCTCGACGTCGTCGCCGCACGCGGTGTCGCCGGCACCACCCACCGGCGGGTGGCCGCCGCCGCCGACGTGCCGCTCGGATCGGTCACCTACCACTTCACCAGCCTCGACGAGTTGCTGACCGCCGCGTTCACGCACCTGGCCGAGACCGAGGCGGCGCTGTTCGAGGCACGGATGAGCGCGATCGAGCCGGGCACGGACGCCCGGGCGCGGGTCGTCGACACGATGCTCGCCGACCTGGCCGACAACCAGCGCAGCGCGGTGCTCACGTACGAGCTCTACGCGGCGGCCGCCCGCGACCCGTCCCTGCGCACGATCACGCAGTCCTGGATGGAGCGCACCCGCCGCCTGCTGGAGCTCCACTTCGACCCGGAGACCGCCGAGGCGCTCGACGCGCTGATCGAAGGGCTGATCCTGCACGCGACGCTGTCCACCCGCCCGGTGGACGCCGACGTCATCCGGAACGCGGTCCGCCGGCTCGTCCCCGACGCCGTCCGATGACCGCCGCGTCGCTGCGCTCGTCCACCGTGGCCGTCTACCTGGCGTTCAGCGGCAGCGGGTTCCTGTTCGCCACCTGGGCCGCGCGGATCCCGAGCGTCCGGTCGCAGCTGGGTCTGGACGCCCGCGAGCTCGGGCTGTTGCTGCTCGCGCTGCCCGCGGGGTCGATCGCGTCGCTGCTGGTGGCCGGGGCGTTCGTGGCGCGCAGCGGGCCGCGTCGCGCGGTGGCGGCGGCCGGCCTGGCCGGTGCGACCGGACTCGGCCTGGCCGGTCTCGGCGCGCCGGGTTCCGTCGTCGTCACGGCGGTGGGCCTCGCCCTGCTCGGCCTGGCCACCGGCGTCTGGGACGTCGCCATGAACGTCGAGGCCGCCGCGGTCGAGCAGGCCCGCGGCGTCGCGATCATGTCCCGCTTCCACGCCTCCCTGAGCGCGGGGACCGTTGTCGGTGCCGCGGTCGCCGCCGCGTGCGCTGCCGTGGGCGTCCCCGTCACCGCTCACCTGGTCGCGGTCGGGCTGCTCATCGGCGTCGCGGTGCCGCTCTCCACCCGGTGGTATCTCCGGGCGGAGACGCCGGAGGACCGCCCGGCCGGTTCCGCCCTCCGCGCGTGGACCGAGCCACGCACGCTCGTCCTCGGTCTGTTCGTGCTCACGATGGGCTTCTCCGAGGGAACCGGCAACGACTGGCTCGCCTCGGCGATGATCGAAGGCCACCGGACGTCGGTCGCCGGCGGATCGCTGACGTTCGCGCTGTTCGTCGCCGCGATGACCGTCGGCCGCTGGTTCGGGCCACCGCTGGTGGACCGCTTCGGGCCCCGGCCGGTGATCCGGGTCGGTGCGGTCGTGGCGCTGGCCGGCCTGATGGCGACGGTCTTCGGGCCGAACCCGCTGACCGCCGTGATCGGCGTCGTCGGCTGGGGCCTCGGTACCGCGATGGGCTTCCCGCTGGGCATCAGCGCGGCCGCCGAGGATCCCCGCCGCGCCGCCGCGCGGGTCGGCGTCGTCTCCACGATCGGCTACACCGCGTTCCTCGCCGGGCCGCCGCTGCTGGGCTTCGCCGCCGACCACGTCGGCATTCTGCGGTCGCTCTCGATCACCGCGGGCCTGGTCGCGGTCGGCCTGCTGCTCGCGACCGGCCTGCCGGAGCGGGGGGTGCGTGGCGGCTCGCCGCCGCGCCGGACCGCGGTGCACGGGAGATGATGGGGCGATGCCCGAGGGAGACACCGTGTTCGCGCTCGCGCGCCGGCTGAACGACCGGCTGCGCGGGCAGGTGGTGCGCCGCTCCGACTTCCGGGTTCCGCGCCACGCCACCGCCGACCTGTCCGGCGCCACGCTGCTGGCGACCCACACCCACGGCAAACACCTGCTGACGCGGTTCGACGACCCGCACAGCGGCCCGCTCACGCTCCACACCCACCTGCGGATGGACGGCTCCTGGACAGTGCTCGGCCCCGGCAAACGGCTGCCCCGCCGGGTCGAGCCGGACGTGCGGATCCGGCTGGAGTTCGCGGACGGCCGCAGCGCCGCCGGGCTCAAGCTTCCGGTGGTCGAGCTGGTGAGGACCGCCGACGAGGGGCAACTGACCGCTCACCTCGGCCCCGATCCGCTGCGCGAGGACTGGGACCGCGACCAGGCGATCGCCCGGCTCGCCGCGGACGCCGACCGGCCGGTCAGCGCCACGTTGCTCGACCAGACCCGGATGGCCGGCCTGGGCAACCTCTGGGTCAACGAACTGTGTTACCTGCGCGGGCTCTCGCCCTGGACCCCGATGCGCGACGTCGACGTGCCCACGCTCGTCGACCTGGCGGCCCGGCTGCTGCGGTTCTCGGTCAGCACCCCCGGCGCCATGCAGGTCACCACCGGTGACACCCGGCCCGGGAACAGCCACTGGGTGTCCGGCCGGGCCGGGCGTCCGTGCCGGCGCTGCGGTACCCCGATCGAGGTGGTGGCCGAGGTCAGCGGCGACCCCGAACGCCGCCGCACCTGGTGGTGCCCGCGCTGCCAGCCCGGTCCGGGGCCGACGAGGTGAGCCCGTCCGACGCGCGGCTCGAGTCGTCGATCGTCGACCTGCTGGCCCGGCGCGCGGCCGGGGCCACCATCTGCCCGTCCGAGGTGGCCCGGCTCGTCGGCGGCGACGACTGGCGATCGATGATGGAACCGGTGCGGGCCGCCGCCCGGCGCCTGGTGACGGCCGGGCAGGTCGAGATCACCCAGGGCGGCGAGGTGGTCGACCCGGAGACGGCCACGGGCCCGATCCGGATCCGACGCGTCCGGAGCTAGCCGCCGGTGGAGCGGCGCACCGGGTAGCGCAGGTGGAGCACCCGGTTGCCGGGGATCACCACGTCGGGGTCGTCCAGCAGGTGCTGGGCGTCGACCGACCCGAAGTAGCGCTTGCCGGCCCCGAACACCACCGGGACGACGTCCATGCGCACCTCGTCGACCAGCCCCGCGGCCAGCACCTGACCCCCGACGTCACCGGCGGCGACCTCGACGACACGCTCACCCGCGAGCTTCTGCGCCGTGGCCACGGCCGCCTCGACACCGTCGACGAAGTGGAACGGCGCGCCGGGATCCCAGCCCTCGGGCGCCGGCCGGTGCGTCACGACGACCACGTGCTCGACGCCGCTCGGCGGGGTGCCGTCCCAGCCGTCGGTCAGGTCGAAGACGTGGCGGCCGGCGATCGTCACCCCGATCTGGTCCCAGTACGGCCGGACGTAGTCGTACGACCGCTGCGACACCGCCAGTACGCCGCTGTCGTCCAGCGGGACGTCACCGCCGGTCAGCCAGTCGAACAACGGTCCGGGCCGGTCGTGTGCGTCGGCGACGAAGCCGTCCACCGACACCGAGGCGTACATGACCACTCTGCCCACGGGGCTCTCCTTCTGCTTCGGGTGCCCCGACGGTAGCGCGGCGCGGGTCGCCGCTCTTGTAGGAAATCAATCGGCCGGAAGCGGCCAGCCGTCCAGCACGTGGCCGGGATGTTCACGCCGGAACCGCTGCCGGACCTCGACGTACCGGGTGGGCGTGAGCCCGGTGAGCGCCCGCACCTCGTGGCCGAAGTGGGCCTGGTCGAAGTAGCCCGCACCGTGGGCGAGGGCACCCCAGTCGATCGGTCCGGCCGGGTCGATCGCGAACACGGTCGCCATCAGCCGGTGGGTGCGGGCCAGCCGCTTGGGCGTGACCCCGACGAGCTCGGTGTACCGCCGGGCCAGGTGGGTGCTGCTGACCCCGGCGGCCGTCGTGAGGTCGCCGATCGCCACCGTTCCGCCGGTCGCCGCGATGACGCCGCTCGCGTGCCGGACCAGCTCCAGGCCGGTGGTCCCGCCGGGCTCCGCGGCCGCGCCCAGCCGCCGCCGCAGCTCGTCCTCGAGCAGCGTCAGCATCTCGTGCGGCCCGGCCGCCGCGGCCAGGCGCTCACGCAGCCGTGCGACCGCCGACCGGCCCCACACCTGCTCCACCGCCACCGGCCGGTCACGCAGCTCGGCCGCGGGCATCGGCAGGAACGGCGCCAATCCCCACGGTTTGACGTGCACACCGACCGACCGGGTGTCCGGCGGGTAGCCGAACTCGTACGCGCGGGTGGGCATCGTGATCACACAGCCGTCGGCGTACTCGGCCGCCTCGAGGTCGGCGCCCCCACGGATCCGGAACGGCGCCCCGAGGTTGACGACGAGCAACGCCGACGGCGCGGGCGGCACGGTGAACCGCGCGTACGGCGGCGCGCCGTCGAGGTAGTAGAGGTCGTCGATCAGCCCGTCCAGCGGCGGTCGCGGCACTCGGGACACGTACTCCACCCGCACAGCATGACCCTTGACCGCCGACCTGGGCACACCCCCGGAGGCACCTAACGGCACGCGCGACGGCCCGGGGCGCGTGGTGCGCTCCGGGCCGGTGGTGGTGCGGGGTGCGTCAGCTGCAGGGGTTGTAGTCCCAGCAGTCGTTGTAGCGCTTCTTGTGGTGGCGGCGACGGCGCGGCTTGCACTCGTTGTAGTCCCAGTCGTTGCCCTGGTTGTAGTCCCAGCCGTAGCAGTCGCTCATGTCGCCGTTCCTCCACGAAGTCGGTGTGTTCCCCCTGCGGTGCCATTACTTTCGCGCGGATCCGGCCGGTGCTCGATCAGCGGCCCGACGCCCCGAACGTTCGGTCGGCGACAGTCCCTCGCCGCCCGGCGACCCGAACTCCGGACCCGGGGGTCCACCGTGGCTCGCCCGATTCCCAGCGAGCGCGCCACCGGCAGAACCGTACGGAGCATCGCGGTGGCGTGGCCGCGGCGGCGGGCGGAGGGCCGGACGTCGTATCCGATGTGACCGCCCACCTCGCGCAACTGCGGCGTCAACCGGTGCCGGACCGCGATGCGACCGAGGTCCTCGCCGCCCTCGGCCCACCACCGATCTCGGTCCGGTCGGTCTCGGCGCCGCGTCCCTCGGCGCGCAGCTCGGCGATCGCGGCGAGGAACGAGGCTCGCCGGTCCACGGCGTGACCGACCCGCAGATCGTGGCGCGGTTCGACGAGCTCGACGAAGTGGACATCGACAGCGCGTCGCTCCCGACCGGTCTCGCCGACCTGCGCGACGATCGGAACGCGCAGCGCGGCCGCCCGGGTTTCGGCGCGCTCGCCGGCCGTGGGGACGTGTTCGTCCGACGACCCTGGGACGAGGAGCCGGTCCTCTACTACCTGCACCTCGGTCCGGACGGACGCCGGCTGCGCCAGGTCGACGCCCACCCCGACGGCACCGCGATCCGGACCGGCCCCGACGACTGGCCGTTCAACCCGCCGCTCGATCTCTACGACCCGGACCTGGCGCAGTGGGAGACCGACGCGGTCACCTTCGAAAAAGCCTGGTCGTCGGCTAGGGCGTGTTTGAAAAGCGCTTCGTTCGTTGGGTGATGCGTGGCTCGTGGTGATCTGACGAATGCGGAGTGGGAAGTCTTGTCGGCGGTGTTGCCGTCGGCTAAGCCGGGTGGTCGGCCGCCGCGTTCGCGGCGGCAGGTCATTGATGGGATCCGGTGGCGGGTGAGGACCGGGGCGCCGTGGCGGGACCTGCCCGAACGGTATGGGCCGTGGGAGACCGCGTATGCGCTGTTCCGGGACTGGCAGCGGGACGGGACCTGGGCGCGCATCGTGTCCGATCTGCAGTCCCGCGCCCAGGCCCGGGGGCTGATCACCTGGGACGTGTCCGTCGACTCCACCGTGGTCCGGGCTCACCAGCACGCCGCGGGCGCCCGTAAAAGGGGGTCGATCAGAAACAACCGCCGGGAGGGTGCACCGCAGAGCCCAACGACCATGGTCTGGGACGGTCACGCGGCGGGTTGAGCACCAAGATCCATCTCGCGGCCGAGGGCGGACAGCGTCCGCTGTCGCTGCTGGTCACCGCCGGGCAGGCCGGAGACGCGCCGCAGTTCCAGCCGGTGATCGACGCGATCGGTGTCCCCGGTCGAGTCGGCAGGCCCAGGACACGGCCGGCGCGGGTCCTAGCCGATAAGGCCTACGGATCCCGCGCCAACCGCGTCTACCTGCGCCGACGCGGAATCCGCGCCACCATCCCCGAACCAGCCGACCGGTTGGCCCACCGCCGACGTCGCGGCAGCGCCGGCGGCCGCCCACCGACGTTCAACGCCGAGACCTACAAGCAGCGCCACGCGGTCGAGTGCGGGATCAACCGCCTCAAGCGCTACCGGGCGGTCGCGACTCGCTACGACAAACTCGCCGTCCGCTTTCTCACGACGCTGCACATCGCCGCGATCAACGAATGGCTACGGTGACCAGCTTTTCAAACAGGCCCTAGGCCGGGCTGATTCCCGGGGTGGTCGTCCGGAGTGCCCGGCTGACCTCCGCGCGGAGCCAGGCGTGCGCCGGGTCGCGGTCGAACCGCTCGTGCCAGCTGAAGACGATCGGCAGCGGCGGCAGCGGCACCGGGAGCGGCCGGACCACCAGGCCGAACGCGTCGATCAGCGGGCGGCAGACGGCCTCGGGGACGGTCAGCAGATGCCGGCCCCGGCTGACGGCGTGCAGCGCGATCGCACTGCTGCCCACGGCGGCGACGACCCGGCGTCGCCGGCCGGCCTCGGACAGGATCCGGTCGGCCGGGTCGGCGAGCCGCCCTCGCCGGGACACCAGGATGTGGGTCTGCCCGGCGTACCGCTCCTGATCGATCTCGCCCTCGGCGCAGGGGTGTTCCGGGCTCATGACCAGCACGAAACGGTCGTGCCCGATCGTCTCCGAGCGGATCTCCGGGAGGTCCGACCGGTCCGCTCCGATCTCCAGGTCGACGCGTCCGTGGCGCAGGTCGTCGGTGTCCGATGCGCCTTCGGTGAGCAGCCGGATCCGCACCTTCGGCGCCCGGGACGCGGCCTCGGTGAGCAGCATCGGGGCGAGCGCGGTGGCGAGCGCGTCGTGACATTGCAGCGTGAACGTGCGGTCGAGCTCGTGCAGGTCGAGCGTGCGGCTCGGCATCAGCACGGCTTCGGCGTCGCGCACCAGTTCGTGGACCCGTTCCCGGATCGCCAGCGCGTACGGCGTCGGCGTCATCGTGCGGCCGGTGCGCACCAGGATCTCGTCGCCGGTGAGACGCCGGAGCCGCCCGAGCGTGCGGCTGACCGCGGGCGAGGAGAGACGCAGACGCTCGGCCGCCCCCGCCACGCTGCCCTCTTCCAGCAGCGCGTCGAGGGCGGACAGCAGATTGAGGTCCAGCTGCATGGGCCCAATCTAGGACGCGAGTGGTACCAGCACCCGGCCGCCCGGCCCGGACGGGTGCTCGGCCTCGTCGAGCATCGCGGCGGCCACCGTCGCCTTGCTCACCGACGCCGGGAACAGCTTCCGGGGCGCTTCCGACAGGTCGACCGCCCGCCGGCGCGGACTCACCGGCCCGCTGCTCATCGGCCCGGCGTGGAACACCGTCCCGCCGCCGTCCAGGATCGCGGTGTCGGCCGCGACCTTGTCCCCGAGTTCCGCGCGCAGGAAGGTGCCCAGCAGCGTCCGGGTGAGCGCGCCTGCGGCCCGGGCCGAACGTCCGCTCCCGAAAGCGCCGAGCCACAGCAGCCGGTCGGGCGCCGCGGCCAGTACGGCCTGGGACCCGGCGGTGAGCACCCCGGGCCGGTCGGCCAGCCCGAGCACCGAGATCACCGTCGACGCGCCGCTCAACGCCGTCCCGATGGACTCCGGGTCGAACACGTCGGCGGGCACCCGGGTCAACCGCGGCGAGTCGGGAACGGCACCGCGCTCCGGACGACGCGAGATCGCCACCACCTCGTGCCCCCGCTCGACCGCCTGCCGGGTGAGCTCCACGCCCACGCCGCCGGACGCGCCGAGGATCGTGAGCTTCACGAGAGCACCTCGCGCACGGCCCGGTGGAGACCCGGGGCCGCGACCAGCACGTCGGTGCTCGTCGGGCGCCACGGTTCGCCGGCCAGGTCGGTGGCGACGCCCCCCGCCTCGGTGGCCAGCAGCGTCCCGGCCGCCGCGCCGGGCAGGTCGGGCTCGTACTGGAAGAACGCGTCGTACTGACCGGAGGCCAGCGCCAGCAGCGGGAACGTCGTCGGGATCGTGTTGCGGACGAGCAGCGCGCGGTCGGCTAACGCGGCCCACGTCGCGCCGAATCGTTCGTGTGTCTCCGAGCCGTTCCCGGCCTGGCTTGCGGCGACGATCGCCGCGTCGAGATCCTGTTTGGACGAGACCCGCAGGCGCTCGCCGTTCAGGAAGGCACCCCCGCCCCGCACCGCGACGTAGGTGAGGTCGCCGATCGGCTGCCGCGCGACGGCGAGCTGCGGCTCCCCGTCCCGGATCAGCACGATCACGACGCCGAACTCCGCCAGCCCGTGCACGAGGTTGACCGCGCCCTCGGCCCCGTCCACGATCCACCACTCGCCGGCCGGTACCGGCTCGCCGGAATCGTCGTCGTACCAGCCCACGTTCGGCGCGACCCCGTCCAACGCCGCTTTCACGACGGCGAGCGAGGCCGCCTCCGCTTGCATTCCGACCTCGTACATCGCTTTTCGGTCGGCCGGGCGCGACGTCGGCGAGTAATACTTCAGCAGCGTGGATCCAGCCCGCTCAGCTGCGGAAACAACGGCCGGAAGAAGATCGGAATAGGACATCGGAACAATCCTTTTAACGGAGATTGCCGCTCGATCCGGCGACGTGTCCAGTTAAAAGGGCAGCACTAAACAAATCAAATGCACAATTCTCAATCGACGATTTACTCAGACGCAATCGAGCCGTCGGCGGGATCGGGTACGCGGGGCTGCGGCCGGCCGGGGGAGCCCGACGAGCCGGGTGAGGAATCGATCGGCCTGCTCGGGGAACGGCGGCCAGGTCGCCGAGCATCCGCGCGGCCGCGGAAATGATCTCCTCGCGCAGCCGCTCGCCCTGCCCACGCGCGTGGGGGCGACGAGGGCCGGGCGCGCGGCCGACCGACGACACAGCCGACACCTACCGTCCCGGAATACTGTTCTCCCCGGTGAGACTTCGTCCCGTGGTTCAGATGCTGGTCGCCTGCGTGCTGGTCGTCGGTGGGTGCGCCGGCTCCGGCCCGCGGGCGGCCGATGTCGTTGCCACCGCGCCGACGCCCGGCCGGTGGACGGTGACCGCGCTCGGCGACTCGGTCACGGCGGGGTCGGGCTGCGACTGCGCGCCGTTCGTGGATCACTACGCGGAGCTGACGCACCGGGCCACCGGGTTCCGGGTGACGGCGGACAACCTCGGCGTGCCGGGCCAGACGAGCGAGCAGCTGCTGGCCACGCTGACGGGCGACACCGACACGACTCGGCGCGTCGCCGACAGCGACATCGTGATCGTCACGATCGGCGCGAACGATTTTGTTCCGGCGCTGGACGACTGGGCGTCCGGGGGGTGCGACCTGGCGTGTTTCCGCACGGTCGCCGACTCGGTGCGTACCGAGGTCGGCGCGATCGCGCAACGGATCCGCGCGGTACGGGGCGGCTTCCCGACCGCGATCCTGGTGACCGACTACTGGAACGTCTTCCGCGACGGCGACGTCGCCCAGGAACTGGGCGCCGGGTACGACCAGATCTCCGAGCAGGTGACCCGGCTGGCCGACACGGCGATCTGCGACGGCCTGGTGGACACCGGCGCGGTCTGCGTCGACCTGTACGCGCCGTTCAAGGGCGACGGCACGGGCGACCCGACCGGTCTGCTGGCGGCAGACGGCGACCACCCCAACGCCGTCGGTCACCTCCTGATCGCCGAAACGCTCGCGGCCGAAGGCTGGAAGCTCCGCGCCTGAAACGCGGCCCGGCAACCGCCGACGCGAGCACCGTCATTCCAGGTGCAGGGCGGTGAAGCCGCGGGCGATCGGCTCGATCGTCGACCGGCAGGCCGGGGTCGGGCTCAGTTGTTCGAACAGCGCCACGACGTTGCCGTACCGCACGGCCAACTGGCAGGAGCCGGCCGACCATCGGGCCTCGTCGCCCCAGCCGGTGACGATCTCGCCGGTCGGAGCCTCGCTCGTCGCGTACGCCTCGGCCCGCGCGGAGCCCTCACCTTCCGCCCCGGAGCGGAACAGATAGGTCTCGACGCTGAGCGGCTGCTGTGCCGCCGCCACCATCGCGACGCAGGCCGTGCCCTCCGTCCAGGTGTCGCCGGCCTTCTTCCTCGGCACGACCTGGAGGACGCTGCCCTGGAAGGTGCCGGCGAGCGAGGCCGGGAACTCGTTGCACGGCGGCAGCGCGGAGAAGCGGTCCCCCGCGCCGGTCGGAGCGGGGGCGCTCGCTGACGCCGTGACGCGGGCGGCGGCGGTCGTCCCGGCCACCGCGGTCGGCCGATCGGCGCCAGGGGTCTCGTCGCCGCAGCCGGCCACCCCCAGGAGCGCGACCACCCCGGTGGCGAGCAGGCCGGAACGGAACCGTCGATGCATGATTCCCCCATCGGGATCGGGGCCGGATCCACACTCGACAGAAATGATGAACGGGCGCCGAGCGGGTTCCATGCCGCACCGATGCGGCATGGATCGGCGGCCCCGGCCATGGCAAGGTGCTTGTACTCCTGACGCCGGTATCGCGGTGGCCCGGGGGCGGGGCCACGCGTCAGACGCTGAGTTCGACGGCCTCCAGTCGCTTGGACTGTCCGGTGGTGCCCACCTGCACGACGGTGTCCGGGGGCGCGCACGCCCGGGCCTGCCAGCCGATGTCCTGGACGTGACCGCGGGCGCAGACGCCGCTGCCGGTCCGGATCCGAAGTGCTTCCATCCGCCGGGACTGGCCGGTGCTACCGGCGACGACGGGGGTTCCGTCGGCCTGGCAGAGCTGTCCTTGCCACCCACTGTCCTGTTCGTGGGCGGTGAGGCACACACCGCCGGCACCGACGGTGTAGACCTCGACCGCCTCCAGCCGGAGGGACTGACCCACTCTGCCGACGGTGAGGCGCCCGCCGTGCGGGGCGCACACCCACGGCTGCCACCCGGTGTTCTCGACGTGCCCGCGCGCGCAGATCTTCGCCGGGGCGGGCGCGGCGCTGGGCGGGCTGGCGACCGGCGCCGGCTGCGGCGCTGCCCCGGCCGAGGAGCGGCTGCTCGGCCGGGGCGCAGCGGACTTCACGGCGGCCGGAGTGGCGGCGGACGACGCGGTGGCGCTCGGCGACGGAGAGGCGTGCGTCCGCGACGTGAGCGGGCGCGGTGCGGGGGCGCTCGCTCGTGCGGAGGCCGTCCCGTGGTCCGGAACGAGCCACAGTGTGGTGGCAACGGTGATCGCGACCAGGAGTACGGCGGCCAAGCCGAGAGCGAGCCCGGCGCGACGCTTGCGCCCCCCGGAGGCAGCGTCCGGTGACGTCGGCGCGGGCTCTTCGAACACCGGCGGCTCCGCCGGAGGTTGCGGGCTGCCCACCATCAGCCACTGCGACGAGGGGCGGGGGTAGTCGCTCAGGTCCTCGGTGACGGCGTCCGGGGTCGTGACGACCTCGGTCGCGGCCTCCGGCTCGGGCGTCGGGCCCTCGGTGACCTGGTCCGGCGCGGATTCGTCGGGCTTGGCAGACAAACGAGTGCCTTTTCTGACTGGCGCCGACTCCTTATTGGACAGTGGCCGGATGACCCGAAGCCTAGCCGCACCGTCCAGCGTCATGACCGCGGCGGATCCGTCTCGGCCGCGCACCGGGCGGGTCTGAGCATTCAGCTACCGCGGGTCGAGCGAATGATTACAGTGTTGCACGTGACAGAGACTCCCACGCTCTTCGACTGGGCCGGTGGATCGGCCGCCTTCGAGCGGCTGATCAACGCCTTCTACGACCGCGTCGAAGGTGACGAACTCCTGACCCCGCTCTTCCCCGGCGGAGTGTCCGATGAGCACCGTACGCACGTCACCGCCTGGTGGAGCGAGGTGTTCGGCGGCCCGGCTGAGTACTCGAGCGAGCTCGGTGGCTATCACCGGATGGTGAACAAGCACGTCGACCTCGGCATCACGCCCGAGCAGCGGTACCGGTTCGCCTCCTTGATGAGCCTGGCGGCCGACGACGCGGGCCTGCCCGACGACCCCGAGTTCCGCGCTGCCTTCGTCGGATACGTCGAGTGGGGCACCCGCATCGCGCTGGCCAACTCGCAACCGGGCGCCGACATCGTCCAGCAGGCTCCGGTTCCCCGCTGGGGTTGGGGTGTCGCCCCGCCCTATCAGCCCTCGAACTAGCGGGCGCGCGTGACGACGTGCGTCGCGGTGACACCCGGTCGCGTGGCGGCGAATCGCGCGGGACCGGGATTCCGCGGGGGTGTCCGAGCGTTGAACCGGCCATGCTGACTGCTGAAGACCTCGAGTTCCTCGCCCGTCCGCTGCTCGGTTTCCTCACCGTGGCCGCGGGCCCGACGCCTCCGCAGCCCCGGCCCGTCTGGTTCGAGGCGGCCGACGACGGCACGGTCCAGTTGTTCACCGGGCCGGCCTCGGTCAAGGTCAAGCGCCTGAGCCGGGATCCGCGTGCGTCGATCGTCGTCGCGGCCCCGGTCGAGGAGCGCGAGCGGTGGGTGTCGGTCGCCGGCCGGGTCACGGTGGAGGCCGACGGAGCGCACGAGCTGGCCGCCCGTCTGGCCGCCAAGTACTGGGACCTCGACGATCCGGCCCGTGCCGAGGACCTGAAGAACCTCCTCGCCGAGGAGCAGGTCCGGCTCGTGATCCACCCGGACGCCGTGCATCGATTCTCGTACTAAAGCCCTGATAATGGCCATATGGTGCAGAAGCTCGCGATCGCCGCGACCGCGGTCGTCGCCCTGGTCGCGCTGGTGACCGGGATGGTCGCGCTGGAACGGTCCGGCGACGCCCGGCGGATCGCCGGGGTCGCCGCCGACCGCGAACCGCTGCCGGTCCCCACGGTCGTCGCGCAGCAGTCGATCGTGCCGGGACCGTCGGTGGCCAGCCTGACGCCCGCGCCGGGCCGTTCCCGGGACCGGTACCCGGTCGCCTACGAGAACCAGCACCTGCGGCTGCAGAACGCCTGCGTCGGCAGCGGCCAGGCGGTCGACCTCGACGAGCCCCGCGTCGCCCCGCCGGACGGCGCCGAGCTGACGTTCTTCGCCTGCACGGAGACCCGGTTCGCGTTCGAAGGCCCGGCCACGTTCGCCGAGGTGACCGACCCGCAGGCGAACGCCACCGCCTGCCTCGACGCGCTGCGCACGAACCCGGGCGTCGAGAGCCTGCGGGTGGCGCGGGGGCAGACCGTCTGCGTCCTCACGAGCGGCCCCGCGCCGAGGATCGTCCGGATGCGGACGGACTCGGTCACCGACCGGGTCGCGCTGTCGGTGACCGCCTGGACGATGGTCTAGAGCCAGCCCCGCCGGCGCAGCAGGAACCACAACCCCACCGAGAGCACGACGATCACCGCGGTGCTGACGATCCAGCCCGAGTGGTGCTCGAACCCGGGGTACGGGACGTTCTGGCCGTAGTAGCCGGTCACCGCCGTCGGCACCGCGATGATCGCCGCCCACGCGGCGAGCTTCTTCGTCACCTCGTTGAGCTGCTGGCCCTGGATGTTCTGCTCGCTCTCCAGGATGCTCGCGATCCGGTCGCGGGCGTTCTCGGTGGAATCGGCGGCCCGGAGCACGTGGTCGTGCACGTCCTCGTAGTACGGGTGCATGAAGTCGTTCGCGAGGTGGTGCTCACCGGCGTTACGCAGGATCCGCTCGACGACCTCGCGCATCGGCGCGACGATGCGACGCAGTTGCAGCACGGCCCGGCGCAGTTCGAACGCGCGCCGGCGGATGTCGAGGTCGGAGCTGTCGCGGGGTTCGAAGACCCGGTCCTCGAGCGCGTCGAGGCAGTCGTCGACGTCCTCGGTGGCGTCGTAGTGGCCGTCGACGACGGCGTCCAGCAGGCCGTGGACGAGGAAGCCGACGCCGGCCGACGCGAGCTCGGGGTTCCCGTCCCACCGCGCCTGCAGCGCGTCGACGTCGAACTCGCTCTTGCGCACCGTGATCAGCGCGTTCGGGGTGATGAACGCGCTGATCTCGCTCGTCGTCAGCTCAGCGGTGGAGGCGTCGAACGCGACCGCGTACGTGTTCGCGAACAGGTGCGTGCGGTAGCGGTCGAGCTTGGGGCGCTGCTCGGCCTGCAGCGCGTCCTCGACCGCGAGCGGGTGCAGCCCGAACTCCTGCACGACGATGCCCAGGTCCGACTCGTCGGGCGCGTGCAGGTCCAGCCAGATGACCGCATCGGGGGCGGACGCCAGCCGCTCGCTGATCTCCTCGGCCGGGAAGCCTTCGGCGACGAGTTCGCCGTCCCGGTAGAGGCGGGTGCGTGTCGGGCATTTCGGCGGGGTGGCCGTGCTGACGCTGTGGTCGGTCGTGCCGGGGGTCTGTGGGTCGCCGGGAGCGGTGCGGGGCTCCGGAGCCGAATCCTCGTTCACGGTTGCCCAGCCTGCCATCCGCGTGAGCACAACCGACGCAAGGGCGCGTACCAGGGGTGACGCCGGGTAGCTCGGGCTCGACGAGAGGGGAATCCATGCCCAAGCCGATGTCCGAGCAGGTCGTCGTCATCACCGGAGCGTCCACCGGGATCGGGCGCGCCACCGCTCTGACCCTCGCCGGTCGCGGTGCGAAAGTCGTGGCCGCCGCCCGCAACGAGGGGGCGCTGGCGTCGCTGGTGGCCGACGCGCGCGGTGACGTGCTCGCGGTGCCCACCGACGTGTCCGACGCCGCGGCGGTGCACGCGCTCGCCGACGCGGCCGAGAGCCGGTACGGCCGGATCGACACCTGGGTGAACAACGCCGCGGTCGCCATGTGGGGCCGGATCGAGGACATCTCCGGCGACGAGTTCGACCGGGTCATGCGGGTGAACTTCCTCGGCCAGGTGCACGGCGTCCACGCCGCCCTGCCCGCGCTGCGCCGGTCCGGTGGGGGCGGCATCATCGGCGTCGCGTCGGTGGAGAGCATCCGCGCGGTGCCGCTGCAGGCGCCCTACAGCGCGAGCAAGTTCGCGCTCCAGGCGTTCTACGAATGCCTGCGGATCGAGCTGGCCCAGGAGGGTTCGCCGATCTCGGTCAGCACGGTGCTGCCCGCGGCCATCGACACGCCGCTCTACGACCACGGCCGGAGCAAGCTGGGCGCGCGGCCCAAGCCGCCGCCCCCGGTGTACGCGGCGGAGCTGGTCGCCGAGGCGATCACCCGGGCGGTCGAGCGCCCGCGCCGGGAGATCCCGGTCGGGGACTCCGCGCTCGGGTTCTACCTCGGCCAGCGGATCAGCCCGGCGCTCGCGGACGGGTTCATGGCGATCCGGCGGCTCGCGAAGACCTCGCAGATGTACGGCGACCGGGCCGACAACGGCGTCGACAACCTCGACAAAGCCCTGGACGAGCCGGGCCGGGTACACGGCAGCTACCCCGGCCGGGTGCTCCGGCACAGCCTGCTGACGCAGCTCGCCGCGCGGGTGCCGCGACCCGGGGAGCTGCTCACGTCGGCGGTCAACCGGTTGCACGCGCGCTGACTCTTGCCCCGGGTGGCGGCTCTGTGGTTCATTAGTGGAGTAATGAACCACAGAGCCGGAGGGTGCCGTGTTCGACGACCGCAGCCCGATCTACCGGCAGATCGCCGAGCAGATCAAAGCGGACGTCCTCCGCGGCGTCCTGCGCGCCGACGACCAGGTGATGTCGACGAACCAGTACGCCGCGCACCACCGGATCAACCCGGCCACCGCGGCCAAGGCGTTCCAGCAGCTCGTCGACGAGGGCGTCGTCTACAAGCGCCGGGGGATCGGCATGTTCGTGAGTCCGGATGCCGCCGAGAAGCTGCGCGCCGAGCGGCGCGAGCGGTTCTTCCTCGATGTCGTCCACCCGATGGTGGTCGAGGCCCGCATGATCGACATCTCCCTCGCCGAGATCCGACACCACCTGGAGGGCCTCGATGACCATCGCCGTTCGTGATCTCACCTGCCGCTACGGTGCGGTGGAAGCGCTGAGCGGGCTGACCTTCTCGTTACCCGCGGGCACGATCTACGGCCTGCTCGGCCGGAACGGCTCCGGCAAGACGACGCTGCTGTCCACGTTGGCCGGGTTCCGCCGCCCGTCCGCCGGAAGCGTGCGGCTCGACGGCGAGCCGGTGTTCGAGAATCCCCGCGCCGCGCGGCAGCTCTGCCTGATCGCGGAGAGCGGCGACGTCGGCGACAAGACCGACACGTTGCGCGACATCCTCGACCTGGCCGGCCGGCTGCGCCCCGGGTGGGACGCCGGTTACGCCGCGAAGCTCGCCGACCTGTTCGAGCTGCCGCTCACCAGCAAGCTCGGCACGCTGTCGCGGGGGAAGCGCTCGGCGTTCGCCGTGACGGTCGGCCTGGCCTCCCGCGCCGCCGTCACGATGTTCGACGAGGCCCACCTGGGCATGGACGCGCCGACCCGGCAGGCGTTCGCCGACGAACTGCTGCGTGACTACCTCGAGCGGCCGCGCACGATCATCATCTCCACGCACCTGATCGAGGAGCAGAGCCCGCTGTTCGAGCGGGTGCTCGTGCTGCACGAAGGCCGCCTCCTGCTCGAGGAGGACCTCGACGAGCTACGGGCACGGGGGGTGTCGGTGACCGGTCCGCTGTCGCTCGTCGACGACTTCGCCGCCGGGCTCACGGTCCTCGGCGAGCAGACGCTCGGGCCCACCAAGTCGGCGATGATCTACGGCGAATTCGACGACGAGCGCCGGCGCGCCGCCCGCGCCGCTGGCCTGGAACTGGGCCCGGTGGCCGTGCAGGACCTCTTCATCCACCTGACGGGAGGCACCCGATGAGCACCCGCTGGCCGATCCTGCGTTACCTCCTCACCGCTCACCTGCTGTTCCTCCTGCTCAGCCTGGGCGCGTTCGTGGCGATCAGCGGGCTGATCCTCGGCGGGGTCGCGCTCTTCGGCACCGTGAGCGTCAGCGCGCTCGACGTCGGTGTCGGTCAGTTCTTCCGGTGGATGGCCCTGGGCTACGGGGGCCACCTCTTCTACACGTTCCTGCCGCACTGCCTGGTGCACGGGCGCACCCGGGGCGAGTTCGTGCGACAGGTGCCGGTGTACCAGGTGGTCGGCGCGGCGGTGCTCGCGCTCGCGATCGCGGTGCTCTACGTCGGCGAGACACTGCTGTACCGTGCGGCCGGCTGGACGCAGGGCCTCCGGCCCGGGCACCTCTACGAGTCGGGCACCGACTTCGGCGCGGTCTTCGTGAGCTACTGGGCCGCCCTGCTGGTGTGGACGGTCGTCGGCTCGATGATCGGCGCGGCCTGGTACCGCTTCCCGGGGGTCGGCGTGCTTCTGGTGCCGGTGGCGGCCGCGATCCTGTTCGTCAACGGCCTGAACCTCAACATCGGGGAGTGGGGGCCGCTCTCCGGCGGGCTGGCCGGAGGGCCGTGGGGGCTCGTCGGGATCGCCGCGGTGAGCACCGCGGTGGCGGTGGCGGTGACCTGGAGCATCGCCCGCGACGTGCCGGTGCACGTGCGCACCGCCTAACGCGCGGGCAGCTCGATCGCGTTGGCGGCGCGGTGCAGCGGCTGCATCACCTTGCCCAGCATCCACTCCTTGAACGGCAGCCGGTCCATCACCGCGAGCATCCGCATCGAGGTGCGCACCTGCCCCGGGCTGTGCAGCACCATCCGCTTGATGTTGGCCGGGCCGAGCGCTTGGTTGCGCTCGACGAACGGGCGCATCCGGCGTTCGTAGGCCTCCGGCCCGTGGCCGGCCGCCAGCTCGGCGCCGAGCACGTAGGCACCGACGAGCGCGAGGCTGGTGCCCTGGCCCGACGCCGGCGAAGCGCACCAGGCCGCGTCCCCGACCAGCACCACCGGCCCGCGGTGCCACCCGTCCATCTTCACCTGGCACAGGGCGTCGGAGTACACGTCGTCGGCGCGGTCCACGCCGTCGAGCAGGCGCGGAACCTCCCAGCCCTGGTCGGCGTAGGCCGCCCGGAGGTCCCGCTCGTCGCCCTCGTACAGGAACATCGCCTTCGCGGTGGCGTCACCGGCGGTGCTGTAGACGAGCGTGGTGCGGCCGGGGCCGACGTAGGTGACCTCCTCGCGGTCGAGGCCGAGGTGGTTGGGCACGGTGGCGATCGCGATCCGGTAACCGAGGTCGTGGACGTAGTCCGCCTCCGGGCCGAAGGCCAGGGCGCGGGTGGCCGAGTGCAGGCCGTCGGCCCCGACGATCAGGTCGTACCCCTCGGGCAGCGCGGTGAGCGCCTCACCGAAGCGGTACTCGACGTCGTCGGCGGTGTGCCGGTGGAGCAGGCGGGTCAGGTCGCCGCGGAGCAGCTCGGCGTCGCCGTGGGTGCGCCCGCCGAACGTGTCACCGTCCATGCTGGCCACCCGGCGGCCGGTGGCGTCGACCACGGTGCCCGACCGGACGTCGGTGCGTAACGCCCGGACCTCGTCCAGCAGGCCCATGCGGCTGATCACCTCGAGCGCGGCGCCGCGGACGTCGACCTTGTAGCCCCCGTCGCGCAGGGCCGGAGCGCGCTCCACGACCGTGACCGAGTAGCCCGCGCGGTGCAGCCAGTAGGCGGAGGAGATGCCGGCGATGCTCGCGCCGACGACCAGAGCGGTTGGTGTCATGGCTCGATAGTACGGGCGTGTTAGACATATGTGCAAGACGTATGTGTCAGACTGTGGGCATGGGAAATCGCGAAGACCTGCTGACCGCGGCGAAGCACTGCCTGGAGACCAAGGGCTACACGCGCACGACCGCGCGGGACGTGGCCGGCGCGGCCGGGGTCAGCCTCGCCGCGATCGGCTACCACTACGGCACCAAGGAGGCCCTCCTGCAGGCCGCGCTCGTGCAGGCGCTCGAAGAGTGGGGCGAGGAGCTCGGGCGGACGCTGGGGGAGTCGCCGAGCGGCGGCTTCGCCGAGCAGTGGGACCGGGTGATCGAGTCGTTCGCGGCGAACCGGGCGCTGTGGTCGGTGCAATTCGAGCTGCTCGCCCAGCGGGACCTGCCGCCCGAGGTGCGCGAGCTGTTCGCCGGCGCGCACCGGCAGGCGCGGCTCGGGCTCGTCGAGCTGTTCGGGGGAGCGCCCCCCGGGGCGCAGGCGCAGGTCGGCGCGCTCTACCAGGCGCTGCTCGGCGGGCTGGCGGCGATCTGGCTCGCGGATCCGGCCGGAACTCCCACCGGCGAGGACCTGCTGTCGGCGATGCGCGCGATCGTGCGCTAGCCGACGCGGAACGCGGGCTCGCCGGCGAGCGCGGCGACGAGCTCGATCGCACCCTCGCGCCCGGCGGCCGCCCGCGCCTGCGCGGTCTGACCGGCCATGTGCGAGGTCACCGTGATGCCCTCGACGTCACGTAGCACGCTGTCGGCCGGGAGCGGCTCGACCGCGGTGACGTCCAGCGCCGCGCCCGCGATCCGGCCCGTACGTACCGCGTCGGCGAGCGCGGTCTCGTCGACGAGCGGACCCCGGGCGGTGTTCACCAGCAGCGCGGTCGGCTTCATCGCGGCGAGGGCCCGCGCGTCGATCAGGCCGCGGGTGGCGTCGTTCAGCGCGGCGTGCAGCGACACCACGTCGGACCGGGCGAGCAGGGCGGGGAAGTCCACGAACTCCACGCCGGATGCGTCGTCGGGTACCCGCGGCGTGTGGCACAGCACGGTCATCCCGAACGCCCGCGCGAGCGGCACGACGGCGCGGGCGGTCGCGCCGAAGCCCACCAGCCCGAGCGTCGAACCGCGCAGCTCGCGCCCGTCGGTGCGCGGCCAGCGGCCGGCCGCGACACCGGTCGCGAGGCCGACCAGGTGCCGGGACGCGGACAGCACCAGCCCGATCGTGAACTCGGCCACCGCGTTCGCGTTGATGCCCGGGAGGTTGCTGACGCTGATGCCGAGGCGGCGCGCGGCCGCGACGTCGACCGAGTCGTAGCCGACGCCGGTGCGCACGACCGCGCGCAGGGCGGTGGCCCGGGCGAGCACGGCCGCGGTCATCGGCTCGTTCGCGATCAACGCCCCCTCGACGCCGTCGAGCAGCGCGGCCAGCTCGTCCTCACCGCGCCGGCCGGTCATCGGCGCGTGCACCGGGGCGTGGCCGTGGGCACGCAGGTACGCGTCGACCGCGTCGCCGGGGTGCAGGTAGTCGGCGGTGACGAGCAGGCGGGCCATGATCGGACCGTACTGAGCCTCCCGGGACCGGAGAACCCCGCGACGAGAAAGGCCACCTTGCCGTCAGGGCAACGCTCAGAGCGCGTCGAGGACCGCGTTCCAGGCCTCTTCGGCGGCGCCGATCATCGGGCCGTCGTCGCCGAACGTCGCGGCCACGACCGGTGGGGCGGACGCGCGGCGGAAGCGCATGAGGCCGGCGAGGTAGGCGTCCTGGACGGCGTCCGGGGCCGCGGCGAGGAGCCCGACCCCGAGGCCGCCGACCGTGACCAGGTCCGGGTCCAGCCCGTTCACCAGCCCCGCGACCCCCCGCCCCAACGCGCCCGCCACCACCCGCACGGCGGCCTCGGCGTCCGGAGATTCCGCGGCGCCGGCGATCACCCGGTGGGCGTAGGCGATCGGATCGGGCGGCGGCGCGACCCCCAGCAGACGCGCCAACGCCGACCCGTCCACCTCGTTCCCCCAGCACCCGGACGCCCCGCACGAGCACTCCCGCCCCGGATCCCCGAACGGCAGGTGGCCGAACTCCCCGGCCGCGCCGATCGCCCCGGTCACCACCCGCCCGTCGGCCACGATCGCGCCGCCGATCCCGGCCGCCACCCGCACGTGCAACGCGACCGCCGCGCCGGACGCCGCGCCCCGGCTCGACTCCGCCGCCCCCGCCAGCATCGCGTCGTTGCCCACGACGAACACCCCGGCCCCGGCGCGCAGCGGGGAGAGGTCCAGCGCGTGCCAGCCGAGCGGGAACGCCTCGACCCGCTGATCCCGCGACACCGGCCCGGTCACCGCGACGCCGACGCCGCGCACCCGCGGTCCCAGCGCCTCGATCGCGCCCCGGACGGCGGTCAGCACGACCGACGGATCGCCGCCCCGGTGCGCACCGACCGCGGACGAGACCACCCGCCCGCCCAGCTCCACCGCGCTGGCCTGCCACGCCTCGTGAGTGATCGACACCGCCGCCACCAGCGGACCCTCCGGATGCGGCCCGAGCGCCGTGGTCGGGCGCCCGCGTGCCCCGCTCGGCGCCGCCGGTTGCTCGCGCACCAGCCCGGCCGCGCCCAGCCGCCCCACCAGCTCGGTCGCCGCCCCGGTGCCGATCCCGATCAGCCGCGCCGCCTCGGCCCGGGTGACCCCGGGACGCGCGTGCACGATCCGCAGCAACTGGGCTGAGCGCGTCGTCACAATCCGGACTCCTTCTTTTTACTCCACGAACGAGCTTATTCTGTCGCAGTGAACCATCGTGCCGCCTTGGCCGCCCTCGGCGCCTCCACGTTCGTCTATGTCACCGCCGAGACGATCCCGATCGGGCTCCTCCCGGAGATGGCCCGCGACCTGAACGTGGCCGAGGCGTCGATCGGCCTGCTCGTCACCAGTTACGCGGTCGTCGCCGGCCTCACGTCGATCCCGCTGACCGCGGTCACGATGCGCCTCCCGCGCCGCGCGCTGATCGCCGGCACGGTCGCCGCGTTCGTGCTCTCGCAGCTCGCCGCCGCGCTCGCCCCGACGTTCCTGCTCGTCGTCGTCGCCCGGCTGCTCTGCGCGCTCGCGCACGGCGTCTTCTGGGCCACGATCGCGCCGATCGCCGCGCGCCTGGTCCCACCCGGCCAGGGCGGCCGCGCGATCGCGCTGGTGTTCCTGGGCAACTCGCTGGCCATCGTGCTCGGCGTGCCGCTCGGCACCGCGCTCGGGCAGTGGCTCGGCTGGCGGGTGGTCCTCGCGGTGCTCGCGGTGATCGGGGCCGGCTGCGTCGCCGCGCTGTCGATCTCGCTGCCCGCGCTGGCCGGTGACGTGCCGACCCCGCTCGGGCGCCGGCTGCGTGACTCGGTCCTGGTCCTGCGTAACCGCTCGCTGTTCGCGATCTGCGCCACCACCGCGGTGCTGATGATCGGACTGTTCGCCGCGTACACCTACCTCGCGCCGCTGGTCCGCCGCGACGCCGGCCTCGAGGGCACCGCGCTCAGCGCGCTGCTGCTCGGCTTCGGGGCGGCCGGGCTCTTCGGCAACTGGATCATCGGCCGCTGGGTCGACCGGAGCCCCGGCCCGCTGCTCACCACGTTGATCGCGGTCATGGTGCTCGCGCTGGTGACGCTCGCGCCGGTGCTCGGCGTCGCGCCGACCGTCGTCGCGGTGCTGGCCTGGGGCGCCGCGATGACCGCGACCCCGATCATCCTGCAGGCCGCCGTGCTGCGCGTCGCCCCCGAGGCCGGCGACGCCGCGTCCGCCGTCTACGTCGTCGCGTTCCAGATCGGCATCGGGGGCGGCTCGCTGCTCGGCGAGCGCTTCGTCAGCGCCGGCCGGCTCGGCTGGCTGCCGCTGTTCGCCGCGCTCCTGGCCGTCGGCGCGTGGGTGATCGTCCGCACCTCCCGCACCGCCTTCCCCGCACGGCTTCCCGCCGAGACCCGCGAACCCGTTCCTACTTCCTGACCACGCCGCCCGGCGAACCACCGCCCGCGGGGAGGTCCGCGACGGTTGCGGACGTGCGTCACGTTCCGGTCCGGGGCGGCATAGGGTCACCGGGTGCCGCCCTCCACCGCTCCGGTCACCGTCCGCCCCGCCCACCCCGACGACGCCGACACGATCCACCGGCTGAGCCTGCGGGCGATCCGTGGTTCGGCCGCCGGGCACTACACGCCGGCCGAGCTCGAGGCGTGGATCCGCACCCGCTCCGCGGCCCGGCACCGCACGCTCATCGAGCACACCCGTACGCTCGTCGCGGAGTGCGACGGCGCCCCGGCGGGCTTCGTCAGCGTCGCCACCGAACCGTGGGACCGGCTCGAACGCGGTGAGGTCGACCAGCTCTTCGTCGACCCGGCCTTCGGCGGGCGGGGAGTGGCTCGCGCGCTGCTCGCCGCCGTCGACGACGTCGCCACCGTCACCCACGCGTCCTGGCGCGCCGCCCCGGTCTTCGAACGCTTCGGCTACGTGCGTGAGGAGACCGAAACCGTGCCCCTCGACGGCCAGACCCTCACCCGGGTCCGGATGCGACGCGTCCGGTGAGCGGCGACGGGTTCGCGCGGCTCGTCGAACCGTTGCGTGGTGAGCTGCACGCGCACTGCTACCAGCTGCTCGCCTCGGCGCACGACGCCGAGGACGCGGTCCAGGAGACGCTGGTCCGGGCCTGGACGGCGCGGGACACGTTCACCGACCGGGGTGCCGGCGTCCGCCCCTGGCTGTACCGCATCGCGACGAACCGGTGTCTCACGCTGCTGGCGAAACGCGCCCGCCGCGAACTGCCGGCCGACGTCGGCCCGGCGTCGGACCCGCACTGGGTCGAGCCGTACGCCCAGCCGGAGGGAACCGTGCTGGCGCGCGAGCGCCTGGAGCTGGCGTTCGTGGCCGCGCTCCAGCACCTGCCGCCGCTTCAGCGGGCGGTGCTGCTGCTGCGCGAAGCCCAGGGCTTCTCCGCCGCCGAGGTCGCCGATCTGCTCGGCACCACGGTCCCCGCGGTCAACAGCGCGCTCCAGCGGGCCCGGGCCTCGCTGCCGGTCACCGAGCCGTCGGCCGGTCCGGACGACCCGGGCGTCCGCGAGCTGGCCCGGCACTACGCGGCGGCCTGGGAAGCCGGCGACCTCGACACGATCCTCGCGCTGCTCGCCGACGACGCGCGCTACTCGATGCCGCCCGAGCCGGCCTGGTACGCGGGTACCGACGCGATTCGGGGGTTCCTGCTCGCCGGCCCGCTGAACGTCGCGTGGAAGTTCCGGGCCACGGTGGCCAACGGCCAGCCCGCGTTCGGCACCTACCTGCTCGACGGCGACGTCTACCGGCCGGGTGGTCTCGACGTGCTGACCGTGCGGAACGGCCGGATCAGCGAGGTGGTCTCGTTCCTCACCGCCGATCTGACGAGTTTCGGCCTGCCCGATGAGTTCGGCCCGTCCGCGGGGTTGTAGAGACATGGACGAGATCACAGAACTCATCGAACGCTGGGTGCTGGCCGTCGGGGCCGGCGATCTGGACGCCGTGGTCGCCGACCACGCCGAGGACATCGTGATGTTCGACGTGCCGCCGCCCGAGAACGGCGTGCGCGGGCTCGACGCGTACCGGGAGAGCTGGCCGCCGTTCTTCGCGTGGCTGCGCTCGGGCGCGGTGTTCGAGCTGGTGTCGCTGGAGGTCACGGCGGGGGAGGACGTCGCGTTCGCGGCCGCGCTGCTGCGTTGCGGCGAGCCGGGCGACGTCGCCGAGCGCCGCCTGCGGCTGACCCTCGGCCTGCGCCGGGAGAACGGGCGGTGGGTGGTGGCGCACGAGCACCATTCGTTCACCGTGTCGGACTCCGCGGACGGCGTCGAGGCCCTGCACCGGCGCTGGTTCGACGCCACCGAGGCCAAGGACCTGGACGCGATGATGGCCGGTATCGCCGACGACGTCGTGTCCTACGAGCACGAGGCGCCGCTGCGGTACGTCGGTGTCGACGCCGTGCGCGAGGTCTGCGCCACCGGCCTCGACTCGTCGACCGGCACCGTCACCTGGGACGTGCCCGACCTCACGGTCGTGGTCCGCGACGACCTGGCGGTGGCCTGGGGCCTGAACCGGATGACCGCCGAGCAGCCGGACGGCACGGTCGCCGAGAACTGGTCCCGCGGCACCCGGGTGTTCCGCCGGGTCGCCGGCGAGTGGCGCATGGTGCACCAGCACGTGTCCTGGCCCACCGACCCCGACACCGGTGAAGCCCGCCTCGACCTGACTCCCTGACCCCGCTCAGCCGGTGCGATCCGGCGGGTCCGCGTCGCTTCGCGCGGCCGTGACGTGCACCCAGGACGCGATCTGGGTGCGCCGGGTCGCCCGGAGCTTGGTCAGGATGTGTTCGACGTGCGCGGCGACGGTCTTCGGGGAGATCGTCAGCGCGGTCGCGATCTCGCGGTTCGTCGCCCCGGCGGCGATGTGCCGCGCCACCTCGATCTCCCGGGGCGTCAGCCCGGGTGGTCCGGAGGGCTCGCGGGTGCCGATCGCGGCCAGCAGGTCGTCGGCGGCTCCGGTCAGGACGACCGCTCCGGCGGACGTCGCCCGGTCGCGCGCCGTCCGCGCGAGCGCGGTGGCGTCGGCCGGTCGGCGGGAGCGGTGCGCGCAGCGGGCCTGGTCGAGCAACGCCTGCGTGCCCTCCCAGAACTGCCGGCGCCGGTCCCACTCCGCGCCCGCGGCCTCGAGCGCGACGCGTGCCTTGCCGGTCTGACCCTCGTGCAGGTGCAACAACCCTTCGGCGTGGTCGAGGGCGGGCAGCGTGCCGGGGATGCTCCGCTTCTCCAGGAGCGTGGCGCACCGGCCGAGGAACACGTGGGCGCGGGTCGGGTCGTTGTCCGCCAGGTACGCCCGGACGCCGGTGACCACGAACGGGAACAGGTACGCCGCGTCGCCGACCTGCTCGGACGCCGCCAGGCCCTCCTCGCACCGGGCCCGCGCCGCGACGGTGTCCCCGCCCCGGAGCGCGAGCTCGGCCAGGCCCCAGATCGTCGGCGAGAGCCGTTGCACCTCGCGCAGTTCGGTGCCGACGCCGTACGCGGCGTCGAGGTGTTCACGCGCCGCGGCCCCGTCGCCGCGCCCGATCGCGAGGAACCCGAGCACCTGGAGCGCCAGGATCCGGGTCAGGACGGTGTCGCCGAAGTCGGCGAGCGCGCGCTCGGCGTTGGGCCGGGCGTCGGCCCAGGCGCCGGTCGCCCACTGCACCCGGGCCCGCATCGCGAGCATGTAGTTGCGGTCGCCGAACTGTTCGGTGCGCTCGGCGTAGGCGATACCCGCGTCGAGGTAGCGGTCGGCGGCGTCGTACTCGACGAGCACCGCCGCGGAGCTGCCGACCATCTGGTACGCGCGGCTGGCCTCCGGCTCGGCGTCGGCCGCGAGCGTCTCGGCGATCGTCGAGTCGGCCAGTTCCCAGCCCTCGTCCATCCGGCCGGCGAAGAGAAGCACCGGGGCGATCGTGGCATCCACCGACCAGCGCGTCCGGTCGTCGCCGAGCGCGGTGGCCAGCGCCCGGGCGGCCTCGCCGTGGGTGAGGGACTCGTCGAGACGCCGGTCGAACATGTACACGGCCGACATCGCGGCGAGCAGCCGGGCGCGGACGTGCTCGGCGGTGGTGTCGGTGCGTTCGTCGATCAGCCGGAGGCCCTCACGCAGCAGCCCCACCCGGTATCCGAGGTCGGCTCCGAGTCGATGGCGCGCGGTGACCAGCGCCGGGACCAGCTTCGCGGCCTGGATCGTCTCGTCCTGCGCCAGCCGGTGGGCGTAGGCGTCGGTGAGCGTCGCTTCGGCGCCGGGCACGTCGTCGATCGCGATCAGCTCGATCGAGAGCGCGGTCAGCAGGTCGCCGCGCACGTCGTCCGGGGTGTCCGCGGGCATCGTGCGCCGGGCCCGGCGGTAGAGCGCGGTCGCCTCGACGTGGGCCGACATCGCGGTGGCGTGCCGGGCGGCGGCGAGGGCACTGGTGAACGCCGCCCGGTGTTGGTGGGCGCGCTCGTAGTGGTCGGAGAGGAACGCGTCGCCGAACCCGGCGTCGCGGGCGGCGTCGGCGACGCGGGCGTGCAGGAAGCGCCGGCGGTGCGGGGGAAGGGCGTCGTAGAGCGCGTCGCGGATCAGCGCGTGCCGGAAGTCGTAGCCGGTGCCGTCCGCACCCGGGGAGACGAAGAACCGGTCGCGGAGAACCTGGAGCGCGGCGTCCACGTGCTCGGGCGACGTCCCGGTCACCGCGGTGAGCAGGTCGACGTCGAAACGACGACCGATCGTGGCCGCGGCGGCGGCCACCGCGAGCGAGTCCTCGGACAGCTCGCGCGAGCGACCCAGCACGGCGTCGGCGAGCGTGTCGGGCAGCCGGACGGTGGGCGCGGTCGACTGGCAGGGCCCGGCGCCGTCGGCTCCGGCCGCCGCGAGCAGTTCCTCGACGTGCAGCGGGATCCCGTCGCTGCGCTCGAACAACGCCGCCGCCGACCGGTCACCCGGGACGGAGCCGAGGATCGCGGCGACCATCCGCGCGGTCGCGTCCCGGTCGAGGCGGGGCAGCCGCAGTTCCTCGGCGGCGCGGCCGGTCAGCAGCCGGGTGCGCCAGGTCCGCAGCGCCGAGTGCGGGAAGAGCTCGTCGCTGCGGTAGGTCGCCACCACGAGAACGGGCGCGGTGCGCAGGCGCGGTGCCGCCCGGTCCAGGACGTCCAGCGACAGCTCGTCGGCCCAGTGCAGGTCCTCGAGCGCGATCACCAGCGGCTCGTCCGCGGCGACGAGCGCGTCGGCCGCGTCGTGGACCAGTAACCGCCGCCACCGGGTGCCGTCCGCGCTGCCCCCGGTGACCGCACCGCGGAATCGCTCGGCCAGCGCGCCGGCCGGGTGGCCGAGCGGGCCGAGGCTCGTCGTCAGGCCGAGCAGCAGGCCACCGGCCACCTCGGCGTCGCGGGGGAACGCACCCGCCCGCGCGATCCGCGCACCCCGGGCGGCCGCGCGCTCGACGATCTCGGCGAGCAGCCGCGTCTTGCCGATGCCGGCCTCACCGGCCAGGAACAGCATCCCTCCGGCGCCGTCGAGCATCTCGCCGGTGCGCCGGCCGGCGTGTTCGACCAGGCCGCCCCGGCCGATCAGCACCGGGCAGAGGCAGGCCTCCGACCGCATCCCCATGCCCGGAGAACCTAGGCCGAAACGGAGCCTCTCTAGGTGGTCTGACCGATGTCGGACACGCTCGCCGCCGCGACGCTGAACCCACCAACGAAAGGAACAGCAATGGCGACGTTCATCGACGTGCACAGCGGCTTCGTCGGAGTCACCGCGGAGCAGCTGAAGGAGGCCCACGAGGCCGACCTCGCGATCGAGGCGGACGAGGGCGTGCACTTCGAGCGGGCCTGGCTCGACCCGGAGAGCGGCAAGGTGTTCTGCCTCGCGCACGGCCCGAGCAAGGAGGCGATCATGCGTGTTCACGAGCGCGCCGGTCACCCGACCGCCGAGGTCTACGAGGTGCCGATCGAGGTGTGAGACCACGCGCGGCCGGCCCTCGTGCGGGCCGGCCCTCGTGCGGGCCGGCCCTCGTGCGGGCCGGCTCCGACGGGGGCCGGCCCGCGGCTCGTGAGGGCTCCTGATCGGAAACTTTTCCGCACCGGCTCCCGCACTGGGGGCTTCCGACATGGGTGGCATGCGTAACCTGCTGCCTCTCCGGTCCGCCCTCGCCCCGACCACCACGGTCGCCGCGCTCGCTGCCGTGGCCGCCACCGTGGCGGTCGGCGCAGGCATCGCCACCGCCCCCGCTGCCGTCTCCGCCGCTCCGGCCCGCGTCACGCTGGTCGCCGCCGACGCCGGGACCGACGTCTCCGCGGTCGCCACCGACGGCACCGACGTTCGCTACCAGGGCCTCACGGTTCGCATCCCCGCCGCCGGCGAGGGTGTCCAGGCCGCCGCGCAGAGCACCTCCGGGGACCTCTCGATCACCGTCAGCCGCTCGGCCGACGGCTCGGTCGTCGTCAAGACCGACAAGCACGAGCACTCCGTCGCGCAGGCCGCGAACGCGATCACCACCCGCGCCGACGCCGCCAAGACCTGCACCGACAGCGCCTACGCCCTGGCCGGCTGGAAGCTTCCCAGCTTCACCTGGTACTACAACCCGGCCGGTACCCCCGCCGCGCTCTCCGGCACCGCCGCCGCCGCGGTCACCTCCGGCACGACCGCCCTCTCCTCGGCCTGCGGCCAGCGCACGATCGGCCTCGCGGCGAACTACGGCGGCCAGACCTCCGCCGCCGTGCAGGTCGGCGCGGCCGGCAACTGCATCGGCAACGACGGCCGCAACGTCATCGGCTGGGTCGCCGGCAACGGCAAGTGGCTCGGGATGACCTGCACGTACTACAAGACCGTCAACGGCGCCAAGACGGTGACCGGCACCGACACCGCGCTCAACACCCAGTACAAGTTCTTCACCTCGACCGCGAACTGCGCCAACGCCTACGACCTGCAGTCGGTCGTCCTGCACGAGCGGGGCCACTCGCTGGGCCTCAACCACGTCGACCAGACCGCCCACGCCAGCGCGGTCATGACCCCGGCCCTCTCGGCCTGCTCGGTCGGCAAGCGCACGCTCGGCCTCGGCGACTACAAGGGCCTCGCCGCGATGTACGGCACCCGCTAGGCCCCACCGACCCGCGACACCCCCGGTCGCGCCCCTGACGGCGGTCCGCCGGCGCCCCTCGCGCCGACGGGCCGCCGTTGTTACTGGCCCAGCAGGGTCGCGTAGACCGAAGGACCCTCGCCCGACAGCGCGGCCTTCGCGTCGACCGCGAGTTGATCGGCCAGGATCTCGGTACGGCCCGATTCGAGGCCACGCAGCGCCCGGTCCACGATCACGGCCGGGTCGGTCATCAGCGCGTCCAGCGCTCCTGCCCCGGCGACGGCGTCGGCGAACGCCTTCAGCACCGGAGTCGAGGCCATGCCGAAGACGAGGCCGCTGACGAACGTCCCCGCGCCGGACAGCTCGTCGCGCAGGCTGTTGGTCATGCTCCACAGGGCGGCCTTGGAGGCGGCGTAGACGTGGAGGCCGTCGGAGGTCGCCCAGGCCGCGGCCGACAGCACGTTGAGCACGGCCCCGCCGCCGTTCGCGGCCAGCACCGGCGCGAACGCGCGCACCATCTGGAGCGTGCCGAAGACGTTGGTGTCGAACTGGCGGCGGATCAGGTCCGGGTCGCCGTCGGCGAGGGCGAGCCCGGGCGAGGACATCGAGGCGTTGTTGATCAGCAGATCGACGTCGTGCGCCGTCGCCGCCGCCGCGGCGATCGACGCGTGGTCGGTGAGGTCGAGCCGCAGCACGTGGGCTCCGGGCGCGTCGATCAGCTCGGGGCGGCGGGCCGTGGCGTAGACCCGCCTCGCACCCCGATCGAGCAGCTGCTGGACGAAGTGATGCCCGAGGTTTCCGGCCCCGACACCGGTGACCAGCGCGGTAGATCCCGATAGCGTCATGACTTCACGTTATGGCGCGTACCCCGCACCAGACGATGCTCAAATTCTGCTTTTTTCTTATCCGATCGGCGCACGTTGCTACGGTGGCTGCGTGGATCCGGTCACCGAGGTACTGCGTCTCTCCGGCCTGAAGGGCACCGTGGGGACGCGCATCGAGGCGGGCAGCCGGTGGAGCGCGGAGGTGTCGGGCCACCCGGGCATCGCCACCCACGCGGTACTCAGCGGCGGCGCTTCGCTCGTGACCGACGACGGGCGGCACGTGGACCTGGCGGCGGGCGACGTCGTCATGCTGCCGATCGGCGCGAAGCACCGGCTGGGTGACGACCCCGGTGGCGAACCGGTACCGATCCCGGCTCGCGGCGGCGCCGGTCAGTGCCTGCGCCTCGGTTCCGGCCCGCCGCGCACGCGGATCTTCACCGTCTACTACGACTGCAACCACGTCACCAGGACGCAGGTCCTCGACGAGCTACCCGATTTCCTGCACGTCGAGGGCGGCGAGCCCGGGGCGGCGTACCTGGACGACGTCGTGCGGCTCCTCGGCCGCGAGCTCTCCCACCCGCAACTCGCCACCACGGCCGTCGTCGACAGCCTGGTCGACCTCATCCTGATCCAGCTGGTCCGGGCCTGGCTGGCCCGGCAGCCGGAGCACCGGCGCGGTGGCTGGCTGGGTTGGGCCGACGACCCGATCGTGCGGGACGCCGTGGAACGAGTGCACGCCGATCCGGCCGGGGACTGGTCGGCCGCCACGCTGGCCGCCGCGCTGAACGTCTCCCGGGCGACGCTGGCGCGGCGCTTCCAGGCGGCCATGGGTCGCAGCCCGGCGGCGTACGTCACCCAGTGGCGCATGGATCTGGCCGCTTCCCGGCTGCGCGACACCCGTGACCCGGTCGAGGCCGTCGCCGCCCGGGTGGGCTACCGGTCGGTGCCGTCGTTCACCCGCGCGTTCCTCCGCGATCGCGGCACGACGCCCGGGGCCTTCCGGCGGCAGCGTCAGAAGCCGTAGGTCACGTCCGGGCGTAGTGCGTCACGGTGGAGCCGGAGGCGAAGGTCTCGCGGTGCGCGGGCGTGAACGCGGTGGGGCCGAACGCGCCGGTGAAGGCGGAGATGCCGTCGCCGACGACGATCGGGTAGCTCTTGATGACCAGCTCGTCGATCTCCGGGAGGACGGCCGCCGCGAGCGTGCCCCCGCCGGCCAGCCAGACGTCGAACGGGGACTCCTCGGCCTTCAGCGCACGTACCAGCGCCACCGGGTCGCGGCCGACCAGCTCGACCGCCGGGTCGGCGATCCCGCCGAGCGTGCTCGAGACGACGTACTGGCGCAGGTGCCCGTACGGGCTCGCGATGCCGGCGTCGAGCGCCGGCCGGTAGGTGCCCAGCCCCATCACCACCGTGTCGAACCGCTTGTTGGCGGCGTTCCCGACCCCGAAGTGCGCCCGGGCGTGCGTCGGCAGCGTCTCCGGGAGGTTCGCGCCGATCCACCCGGCCAGGTCCTCGCCGAGCGGGAAGAAGTCGAACGATCCGTCGGGGCCGGCGATGTACCCGTCGATGCTGACGCCGACGTAGTAGACCAGTTTTCGCATGACGTCCTAACCACTGCACTTGAAGTGGTTACGAATCTAGCACGTGCTCGACGAGCTCCTGGATCAGTGCGTCGGTGTCGTAGCCCTCGACGATCGCCGGCATCGTCAACGAGTCCACGACCAGGCCGAACATCGCGAAGTACAGCAACGCGACGCCGGTGCGGTCGCCGGGGAGCCCGGCCGCCACGTGGTAGTCGACGAGCTCCCGGTGCTCGGCCGCGAGAAAGCCGCTGAGCTCGGCGTAGAGATCGGGGCGGCGGGTGGCCTCCAGCCGCAGCTCGAGCATCGCGAGGTTGCTCGACCGGTCCGCGCGCTGACGATCGAGCAGCTGGCGCATCAGCTCACCGGCCAGCGCGTGCGACGGCGCCTGCGTCATCGTGGCCGCGAGCGCCTCCGGATCGGGCGTCAGACGCTCCCGCGTGCGCCGCATGACCTGCGCGAGCAGTTCGTCGCGATTGGCGAAGTAGTTGGTCGCGGTGCCGGTGGGGACCCCGGCCTCCTTGTCGATGGCGCGCAGGGTCAGCCCGCGTGACCCGTCCCGGGCCAGGACCTCGATGGCCGCGTCGAGCAGCGCGGTACGCCGAGCCGGGTTCTGCCGCATGCCTGAAGTACTACTACACGTCCTCGCGGAGGGCGGACCAGCGGGCGAGGCGCTCGCTGACCCCGGCCTCGTTGCCGTCCGTGGTGGGCCGGTAGAACGTCTCGCGGTCCATGCCGTCGGGGAAGTAGTTCGCGCCCGAGAAGCCGTCGGGGGTGTCGGGGTCGTATTGGTAGTCCTCGCCGTAGCCGAGGTCACGCATCAGGCCGGTGGGGGCGTTGAGGATGTGCGCGGGCGGCATCAGCGAACCCGTGCGCCGCGCGGCCGCGCGGGCCTCGTCGAAGCCGCGGTACACGCTTACCGACTTCGGCGCCGTGGCCAGGTAGACCGCCGCCTGGGCGATGGCCAGCTCACCCTCGGGGGAGCCGAGCCGCTCGTACACGTCCCAGGCGGCGAGCGTCTGCGCGACCGCCTGCGGATCGGCCATCCCGACGTCCTCGGTGGCGAAGCGGACGAGCCGGCGGGCGACGTAGAGCGGGTCCTCACCGCCCTCGAGCATGCGCGCGAGCCAGTACAGCGTCGCGTCGGGATCGGAGCCGCGCATCGACTTGTGCAGCGCGGAGATCAGGTTGTAGTGCCCTTCCTGCTTCTTGTCGTAGAGCGGCGCGCGCTTCTGCACCAGCTCCGCGAGCCGGGCGACGTCGAGTGGCGGGCCGCTCGTGGGGAGCTGCTCGATCATGTTGAGCAGGTAGCGGCCGTCGCCGTCGGACAGCGCGATCAGGGCCTGACGGGCGTCGGAGGTGAGGGGCACGGGCCCGGCGCGCTCGACGAGCGTCTCCAGGGCGTCGTCGTTCAGGCGTTTGAGGACGAACACCTGACAGCGCGACAGCAACGCGCCGTTCAGTTCGAAGCTCGGGTTCTCGGTGGTGGCGCCGACCAGCACGACCGTGCCGTCCTCGACGTAGGGCAGGAAACTGTCTTGCTGGGCGCGGTTGAACCGGTGGATCTCGTCGACGAAGAGCAGCGTGCCCCGGCCCAGCTCGCGGCGCTTGGTGGCGGCCTGGAAGACCCTCCGCAGGTCGGCGACGCCGGAGAACGTGGCCGAGAGCGGCTCGAAGACGAGGTCGCTGCGCTCGGCCAGCAGCCGCGCGATCGTCGTCTTGCCGCAGCCCGGCGGGCCCCACAGGATCATCGAGACCAGGCGCTTCTCGGCCACCATGCGCCCGAGCGGTGCGTCGGGCGCCAGCAGGTGGGCCTGGCCGACGACCTCGCCGAGCGTCGTCGGACGCAGCCGATCGGCGAGCGGGCGCGCCGGCCCCTCGCTCTCGAACAACGACAACGCTTCGTCCATACCGCGACCGTACGGCTAGGGTCCGACAGATGGGGTTCGCGCAGGAGGTACGGGCGGCGTTCCGGCGGGGCGACACCGCAGCGGTGACCCTGCTGGCGCAGGCCGAAGTGGAGCGTGCGCGCACGACCGGGGATTCGGCGGGCGAGGTCGAGGCGCTCTACGCGTTGGCCCGCGTGGCCCTCCGCGAGGAGGACCGGCCCCGGGCCGAGCAGCTGGCCGAGGCCGCGCTCGTCGTCGCGATGGCCGCGGGCGACCGGGCTCTGGAGGAACGGCCGCGGCACGTGCTCGCCGCCGTGGCCCGCCTGTCCGGCGACCACCTCACCGCGCGGGAGCGCTACCGGGCGAGCATCGCGCTGAACGAGGAGCTGGGTCGGCCGGAGACCGTGACCTCCGAGTCGTACAACCTGGCGTTCACCGAGCTGCACCTCGGTGACCTCGAGCGGGCCCGCGAGCTGTTCGCGGCGGTCCGCCGGCGCACCGCCGACCCGGCGATGCTCGCGTACCTGGCGATCGGCGGGGCCGCGCTGGCCCGCGCCGAGGGCGACCACGAGCGCGCCGCGGAACTGCTGGGAAGCGTCGACGCCGCGTTCGCGGCGATCGGCCAGGTACCGGACCCGGACGACGCCGCCGAGCTGGCCGCGGTCCGGGACGCCACCGTCGCGGCGCTTGGCGAGGAGCGTTTCCGCGAGCGGTACGCGGCCGGAACCTCCCGGCGCCCGGACGACCTGGGTTAACGTCACCGGCATGGGACAGACGTTGCGGCTGAGCGCGATCCTCGAGCCCCGGGGCCCGGCCGGAGCGTTCGTGCTCACCGATGAGCAGGCCGCCGCACTCGGGGACGGGAAGAAGGCGTTCCCGGTGACGGTCACGGTCAACGGCGTCACGCTCGCGCTGCGGCTGGCCCGGATGGGCGGTGAGAACATGATCGGCCTGGCCAAGGCCGCCCGCGCGCAGGCAGGCGTGGAACTCGGCGCGACCTACGACGTCCAGATCTCGGCCGACGCGGGGGAGCGCACCGTCGAGGTGCCCGCCGACCTGGCCGCCGCGCTGGCCGCCGACCCGGCCGCGGAGTCCGCGTTCACCGGCCTGGCCTACTCGCACCGCAAGGAGTTCGTCCGGTGGGTCACCGAGGCGAAGCGCGAGGCCACCCGGGCCGACCGGGTCGTCAAGACCGTGGAGATGGTGCGGGCGGGTACGACCCGCTGAACACGATCTTGCCGGGGGCGTGACGGCCCTCGCTGAGTTCGTGCGCGGCGGCGGCCTCCTCCAGCCCGAACGTGGCCGCCACCGGGATGGTCAGGCGTCCCTGGGCGGCGAGGTCCACCGCGAGGCCGAGCGCGTGGTCGGCGAGCGGATCGGTGCCGCCGGAGGACAGGTGCACGCCCACTGCGGGGGCGGTGAGGTCGGCGATCGTGACGACCCGGTCCGGGTCGCCGGCCAGCGCGATCAGGTCGGGGAGCGCGCCGCCGGCGCAGTCGAAGACCGCGTCGACGCCCGGCGGCACCCGTTCGGTCAGGCCGGGGCCGTAGGTGGTCGGGTGCGCGCCGAGGGCCCGCAGGAACTCGTGGTTGTACACGCCGGCGGTGCCGACGACCCGCGCGCCACGGGCCACGGCCAGCTGCACCGCGACCGTGCCGACGCCCCCGGCCGCGCCGTTGATCAGCACGGTGTCGCCGTCGCCGACCGCCAGCCGGTCCAGCACGCGGGTGGCCGTCTCGACCGACCCGGCCGCGCCCCCGGCCTCGTCCCAGCTCCACCCGGCCGGTTTCGGAGCCCACGCCACGAGCACGGCGATCTCGGCGTTGGCGCCGCGGGTGCCGGGTGAGACCCAGCCGAACACCGCGTCGCCGATCGCCACCCCGGTCACCCCGGCGCCGACCTCGTCCACCACCCCGGCGGCGTCGAACCCGGTCCGCCAGGGCAGAACCGCCGGCACGACCGCGCGCATCGCCCCCGAGCGGATCAGCGTCTCGCCCGTCGAGAGCCCCGACGCCCGCACCGCGACGCGGACCTCCCCCGGTCCCGCGTGCGGCTCGGCGACCTCGACGACTTCGAGCACGCTCGGCGGCCCGTACTGCGCGAACTGCACTGCTCTCATGCCGCCGGACGCTAACCGGCCACTCCGGCCCACCCGCGGAAGTGAGAGCGCGCCCGGCCAGCTGCCTCACCTACCGCTGTCCCGGGCCCGAGGGGCAGACCTCCCGGCGGGTCGGGAGAGCTGTCCCGCGCGGTAGGCGCGCGAGGCCTCGGCGATGCGCTGCGCGGTGTCGACGAAAGCCCGGAGCGCCTCCTCGCCCACGTCCGCGCCGACCGCGTCCGCCCAGGCGTGCTGGGCGTCGCGCAGCCGTTCCAGGGTGGCGCGCCCGGTGTCGGTGGGGGAGAGCAGTTTCGCCCGGCGGTGGTGCGGGTTCGCGCCGTACGTGGCCCAGCCCTTCTCGACCAGCAGGTCGGCCGTGCGCTGCACGCTCTGCCTGGCCAGCCCCAACCCGACGCGACGCGCGACGTCGGAGACGCTCAGCGGCTGGTCGAGCGTCGCACCGAGCACCTGCCACCAGGCCGGGGTCAGGCCGGCCGGCTCGCTGATGTCGCGCGCGGCGGCCAGCAGTTCACCGTTGAGCTCGAACACCGGAAGCACGGCGTCGGTGAGCGCGTCACCGGCCGACGACCGTGTGCTCACGCGCCCACCAGCTGCTCGTAGTAGCGACGCTCGCCGGTGGTGTAGAGCCCGTACCAGGCCTCGACGACCGGCGCGGGGAACAGCGCCAGCTCCTCGAACAGCGCGCGGGCGAAGTCGATCGGCGCGGTGGCCGGTGCGGTGATCAGGTTCCGGTCGGTGACCACCGCGGCCTCCCGGTAGCGGTGCGCACCGCGGTAGTCCGGCAGGTAGTCGGGCGCGTTGCTGGTGTGCGCCCGGTCGTCGAGCAGCCCGGCGCGCGCGAGGCCGAACGTCGCGCCGCAGACGGCCGCCACCGTGACCCCGTCGTCGAGCGATCGGCGCGCCAGCTCGAGGACCTCGTCGTGCCCGGTCTCCCAGGTGTCGGCGCCGGGCAGCACGAGCGCGTCGAACTCCTCGGGCGCCGGCTCCACGAGCAGCCGCAGCCCGCCCATGGTGCGTACCTCGGTGACGCCGGGTGCGCCGAACACCCGCAGCTCGCCCCCGGCCATCGCCAGGCCGGCCACCAGGTAGCCGTACTCCCAGTCGGCCATCGTGTCGGTCGCGTACAGGGCAACGGTCGTCATGGCGCACTCCTTTGACAGTGTGCTGTCATCTTATGTGACAGCACACTGTCAATCAAGTTCCACAAAGTGAGCTTTGCCACTACGGAGAGTCGTCATAGCACAACGTCGCTACCCCGTAGCGGACATCAATTTCTTAAGTTCGCCGACTTACTGTCTGGGGCACGAACCGGGCGGTCGAGGGGGCGACGGAGTGACGAAGACTCGACGGAGCCGGCATCTGATCGCGTCGCTGGTGCTGTGCGGGCTGCTGGCCGGCGTCGTGCTCGCGGCCGCGGCGTTCCCGGCCGCCGGGTTCACCGGCCTGACGGCCAAGTCGGCGTCCGACTCGTTCAGCGACCTGCCGGCCGATCTCGAGCTCCCACCCGCCCCGCAGGCGTCGACGCTCTACGCCAGCGACGGCAGGACCGAGATCGCCGAGTTCTACGACGAGAACCGGCGCAACGTCTCGCTCGACCAGATCGCGCCGGTGATGCGCCAGGCCATGGTCGCGGCCGAGGACAACCGGTTCTACGAGCACCGCGGCGTCGACCTCAAGGGCATCGTCCGGGCGTTCGTGAACAACCAGAAACAAGGCAGTTCGACGCAGGGCGCGTCCACGCTCACCCAGCAGTACGTGCGGGCGAGCCTGCGCTACGGCGCGAAGACGCCCGCGGAGGAGCGACTGGCCACCGAGGACACGGCCGGGCGCAAGCTGCGCGAGATCCGGTACGCGATCGCGCTGGAACACGAGCTCGACAAGGACCAGATCCTCGCGAACTACCTGAACATCACGTACTTCGGCAACGGCGGCTACGGCATCTACGCCGCCTCGCAGGCGTACTTCAGCAAACCCCCGTCGGAGCTGACGCTGGCCGAGGCCGCGATGATCGCCGGGCTGGCGCAGAACCCCACGCAGTACAACCCGGTGGAGAACGACCACAGGTTCGCGATCGACCGCCGTGACTACGTGCTCAACCAGATGGTGAAGCTGAAGTACGTCACCCGCGCCCAGGCCGACGCGGTGAGCGTCAGCGACCTGGGGCTGCAGCCGAAGTCCAGCGCCCAGTCGTGCGAGAACGGCGACACCGCGTACGGGTTCTTCTGCGGCTGGTTCCTCGACTGGTGGAAGTCGAACCCGGCGTTCGGGCCGACCACCGCCGAGCGCGTGGACAACCTGCGCAAGGGCGGCTACTCGATCGTGTCGTCGCTCGACGTCGGCATGCAGAAGGCCGCGCAGCAGCAGGTCGACGCGGCGCTGGACACCGCGGACAAACGGTTCGCCACCGGCGTCGTGCTGGTCGAGCCGGGCACCGGCCGGGTGAAGGCGATGGCGGTGAACCGGGCGTTCGGGATCGGGGCCGGCCAGACCGTGGTTCCGCTGCTCAGCGGGTCGTCGATGTCGCCGGGCTACCAGGCCGGCTCGACGTTCAAGATGTTCACCGCGATCGCCGCGCTGCAGAAGGGCATCCCGCTCGGCCACGAGTTGTTCGCGCCCGACCGGTACGTCTCGAAGTACCCGGGCGAGTGCGCGGTGGGCGGCGACCGGTACTGCCCGAAGAACGCCTCGCCGAAGATGACCGGGGAGCAGACGATGTCGAGCGCGTTCGGCGAGTCCGCGAACACGTACTTCATCCAGCTCGAGGAAGCGGTGACGGTGAAGTCGGCGATCGCGGCGGCGGAGTCGGCCGGGGTCGTGCTGCGCGGCAGCCAGGACGTGCAGCTCGCGCGGGCCGCGCAGCGCAGTCCCACCGCGTGGGGCTCGTTCACGCTGGGCACCGCGCAGGTCTCGCCGCTGGACATGGCGAACGCGTACGCGACCGTGGCGGCGCGGGGCACGTACTGCGCGCCGCTGCCGCTGACGTCGATCAGCGACCAGGGCGGCAAGCAGGTCGCGTCGCTCGCGGATCCCAGCTGCCGGCAGGCGTTCAGCCCGTCGGTGGCCGACGCCGCGGCCGACATGGCGCGGTGCCCGGTGGGGCAGCAGTCGATGGTCGGGCTCGCGTGCGCGCACCCGGGCGGCAACCCCACCGCGGCCAGCGTGGGGGCGGCGATCGACCGCCCGGTGGCGGGCAAGACCGGCACCACCGACGACAACAACGCCGCCTGGTTCATCGGCTTCACCCCGAACCTGGTCGCGGCGTCGTTCCTGGCCAACCCCGACAAGTACGACGACGAGGTGCCCGACACCAAGACCCCGATCAACGTCACCCGCGAGACGCTCGTCGCCGTGCTGCCCGGCCTCCCGGCCGAGTCCTTCACCGCCCCGACGAACGCGCTGGCCTTCGGGTAGCGAGCACGGAGACCACCGCGTCGACGGCGGCCCGGTAGTCGTGATCGGGGGGCGTGCCGTAGCCGAGCACCAGGGCCGCCGGGTAGGTTCCCGCGACGTGCCGGAGCTCGCCCAGCCCCTGCACCCGCACACCGTGGGCGGCCGCGGCGGCCACCAGCGCGGGTTCGTCGTCGGCCGTGCGCCCGTCGGTGAACTCGACGAGCGCGTGCAGCCCGGCGGCGATCCCGCTGACCCGCAGGCCCGGCAGGGGCGTCAGCGCCGCGAGCAGGTGATCGCGCCGGCGGCGGTACCGCAGCCGGGAGCGGCGGACGTGCCGCTCGTACCCGCCGCTGGTGAGGAACTCGGCCAGCGTCAGCTGTTCCAGCGCGCCGGTGAACCGGTCGGCCGCGGTCTTGGCCTCGACGACGCGGTCGAGCAGCGCGTCGGGTACGGCCATCCAGGCCAGGCCGACCGCCGGGGCCAGGCTCTTGCTCGCGGTGCCGACGTAGACCACCCGGGCCGGGTCGAGCCCCTGCAGCGCCCCCACCGGCTTCCGGTCGTAGCGGAACTCGCCGTCGTAGTCGTCCTCGACGACGAACCCGCCGGTCCGGCGCACCCGCTCCAGCAGCGCGAGGCGGCGCTCCGGGGCGAGCGCGACGCCCAGCGGGAACTGGTGGGCGGGGGTGACGAACACCGCGTCGGCGTCGGGAGCCTCGTCCGGCCGTCCGGCGGCGGCGAAGTGGACGGTCGCGCCGCTGCGCTCGACGATCCAGCGGTGGTGGCCGAAACCGTGATCCTCCAGCACGATCGAGCCGCCGCCGACGATCTCCGCCACCAGCGCCACGGCCTGCGTGTACCCCGACACGACGACGAGGTGCTCGACGTCGACGTCGACCTGGCGCACCCGGCCGAGATAGTGGGCCAGCGCGGCACGCAGCTCCGGGCGGCCCCGCGGATCGGGGTAGTCGAACGCCTCCGACGGGGCGCGGCGCAACGCGGTGCGGCCCGCGGCGGCCCAGGCGGTGCGCGGGAACGAGGCCACGTCGGGGCGGCCGGGGCGGAGGTCGAACCGGGTAGCCGGCTCGGCCGGGGTCTCCGCCGGGCGACGGGTCGCGCCAGGTGTGCCCGCGGCGACCCAGGTACCCGCTCCCTGCCGCGCGACCAGCCACCCTTCGGCGACCAGCTGCGCGTAGGCGTCGGCCACCGTGTTGCGGGCCAGCCCCAGGTCGCGGGCGAGGACGCGGGACGGCGGCAGCGCGACGCCGGCACGCAGCCGGCCACCGCGGATCGCGTCGCGCACGCGGTGTTCGAGGGCGGCCCGGCTGCGGGCACCGCCGAGGTCGAGCAGAAGTTCGGGCACGGACCCGAGGCTAATTGGCCCACGAAGGCTGATTCCAAGTGGCCCATCGCCATGGGCCGCTGGGCCGTACGGTCGAGCCATGGACGACAGGTTCACGGTGCTCGCCGACGTCGAAAGGCCGGACTTCCCGGCGGACGCCGGGGTGATGACGGCGCTCGTCGAGGTCGCACCGGGCAGCGGCGGGTCGCCGCCGCACCGGCACTCCGGCCCGGTCTTCGGCTACGTCCTCGAGGGCGAGGTGATCTTCGAGCTGGAAGGCGAGGCGCCGCGCGTGCTGCGGGCCGGCGACACGTTCTCGGAGCCCGGCGGCGACGTCGTGCACTACCGGGCCGCGAACAACCGGCCCGACGCGTGGGCCCGGTTCCTCGCGGTGATGGTGTGCGCGCCGGGCGTCGAGATGCTGACGTACCTCACCGCGGACGAGATCGCCGCCCGCCGTCACCTCCGGCATCCGTGATGCGGATCTTCCTCGCCGGGGGAACCGGCGTCCTCGGGCGGCGGATCGTGCCCGCGCTGCTCGAGGGCGGCCACGACGTCACCGTGCTGGCGCGCACGCCGGGCGCGGTCGTCGGCGCGCACGCGGTCCGCGGTGACGTGCTCGACGCCGAGGCCACCCGCCTGGCCGTCGCCGAGGCCGCACCCGACCTGGTGATGCACCAGCTCACCGATCTCGCCGGGGGAAGCGGGGCGGCCAACGCGGCGCTCCGCGTCGCCGGCACCCGCAACCTGGTCGACGCCACGCGCGCGGCCGGTGTCGGACGGCTGATCGTGCAGAGCATCGCGTGGTGCTACGAGCCCGGCGCGACCCCGGCGTCCGAGGACACCCCGCTGGACACCGGCCCGGCGCCCGACGGGATTCCAGCGGGCACCGGCCCCGCCCGGCGGATCACCGTCGACGCCGTGGCCGCGATGGAGGCCACCGCGCGCGAGGTGACGCACGCCGTCGTCCTGCGCAACGGCCTGTTCTACGGGCCCGGCACCTGGTACTGGCCGGACGGCAGCCAGGCGGCCCGCGCCCGCGCCGGTGACCTGCCCGCCACCGCCGACGTCACCAGCTTCGTCCACGTCGACGACGCCGCGGCGGCCGCGGTCGCCGCCCTGGACTGGCCGCCCGGCGCGGTGAACGTGGTCGACGACGAACCGGCCGACGGGTACCGGTGGACGCCGGTGTTCTGCGCCGCCGTGGGCGCACCGCCCCCGCCGCGCGCCGACGCGCCCCGCCAGGGCTGGGCCCGCGGCGCGACGAACGCGAAGGCCCGCGCGCTCGGCTGGTCGCCCCGCCGGACGTCATGGCGCGACGGCTTCCGTCCGGCGGTCAGCGGCTGAGCGCGGGGAGCCGCTTCCCTCCGCCGGTCGGCCGGGCCGGGCTGCTCCTGCGCGGCGCGGTCACCCGGCTCGCTGGCCCGGGTGGCGGCCTGGAACAGCGGCGCCTGGCCGCTCGTCTCGCTCCACCCGCAGATCGCGTCGTTCGTCCTCACCGGCGCCGGTGAGCTCGCCCATCCGGCCGCGCGGCTCATGCGCCCGGCCGAGCGGTGGTGGGTGGTCACCGCGTCCGTCACGCTTCTCGCCGGTGAGTTCGCGCCGAGCCGGTGTCGCGTCCGGAGTGGAACGGGTCCGCCGCCGACGTGGCCTGGTCGGGCTACTTCGCCGACCGCGCACTCCACGGGCGGGTGCTTGCCGTCGTCACCGGTCTGCCGGTGGTGCTGGCTGCCCGGTACGTCGTGCCGCTGGTCCGCCGGGCCCGGCGGTTGCCCGCGCCGGACCGCCCGGGGGTCTGGCCGGTGCTGCCGGCCACCGGTCTCGCGGCCGGGAGCGCGGTACTCGCGCTCCTCGACGCCGACGTGTGGACCAGTTGGAGGGGTGGCCGGCATCGACGCCCGCGTCCGGGCTCTGCGGGGACACCTGAGCATCGACGGCGGGGCCGGAACCCGGCTGAGCGTCCGCCTTCCCTGCCGCTGGACCCCCCCCGGGACGCGGCCGCGTGGTAGAGGTGGTGGATGTTCGAGTGGTCCACCAAAGTGCGTTACATGGAGTGCGACGCGCAGGGCGTCGTGTTCAACGGCTGGTATCTGACGTACTTCGACGAGGCGTTCGCGGCCTTCCTGACCCACCGCGGCCTGTCCTACGCCGAGTTGACCGGCTCCGGCTACGACGCCGCCGTCGTGCGGACCGAACTGGACTGGAAGACCGGCCTGGGGTACGGCGACGAGCCGGCCGTCGCCGTGTCGACCGCGACGATCGGGCGCACCAGCTTCGCACTCGACTTCGAGGTGCGCCGCGACGGCGAGGTGACGTGCTCGGCCCGCACCGTCTACGTCGTGATCGCCACCGACGGCTCCGGCAAGCGCGAGATCCCGCCGCGGCTGGCCGAGGCACTGGGAGACCCGGCGCCGCTGCGCGGATGACTCAGGACGCCTCGTGCCAGTCGAGCGCGATCCGGCCGTCGGGAGTGCGGTAGATCCGGCCGGCGCCGTCGGGGACCCGCACGTCGGGGGTCGCGCGGAGCCGGAAACCGGCGCCCGAGGGCACCAGGACCGCCACGACCTGCGTCGGCGGTTCGGGCTGGTCGTCGGCGGTGGCCCTGGTCAACCCCAGCGCGGTGGCCAGCCGCCGCAGGGTCAGCCTGGTGCGGGTCATGGTTCTGCTCCCGGGACGTGACTCTGGTGCCAATCGCGCCAGAACATGACAGCCGCCTCTACACGTCTTCTACACACGGCCGTTCTACGGTAGAACGTGTTCTATGACGAGCTATGACATCGCCGGTCAGACCGTCACGATGCCCGTTCAGGTCCGCGACGCTTCGGCCGCGACGATCCTGTACGAGGTGGACGCCGCCGCGGCCCGGGCCTTACTCCCGGGTGACGCGTTCCGGGTCGTCGAGAACGAACCGGGCCGGGCGCACTTCGCGCTCGTCCTGGTGGATTACCGGGACAACGACCTCGGCGCGTACCACGAGGTCGGGTTCACGTTCTTCGTCCGCCCGGCGTCGGGCGGCGAGGACGGCACGTTCATCACCCGCCTGCCGGTGAACCAGGAGTTCACCTGCGAGGCCGGGCGCACGATCTGGGGCTTCCCGAAGACCGTCGAGCGCATCGACGTCGAGAACACGCCGACGTCGAGCACCTGGGCGCTCTTCGTCGACGGGCAGCACGCGTTCACGGTGCGCACGCCCCGCGGCGGCACCGACGAGTCCCCCGCCGTGCCGATGACGGCCTACTCGCTGATCGGCGGCGAACCCCACCGCACCACGTTCACCCAGGGCGGGCGCGAGTCGCAGGTGGTGTTCGGCGGCGAGGGCGTCGAGCTGACGCTGGGCGACGGGCCGCTCGCGAAAGAGCTCGCCGGCCTGGGCCTTCCGGGGGCACCGGTCGTGCTCACCACCTGGACCGAGCGGATGCGGGCGACGTTCGAGGTCGCGCAGCCGCTGACGTAGCGTGCCGGAACGGACGATGGCGTCCGATGCCGCAGCCGTCGCCGTCGCGGGCGCTGCGGCGTCGGACCGGCCGGACGCCTACGCGCCGCCCGGACCGGCCGGACGCCTACGGCGCCGCCCCGGACCGGCTCACCGAGGCCGCGGCCAGCCGCGCGTAACGCTCGGCGAGCTCGTCGCCGGGGGCCGGGCCGCGCAGCAGCACCAGTTCGTAGAACACCGGAGCGCACGACGCGAGGAGCACCGGGCGGGCCGGTACGCCGGGCGCGACCCGTTCGACCACGATCGCGGCGATGGCGTACCGGTCCTCCCAGAACGAGCGCAGCGCCGCCGCGGCGGCGGGGGAGCGGAACGACGCCGCGATCAGCGCCGCCGTGATCGACGGCTCCTCGGTCAGTGCGGCGACGATCTGCCGGTTGATCTCGGTGAGGTCGCCGGCCAGCGATCCGGTGTCCGGTGGCTCCCACGGCACCTCGCGCGCGGCGTCGAGCGCGTCGGCGAGCAGCCCGCCGGTGTCGCGCCACCGGCGGTACACGGTCGTGCGGTGCACCCCGGAGCGTGCCGCGACCGCGTCGATCGTCAGCCCGTCGTAGCCGGCCTCCAGCAGGAGGTCGGCGACCGCGTCCAGCACCGCCCGGCGGTTCCGGGCGGTGCGGCCACCGGGTCGGCCGACCGGTTGCGCAGGAGCACTCACCTCGTTAATGCTACATGCGTCGCATTAAGAGGGGAGCCTGTGATGTCCGAAGTGGTGCTGACCGGTGCACCGTACGCGGTGACCGGCGACGCGGACGGCACCGTCTGGGCGACGGTCCTGAGCCCGCCCGGCCTCGCCAGGGTCCGGGACGGCGAGGTGTCGTACGAGACGCTGCCGGACCGCCCGATGCTGCTGACCCTCGCCCCCGACGGTGCGCTCTGGTACACCGCCGGCGACGCCCTGGGCCGGCGCGACGTGTCCGGCGAGCACACCGTGACCGCGCTGCCCGAAGGCTCGGCGCCGTACGGCATCGCCGCCGCGCCGGACGGCACGATCTGGTTCACCGCGCCCGGCCGCAACCAGCTCGGGCGGCTCGGCGACGAGCTGGTCCTCGTCGACCTCCCGGTCCCCGACGCCCGCGCGGCGATGCTCACCGTCGGGCCGGACGGCGCGGTGTGGGCCGCGCTCAACGGCGCGGGCGCGCTCGTCCGGGTGCACGACGGGTCCGTGGACGTCGTCGCGCTCCCGGACGGCTCCGCGCCGGTCGGCGTCGCCGCGGCCGCGGAAGGAGTGTGGTTCGCCGACATCGCCGGCGGTCGTGTCGGCCGGGTGGACCCGTCCGGCCGCCTGCACCACACCGGGTTCGACGCCACGAGCCGGCCGCACGCCGTCGCCGCGGACGGGGCCGGCGGGTGCTGGGTCACGCTCTGGGGGTCGGGCGAGCTGGCCCGGATCGCGGCCGACGGCACGGTGACGATCCGGGCACTGCCGGGGCACGAGCCCCACGGTCTATGGGTGTCACCCACCGCGGTGTGGGTGGCGATGGAGAGCGGAGCGCTGGTGGCGGTGCCTCGGTCGTAGGCCCGGGGCCGCGCGCGGCGCGGTGCGGCCCCGGATCGTCAGGCTGCGGCGCGGCCGGGATCCAGGACGGCGCGCAGCGCGGTGCGCACGGCGGTGGCCGGTGGGAGCCGCCACCCGATCGTCTCGGGGGCCCGCTCCCAGCGCAGCCTGCCCCCGCTGACGATCGACGGCGGCAACGTCACCCACCCGCCGTCGCCGTGCAGCGTGGCCCCACCCATCGCGGTGGCCAGCCACAACTCGTCGTCGACCGGGATCGGCGCGCTGAACAGCTGCCGTTCCCCGGTCGGCAACGCCAGCACGGGCGCCAATGGGCACCCGTCGTCGGCCAGCCGGGCCTCGATCGCGGCGACGAACCGCGCCGGCCCCTCCACCACGGTGGCCCCGGGTCCGCCGGTCGGCATGATCAGGTTGAACCCCCGGTCGTTCCACCACTGACCGACCTCGTCGGCCGCGATGGAGCGCAGCGGGACCCGCTGGCCGCACCGGCCGGGAACCCCGCGGTCCACCGGGTGCGGGCTGCCGTTGTCGCACCCCGGCCGCCCGCAGCGATAGGTGCAGGTCTGCGGCGACCAGTACGCCCCCGGCAGCACCGGCCACCCGGCGACGAGATACTCGTGCGCCGCCCGGGCGAGCGACGCCAAGGTCCGCCTCTGGTTCGCTCCTCGAGGCCGACGTTCACTCGGTACCCCGCTGGCGACGCCCACGATGCCTCCGCAACGCAACATTGAACAGTTGGTTGCCGGCCCAGCACCAATAGTGACAGCACTTCACGCTCGGGAGTGGTGATTCGCCCAGATCGGACCTTGCCGGGATTTACGCGGGCTTCCGGGCGGCGAAACGCTCGACGACGCCGGCCGCGAACCGCTCGTGCCGCTCGATCGGGAGGCCGAGCGCTTCGACGTGCCGGATCGGGCGCCGCCGCCAGTGTTCCCCGGCGCTGGGCACCGTGACGACTTCGAGCGTGCGCTGCAGGAGGCGGCCGAGCCACGGCCGGGCTTCGACGTGATCGGCGAGCAACAGCAGCCCACCCGGACGCAGCACGCGGACCATCTCGTCGACGGCTCGCCGCTCGTCGGGGATCGCGCAGAGCGAGAACGTGCAGACGACCGTGTCGAACTCGTCGTCGGCGAAGCGCAGTGCCTGGGCGTCGCCGATCGTGAGATCGATCCTCCGGCCGAGGCTCACCGCCCGCCGCCGGGCCTGTTCGAGCATCTGCGGGCTCCACTCGACGCCGGTCAGCCGGGCGCCGGTGGGGTAGTGCGGCAGGTTCAGGCCGGTGCCGATCGCGACTTCGAGCGTGGCGCCGGACGCCTGCGAGCAGATCCACGGCCGGGTGTCGGCGAAGAACCGCCGGTCCCAGAAGCCCATCTGCCGGTCGTAGGAGCCGGCCTGCTTGTCCCAGAACTGCCGCCAGCGTTCGTCACGGTTCACAGACGCACCCCCACGCCTCGGATCATCGCCTCTCTCGGGGTCGGACTCGGGGCGAACCCCAATTGTTCGTCGACTTGGCACCTGCAAATATTTGTTTGCAGGTTGTCGCGAACACGGGGAGTGCGGACGGATGCCGGAATACGTCGTCGATGTGGTCGGGTCGCCGTGGGTGTACGTGATCCTGGCGTCGGTGGTGCTCGCCGACGGGGTGTTCACCGCGCTGCCGTCGGACTCGCTGCTCATCTGTCTGAGCGCGCTGTCGGTCTCCGGCGAGCCGAGCCTGATCCTGCTGGCCGTCAGCGCCGCCGCCGGTGCGGTCGCCGGCGACTTCGTCGCCTACACGCTCGGTCGCCGCGCGGTCGGGCGCTTCGGCGTCCCGCGGCGGGGCGCGGCCGCGGTCGCGTTCGACGGCGCGCGGCGAGCGCTCGGCCGGCGCGGTGGCGTCGCCATCGTGGTGGGGCATTTCCTCCCCGGCGGACGCACGGCGACGACGCTGGCGGCCGGCTGGCTGGCGTTCCCGCGGCACCGGTTCGGCGCGGCCAGTGCGCTGGCCGGGACGCTGTGGGCGATCTACCTGTGCGGGCTCGGGCGCATCGGCGGCCTGGCGTTCGCGGACCGCCCGTTCCTCGGCGCGGTCCCGGGCATCGTCTTCGGTGTCCTGGTCACCGTGTTCCTCCAGGTGCGCGCCCGTCGCGCCGTGGTTCACGGTGTCGGTCCCGGCCCTTGTCGTCAGCCTGCCGACCGCTGACCGTCCGGCCTCGTACCGCTTCCACCGCGACGGCGCGGGATGGATCACCGTCTCTTGAGCGATCGCTCAAAAAGGCGCAGACTGAAGCCATGATGCGCACCGTGGACTGCCGGATCGACCAGCGCGTGCTGGTGAACGTCCGGGTCGACCCGGACGCGGCCGCGCGGCTACTGCCGGCGCCGTTCCGCCCGCGCCTGGTCGGCGGCGCCGCGGTCGCCGGCATCTGCCTGCTGTGGCTGGAGGCCGTGCGCCCGGCCGGCCTCCCGGCCCGGGCCGGCCTGCGCAGCGCGAACGCCGCCCACCGGATCGCCGTCGAGTGGGACGAGGGCCCCGAACCCGGTCACGGCGTTTTCATCCCGCGCTCCCGGCACACCGATTCGGCGGTCACCGCGCTGGCCGGCGGACGGCTGTTCCCCGGCGTCCACGAGCAGGCCCGGATCCGCCGTACGGCCGCACCCGACCGCGTCGACGTCCACCTGCCCGGCCCCATCGAGGTGACGCTCACCGGCCCGGTCGCCGACCGGCTGCCGCCGGGTTCGCTCTTCGCCGACGTCGACGCCGCGACCGCGTTCTTCGCCCGGGACTCGACCGGCTGGTCGGCCGGGCGCCACCCCGGCACGCTGGACGGCGTCGAGCTGCTCGCCGAGCGGTTCGAACTGGTGCCGCTGGACGTGACGTCGATGAGCTCGACGTTCTTCGCCGACCCCGAGCGCTTCCCGGTCGGCTCGGCGCACTTCGACAGCGCGCTGCTCATGCGCCCGACGCCCGCACGCTGGCGAGCGCTCACCCCCTGGCGCGCCCGATGACCAGATGGACGCGGACGACGTCGTCCGGAGCGATCTTCTCCTTCGCCCGGACGGAGTCACGCAGCGGGAGCACGTACCCGCCGTCCTTGGGGAACATCGACGTACGCCAGGTGGTGCGGCCCAACCGCACCCGCACGGGGATCATGCCCCAGCCGTAGGTGACGGCCGCGGCGACCTCGCGCACCGACTCCGCGTGCTCACCGGGCATCGAGACGAAGTGGTACGGCGCCGGCCCGCGCCACTCCCACACGGTCGCGTCGAACTCGAACTCCATCCCGCGACCCTAGGGGAGGGTCCTGGCGCCTGCGCCGGGTAAGAACTCGACTCCGTTGACCGTGAGGCGTAGCGTCGCCTGCGAACGCCGAGTTGACCCCCGGCGACGTCCTCGTAGCGCGCGATACCGGCCGACCGGCGCCGGTGAGCCCGAGGCCGGATCGACCCCGATCCCCACCGCACTCCGGCGGCTGCCCGTTGAGCGCCGTCGTTCCGTACCGCTGTGTGAAGCCCTGGGAGGCTCCGATGTCCTCGTCCACGCTCGTCTCGACGCCGCGCACCCTGCCGTCGTCGGGTTCCCGCCGGCCCGCCCGTCCGGTGGCGCGGCTCTCCACCCCGCCCGCCGATCGCGGCCGCACGGCCGCCGAGTGCCCGCCCGACTGCGACTACTGCTACGGCCCGGAGACCGACTGAGGCGCGGCGAACATGCGTGCGTGACGTAAGTCGAGCACGGAGTCACGCCGGTACTGATCGATCCGCGGGCGCCCGAAAGGGTCTACTGGGGTCATGACCGACCAGCGGATGACGTCGCCCGAGGAAATTGTTCACATCGTTCTCGTCGAGTGGCGAGCCGGTTCGATCGGCGTGTCCGAGGAGGCGAACCGCCTGGTCGATCGGCATCTCGGTCCGTTGCCGTTCGTGCTGGACGTCCGGAGCGGCGCCTCCGTGAGCACCGAGGGGCTCGAGAACGGCTTCGAGTGGGCGCTCGTGATCCGGTTCGCCGACCGGGCCGGGCTCGAGGCGTACCTGCCGCACCCGGAGCACCGCGTCGTCGCCGAGTTCCTGGGCGCGCGGGCCGGTCGGCTGGTCGTGTTCGACCTGCCGAACCGGGCCTGACCCCGGGCATGGCCCCGGGGTTCAGCCGTACCGCTCGACGAGCGCGGCGCCGATCGAGGCCAGCTGGTCACGCACGCCCGGCGGGCCGGTCACCTCGAGCCACTCGACCAGCCCGGCGAGCTCGCCGGCGAGTGCGTACGCGTTGTAGCCCCGGATCACGACCTCGATCCGCTCGTCGGCGGTGGCCCCGCCGACCTCGAGCCGGTCGCCGAGGATCATCCGGAGGCGGGCCACCCCGTCGGGTGCGCAGGTCGCCAGGGCCTCGAGGGGCGTCCGCCGCCGATCCACCTCGTCGGCGATCTCGCGCCAGCTCTCGGCCAGGTCGAAGTCGTCCGGCCGGTGCACCGGTTCGCCGGTCGGGTCGGCGGACGACACCCGGTCGATCCGGAAGGTCCGCCGCCCGGCGTCGGTGGTGCCGACGAGATACCAGGACGGGCCTTTGGCGACGATGCCCAGCGGGTGGACGATCCGCTCGGTCACGGCCCCGACGCTGTCGACGTAACCGAGCCGCACCTGGACGCCGCGGATCACCGCGTCCTGGAGCGCGTCGAGCCAGCGCGGCGACCGACGCTCCACCGGGCTCGACCCCCACCGCTGCGGGTCCGTGATCACCGAGGACGCCGCGGCCTCGGCCTGCACCCGGAACGGCTCCGGCAGCGCGCGGACGAGCTTGCGCAGCGCCGCTTTCAGGGCCGGCGTCGCCGCCGAGGCCGGGCCGGCGACCAGGAACAGGGCCCTGGCCTCACCCGCGGTCAGCCCCGACAGGTCGGTGCGGGCGCCGCCCACCAGGCGCCAGCCGCCGCCCCGGCCCCGGATCGAGTAGACCGGTACGCCGGCCATGGCCAGGGCGTCGAAGTCGCGGCGGGCGGTGCGTTCGGACACCTCCAGCTCCCGGGCGACGTCCGCCGCGGTCAGCTGCTCGCGCTGTTGCAGCAGCAGCAGGATGGCCATCAGCCGGTCAGCTCGCACACCGGCAACATTCGCACGGAAAACCGGTCACGGGATGACCGGTTCAGGTGGCCACGATGACGCCATGAACACTTTCCCCGAACCCCGCTTCGTCTCCGTCAACGGTGTGGAACTCGAGGTCTTCGAAGCGGGCCGCGAGAACGCCGGAAAGCCGATCGTGCTCTGCCACGGCTGGCCGGAGCACGCCTACTCCTGGCGCCACCAGATGCCGGCCCTGGCCGCGGCGGGCTATCACGTCATCGTCCCGAACCAGCGCGGGTACGGGAATTCCTCCCGCCCGGCCGAGGTGACCGACTACGACCTCGCGCACCTGGCGGGTGACCTGGTCGCGCTCCTCGATCACTACGGTTACGACGACGCCACGTTCGTCGGCCACGACTGGGGCGCGTTCGTCGTCTGGGGCCTGGCCCTGCTGCACCCGGACCGGGTGAACGGCGTCGTCGCGCTCAGCCTGCCGTACCAGGAGCGTGGCGAGATGCCCTGGGTCGACGTCCTGGAGGCCGTGCTCGGCCCCGACTTCTACTTCGTCCACTTCAACCGGCAGCCGGGCGTCGCGGACGCCGTGCTCGACGAGCACCCGGCCCGGTTCCTGGGCAACCTGTTCCGGACCCCGCCGCGAGCGGGGGCGACGATGATCGACCTCGCCCGGGACGAGACACCGACCGGCGAGCCCGTCCTGAGCGACCGCGAGCTGGCCGTCTTCGTCTCCGCCTTCGAGTCGACGGGGTTCACGAGCAGCATCAACTGGTACCGCAACCTCGACCGCAACTGGCACCTGCTGGCCGACGTGGACCCGGTCGTCCGGCACCCCGCCCTCATGGTCTACGGCGACCGGGACACGATCGTGCGGGCGCAGCGGCTCACCGACTTCGTGCCCGAGGTGGAGGTGGTCAGCCTGGACTGCGGGCACTGGATCCAGCAGGAGAAGCCGGACGAAACCAACCAGGCGATTCTGAAGTGGCTGGACCAGCGGGCGGCTGGCTGAGGCACGGGGTGGCGAAAGGGCTGTGGACGGGCGTGCGCGGATGTTTCACTGTGACGCCCGTCTCTTCGCCGCCCCCACAGGAGAGCCGATGAACGATGCCGCGCTGATCACCGTCGGCCTTCCGATCGCCCTCGCCGTCATCATGTTCGGGCTGGGGCTCTCGCTCACGCCCGGCGACTTCCGCCGGGTCGCGGCGGCGCCGAAGGCGGTCGCCGTCGCGCTCGTCCTGCAGGTCCTGGTGCTGCCCCTGGTCGCGTTCGGGCTGGTGATCCTGTTCGACCTCGAGCCGCTGCTCGCGGTCGGCGTGATGCTGCTGGCCGCGTCGCCCGGGGGCACCACGGCCAACCTGTTCAGCCACCTGTTCCGCGGCGACGTGGCGCTCAACGTCTCGCTCACCGCGATCAACTCCGTCCTCGCCGCGGTGACGCTGCCGCTGATCACCAACCTGGCCATCGACTACTTCGAGGCCGACGGCAGCCTCGGGCTCCAGTGGGCCAAGGTCCTGCAGGTCATCGCGATCGTGCTGGTGCCGGTGGCGATCGGGATGGCCGTCCGCCACCGGTCCGGGGCCTTCGCCGCACGGGCCGACAAGCCGGTCCGCGTCTTCTCCATCGTGGTCCTCGTGCTGGTGGCCGCCGGCGCGCTGTTCGGGGAGCGGGAGAACCTCGTCGGTTACGCCCGCGACGTCGGGCTGGTCACCGGCTTGTTCTGCGCCGCGAGCCTGACCCTCGGCCACGCCGGCGCCCGCCTGCTCCGGCTCTCCGAACCGCAGGCGATCGCCTGCGCGATGGAGGTCGGCATCCACAACACGACGATCGCCCTGACGATCGCGCTCAGTGTTCTGGACAACACCGAGGTCGCGATCCCGGCGGCGGTCTACTCGGTGACGATGTACGTGCTGGCGCCGGCCTTCGGGTTCGCGATCACGCGCCGGCGCCGCACCGGCGTCACCGCTGGTGATACGGCCCCGGGCGGCCGGTCGTGACCCCGTCGTCCAGGAAAGTCACCAGGTCCGGCCACAGCCGCGACCAGGCGTCGTGCTGGTGATCGATGTCGTGGCCCAGGCCGGGAACGACCACCAGGCGTACCGGCCCACCGGCCGCCTCGGCGCGTTCGGCCAGGTCGTACGCGTGCTCGACCGGTGTCACCTCGTCCGCCGCGCCGTGCAGGACGTACAGCGGGGCGGTCACCCGGTCGAGGACGCGTAACGGCAGGCGGTCCGCGGACGCCGCCAGGACGTCGAGTGCGTCCCAGGTGGCGTCGGCGATCAGCCGCGACGTCGTCGGGCGGGCGGCGCGCTCGGCGGCCACGTACCGGCCCGGATCGTAGAAACCCATCGCCAGCACACCGCGGTGCCACAGGCCGGGCGCCCTGGTCAGGGCCAGCAGCGCGGCGTACGCGCCCCGGCTGACGCCGTAGATGCTCAACCGGTCCGGATCGATGTCGTCCCGCCGGATCAGGAACTGCGCCGCGGCGATGACGTCGTCCACCTCAAGGCCGCCCACGTCGGTCCGCGCAGCGTACTCGTCGCCGTGCCCGAGCGCTCCCCGCCGGTCCACGGAGAACACCGCGAAGCCGGCCCCGACCAGCGTGGCGTGCTCGGGGATGCGCCGGTAGCGGCCCTCGGCGTCGAGCACACCGCCGGGATCGGGTGGGCACACCAGCACGGCCGGGTGCGGCCCGGGGCCGGGTGGCAGGCTCAGGTGGCCGTACACGGTCAGGCCGTCCGAGGACGTCAGCTCGTGGACCACCGGCAGCGCCGTCTCCGGCGCCGCGCCCTCGAGGACGTCGGCGACGACCTCCACCAGCCGGCCGGCCGTCAGGTTCTGGAGCAGCTCCACGATCGGGACCGACACGCCCAGCCGGTCGCGCAGCAGCACCCGCAGCTCGACGCTCATCATCGAGTCGAGCGAGACCACGCCCTGCTCGGCCACCTGTTCCTTCGGCAGGCCGGTGAGCAGGCCGAGCAGGTCCTCGACGAGGTCGGGCAGCAGCGCCAGGCGTTGCTCGCGGGTGCCCGCACGCAACCGGTCGGGCAGGGCCGCGTCGCTGTGCTCGGACGCGTCCGCCGGGGCCACGTCGGCGTACCGGGGCAGCGTGGCCAGGTGGGCGTTGGCCCGCACCCACCGGTCCCACCGGATCGCGCCGATCGACGCGCGGGCCGGATCGGTGCGCAGCAGCGTGGTGAGTTCGGCCAGCAGGCGGTCGGCCGTCGAGCCGACGAAACCGCGCCGGGCCAGCGAGTCGCCGATCTGGTCGAAGCGAGCGGCCACCCCGACGTCGGCGACGGCGCCCCAGCCGACCGCGACCGCGGGCCGGCCGAGCGCGCGGCGGTGGTCGGCGAGGGTGTTGAGGAACTCGTTGGCCGCGGCGTACGGGCCGACCTTGGACCCTCCGAACTGCGCCGCGGTGGAGGAGAACAGGATGAACAGGTCGAGCTGGTCCGGTGCGGTCTCCACGTGCAGGTTCCAGGCGCCGTCCGCCTTGGCCGCGGTCGCGTCGAGGAAGTGCTCGGCGGACATGTCCGCCAGCAGGTCGTTGTCGTAGACCACCGCCGCGTGGACGACACCCCGCAGCGGCGGCAGGGTGCGACGAGCCTCCTCCAGCGTCCGGTGGAGCTGGGCGCGGTCGGTCACGTCGGCCGGGGCGATTCGGACCGTGACCCCTCGCTCGCGGAGCTCGGCGACCGTCCGTTCGGCCTCCGCCGACGCGAGGCCACGCCGGCTGAGCAGGAGCAGGTGCCGGGCGCCGCGGTCGGCCAGCCAGCGGGCGGTCGCGAGCCCGAAACCGCTGGAACCGCCGGTGACGACGTAGGTGCCGGGCGCCAGCGTCACCGCGGGCAGCGAACTGGCCGGCACCCGGACCTGCTGGTCGCCGATCCGCACGACGAGCTTCCCCACGTGCTCCCGGCGCGCCATCGCCCGGAACGCGGTGGCCGCGGCCTCGAGCGGCACCTCGGTCATCGGCAACGCGGCGATCGCGCCGTCGTCGAACAGCCGCACCACGTCACGCATGTAGCGCCGGCCGATCTCGGGCCGCTCGAGCAGCAGACGGTCGTAGTCGAAGGCGTGGAAGGAGATCGACCGGTTGAACGGGCGCAGCCGCAGGGCGCGATCCGCGGCGAAGTCGGCCTTGCCCAGTTCCACGAACCGGCCCAGCGGGCGGAGCAGCTCGAGGCTGCGCTCCAGGATCTCACCGGGAATCGAGTTGACGACGACGTCGACGCCCTCGCCGCCGGTCCACGCCCGGATCTCGTCGGCGAACGCCGTCGTCCGCGAGGTGGCGACCCCGGCCACCCCTTCTGCCCGCAGCAGGTCCCGCCGTTCGGGCGTGCCCGCGGTGGCGAAGACCTCGGCGCCCAGCCACTTCGCGATCCGGATGGCGGCCAGCCCGACGCCGCCGGCCCCGGAGTGGATCAGCACCCGTTCGCCGGGCCGCACGTTCGCCAGGTGCACGAGCGCGACGTAGGCGGTGACGACGGGGAACAGCGTCGCGGACTCGGCGAGGGAGAGCGACGCCGGCCGGCGGACGACGTGCACCTGGTCGAGGGTGACGTAGGACGAGAACAGGCCCTTGCTGACCGCGAACACCTCGTCGCCCGGGCGCAGATCGGTGACCTGGGCACCGACCCGGACGACGGTTCCCGAGCACTCGATGCCGACCGCCGGTCCGCTGTGGGTGTTCTCCATCGCCTCCCGGGCCAGCAGTCCGGTCGCCTTCAGGACGTCCTTGAAGTTGAGCCCGGTGTACGCGACGGCCAGTTCGACCTCGGTCGGCGCCGGCTCCCGCCGCGAGCAGGCTTCGATCCGGATGTCCTCGATGCTGCCGCCGGTACGCAGGCGCACCGGGGTGTCCGCCGTGCCGACGGTGACGTGGTGGAGCGGCGACCGGGCTTCGGCCCGCTGGAACCGCAGCACGGAGCGGTGCCCGGACCGCAGCAGGACGTCGTCGGCCCCGGAGTGGATCAGCTCGTCGATGAGCGCGTCGTCCGGTGCGTCGGCGTCGATCTGCCGGCAGCGCAGCTCCGGGTGCTCGGCGTTGACGGCGCGACCGAAGCCCCACACCGACGCGCTGAACGGGTCCGGCGGACCGTCCCCGGCCCGGCCTTGCGCGCCGCTGGTGACCAGGAACAGCGACGTCGGCTCGTGGAGGGCCCGGATCAACTCCAGCGGCCGCGTGCACGCTCCGCAGGCCCGGTCGTCGGCGCGGTCGGGGTCGACGACGAGGATCACGCCGCGTGTCCCGGCGGACAGGCCGGTCGACCAGTCGCCCTCCGGAACCACCCGCCGGACCACGCCCCCGCGTGCCGCCAGTCCGTCGGCGATGCCGACCGCCAGCGGTGACGCGCCGACGACCGTCCAGCTGCCCTCGGCGGTGCCGTCGTCCGGCGCCGGTTCCGGGCGCCACACCTGCTCGTAGTACAGCTCCTCGGTCGTCTGGCCGGGTGTCGCGGCCGAGTCGGACAGGGCCTGGGCCCGCATGCCGATCAGCTCGGCGACCACCGCCCCGTCGTCGGTGATCAGGGTCAGGTCGCCCACCACGCTGTCCGGCCCCGTCCGCCCCCGGCCGTGCACCCACAGCGACCGGCCGGGCGAACGGTGGAAGCGGACCTCGTCGATGCGGACCGGCACGAACGTCCTCGACGTGCCGTCCGGCCGGGCGCCGACGAGCATGGCGTGCAGGGCGGCGTCGAGCAGCGCCGGGTGCAGGCGATGCCCGGAGTGGTCGACACGGCCGACGTCGATGCGGGCGACGACCTCGCCGGACCGCCACCAGAGCCGTTCGATGCCGCGGAACGCCGGCCCGTACGGCAACCCCGCGCCGGCCAGGTGCGCGTAGACCGCCTCGTGCGCCATCTCCGTCCAGCCGACCGGCGGATCGGTGGCGACGGCGGGCGGCGGGGCGGGGTCGGCGAGCGTCGCCAGGCGCAGGCCGGCGTGCCGGGACCAGCCCGAGTCGTCGCCGCTGCGCCGGGCGTGCATCGTGACCTCCCGGGTCAGCGGGTCGTGGGTGACGCGCAGGGTGGTGACGCACTTCGGCGGCAGCGCCAGGGTGCGGTCCAGCACGATGTCCGCCAGGACGCACGGCGTCCGGTCGCCGAACGCGGCCAGCGCCGCCTCGATGTAGCCCGCACCGGGGAACACGACCGTGTCGGCGATCCGGTGGTCGGCGAGGTAGGGGAACTCGGCGGCCGACAGTTCGGTGTCCCAGGACGGCAGCGGCGTAGGGAGCTTGCGGCCGGCCATCAGCCAGCCCTCGTCGCCGAGCCGGGCCGACCGCGCGTAGGGCGACTCCAGCCAGTGCCGCTCGCGCTGCCAGGGGTAGGTCGGCAGGTCGACGGGCCGGCGCTCGCCGGGGTGGATCCGCGCCCAGTCCGGCTCGCCCCCGGCGACGTAGAGGCCCCCGAGCGCCTCGCGCAGCGTGCGCGCCCCGGGCCGGTCCCGGTGTTGCGAGGCGAGCACCGGGACGTCGGCTCCGGCGTCGATCACCACCTCGCGGATCGCCGGGGCCAGCACCGGGTGCGGCCCGACCTCGAGGAAGGCGGCCGGCCCGGTGGCCGCCGCCCGCGCGATCGCCTCGGCGAAGCGAACCGGCTCACGCACGTTGCGCCACCAGTAGCCGGCGTCCATCGTGGTCCCGTCCAGCCAGTCGCCGGTGACCGTCGAGAGCAACGGCAGCGTGGCCGCGCGCGGCCGCAGGCCGTCCAGCGACGCCAGCAACGGCACGCGGATCCCGTCCATGACGTCGCTGTGGTACGCGATGTCGACGCGCAGTTCGCGGACGAAGACGCCGGCGTCACGCAGCCGTTCGGCGACCAGGGCGACCGGCGCGCGCTGACCGGACAGGGTGCTGGTGCCGGGGCTGTTGCGGGCGGCCACCGAGACCCCGTCGACGAGGTACGGCGCGAGGTCGTCGGCACCGAGCCCGACCGCCAGCATCGCACCCGGTCCGGCCGCGCTGGTCCGCCGGGCCCGCTGGACGCCGATCGTCAACGCGTCCTCGAGCGAGTACACCCCGGCCGCGTACGAGGCCGACACCTCGCCGACGCTGTGCCCCACGACGGCCGACGGCTCGACACCCCAGGATCGCCACACCGCGGTGAGCCCCGCCTGCACCACGAAGTTGCCCACCTGGGCGTACAACGGCTCGGTCAGCCGGGACGTCTCCTGGTCGCGGCGGAGCTCGTCGTCCATCGAGATCCCGAACCGGGCGAGCACCCGGTCGCACTCGCGCACGGTCGCCGCGAACACGGGTTCCTCCTGCAGGAGGGCCCGGCCCATGCCCCACCACTGCGGACCCATCCCGGTGTAGACGAACACCGCGCCGGAGCCGGCGGCCCGGCGGGGCTTGTCGGGGATCTCCAGCGCACGCAGCGCGACCGCCGCCGAGGCGGAGTCCGCGGCCACCACGGACGTCCGGAGCGGGTGGTGCGACCGGCCCCGGCTCGCCCCCCGGCACACCTGGTGCAGCGCCGGAGCGTCGTCGGCGGCGAGCAGCTCGGCGTAGCCGTCGACGAGCGCGCGGAGCGCACCGGCGCTGCGCGCGGAGACTGGCAGGACGAACGGACCGGTGGCCGGATCGGGTTCCGGCGAGGGTCCCGGTGGGGGCTGCTCCACGAGCGCGTGCGCGTTGGTGCCACCGAACCCGAAGGAGTTCACCCCGGCCCGCCGCGGGCCGATCGCCGGGTCGAACTCCACCGGCTTCGTCGGTACCCGCAACGGCAGCGTGTCGAAGGGGATGGCCGGGTTGGGCCGTTCGAAGTGCAGGTTCGGCGGAATGAGGCCGCGCTCCACGCACAGCGCCGCCTTGATCAGGCCCGCGACCCCGGACGCGCCCTCCAGATGGCCGATGTTCGTCTTGACCGAGCCGATCCAGTGCCGGGCCGTCGACCCCGCGAGCGCGTCGCCGATCGCGGCGACCTCGATCGGGTCGCCGACCGGCGTCCCGGTGCCGTGGGCCTCGAAGTAGCCGATGGAGCCGGCCTCGATGCCCGCCGTGTCGCACGCGGCGGCCACCGCCGCGCGCTGGGCCGCCCGGCTCGGCACGGTGATGCCCGGGGTGCGTCCGTCCTGGTTGACCGCGGTGCCGAGGACCGCGGCGTAGACGCGGTCGCCGTCCCGCCGTGCGTCGGCCATCCGCTTGACGACGACGACGGCCGCGCCCTCGCCGCGTGCGTAGCCGTTGGCCCGGTGGTCGAACGCCTTGCACCGCCCGTCGGGGGAGAGGAACTGGCCCTTGGCCAGCACGATGCTCGACGCCGGGTCGAGCATGACGTTCACGCCGCCGGCGATCGCGACCTCGCACTCGCCGCTGGCCACCACGCCGCACGCGTAGTGGAACGCCACGAGCGACGAGGAGCACGCGGTGTCGATGGAGAGGCAGGGCCCGCGCCAGTCGAACGCGTGCGCGAGCCGCGCGGAGAGCAGGGTGAGGCTGGCCCCGGTCGCGGTGTGGGCGCCGATCATCTCCAGGTTGGGTTCGGAGACCTGGAGGTGGGTGGCGTCGACCATGGCGTTGCCGATGTAGGTGCCGACGGCCCGGCCGGCCAGCGCGCTCGGGGGGATGCCGGCGTCCTCCAGCGCCTCCCACGTCACCTCGAGAAGCAGCCGCTGCTGCGGATCGACGATCGCCGCCTCGCGGGGAGTCAGGTCGAAGAACCCGGCGTCGAGCCGGTCGACCGGCTCGGTGAGGAACGCCGCCCGGCGGACGGACATCCGGCCCGGGGTCTCCGGATCCGGGTCGTAGAACCGTTCGGTGCGCCACCGGTCGGCGGGCACCTCGCCGACCGTGTCCACGCCGGACATCAGCAGCTCCCAGAACTCGTCGGGGCCGTGCACTCCGCCCGGCAGCCGGCATCCGATGCCGACGATCGCCAGAGGCTCCATGGTGATGACTCCTGTCGTCGAGGTGGCCGGTGGTGGGTGTCGCGGCCCTAGGCCCGGGGAACAGCCGAGATGCGTGCGCCCCGGGCCGGGACGAGCATCAGGTTGCGCACGCGGGCCGGCTCGGTGCGGTCGCCCGCCGGCCTCAGCTGCCACCGGACGAGTGCTTCGCGCAGCACGATCACGCCTTCGACCAGGGAGAACGCCGCGCCGATACAGCGCCGGAGCCCACCGCCGAACGGAAGCCAGATGGTGGCGGGCGGGTTGCCGTCGAGGAACCGGGCCGGCCGGAAGGCCGCCGGCTGCTCGAACAGCGTCGGGTCGGCGTGCACCAGCCCGATCGAGCCCATCACCAGGGTGCCGGCGGGCAGACGGTACCCACCGAGGTCGACGGGTTCGGTGAGCGTGCGGCCGACCTCGTGGATCACCGGATGCAACCGGAGCGACTCCTTGACGACGGCCTCGAGGTACTTCTGGTCGTTCTCGTCGGCCGCCCGCTGCGCCGCCGCGAGCTGGTCGGGGTCGTGCGAGAGCTCGTACAGCGCCCAGGCCAGGGCGGTCGCGGTGGTCTCGTGCCCGCCGACGAGCATCGTGATCAGGTTGTCGTGCAGCTCGGCGTCGGACAGCCCGTCCGCGCCGCTCCCGGCGGAGAACCGCAGCAGCTGCGAGAGGACGTCGGTGCGCTCGGCGAGGTCGGGAGCCTTGCGCCGCTCAGCGGTCTCGGCCCGGATCAGCGCGTCGACCCGCCGCTGGAGCTCGGCCTTGCGCCGCCACACCCAGAACCGTTGGAGCTCGGGTTTCTGCAGCCCTGGGAGGTCGAGCGGACCGATGTCGAGCAGCTCGGGGAACCGGACGCGCAGTTCGTCGAGGCGTGGCCCGTCGGCGATGCCGTAGACGACACGCAGCATGACCTCCAAGGTCAGCGTCTGCATCCGGGCGTGGGCCGAGAACGGCACTCCGGACGGCCACCGCTCGGCGTCCTCGGCGGCGAGGCCGGTGATCAGTTCGCCGTAGCCGCGCAGCGCCGCCCCGTTGAAGGCCGGCCACAGCAGCCGACGAAGACGCGTGTGCTCGTCCTCGTCGGCGAGGAACAGGGAGTGCTCGCCCAGCAGCGACCGGAGGACGGCGTTGCCGCGGTTGGCGTGGAACGTCGTCGGCGACCCGGCCAGCAGCTGCCTGATGTGCTCGGGGTTGGACAGTTGGACCGCGGTCCGGCCGCCCACCAGGCGCAGCCGCACGGTTTCGCCGTACCGGCGTCGCAGGAACGGCACGATCCGGTGCCGCAGGCTGAGGAAGGCGGCGCTCTGGACCCACTCCGGCAGGCGTGGCCCCGGGGGCAGGTCGGCGGTTCGGGTGTTCATGGCGCCGCGGATCCTTTCTGGCTGAAAAACGGAAACAGTTCGCGCCGAATTCGGCGGCGTCAGGACAAGGGGAATGCCAAGCCCTGGAATTCCGGGAAAAGAACCGGAGAGTCGCTGTCCGAGTGCCTCGAAAGGCGGCGCGCCGTCGCTGATTCCGCGCCCGGACAGGTTCATTCACCCGGCACGAGAAGGGCCTCGATGCCGGTGACAGGTAGGGGTCGAGATGATTTGTTGTCCGGCCATACTAAATCCCACCAGCAGCCACGAGTCAACGCTCGACCTGTGCATACTTTCGTGCACAGGTCATGGTTGCCCGATTCGTCGGAGGTGGGAACGGTGGGGGAGAAGTGTCGAGTGCGGTGGGTGGGATCCTCGTATTAGGGAATGCGAATCGCAGTTTCGACTGCGTGTTCGGAAATTTCGAATCGCCCTGGCAAAAGAATGCAATCTAGGGTTCACTGTCCTGATTGGAGTACCTCGCGAAGCGGTACGCGAATGCGGCGGGTGGCCCCGCGCGCCGGCGTGCGCGGGCGACGTCACCCGACCCCGGGGGAGGAATTGATTCGCCCGGGCGGGCACGATGGTCGTCAGGACGTCCGGACGACGCGAAAGGTGAAGCGGTGACCGATACGGCAGCCCCTCCGGAGAGGCCCTCGCTCGAGGGTCTGGAGGAGAAGTGGTCCGATGCCTGGGAGGCATCCGGTCTCTATCGCTTCGAGCGGGCGGTATCGCGGTCGGACGTATTCTCGATCGACACGCCGCCGCCGACCGTCAGCGGGTCACTGCACGTCGGCCACGTGTTCAGCTACACCCACACCGACATCGTCGCCCGCTACCAGCGCATGCGCGGCAAGTCGGTGTTCTACCCGATGGGCTGGGACGACAACGGCCTGCCCACCGAGCGCCGGGTGCAGAACCACTACGGCGTCCGCTGCGACCCGTCGCTGCCGTACGACCCGGACTTCGAGCCGCCGGCGAAAGCCCCGAAGCGCCAGCTGAGCATCTCCCGGCGCAACTTCATCGAGCTCTGCGAACGGCTCACCGGCGACGACGAGAAGCAGTTCGAGCACATGTGGCGCCGGCTCGGGCTGTCGGTGGACTGGTCGATGACCTACACGACGATCGGCGCCCGCGCTCAGAAGGCGTCCCAGACCGCGTTCCTGCGGCTGGTGCGGCGGGGCGAGGCGTACCAGTCCGAGGCGCCGACGATGTGGGACGTCACGTTCGGCACCGCGGTGGCGAACGCGGAGGTGGTGGACAAGGAGGTCAGCGGTAACTACTACACGCTGGCCTTCGGCGACGTGCTGATCGAGACCACCCGCCCGGAGCTGCTCCCGGCGTGCGTGGCCCTGGTCGCCCATCCCGACGACGAGCGCTACCGGCATCTGATCGGCACCGAGGTCGAGACCCCGCTGTTCGCGGTCAGGGTCCCGGTCATCGCCCACCCGGCCGCCGCCCCCGACAAGGGCACCGGCATCGCGATGGTCTGCACGTTCGGTGACAGCACCGACGTGCAGTGGTGGCGCGACGCGTCGCTGCCGACCCGCACGATCGTCGGCCGCGACGGGCGCGTGCTGCCGCTGGACTTCGGCGCACTGCCCACGTCGGACGCCGCGGCGGCGCAGAAGCTGATGGACGAGCTCGCCGGCAAGACGATGTTCTCGGCGCGCGAGCTGCTCCTCGAACGCCTCCGCGACGCCGGGGCGCTGCGCGACGATCCGCGCCCCACCACCCGCCCGGTCAAGTTCTACGAGAAGGGCGACCGTCCGCTCGAGATCGTCTCGAGCCGCCAGTGGTTCATCCGCACGCTCGGCCACCGCGCCGAGCTGCTCGCCCGCGGCGAGGAACTGCGCTGGACACCGCCGTACATGAAGGCCCGCTACGACGACTGGGTGCGCGGCCTCAACGCCGACTGGCTGATCAGCCGCCAGCGGTTCTTCGGCGTGCCGTTCCCGGTCTGGTACCCGGTCTCGGCCGACGGCGAGCCCGACTACGGGCACCCGATCTTCGCCGCCGAGCAGATGCTGCCGGTCGACCCGTCGGACGCCTGCCCGCCCGGCTACACCGCGGAGCAGCGCGGGAAGCCCGGCGGTTTCGTCGGCGACCAGGACGTGATGGACACCTGGGCCACCTCGTCGCTGACGCCGCAGCTGGTCACCGGCTGGCTCACCGACCCGGAGCTGTCCGCGCTGACGTTCCCGATGGACCTGCGCCCGCAGGCGCACGACATCATCCGCACGTGGCTGTTCGCGACCGTGGTGCGCTCGCACCTCGAGCACGGCGTGCTGCCGTGGAGGAACACCGCGCTCTCGGGCTGGATCCTCGACCCCGACCGCAAGAAGATGTCGAAGTCCGTGGGCAACGTCGTGACGCCGACGCACCTGCTCGACGACTTCGGCGCCGACGCGGTGCGCTACTGGGCCGCCAACGGCCGGCCGGGAACCGACACCGCGTTCGACACCAAGCAGATGAAGATCGGCCGCCGGCTGGCGACCAAGCTGCTGAACGCGACCCGCTTCGTGCTGGCCGTCGGCGACGCCGGCGGAGAGGTCACCGAGCCGCTCGATCGTGCGCTGCTGGCGTCGCTCGACGTGGTGGTGGCCGAGTGCACGGCGGCACTCGACGCGTTCGACTACACGACCGCGCTGGTCAAGGCCGAGCGGTTCTTCTGGCTCTTCTGCGACGACTACCTGGAGCTGGTGAAGGCCCGCGCCTACGAGGGCGGAGCGTCGGCCGCGGCGACGCTGCGGCAGGCGCTCGACGTCCTCGTCCGGCTGCTCGCGCCGTTCCTCCCGTTCGTCACCGAGGAGGTCTGGTCGTGGGCCCACGAGGGGTCGGTGCACCGCGCCCCGTGGCCCTCGGCGTCGGGCACCGACGGCGACCCCGTGCTGCTGGCCACCGCGTCCGCGACGATCGCCGCCGTCCGGAAGGCCAAGTCCGCGGCGCGGCTGTCGCCCCGCGCGGAGGTCGCGCGGATCACGGTGACCGGTCCGTCCGAGGCCGCGTTCCGGGCCGTGGCCGACGACGTGCGCGCCGCCGCTCACGCCGCCGAGTTGAGCTTCACCGGGTCCGACGAGATCGTGGCCACCGTCGAGGCCTGAGGACGCCGGTACCCCGTCCGCCGGAACGCGACGGACGGGGTGCCGCACGAAGTTCCCGGACGCGGTGTAATCTGAGGCTGTCGCCACTGCGCTGTCGTCGCCTTTCGCCGCGGGGAACGTTGCCCGCCGCCAGACCCATCGCACCCGTGAGACGCCTGCCGAGGCCTGAACCACGCCGTAGCCGCAGGTCGTCACCGCCCGGGAGCGCCAGGCTCGTGCCGCGCCGCAACGACACCCCGCCGCGGCGAATCCGCCCGGCAGTCGAAGGAGGATTCTGTGGCTCGACCTGGCCAGCGCCGTACGGGCGCTCGCCGACCTGCTCCGCGTAACCAGCGGGCTCGTCGTCCCGGTGACGTGATCGCGTTGCTCGCCGGCACCGCCCGCGAAGTCGAGGCGGCCGCTCAGCGTGGGCGTGTGACGCCCGCCGTCCGTACCAAGTTCCACGCCGTCGCGCTGCTGCTGCGCGACGAGCGGGCCCGCCTGCGCGCCGAGGCCAACGGCGCCGAGCAGCTCAAACGCCTCGACGGCATCGCCCAGATCCTGGCGACGACCGCCGTGCGCGACACCGAACTCATGGCGCTGCTCGCCGAGGACGCGGTGGTCTCCGACGCCACCCGGTCGCTCAAGCGCGAGATGCTGCGCACCGTCGGCATCGAGCCGGCGCCCGAGGAGGCCCCGCCGCCCCCGCCGGTGGCCACGACGCCGGAGCGCCGGGTCGTACCGCAGTCGGTGGTCACCCGGCAGCTGGCCAACCCGTTCCTGGCCCCCGACTTCGACGCGTACGCGCAGCGGCCGGCCACCCGCTCCCGCCGGCTGACCAGCTGGGAGCTGATCAGCCCGCTGCTCAACTCGTTCGAGCGCGCCGGGAGCGGCGACTCCGCCTGCATGGCGCTGCCCGCCCCGTGGGAGCTGCGCCGCACCAGCGGCAAGGAGCTGATGGCGCACCAGGCCCGCCTGGTCGCCGCGGCCGCCGACGGGCACCGCACGTTCCTGCTCGCCGACGAGCCCGGCCTGGGCAAGACGGCGCAGGCCCTGCTCGCCGCCGAGGCCGCGGACGCCTACCCGCTGCTCGTCGTCGTGCCGAACGTCGTCAAGATCAACTGGGCCCGGGAAGCCGGCCTGTGGACGCCGCACCGCCCGGCCACCGTCGTGCAGGGAGACGGCGACAACATCGACGGCTTCGCCGACATCGTCGTCATCAACTACGAGGTGCTCGACCGCCACGTCGGCTGGCTCGGCAACTTCGGGTTCCGCGGCATGGTCGTCGACGAAGCGCACTTCATCAAGAACAAGACCTCGCAGCGCTCCCAGCACGTGCTCCAGATCGCCGACCGCATCCGCTCGCGCAACCCGCGGCCGCTGCTGATGGCCCTCACCGGCACCCCGCTGATCAACGACATCGACGACTTCCGCGCGATCTGGCAGTTCCTCGGCTGGATCGACGACTCCAAGCCGCTCGGCGACCTGATGAACGCGCTGGAGGACACCGGCCTGACCCCGGCCGACCCCGGCTTCTACGCCGCCGCCCGCCAGTGCGTGATCGACCAGGGCATCGTGCGGCGGCGCAAGGTCGACGTCGCCGCCGACATCCCGGGCCGGCGCGTCGCCGACCTGCCGGTGGAGCTGGACGGACCGGCCGGCCGGTCGATCCGCGCGGCCGAGAAGGACCTGGCCCGCCGGATGGTGGAGCAGTACGAGCGCGCCCGCACGTCCGACGGCATCGATCCCGAACTCGTGCGCCGCATCGCCAAGGCCGAGCTCAAGGACGCCGCCAAGACGACCGGCGAGAACGTGTTCAGCATGATGCGCCGCATCGGTCAGGCCAAGAGCGGGCTCGCCGCCGACTACGCGGTCCAGCTGGCCCGCAGCGCCGGCAAGGTGGTGTTCTTCGCCAAGCACGTCGACGTGATGGACGCGGCCGAAGCGCTCTTCGAGAAGCAGGGCGTGCGGTTCGCGTCGATCCGCGGTGATCAGACGCCACGCGCCCGGCAGAAGAACATCGACGCGTTCGTCGACGACCCTGACGTCGCGATCGCGGTGTGCTCGCTGACCGCCGCGGGCGTCGGGCTGAACCTGCAGGTCGCGTCGAACATCGTGCTCGCCGAGCTGTCCTGGACCGACGCCGAGCAGACGCAGGCCATCGACCGCAGCCACCGCATCGGCCAGACCGAGCCGGTCACCGCGTGGCGCATCATCGCCGCGCAGACCATCGACGCGCGCATCGCCGAGCTGATCGACAGCAAGGCCGGGCTGGCGGCCCGGGCGCTCGACGGTTCGGACGAGGAGGTCGTGCCCTCGGCCGACGTGCAGCTGGAGGCGCTCGTCGCGTTGCTGACGGACGCACTCACGTGAGTGAGCCCTTGGCCGACCAGGTGAAGACGCTGCTGGCCGCCCCGCGGCCGTGGAGCGTGACCCAGGTCGGCGAGGCCGTGCTCCGCCGCCCGGCGGAGCGCTACGACGGCCAGCTCCCCGACGACCTGCTCGCGCTGCTGCTCGACGCCATGCGCGAGCACCTGCCCGGCGTCGGCGTGGGCATCGCCGCGCCGCAGCTGGGGATACCGCTGGCGCTGGCCGTGATCGACGACCCGGCGCAGGTGTCGCCGGAGGTCGCGGCCGCGCGCGAGCGGGCACCGCGGGCGCCGCTCGACCTGATCAACCCGGTGGTGACGCCGGTGGGGGAGGAGCGGGTCGCGTTCTACGAGGGGTGCCTGAGCGTCCGCGGGCTGACCGCGGTGGTGTCCCGTTCCCGCCGGGTGGTGCTGACCGCGTCGGACCGGACCGGGGCCGGCTACTCGCAGGAGCTCACGGGCTGGGCGGCGCGGATCGCGCAGCACGAGACCGACCACCTGAACGGCGTCCTGTACCTCGACCGCGCCGAGCTGCGCTCGCTGTCGACGACCGCGGCGTACGAGGAACACTGGGCCGCGCCGACCCCGGCCCTCGCGGCGGCCGCGCTGGGGTTCTAGGAGCGCGACCAGCGGGAGTAGCGCGCGGGGATGAGGACCTGCTCGGCCGGGGCGAAACCGGCCGGCGCGCCCGCGCGGCGCCAGGTGTCGGGCGGATGACCGGCGGGCAGCCACTCGGTGCGCCAGATCCCCAGCGCGGTGTCCAGGTCCTCGAGGTCGTCGACCGCCGGCGCACGCAGGTGCTCGGCCCACAGGCTCACCCGCAGCTCGGTCACGGCCCGGCCCGTGGTGACGACGGCGCAGGTCAGCTCGCTGTCGGTGCCGACCATCGACCGGCTGAAGAAGTTCGCCGAACCGATGCTCGCGAAGACGTCGTCGATGAGCATGAGTTTGGTATGAACCGTCAGATCCCGGACGCGGTACATGACGACGTTCGTCCTCGCCGGGGGCGGGAGCCGCTTGATCATCCGCCGCAGGTCGCCGGTGATCACCGGGCGCACGGTGCTGTCGCCGCCGTCGGCCGGGTCGCGCCGGCCGGACCCGACCAGGATCACCTTGACGCCCCGCTCGGCCGCGGCACGCAGCTCGCCGTACAGCTCGTAGTGGCGGTTGCCGCCCGGCGACTCGTGGAAGTACTGGTCCTCCAGGTAGATGTAGCGCCGCGCCGCCCGGATCGCGGTGATCAGCGTCCCGTACACCTCGTAGGTGCCTTTGCGGACCACGGCCGGTGTCCGCATCCCGCGGCGGTACACCTTCCAGGGGGCGTAGGACCGCAGCACCCGTAAGGCGACGCCGGGCGCGTCCCGGGCCGGCTGCGCGGGCGGCGGCGGCACCGTGCGCGGCGCGTCGGCCGGGTTGAGCGCGGTCGCGCCGCCGCGCGGGTAGACGAACCAGCGCCGGGGGAGGAACCGCGGCGGGAGCTTGACCGCGTTCTCCCAGCGGGAGCGGAACACCTCCCAGACCCGCTGGGCGGCCGGCCCGCACAGCCGCGCGGCACCGTCGTGCCAGCCCCAGCGGTGGACCCCGAGACGCAGCCGGTCGTGCGGGGTGGTGTCCCAGCGGCTGGGCACCAGGTCGAGGCCGCCGACGAACGCGGTCAACGTCCGGTTGATCGAGAATACGATCAGCTTCTGGTGGTTGGACCCCAGCACCGGCCCGGACCAGTCCAGCAGGACGCGGTCGTGCAGCGGAGGCGTGGCGACCTCCCGCGTGGTGGGCAGCCACCCGCGCAGGGCCCTGGCCGCGACGACGTTGGCCCGGAACGGCCCGAACGGCAGCCAGGGGATTCCACCGGAGTACTCGGCCGCGCTGAGCACGACGCGGACGTCGGCGCCGTCCGCGACCTTCTCCGCGAGGAGGTCCTTCAGCGGCCGGCCGAGGTCCAGGTCCGGGTCGGCCTGGTAGCTGGCGATGTACACCGCGTCGCCCGGCCCGACCTGCTCGAGCAGCCGCGTCAGCTCCTGGAAGTAGGCGACGCCGTCGACGATCGGCTGCCAGTGGGAGTCCTCGACGAGCGTCGGGCAGGCCTCGGTCGAGGGCGGGAAGAACCGGGCGGCTAAGGCCTGCGCCGACACCGGGCTGTCATCGACGTCCGAACTCACGCCGCAGACGTTACTCGGCGGCACTCGCGAGCCGCGGTTCGAACCGTTCGATTCGGCCGCGACCACCGCGTTTGGCCTCGTAGAGCGCGAGGTCGGCGTGGTGGATGAGGGTTTCGGCGCTGTCCGCGTCGCCCTCCAGCGTGGCCAGGCCGATCGACACACCGACGCGGAGCGTGTGCCCGTCGATCTCGTAGGGCTGGGAGAGCTGGTCGTGGATCCGGGCGGCGACCGCCGTCGCGTCCCCGCGGCACAGCACCAGGAACTCGTCGCCGCCGAACCGGCTGACCAGGTCGTGGGCCCGGGTCGCTCCGACCAGGCGCTTGCCGACCTCGGCCAGCAGCTTGTCGCCGACCGCGTGGCCGTAGGTGTCGTTGACCGGCTTGAACCCGTCGAGGTCGAGGAAGAGCGCGGTGACCGCGTGCCGCTGCGCGATCGCGGCCGCCGCGCGCTCCAGGAAGAGCGCCCGGTTGGGCAGCCCGGTGAGCGTGTCGTGCAGCCGGGCGTGCGCCAGCCGGGCCGACCCGAGCAGCGTCAGCGCGCCGACCACGATGATCACCGTCACCGCGGCGGCGAACCCGGCGAAGATCAGCCACGCCACCCGGGTGGTCTCCTTCACCGGGGCCAGCAGCTCCGCGCGGGGCTTGGTGATGATCATCCGCCAGGCCGTGCCGTCCACCGGCAGCGCGAGGTAGTAGTCGCCGCTCGCGGTGACCCCGCGACCGTCGGTCCGGGCCGCCGCGGCCAGCTCCGGGTCGAGCCGCCCGCTCGTCGCCACGATCGTCGCTCCACTGCTGTCGACGACGTACGTGCGGCTACCGGTCACGTCCAGGGCGCTGCGCAGGATCGTGGCCAACTCGTTCACGGTCGCCGGCACCACCAGCACCCGCTGGCCGTCCCCGGCCGCGAACGGCTGAAAGGCGTACACCATGTCGACGCCGGTCTGCGTCGTGATGTCGCCGTAGGTGAGCTTGTCCCGGGTGAGGGCCAGCCGGTAGCCCCGCGTGGTGAGCAGCGACGCCGCCAGCGTCGAGATCCCCGGCGGCGACGCGCTCAGCACCGCCCCGTCCGCGTCGAGCACCGCCAGCCAGGTGATCCCGGACCGCTGCACCTCGAGGATCGGCGCGAGCCCGGAGACCGGCCCGGCGAACATCGTCTCCGCCCACTCCCGGGTCTTCTCCTCACTGGCCGTCACCGTGTCCCCGCTGACCCCCGCCGCCAGCCGGGCCCGCGTGTCGAAGTCCTCGACGATGCTGTGCCGCGCATCCCGCTGCACCTGGGCGAGGTAGAGCCCGGCCGAGGCCACCACCGCGACCGCGAGGAGCACCACCAGCCCAGCAGCGAGGCGCCCTCGCCACGCGGTAGTCATGCCTGTCTTCTCGGCAGCTCACCCGGCGAGCTGAGAACCCGCACCACAGGGGGTGGGGCCGACTTGGGAGTTCGTCGGCGTATTGGGTAAGGTTTCCCCAGCGGTCGCCGAGAGGCGAACTCGCGTCCGGGTGGCGGAATGGCAGACGCGCTAGCTTGAGGTGCTAGTGCCCGAAAGGGCGTGGGGGTTCAAGTCCCCCCTCGGACACACACGCACGGCATACATGCCGCACTTGATGGTCTCGTGGTCAGACCGTGTTGACCACCCTTCCGCGGCATATTTGCTGCTCTTTTCGTCGTGACCACCCTTGTGTGGTGGGTCTCGTGAGCGCGACGGTTCCTGCTGTCGTCCCGGTCTCCGGTGGATCGGTTCCCGGTTACGGGCGGGGCTCGGGTCGCCCTGGGCGGTTGCCGCTGGCGCGGCTCGCGCCCGCTGGCGCGGCCGGGACGCGGGTGTATGGCGTGACGGCGTTGGACGACAGCGGACGGATCCTGGACCGCGGTGTGCTGTCCGCGCTGGGCTGGGGCTCGGGTATGCGGCTCACGGTCGGCGAGCGCGGCGGGCTGATCGTGGTGGCGGCCGATCCGGCCGGGGCGTGCCGCGTGACGAGCCAGGGCTTCGTGGTGCTGCCGGTAGCGCTGCGGCATTGGTGCGGTCTGCGCCGGGGTGACCGGGTGCTGGTGGTGGTCGATCCGGGCCGCGGGTGGATGGTGGTGCATCCACCGGCAGCGCTGGAGGCGATGGTGTCCGCAGCGCACAGCGCGGTGTGGGGCGGTGAACCGCTATGACCGGATCGCCGGTGGGTGCTGGCCGGGCTGAGGTGGACGCGGCGCTGGTGTTGCTGGCGCGTCTGGGGGTCCGTCCGGAGGATCTCGTGGGAGCTGGCGGCGGGCGGGCCGTGGTGCCGACGTTCGCCGAGTACGTGCCGGTGGTGGCGGCCGCGGTCGGGGCGGGCACCCGCCGGGTATACGGCTCGTACTGGAATCGGGTGGTCGAGCAGTGGGGTGCGCGGCGGCTGGACGAGCCGAGCCCGTCGGAGATCGCCCGGCTGGCCGAGACGCTGCGGGCCCGGCGGGTCGTCCGCGCCAACGCCCGTGGGGGCCAGTCGACGTCCGAGCATCTGATCGCGGCGCTGCGGTGCGTGTATCGGCATGCGGTCGCCGACGGACTGATCGGTGAGGGTGACAATCCGGCGCGGAAGGTGCCCAAGCCACGGCGTGCGCCCAGCACCCGCGGCGCGGTCGGGGCGGAGCGGCTCGCGGAGATCAACCAGGTCGCGGCCACGACCGGCGACGACCCTGCGCTGGACACGCTGCTGCTGCGACTGCACACCGAGACCGCGTGCCGGCGCGGCGGTGCGCTGGCGCTGCGTCCGTGTGATCTGGACGCGACGCAGTGTCTGGTCCTGTTGCGGGAGAAAGGTGAGATCAGCCGCTGGCAGCCGGTCTCGCCGACACTGATGCGTCACCTGCTGCGCCATGCCGAGGAGCGCGGCGCGCCCCGGACCGGGCAACTGCTGCGGTATCGCTCCGGGCGTCCGATCACCACACGCCGGTACGACTACCTGTGGAAGCGGATCGGACAGCACCTGCCGTGGGTCGCCGCGCAGGGCGTCAGTACTCACTGGTTGCGGCACACGACGCTGACCTGGGTGGAACGGACCTACGGCTACGCGGTCGCGCACGCCTATGCCGGGCATACCGACCGGCGCGGTGGCGGAGAAACCGGCGCGACCATCACTTATGTGCGTGCCTCTCACGAGGAGGTAGCCGCGGCGCTGGTCGGTCTGGTCGCCGAGTCGCATCCCCTCGCGCCGCTGCCTGGAGTAGCTCCCGGCCCGTCGCCCGGCGAGACCAACGCCGGGAACTCGTGCTGAGGATGGGGCGTCAGGGCTGCCTGCCCGTGACCCTGTACGGCCGCACACGTGCGGCGGCGTGGCCGCCCCAGTGGATAGGTGCCACGATGATCTACCACTGGGGCGGAGCGTCGGCGGAGCCGATCGCGAGCGGGTGCGGTTCGCCGGCGAGCGCGGCCAGTGCGGTCGCGACTTCGTAAGTGCTGGCGCGGACGTAGGTGGCGGTGGCCGACGGATCGCTGCGGCCCTGGTGTCCGGCGTAGGCGTGCGCGACGGCATAGCCGAAGCGGCGTTCGACCCAGGTGAGCGTCGTGTGCCGCAGCCAGTGGGTGCTGATCTGTTCCGTGGCGACCCAGGGCAGGTGGTTGCCGATGCGGGTCCAGAGGTGGTCGTAGCGGCGTGCGGTGATCGGTCGTCCGGTGGTGTAGCGCAAGAGCGGCGTGGTCGGGTCGCCGTCGCCGCGGGTGTCGCGGTGGTGTTCGAGGTGGCGCATCAGGGTCGGGGAGACCGGCTGCCAGCGGATGGTTTCCCCTTTTTCGCGCAGCCGGATCAACAAGTGCGCGAAACCTCCTGCCGCCACTCGTATCGCCTAAGCAGCGGAAGCCACCGTCCGCGTTCTAATTCCGACACCAAACCTCGACAAGGACGCTGTACACCGGCGACGGCGAGGCATTGTTGACCCAAACGTTGGCAACTCCCACTACGCTGCCGCCACCATCCACTCCGTCAGGAAGCCATGCGGCGATCTGTATCGCCTGCTCGCGCAGTCGCTGGTCCTCGCGTGCGGCATCGCGGTCTGCCTCTCTCCGAGCCAGGTCCCTTGTCGCGTCTGCTGCTTTCCGGTAAGCCGCCGCCCCGCGCTACCGGCAAAGTAGAGGGCGGCTCCGACTATGAGGGCCGGCTAGGACGGTACCGCCCGCATTGACCCAGTCGCTGTCCACTGGGGCAACCTAGCGTCACCGACCGTCTTTTCCGGCGCCGTACCAAGCACACTGGCCGCATCGCCCGCCTTGACGAGCACTGTGCGTCTGGGCTGTCCGGTGGCAACAAGCGTGCGCTCCTCGCGCTCGGCGGCCAGTAGAGGACGTTGCATCCAAAGGGCTGCGATCGACGTCGCCAACCCTACTCGTCTTAAATGGGACGTGAATTCCGCAGTGAGAACTGATCAACCGCAGACTGGCCAACTATCGAAGCGCAACTCTTGACCGCACGGTTTATTGATCGTTGGATCTCTGCCGGATGGCGGCCCAGACCGGACCGCGCGGCGGCAACCTCCGTGACAGCGACGATCATTGACTCAGACTGCCAATCTCGCGGGGAGCGATCCGCCTCGAAAAGCGTTGCTAACAAGGCAGCGATTCGCATGTATGGATCGATCGCACTGGCAAGCAACTGCGCTTCCGAACCGCCGGTTGAGGGTCCAGGAAGCGAGCTCTTCGTAAGGGCAGCACTGAGGACTTCCGCTAACGTCCCATCTCCGCTTGCAAGAAGCTCCTTGAATGCAAGAATCTCGGTGAAAGAGTCATCAGCGGCCGGTTTGTGACGGAGTCGTTGGAGGACCGCGCTCAAGACCTCATTTAGATCCGCGGTAAGTACGCGGTCCACCACGGTCGCCAACCGAAGTTCGGAAGTGGTATCGCCGAGGCTCTCCTCCTCAAGGACCTGGACGCACGACCGAGCAGCCCGAATCAGATCGCGAGCATTTCCTCCAGACCAAGCATGACAGAAAAGAACCGCACTGGCTGGCACGTCACTTGCTCGTCGCGCAATGAGATCTCGACTCTCCGCGAAGGTCAGCGGCTTCAGTTCGATGAGCGTATCAAAAGACGAGTCGAAGACGTCGCGCAACGGAACACCACGGGTCGCGAATCTCAGTAAAGCGTCATTGGATACGGATACCAGGAAGTGAACACCGGCCACATGGAACAAGTCCTTCAGGCCGTTCACTACCTTCACTGCGTCACTACCTTTGTTAAGCTTATCTAACTCGTCTACACATATGATTACGGGTGTCTTCCGCCGCGTGATCTGGGAAATCCGATACATGAAATGCCGTAGCGCGTGGACAGAGTCGGCGTGCGTGAGCGCCCGTTCGGCTCGACTCAATTTGCCCTGACCTTCGAGCCCAACACTGCCGATCTTCAGCGACTTTTTCGTCGTTCCCTCGAGGTTCACAGTCCACTTAAGCCAGTCAAGCTGTTGATGTGCGAGACCGGCGAGCGTCCGAGGAGACGACCGCAGGCGGGCGCCCGCTTGGAAGGCGCGCCAAATTTTCGCGATGAGTAACCCGGCTAGAACGCCGAGGCCCGCCAGTGCCGTCAAGCCTGTGTAGCCGACGCTTCTGGCGGCGAGCACCTCGTGTGCAGCATCTCCGTAATCCGGCAAAGTGCTGAGGTTCTGCTGATCGCCAACCCAAAGAAGGGTTAATCCAGCAGCAACTCCGATAAAAAGCAACCAGCGGGACGCTGGCAGGATTTTGTCGTGGAGAGTGGGCGCTAAGCGCAACTGATCGATACCGGAGGATTTCCGCCGTCCTAGCTTCGCGTTGTTTGATGTCGCGCTCAGCAGGGCCTCTGTCAATTTCCAATGAATCAGTCGGACTATTTCAGACTCGCTGTAGTGGATTGGCGCCACAACGTGAGCGCCGATGCATTCGAACTTCGGATTGGCGATAAGGTGCCGCATAAGCGTCGATTTACCGGCGCCTCGTGCGCCGACTATCCCGACTGCAGAAGCAGTATGTCCGGTAACGAATCTGAAGGCACGGTCGTAACTACTCGAGGAAACTACGTACAGATCTTCCACCTCGACCAACCTCGGTGCCTTTACTGCAACAAAAGTGTTTGCCCAGCGTTCTTCCGCCTCCATGAGCTCTGTGATCGCGAGATTCGCGGCCGACTTGAGTTGCTCCTTTAGTGCGTCGACCAGAGAAATTCGCACTTGTAAATCAGTTCTCCGGGCGGACCGGATCCACCAGACAAGCACAGTGACACCCAGCAACTCCCACAGCATGATCGTGACGAACGGCCAGGACAGCGTCGGCGATCGCAATAACGTGCTCAATTTGTTGTGGAGCATGTACCACAGAACTAGACCCGCAGGAGGGCCCGCCCAAAAGGGGAAGGCCCGTATGAAAGATGCGAAAGATATAGCGGATGGTGTTCGCTTGACGTGTTCTATTGTTTCGGCGCACGCACGCAACACCTCGTCGTAGTGGTCTAGAACGTGACCCCGCACTTCATCCCGGAGTTTTCTATCTAGCATTAAGCGGTTCTCAAGCGCGAGAGTCGCATCCAGGTGTCGAGCGAAGGCTGTACGCGACGTCTCCCTCTCGACGATACGCACCGTCATCGCAGGAGCCCGCCATCAATACATAGCATCCCTCTATTTTGATCCCACGTCGCATTGCGGATAGCCGATATTCGGCCAGGAAAGAGTGTCATAAGGTACCAGTCGAGCGGTCGCTGAAGAGGCGAGTCGACTTCGCCGCAACGGACTGACGAGGTCCGGTTTGCCCCGAGAACTGCGCACTTTTGCGGATAGGCTGGTACGCTGATTCGCGCGCGCATGTCGGGGTCTCAATGCAGCTGTCAAACCAGCTTCTGGCTTGGTGCATGCAAGGCAACTCGGAATTGTTAAGTTCATGGCACCCCGATCTGATGTCGCCCATGCCAGGCACGACACTCGGACGTACTTCCGTGGGAACGACAAGCGCCTCCGCGCCAACCAATTGCTCGGTCCGGAGCATCCGCTCATCGGCCATGACAGTACGTTTGCGAGCTGGCAGGCGAGTGGCCAGGACGCCTCGGGAGCTAACATCGGCGTTGGTTCGTACTCGGCGGCGCACTGCGTCCACGCCTGGAGTGCGCCACTGCTCTACTTTTGTCATTGACTCGTGCAAGGGCCTGGTTCACGCCTATTTGCCCAGGGTATCCCGGCGTCGGCACTCATGCCCTGCCTGCTGGCCACGAGTGAGGTCCAGCCCCAAGAGCATAGCTACAGAAGAGCGCTCATTCCGACCTATATGATGACTAATAAACCAAATAGAAAAGGCCGCTTTGCGCTCAAACGCTGCCGAGAAGGCGAGGGTTCGGCCATTCGGGCCGTTCAGTGCGAGCCAGCCTGCCGACGGGTGTCGGCAGGCTGACTGAGCGCTGATGAGATCAGTGCGGTGGGACGGCTCCGTTCGTCGGATCGCCGGCCGGACTGCGTCCGGACACTGCAAGGTCCGCGACGCGGTTGAGGAGCGGGACAGGCGAGTCGAGGAGGCCGCTTTGTCCGACGCTGCGGATCCATTGGACTTGGCGGGTGGAGATGCCGTGGCGGGCCGCGAATTCGGATGAGCTGATGTCAGGGCCGGCTCGCAGTTCGGCCCAGAGTTGGCGCCAGCGCTCGTACGACGCGGGGTCTCGGGGAACGCGTCGAAGTACGTCCGCCGGCGGCGTGGCGCCACGGGGCGGTGGGGCGTTCCGGTCTGTGCCGGGTGGCGTGAGCTGAGCACCGATGATGCGGGCCCACGCCGCGCTGTCGGATTGGGCTGTGAGTGCCGCGGAGATGGCGTCGATGTCGAGTGTGGTGACGGCGATCTCGGCGAGGATGGGGTCTTGGTGTCGCGCACGGATGAGCTTGTTTATGTGCATGGAAAGCGCTGCGTGGCGCTGCTCGCCCCGCAGCTGCTGCCGCGCCACGGTGAGCGATTCCTGGCGGGAGTAGCCGAAGTCGACGGCGAGCTGGCGAGCCCGGCCGGTAACGGCCGGTTCGCGGAGCTCCTGACGGAGACCGTAGACGGGTGCTGTCTCGGCGAGTTTCTCGGCGGCGCGGAGGGCATCGCGTCGGCGCGCGGCGGCGTGGAGCAGCCACACCGCGTAGGCGAAGATTCCCATGCCGCCGAAGACGACTGACAGGTAGGGCACGTGGTAGTGGCCGACGAGGTTGATGGAGACGGCAACCGAAACCGCGCCGGCGGAGAGGACGCGCCAGCCATAGGCGGTCTCGCCCAGACGTCGCCGAAAGTCAGCAAAGGCCGAGGCGACGACGCCGCCCAGGTCGATGACGATCGCGAACGGGGTGACGATCAGGGCGCGCCACCACCAGTCGATCTCCGGTGGCCACGGCGGGGCGTCGATGCCTACCCAGATCTGGCCGATCGCGGAGCCGAGAGCGGCGATGCAGTAGAAGATCCACGCGGCTGTTTGAACAGCGGCGCCGTCTGGTGGAGCGGCGGGGGGATCAGCTGCGAGTGGGGTAGTGGTGAGGTCCGAATGCGACGTGGTTTCGTTGATCTTGCCGGGATCTGTGTCGGCGGTCAGCGATGCAGTGGGCGGCATGGGTACTCCTGCGACGGTGAGGCAGGACCCAGCGCCCCGAGTTGGGACGCTGGACCTGGTGAGGGCGCGTCCCTGGCGATCGCGGTGAGTTGCTCAGCGATCGATGGGCGATGAGTTGATGCGGAAACGGGCTGGTTGCCGATGCGTCCGGGCGACCGTGCCGAGAGTTTCCTGATTCAGCAGAATTCGGTGCACGGTGCCTCTGGAGCGTCCGAGGACTCGTGCGAGCTCGTAGGACGTGTAGTCCAGTTCAGGGTGCGCGCGGAGGTGAGTGAGCACCAGATCGACGAGCTGACCTGGGCGGAGGCGGGGCGAGTGCTCTCGCATCATGAGTCTTGCCGCCGGCGGGTAGTCGCTCGGCCCGTCGCCAGTGTCAGCGAGCACATGCGTGCGTCTCCATCTGTGCGGAGAGCGGCCCGTATTGCGGCCGCGCGGCGACCCACTCGGCGAACGCAGCCCAAGTCCAGCCGCCGCGGGTGATGACCGGCACGGTTAGGTGTCGGGTGTATTCGACTGATGCGTCGGCCAGCGCGAGCGCGGCTCGGACTTCCTCGGCGTCGAGTGAGCTGGCGAAGACTCGCAGTTCGAAGGTGTCCGTGTTGCAGGCGTTTATAGCGGTGTACCGGACGTTGCCGGACGTGCCTTTGGCGTAGTCCTTGACGGCGCGGCGATCGCGGTTGGTGAACGCCGCGAAGTCGGGCGAGCTCCGCCGGGCGAGGCGGACGATTTGCTGCTCGTTGCGATAGAGGAGCTTCATCCATCGGTAGGTGTGGCCCGGTGAGCTGAATCCCTTTCTTGAGAGGTGCACGTGGAGGCCGGTGCGCTCGGACGTGCGGCATCCGTGCTCACGCAGCAGTGTGAGCATTTCCCAGGGGAAGTGCGCGAGTGCCCAGGTGTAGGACATGGGGTGGCTGACGATCTCGAAGCCATCCGTGACGGAATTGTCGAGCTTGAGGTAGCCCAAGTCCCCGAGGTGTGACGTTGCGGTTCGGGCGGGGCCGTGATCGTCGATGCTGTGGACTTCCAGTTCCAGCCCGAGGTACAGCGGACCGGCGCCGTGGAAGATCGGCAGCGGTTTGTAGCTGTAGTCGAAGATCAGTGAGCGTTCGTCGCTGCAGCCGTCGCAGCCGCAGCGGGTGGGACAGCCGTTGTCGCAGGAGTCGGTGTCATCGCTGGTGTATTCGCCGCATTCCTCGCAGCACCAGTAGAAGCGCGAGCGGCAGTCGGAACAAATCTCTTCCCCGGACGCGAGGGTGCTCGTCGCGTCGGATGGGACGGCGCGGTCACAGGAGACGCAGTAGAAGCAGTCACTGCAGTAGGCGGTGGCCAGGTACCACTGGCCGCAGCCGTCGCAACGGGAATGTGCGTGCCCGATGCATGCGCGGCAGCGGAGCGCGCCGTCCTGGGTGGTGATGTCGGCTGGGCAGTTGGCGCAGAGTGCGCTGGTCATTGTCGTGAACCTCCGGTGTTTCCGGGTGTTCGACAGCGCGGGGCCGCATCGCCCCGCGCATGGCGTCGAACGGGGCGATCAAGAAGGTGCGGGCAGTGCTTACGGGTAGGTCAGTGGAGGAACAGGAACGTCAGCAACGGAGTCTTTTCGATGACGGTCAGCGCGGCGACGTGCAAGCCCACGAGTGTGACGATGTGGGTGAGTGGGTGCAGTGCGCCGCGGGTGATCCGGTGGCGGCAGCCGAGTCGTTCGGGGTCAGGTGCTGCGTGTTTGCCCATGAGGGGCCGCCTTCCTGGGAGGTAATCGCGAGCGGGTTCGTTCGGTGCCGTGTCGGGCGGCGGCGGACGACGGGTGCCGTCGGCCGGGATTCAGATGTGGCTCTCGTTCGCGGTGACCGAGTGCTCGTTCCGCGCGTGTCGTGGCGACACAAGCGCTGAGTCGCGCGAGTCAGGCGGCGCTCTGGCCCCTGCCGGTCGTGACCGGCCGAATGCGCAGTGGCGGGATCCGCCGCCAGGAGGCAGCTAGCGTCTCGGGGAGGATCGGGTGGTTGATCACGTCGTAGATGCGGACCCACACGGCGTGCCAGGGCTCGGCGGACGCGCCCTGACGGAGCAGCGCGCCGGTCGTCGGAGGCGTTCCGGCCAGGGCGGGGTGTGTCGTGGCCCGGTAGTGCGTTTGGCTGCCGGCGAGCATCGGGCAAGCCCGGATGCTGTAGGCGGCGCACGGCGGGCAGACCGGCGGTTCGGGGGTGCATTGGAGCCGGAGGTCGGATTCCCGAGCGAACAGCACGGCTCGATCGAGGAGGCGGTTTCCGCAGATCTGGCAGCACTCCTCGAGAAGGCAGACGGCGACGGCCAGGTCAGTCAGCTGACCGAAGAGTGCGATGCCCTCACGGGTGCTCGGGGTGACCCACGGGACGACGAGACCCCCGGATCGAGGACAACCCACCAGGTGCGCGGGAATGTCCGGCGTGCTCATCAGGCGGCCTGCTTCTCAGCCGAGGGAGCCGGGGTGGATGGCTCTGGCCCGGGGCGGAGATCGAGCAGGATGTGCTTGGCGACACTCAGGACGGTTTCGGCGCAGGACCGGATCAGGGCGAGGTCGCCGGCCGCCCAGTCGAGGACGTAGGCGTCGCTGTAGGCGGAGGTGTCCAGATCGAGTGCGGCGAGCACGATGTGCGCGACGCTCTCCGCCTCGGTCTCTCGACGCCCACGGTGCAGATCCGTCCTGGTCAGCTGCTGATCCAGGTGCCCGCATCGGATGTGGGCGAGCTCGTGGGCGGTGGTTTTGGTGCGTTGGGCGGGGCTAACGTCGTTGCGGACCTGGACGACGCGGACGTCGGGCCGGTGCACGGTGACACCGTTGGCGGCGCCGAGGTAGCCGGTGGCAGGGGCGATCAGCTCGTAGTGGTAGCCTGCGGCATTGATCAGCGTCACCAGGTCCGGGTAGGCGCCGGTCGGGTCGTCACCGGTGAGCAGCTGGGGAGCGGCGCGTCGGCGGCGCAGCACCGTGGGCGGTTCGAAGGGTTCACCGTCGGTCTGCGAGAGCTCGAAGGTATTGGCGAGCCGGAAGCCGACGACCTGCACGGCCGGACGTCCGGACGGCTCCCGAACGACGGTGTATCCGGCGGCTTCCCTCTCGGCGGCCTGCTCGTCGGTGGGGCGGCGGCGGATCGGTGCCCACACTTTGAAGGCGTTTTCGCCCGGCCGGACGTGACGATGCTGTGCTTTCCAGCCGGTGGTGCCTGCCCTGTTGCCGAAGGGAAGGAAGTAGCGAGGTGTGATGCCGCGCTCGTCGGCCTGGGCAAGGAGCAGTAGTTGGTTGGTGAGCGTGTACTGCGCGCCGAAGACCGCGACGCGTTCGAGGAACTCGACCCATTGGGCGGGCTCGCTGGCGATCTGGGCGAGTCGCTCGTCGAAGTCTGCCTGCAGTTTTTCCAGTAGGGCGGTGTGGTCCTTGTCGTGGCTCATGAGGTTCCCGTCTATGCCGACGGGCGAGCTGGGACCGTGACGGCCCCAGCCGGCCCGAAGGCGCGAGGTGGAGCCGCCGCTCCGACTCGGAGGAGTCGGATGCGATCAGCGGATCAGCGGTTGTCGTTCCGGGTGTTGGTAAAGCGGCGCAGCTCGTTGGGGTGGATGCCGGTGCTGAGGACGTCGTCGAGCAGGTGCGCGATCCGGTAGTCGGGCTCCGCGGTAAGGGCGCGTTGGAGGGCGACGCGAGCCAGCGCGCCGTTGCCGCCGAGGTATGCGGTGAGCGCGAGCAGCGACGCGGGGGCCGCGGCCAGGTCCGGCTCGGCCCGCCGGGTCAGGTCGGTCCAGAGCGCACGCTGGGCGCTGCTGCCGTCGCACGCGGCTGCGGCGTAGTCGCGGACCGGCGGGATCAGCAGGAAGGCGTGGAGCATCGCAGCGGCCTCGTCGGACAAGGGCTGCCCGTCGGCCGCGGCGTGCAGGGCGTCGTCAACGGCGTGTTTGCCTTCGGTGAGCAGTTCGGCCGGAACAGCGGACACCGCATTCCGGTCTTCGGCGGGCAGGCGAGTGGCCAGGTGACGGAGGGCCGTGAGCGACGCGACGTGCATCCGTTCCTGTTCTGGCCCGGTGACTGGTGCGATCAGTTCGTCGAGGCTGTCGCGGCTGGGGAGCACGACCATCCCGGCGTAGGTGGCTTGCGCCGGGAGTTGGCTTTTGGCGACCGAGTACGGCGTGCCTTCGGGCGGGCACTTGATGCAGCCCGGTGTCACGCAGTAGTAGCGGTGGTCGTCGACGCGGATCATGCGCCGTAGGGCGACGCCTGCAGCGGTGAGGGCGGCGGCCAGCGGCCGAGCTGCGGCGGCGATGCGGTCGGCGGATCCGTAGCCGATCACGATGGCCTCGAAGCTGGTTGCGGCGATCTGTGCCGCCGTCCTCTCGGCTGTGTGGAGGAAGGGTTCGGTGGACGCGTCTTCGGTGGTGGGTGGGAGATCCACTCGGGTGGTCAACTGCACCCTGCCCTCGTCGACGCCGATGGTCACCAGGCTGTCGGCCGGGTGGAAGCCGAGCAGGTAGGGGACGATCGCGATGAGGTCGACGTCGTCGGTGGCCCGGAGACGGAACTCTGGGGTGGTCACAGGTCCTTCTGGTCGCTGAGCGTGGCGGTGACGTGGACGTCGAAGTCGACGGTTCCGTCGAGGACGCCGCGGATGTGTCCGGTGTCGACGAGCAGGCGGTGGCGGACGTCGTTTTCGGTGGCCCACAGGCCGTGGTCGTCCTCCCGGGTGAGTTCGAAGGTGCCGGTCACGGTGAACGTGACGGTGTGGTGTGGCCGGTAGAGGCCCAGATCGAAGTGGACGAGGAAGGCGTTGAGTCCGGCTCGGCAGATCTCGCCGCGGCGGTGTTGGTCGACGACGTAGGCGCGGATCTGCGCGCGAAGCGTGTCGTAGGCGCTGCGGACGTCGGCGAGTTGCTGGGTCGGTGTCTGGTCGACGGGGACGAGTTCGGTCATGACGGGAGTCCTTTCGGAGCCGGTCGCGGCTCTGTCGCGAGGTCGCAGAGGGGGCGACCGTGGATGGTCACTGGGGGAGTGGGGTCGGCGACGCGGAGAACCGACCGGGGAGCAACCGTGGAGCGCGCACCGTGTGCGTAGTAGATGTCCCACCAGCGGTTGTGGCGCTGACAGCAGGCGACGACCTGGAGCTCGGTGCCGTCGTAGGCCAGGACGTTCGCACCGACTCGCAGACGGTGAACGGGCTGGAGAGTGACCCGGTCAGCGGGTCGGACGAGCCAGCGCGGCACGGACGTCGATGCCCGCCGTGGATCGGTGTACTGCAGTCCGACGCGGGTGCGGGTAGTCAGGACGACGGTCGCGGCCAGCCAGGTCTGTCCGGTGTTGACGTGAACGGCTTGGCCGGGGCGAAGCACCGGTGTTGACCGAGCGGGCGAGGTGAAGAGGTCGATCATTGCGGTCTCCGTTTCGCAGGAGAGTGAAGACGCGGTCCTGCTGGCCGCGTCTGGTCAGGTGGACGAAGACGGCAACAGCCGGGCAGTCAGCGGCGGCGGAGCCCGCTGCGCGCGGGACCAGCGCCTCACCGTGAGTCGCGGTCGGCGGGAACGCCGGCCGGACGGTGCGTCAGGTCCTGCCAGGCTCCGTGGCGGGGGCGTAGCTCGGTCCAGACCTGCCACCACCGCTGCTCGTTGCCGTACGACGTCGCAGTCAGGTGCGCGATCAGCGCGTCGCGCCCGGAGCCGGCGAGCGTTCCGACGAGCCGGTGGGCGCCGTTGAGGACGACGAGGCTTTCCGCGCTTTCCGCTTCACCAATCGCGTCCAGGGCGCGGATCACGCGGTGGCCGGTACGCCGGGCGACCTGAATGGCGTACTCCAGGGACCAGGAGCTGATCAGCTCCTCGAAGACCCACTCGGCGGCGAGCACCCCACCGTTATGGGTGCGGCACGCCGCCACGAACGCAGTCATGTCCGCGGGGCCGAAGCGGGGATTGCCGTTGCTGTGGAAGACCGTGGCGCCGCCACGGCCGTCGTTGTGCAGCAGCCCGACAGCCTCGTCGTTCACGCTGATCGTCGCGGTGCAGGCGACCCCGTCCGGCGTCGGCGCTTCCTGGAACGAGGTGATCGTCAGCGTGGGATTGCGGGGTGCGTACAGCCAGGTGTGAGGAACGACGAGAAGGTCCGGGCTCATCGACGGGCTCCGTCGAGGACCGGAATGGTGTGCGAGGTGCCCAGGCCGAGGCGGCTGCTGATGAGCAGGCCACGCTCGAGCGTCGCGACCGCGTCCGGGAGACAGTGGCGCTCCCAGTCGCGCAGGTCATCCCCGAGTTGGCCGTGGCGCAGACACTGGACCAGACCCGCTGCTTGCTCGATTCCAGCGTTGGCTCCGCGGGCGGTCACGGGCCGGGGCGGAGCGAGGGCGTCACCGAGCAGCACGGCGTAGCCGGCGCCGATCGGCCACACCATCGACGTCGGCGGATCGACGTCCATGATCGCGACGGCCGCGCGCCGGCGGGTCGAGACCACGAGGTGGGCTTCGGCCGCGGGGAGGCGGTCGACCGCTTCCTGATCGAGACGCGAGCGGGCGGACCCGCCGATCTGCCCGTCCGTGACGTAGCTCCGCTCGCCCGGTGAGACTCCGAACCACGCGCGGAACTCGTTGGGGCTCGCGTTGAGGCCGAAGATCCAGTCCTGCCCGCCGGGCACCGGTGCGAGGTTGAATTGGCCACCCTGGCCGAGGTCGTAGCGGCGAAAATCGCCAGAGGGGTCACCGGGCCGCGAACTCGTACCCCGGTGCGCGACGCAGCCGGAGTAACACGTCTGCCGTCCGGGGTCGAGCAGCCGGCGGCCGATCGAATTGCGGCCGTCGGCGAACACGACCAGATCAGCGGGCTCGGAAGACCCGTCTGCGCGGACGACAACGGGACCACGGACGCTCTCGTGCAGCCCGACGATCCTGGTACCGAGATGCAGGACGGATCCCGGCAGGCGGGCGCGGAGCGCGGCGTGCAGCAGCGCCCAGGTGGTGAAGCGTCCCGGGTAGGGGATCCGGGTGGTCTTGATCGGGCGTCGGTTCCGGACGGTGATCTGCGCGATGGTGTCCGACCGGCCGGTGACGATCTCTCGCTGCGGGATGCCGATCGTGGCCAGGACGTCGAGCGCGGTGTTCTCCAGCGACATGACGCCGCCGGTCCGCGTCGCCAGGGCGGGTGCGGCGTCATACAGGGTGAGGTCATCGAAGCCGGCGCGCAGCAGCAGGAGTGCCAGGGTGGGGCCGGTGAGCGAGCCACCGACGATGGCGATCTTCGGGTGCTTGTACATGGGTCCCTTCCAAAAGGGGTGGTGGGACCCTGGGCACGGCTCCGCGGCCGGCCCAGGGGCAGAACGCGTTGCGTGCGAGAGCCGACGAGGCTCAGATTTCGGTCAGCTCAGGACGATGCGCAGGGCATTGACTGCGGCGTCCATGGCGTCGGCGGCGGTGGCGTAGTACGCGGCGTGCGCGCCGCCGGGGATGTAAAGCGGGTAGTCGATGCGGGCGCCGCGATCCCAGATCCGCACCGTCCAACCAGGGTCGGTGTCGTAGGGCGGGATGAGGTAGCCCGTCGCATCTACAGAATCGGCGGGCGGGTGAACGACCACGCTTCGAAGCCCGCCGTCGGGACGGCCGTGCGGAGCGACTGTCCAACCGCTCGGGGCACCGGCCTGAAGCTGCCGCAGCACGCGAGCGACTGCTGCCTCGCTGGCGGCAACACGTCGTTGTGCGTCTTCGTGACGGCGGCGATAGTCGCGCTCGGCGAAACTGATCCAGTCCCCGCGTCGAGGATCGTGAATCAGGTAGCAGCCGCAGTGCCCGCACCACGGGCGGTTGTCTCTTGAAAGGACGCAGTTACCGCAACAACCACACCGAGGCCCGTTCATGCCCAGGCCCGGAACTCCGCTGCTACGGCTGGCGGTCCTCCGCCCCAGGGATGCAGAAGGCCGGCTGCGGCGCCGATCCGATCGGCCCAGGACTCGGGGAAGCGGTCGACGTCGAACACTAGATCCCACGCGTCGAAGGCGTCTGTTGGTCCTTCACCCCAGCTCAGCCCGCCGGTGGTGTAGGCGTCGAGGCCCGGTTGGTCGGGTGGCGCGAATCGGTGACGCTGGACATCGCGGCCGGTCAGCGACCGTCGGAATCGCTCGAACAGGATCAGCATGTGGTGCTGCGCGGCCGCGCGGAGCTCCTCGACGCGGGCGGCTTCGGTCCACGCGTCTTCGCCGTGGGGGAGTGCGGGCTCGATCCAGCCGTTCTCGATCAGGATTCGCAGGTCATCGACGGAGGCGTTGGCGCAGAGCTCCTCGATGACGGCGGTGGCCGCGGCGCTGTCGAGTTCCGTATCGGCGGGTAGGTAGAAGACGCGGGCGATCATGTTGGCACCCATTAGGGCTCACTCCTTGGGGGAAGGCGTATCGGAACCGGTCGGCCGGCGGTCGCGGCGGCGGTCCGCAGGGCGGTCACCGGTTGGTGCGGGCAGTCCGTCGCGGAGCGGGTCGTAGAACTCGATTCCGGTGCCGTTGCGTTTGGCGGCGAACATCGCCAGATCGGCTGCGGCGAGGGCTCGGCGGGGGTCGTCGAAACCGGTCGCGATGCCGACGCTTGCCTGCACGGGCACGGAGGTGCTGCCGACGGTCACCGGTTGTTGGAAGGAGGCCGTCAGCGCTTCTGCGAGGGTCTGGGGAGCGGCGGGGCCGGCGATGAGGAATTCGTCTCCGCCGAGACGTGCGACCAGATGCTCCGGTGCGGTACTGGTGAGCCGCTGCGCGATGCCGGCGAGGTATTCGTCGCCTCCGGTGTGGGTGAAGGTGGCGTTGAGGGCGTGCATGTTGTCGACGTCGACGAGCGCGACGGTCAGCGTTTCGCCGGTGTGGTCGGCCAGGTAGTGCTCGGCGACGCGGCGCACGGCCAGCCCGGTGACCGGGTCGGTGTAGGCCTCGTCGAGCTGCTGGGTGACGTCGACCAGTTGGTGGTTGAACTGGACGAGCCGGAGGACCGCGAGGATGAGGCCGGCGAGGTTGACCGTGGTCGCTGCCTTGACGTGCCCGGTGGCCAGGAGGCCGCACGAGATGGTGATGAGCATCGCGGCGGCGATCGTCGCTATGGCGTGCTGGCGGGGGAGTTTCTGGTCGGTGGGCATTGGGGGTCTCCATCGGGTGTGGGCGCATGACGAGGGGGCGAATCAGCGCGTGCCGATTCGCTCGGTGCACGTGGTGTCAGGGGGTGCGGAGCGCGACGACGATGTCGTCGGGGGCGAGCGTGTCGATCTGCCCGTTGGCCTCGGCCAGGTAGTCCATCCGGGGAGCGAGCTGCCCGGTACCGGCCGTGAGGAGAGTGCCGTCGAGGCAGAGCAGTCGGTCGCCGGGGACGGCAGAGAGCCATCCGAAGTGGGCGTAGGCATGGGAGCCGAGTTGGAGTGCTTCGAGGTGGCTGGTCGGCAGGTCCATCGCGCGGTGCGGCAGCGCGTTGTAGGTGTTCATGACCAGGACGCGCGGTTGGGCCAGGTAGTCCTGTTGCGCCCGGTCGAGCGGGTACCGGGTGGGCGTGGTCCGGTGGTGGGCGAGGAACGTCCAGTAGGGCTGGGCGGGGCGGGTATTGGCCACGACCTGCTGCCAGACCGTCCACCGGTACCAGTTGAGCTGGTAGGCGGCGTTGCGCATCGCGGCAAGGTCGAGGTGGTGGAGCCGGCCACCGGCAATGGATTCGTGCTCGATGCGGGAGAACCAGTGGCGGCGTCGGCCGGCGAGGAAATGGTCGGCTGGACCGTGGGTGGTGAGGGACAGCGCGGCGAGGCTGGCTTCGGCAGCGGCGGCGATCCTCTCGGCGGGAGTGTCGTCGGGAAGACAGACCAGGGATAGGGACATGGGTGTCTCCTTCGGGAGGACGCGGAGGGCGGGCACGCCGAAGGGCCTCCGTGTGTGCGGAGGCTGGAGCGGTAGGAGCTACCGGTCTACGTCGGGGTGCAGAGAGTGGTGCGGGTGGGCGGGGCGCTCACGGGCGGCGCAGGCCGACCGGCCGGAGAGGCGGGTGGGCGGTTGCGACCGCGGTCGTGGACGGGAAGCCCAGGTGATGCGATGTAGAGGTGGAGAGAACTCAGCATGACGGTTTGACCCAACGGACCGATTGAAACCGGGTCGGCGCAGCTCGTGTTGGGCGTGCTGATCCGTTGATGCCAGCCTCACGGTGCTGGCGGTACGTCCGTAGTGCCCCCGCAGGCCTGCTCTCTATGACACGTGCACGGAGGTGATAGATCCATCGACGGCCCGATGCCGCCTTCGGCAGTGAGGGCGCCGGAACCATCCCGGCTTGCAGGCGCGGGAACTTACTGTCATGCCGATGAGAATGCATCCGCACTTATTCGATGTGAGTGCTGCATCGAACGACTTTCTCTGCCGAGTGCAGACGATGGCCGGCCGTCACCAAACTCTAATATCTGTAACGAACTGACGAGTAGCCACACATTTGTAATGCGACCTCCATTCGCGCGGCGGCCGTACGACCTTGGAGTGGCCGTTCCTCGCCAGCTCGCAACCTGGCGCCAGGCGTTAACAGAGCATCTGAATACGGACGAGGTGCTGTAACGAGGAGGGGTGCATACGGTGCATCGAGCTAGTTGCCCGGCTTCAATGATCCTTGCTAGCGTTCTGGCGGAAGATGTGCGCGCAATTCCTGGGGGGAACCTATGCGAGCAAAATCTGCTGTTAGAGTGATCGTGACACTTTTCGTTGCCGTCGCTGCTTCTGTCGTTCTGCTTCCGACAGCGTCGGCTCAGGCGGCGACGACGGTTGGGCCGGTAACAATCAACTGTGGCGCCCTGACCTGCAGCGCATACCTGTCAAGGTCGGCGACACGAGCAGCCAATGACAAGCTCGCTGCTGGCGGCGGGGCATATGCGGCATTGGCGGGTAGTATCTGCGGTCCGTTGGGGATTGCTGCACCGCCCGTCGGCATCGCATGCGGCACTGCAGCGGCGCTCCACGCGGGATTCATTCAGCAGGAGATCGGTGACGCCGCCACCAAACACGGCACTCGCGGAGCCTGCCTGAAGGTGACGTTCACTCGCCCCTACAAGGGGAAGTCGACCATTACCTGGTGGTCAACAAACAACGGGAACTACTGCAAAGACTAGGAGCCGCAGTTCCATGAAGGGGCGGCTCTCTTTGAGAGCCGCCCCTAGCCGTTGCCGGGCCAAATAAAAAACGCACTGGTGCGCACAGTCGAAGTTGCACCTTCGTTAGGATTGAGGGAAGCGTTCCCTTCGACGCCTCCTCATCCCACTCTATTGCCGCCGAGCGCGCGAAGCGCACTCTATTGGCCGCGATCAGCTAGTTCGCTGGTTCTCCGCAGTCCGGACGAGGAGCCGCCCGGAGTGCCCTGCCACACGGCGATGGAGCACGAGGCGAGGCGCAGTGAAGCTCAGAGGCCATCACGTGGACAGGTCTGTCGGTGATACCTGCACCGCTTTGCCGGTAGCGCTGTCGTCCGGCCGGTCGGCCACCCTTTCCTTACGCAGCTTTTGCGCGACTGCGATACCGAGATTGATCAGGGCGCCGAGGATGGCGGCGAGGTCGCCGAGATCCACTCCGGTGAACGTCACCACGGTGTGCTCCTTCGCAGGTTGGCAGGCAAAGACGCTGATCCCGTCTCAACCTGGCAGCGCCGAGGCATGCTCCCGCGGCCGACGTGTCTCCGTCATGCTCGCCTCCGACGTCTACTTGCACTTTGCCGGGTGTAACGGGTACGGGCAGGAGACGCCGTGGGACAGCATGCGCCGCACCGGCCCGAGATACTTGTCCCCTGTAACACCGGTGGCGTGATGCGGAGGAGCGCGAGTGGCAAGCCGCGGCGAGAGCGATCGGAGCCAGTGGCCTCCGGTCGGGCCGGTGCGCGGGTGGCTGGAGTTCGTCGGGGCCCTGCACGAAGAGGCCGGGTATCCCAGCCTCCGGACGATCGCGTCGCGAATGGCTTTGCGAAACCGGACCCGTGTCAGCAATCTCCTTCGCGGTCTGTCGCTTCCCGCCGATGCTCAGCAGGCGATAAGCCTGGCACGTGCGCTGGGCGGTGGAACGGATGAGGCTGACGAGGCCGTCCGCCGTTATGAGGCGGCGTTCCTGGAATGGCGACGCGCTCCTGGTCCGGATACCCCCGCTCTGCTTGGGGTCCCGGTGGCCGACGCCGATCCCCGGGAGTTCGGCGTCCATAACGCCATCACGGTGACCGGCCAGGCGAACGAGCGGCAGCCGTCCTACGTCCTGCGTGATACCGACACTGAAGCCGACGGAGTCCGCTCACTGCTCCGCGCCGCCGCACAGCGAGGGATCCGCGCCGCAGGCGTTCCTGGTACTGGTCGGAGGCTCGTCGGTCGGCAAGACGCGCTGCGCGTTCGAGGCGGTCCGCGCGGAATTGCCGGACTGGAGGATCTTCCGCCCGGCCTGTTCCGCCGACGTGCAGTCTCTGGTGGGCAGTGGGCAGGACCGGACGGTGCTGTGGCTCGATGAGTTGCAGCGATACGTGGACTGCAGCGATCCGATCACTGCCGAGACCGTTCTGGCCCTATTGCATTCCCCTGCGCGGATCGTGGTGGTAGGAACACTTTGGCCCGAGCACTATCGCCGGTACACAGCGCTGCCGACACCGGACGACGATGATCACCGTGACCATGAACGGCGGCTTCTCGAGCTCGCTCGCGCGACGTTCATCAGTGATCAGTTCTCCGCCGCCGAGCGACTGCGAGCCCGGGCTGTCGCCGAACATGATCCGAGGATCCGGACGGCACTGGTCGATACCGACTTCGGACTCACGCAGACGCTTGCTGCCGCGCCCCTGCTCATTTCCCGGCTGGCCGGTTGCCGCACGGCAGCGCCACGAACCTGGGCTGTCATGACGGCCGCGATTGCCCTCGCGCGCCTGGGCCACCGCGGGCCCCTCGCCCCTGATCTGCTGAAAGCGGTCGCGCCGGGCTACTGTATGCAGCGCGATCGCGCCGGTGCCGGGTCGGACTGGTTCTCATCAGCGCTGGAGGATTGCACCGAGACGTTGCATGGAGCCTCGTCGATGCTCATCCCGTACTGTGCCGATCCGGACGCAATGGGCCTCGTGACCGGCTACACCGTAGCTGACTACTTGGTCGCCCACGCCGAACCGACACTCGATATCCCCGCGACCGTGTGGACCCAACTGGCAGTCCAATCCTTCAATCCGCAGGACGCGGTCCGCCTCGCCAAGGCAGCCGAGGAAAGGCTCCGCTACTTCTGCGCCGAGGCCCTCTGGAGGCAAGCACACACCGCGGGACACCCTGATGCGGTCGGAGAGCTCGCCGGGCTGCTGATCAACCGGGGTGACCTCGCCGGCGCACTTGACCTCTTGTTGCCGGCCGGAACCGCGGGAGATCGCCAAGCGCTGGCCGAGGCAGTGGATCTGCTCGGCGAGATGGGCGACCCGCAGCGCGCGACCTCCCTGCTGGAGATCAACGCCAGCGATGGTTCCCGGTCCGCCCGCCACCAACTGGTGCGACACCTGAGGGCATCGGCGAGCACGCCGATGCCGACGAGCGGCTGCGGGAATGGGCCGCCACCGGGGACGCGGACGCGCAATACCTGCTGGCCCACCGTCTCCTCGCTGCCGGCGCTCTCGATGAACTGTGGTCGCGGGCCGAAGCCGGCGACGCCGCTGCGGGGGTGTGCCGTGCTGACCTGCTGGCCGTGCGGGAAGACATCAGTGGCCTGACCGCAGTGGCTCGCGGTGGCGATTCGGTCGCCCTGGAGCGACTCGTGGTCCTGCTGGTCAGCCAGCACCGCATCCGGGAAGCCCTGGGCCTCCTGCGGGAGATCAGCCCGGACAACCCGGTGGCGGCAGGCCACGTCACGGAGATCCTGTTGCGCCGGGGCGAGTTCAGCGAAGTCGAACGGCTGCTCGACGAGGCCGACAGACGCGGCGACCCGCACACCACAGCCTGGTGGAACCAGTTGCATCACGCACGCGGCGATGCTGCCGCATTGCGCGCCAACGCTGAGCGCGGGGATCGGGCGGCCGCCGTTCGCCTCCTGGCTCTACTCGACAGCCGAGCACAGCACGCCGAGGCCGATCGGTGGCTCTCCACGCAGCAGTCACACGGGGACCTGCGCGCTTGGGTCGGTCATACCCTCGCCAACCGCCTCGACGAGCGCGAGGACGTGGAAGGCCTCCGGCGCCTCGCCGATGCAGGAAACTCGATGGCGGCCGAGTGCTATCTCGCCGCGGCACGCAGGCACCACGGTTACGACGTACTCGAACAGTGGGCCGCTGCCGGTCATTCGGGGGCTCGTACCTACCTCACCGAGCTTCTCGCCGAACGCGGCGACGCCGACGTTCTTCGAGGTCTCGCAAGTACCGGTGACACCTACGCCGAGGCCCTGCTGATCGAGTTGCTGTGTAGCACGCGAGACGTCGCCGCCCTCGCATCCGAGGCAAGCAACGACAACGCGGCCGCACTAACGGGCCTCATCCGGCTGCTGGTCGAGGATGGAGACCAGGCAGGGCTGCAGGAACTCGCAGAAGCAGGTCACCTCCACGCCGCCCGCGCGCTGGCCAAGATGCAAATGAACGTCGACGACCTGGCCGGCGCCCTCGAGACACTCACCGCGTACGGCGACCAGGCTGATGCGGAAACCTCAAGCCTGGTCGCACACATCCTGTACCGGGCCGGAGACCGACACGGACTGGAAGCCCGCGCGGAGACCGGCGACGACGACGCAGCCGGAGCGCTGGTTGCTCTCCTCATCCGACTTAAAGACCGAGACGCCCTTTGGGACTATGCCGCCGCTGGCCGACCAGCGGCCTGCCGTGCGCTCGCCGACGCGCTGGACCAGTGGGGTTACGATGACGATGCCGCCCTCGTCCGGCGCCTCGGCCTCGACGCCGCTGGCCGAGCCATGCCCGGCCCGGATGCCATTCCGGGGCCGACATCGCGGACACTCCGTCGCGACGTACTTAGCGCAGCCGCCACGGCCTGATATCCGCGTGTGTTGTTCGGTGCGGCCTGCTCTGAAACTCGCTGTCATGCCGACGAGAGTGCGTCAACCCCTTAAGAATCGCGTAGGCGTTCCGCCCATCGCGCGCTACGAAAGGCGTCATGAAGGGCGTCTGCGCGTTGCGCAATTACAGCGGCTCGGTGAAGTTCGCCCATATCGGTTTCGATTTCAGAGAGTTGGCGCAGATAGCTTTCGAGATTCGGATGATCTGGCCCGTAGGTATTCTCCGTGATTGAAATGGCTCGTGCGATACCGTTTCGCGCTGCTCTGAGGTCGCCCGCATCCCGCTGTAAGCGACTTAAGCCGGCGAGCACGGACGTCAATTGTGGAGCATCTGGCCCGAACGCTTCTTCAAGGATTATCCGCGCACGATCGAGAGCGGACCGAGCATTGACCGGAGAGCCGCCTTTGGACAATGCTCGCCCGAGAATGCTCAGTAAGAAAGCATTCATCGGATGCATCTCGCCGGCCTGTTTCGCTGTTATTCCTAAACTTAGTTCTAGTACTGCTTGTGACGTTTCAAAATCACCCACCCGGTAAAGGGTGCGGCCGAGATGCCCAGCGCGGAAGGCTGTTGTTAGATTGTCGGTACCAAACAATTCCTCAGTGATAAGGAGAGACAATTCTAAGTAATTTAGCGCCGCCTCCATGTTCCCTAGATCGTCTTCCGCATTGCCAAGGAGACTAGCAACGTCTGCCACTCGCATCGAATACGGGCCTTCCAGGCTGCGGACGAACGTGAGGGCTTTGCGTAAGCAATTTCGGGCTGCCGTGGTGTCTCCTCGGCCAGCGAGGTACGCGCCTAGCTTAGTAAGCAACTCACCAGCCTCTGGTGTGGGTAACGTCCCGCAGTGCTCCAGCACCTTGGCGGCGTGCGGAGCTAACTCGGTCATGACCGGCCAACTTTCATGCCCCCACGTATCGTCTGGCATGGAGGCGGCCACGATGCGAGCTACCCAATGCACCCAGTCAAGGGCATTCATTCCATCGCTCGTCAGCTGGCTACGCGTTGCCTCTGCTACGAGGCGGTGCATACCTACGTGCGAATCGTCGAGGCGCGTCACCAAATTCAACCTTGCCAACGATCCAACGAGCTCTTCTAGCTCGGACTCACTGATATTCCAGGCCAACTCCCGGCCGATAGGTCCTTTGAGCGCCAGTGCTTGGTCGGTGATTAACCAGGTCGGGATTTCATCCGGATCGAGGAATGCGAACAGTCGCAGCAGCGTTAAGGCGCCCGGTTGTTGCTCAGCCAAAGTCGCATGGTGGATCAACCAAGTTGTCGCGACGGTGCGAGGATAGTCGACTGCAAGTTCGGTAAGCCGCGACCCTTGAGCCTCAGTCCTTCTGAATAGGTGGAGGTACCCAGACAGCGACAGGCGGTGGGCTTCCATGTAGGTAGCTGCTTCGGTAAGCGCTAAAGGTAGGTCGCCTAGCTCCTCGGCGAGCATCTCGGCGGACGTTTGGTCGTTGCCGGCGGCGAACTCCGACGAACTATTAATCAAATAGGCTACCGACTCAAGTCGATCGAATGGTCCAACATTTAGGCCGTTCGCTAGCCCTATCCAGGGACGGGTTCGAGAAGTTATTAAGGTGTCGCCAGATCCCCCTGGAACCCAGTTTCGAACGGTTGTCGCGTCCGATGCGTTATCCAGCACGATTAACCAATCCGACATAGAGCGCAGAGCAATCACCACATCGTTTGCGGTAGTGTACAGATCTGAGCCTGCTGAAATGCCTAGTGCCGATGCCAGTCGAGTTAAGTCCTCGACCATGGTTAGCTCGGACTCGGCTCTAACCCACCAAGTAATCTGGTAATGATCGTCAGTCCGCGCTCGGTGGGCGAACTCGAGCGCTATCTGACTTTTCCCCGCTCCACCCATGCCGTGCAAGGCTATGGCGGCCCCTCGCTTCCCGGACACAAGGCGATTTAGTCGAGCAATCGCATCTTCCCTGCCCGTAAAGTGTGGGTTGCGAGGCGGCAAGTTGCTTGCCGGCACTGACTCGGTGATGCGCGCACCGAAAGAGTGCTGGTAGAGTTGCGTTACAGGGGCCAAGTAGTTGTGCGCATGAGCGACCGGCGCATTGGGAGTTTCGTCCGGCCCTCCTGCCATTGGGTTAGTTGGTCGGTCGCCCGAGGTGACCTCTGCGGATTGACGATGCTGGAGCACGCCGAGCGTCGCCGTTCCGGCGGTGAGCAAGGCGACCAAAGCCCACATGACCACGCGATTCTCGAGCCAAGGCCATTGAGGCAGGAGCTCCGTCGCGATATTAGTAGCTATCGCCAAAGCTGCTACCCATACTGCGACTACGGCGACCAACCCGCTGCGGATCAGATGGCGCATAGTTTGGCTAGCGCGCGGCGTCATCACAAGCCTGATGCTCTCATCATGCGGATGTAGTCGCCCGTCCAATTGTCGAGTCGAGCACCCGGGGATCCCGACGCATAACCAGGCGGCGGTCGCTCGCCCCCACAGTCCGCTGCGGATCGCTCGCGCTGCAGGCGTGGTGCGAGTCGCGAGAGTCAACGATCAACGGCGCGGTTTAGCTGTGGAGTGGGAGACGGATGCTCGCTCATGCCGCCGATGGGAATTTCACCTGACAACGCTGCAGCTTGTATTCGGTTCTCTGGCGACACATCGGCCGACGCGTCGACGCGCGGCCGACCGCGACGATGGTTTTGGGCTGGTTACGCGGTGACGAGGCCAGATGCTCATCGCGGGCTAGTTCTAGACTGCTCGGGCCGTGGGGGAACCGGGCAGTGAAGGGGGAGCATGGCCGAGGAGGGGCTCGACAGCGAAAACCTCGGACGACTGGGCATGAACATCGTCGAGCGAATCGTCCTCCTATCCTTCCGGTGGGCGTTTCGCGACCAGACGATGATGGATGCCGGCATCGACGCGCACGTCGAGGTGAAAGACGCCGGCTTCGGCCACACCGGTCGGCTGCTGGCTCTACAGATCAAGTGCGGTCGAAGCTTCTTCACGAAGCCGTCCGGCGAGGGCTGGAGCTTTCCTTTCAACGATCGTCTCGCGAAGCTGTGGACCGGCCATGCGCTCCCGGTGATCGTGGTGCTGGTCGACCCAGATACCAGCGTCGCCTACTGGCAGCAGGTCACGCCGCAGACTGTTGAGTCGACCGGCAAGGGCAACCGGATCGTCGTGCCCCGCGTGAACACGGTGAGTACGGCCGCCGACGTGTGGAATCACATCGCCAGCGGGATCGAGCGAGAAGCGCAACTGCGCTACGACCAGCTTTTGACCGTCCTGCCGCCAGCCACGGTGGGCGTGCTTGAGCGGCTTCATGCTGATCGGCCGGAGGATGGCGCCGTGCTGGCCGTCCATCTAGCTGACGGCCGGGGCCAGCCGGAGGACACGGTCAAGGTGCTATTGAGCGCGTCGCCGATCTGGTTGACCCGGGCGGGAGGTGACGGCTGGCGGGCCGTCGCGAACTACGCCTTGGCGCACGACCACCCCGAACTCGCGTCGGTCGCATTCGAACGAGCCGCCGCCGACCAGGACGGCAGCCAAAAGGGCCGTCTGCTTGTTGCGGCGGCCCTGCCGCTGCTGCATGAGGATCGGGCACGCGCCGCCGACCTGCTCACCAGGGCGGAGCGGCTCGATGGCGCCCAGATCCTGGTGTCGCTGGCAAAGGCGATCCTCGACCATCCGCACGCCGACGCCTCCGCGTGGACGCTCCCGCCGGATCTCGATCTGGCGTCGGATCAGGTGCAGCAAGACGGTGTGGTCCAGGCGATATTGGCCGGACATGCCGTGCAAGCAGGTGACCTGAACGCCGCGATCCGGTATGGAAGCACAGCGTTGGAGCTGCAGCCGGACGACACCGCCATCATGATGATGCTCGCCGACGCCTATTTTCGCCGCTCTCAGAGTTCACGGTCTGAGCCGGACGACCTCCAGCGCGCTTGCGCTCAGCTCATTCGTGTCGTGGAACAGCGCCACCGGTGGAGCGGACCCACTGGCGAACCACTGGAAAACCTACTTCGCCAGCTCGGCGTCTCCGAGGACTACGAGGCGATGCTGCGGCACGCGGTCGGCCCTCCGTTCGGGGAAGCGCTGCCGGACGAGGCCGACCGCCCAGTAGTGCGCCAACACGCCGTCATGGCCGCGCTGACCCTCGGCGAGACAACGCTCGCACAGCGACTTGCCGACGGGCTCGATGAGTCGCCCCGAGCCCAGACGCTGGCGGCCCGGGCCCGCGGTGAGGAGATTGCCCCCGGCCGTCTCGTCGACCTCTGGACGCAGGCCTTCGCGGCGGCAGAGTCTGCTGGTGACGCCTGGCGCGTGGTGGACGCCGCCATGCAACTGGCCGAACTCGGCGTCGACGTTTCCGGACGCCTGACGCAGCTGGTCGAGCGGTCCATGATCACCGCCATCGTTCAGCGTCGCATCCACGCCATCGCCGAAGCCGAACAGCACCTCGACAGCGCGATCCCGGCCCTCCGTGCGCTGACCCCGACAGACCCCACAGCGGCTGAGGCACTTATTAGCCGTCTGGCCCTCGCTGGCCGCCTCGACGAGGCGCTCGCGGCCTGCGACCTGGCCCAACGGACTCTGCGGCAACCGGTATTCACCGCTCAGCGGGCGTACCTCCTACGCCAGGCCGGCCGGATGGAAGAGGCCGAATCAGCTGCGCGCGACGCGCTGGCGGACCCTCACCTCGGGCCTAGCGACCGGCGGCGCCTCCTCACTTTCCTGGTCGAACGCGCGCTGGACCGCCGGGACGGCAGAGACGCCGAGCGGCACGTGATGGCCGCCATCCGGACCATGACGACGCCATCCCGCTGGCTGGTCTGGTATCTCGTCCACGCCCAGCTGATGCAGCTCGATCCGAGCAGGGCCGCGACGACGTTGCGCCACTACCGGCCGCAGGCCGAGAGACCCACCGAAGGCAGAGCGTGGCTGCAGGCCATGGCCGGCGAAACCTGGGATCCTCTGGACGCCAAGCAAGCGCTGGCAATGGCAACAGGTTTCCGCAACGCCGACCCACCGCTGGCCGCAGGGCTGCTCACCGCTCTCGTTCGTAACACGCGCACCGAGCCGCACCCGCAGACCGAGGACACGGATGCCGCGGAGCTTGTCGCCATCGACGATCTGGAGTCCGGTGACCCTCGTTCGATGGTCCCGGACGACCTTTACGTGGCCGCGTTCGGCGCGTTGAACGACCTCATCGACGCGCACGGACCGCTCCTCGGCCTGCGCCGCGTGGACGGCTCTCTTGATGCCCTCGCTGCAGAGCTGGCTGAATCAGCGTCCGCACGGGACCACAGCCAGCTGGCTGAGTTGGTCGAACGGGTAAGGGCTGGCCGGATACCGCTGGGGATGCTGGCCACCATGCTCGGAATTCCTTACGGCCTCGCCTTGATACAGCGCGCGTCCGGTGTCCAAGTCGCTGCCTCCGTAGCCGACGCTGAACACGACGCCGACGTTCAGGCCGCCGCGGCAGCCCTCAACACCCACGTGGCCGTGGAGACCTCCGCGCTGATGCTGCTGAGCCAGCTTTCCCACGGAGAGGAACTCATCGGCCGGTTTGCCGGCTTGCACCTTCCGTTCGACAGCCGCCGCGACATCATCCTCGCCCGCATCGAGGCCCGCGGTGAGGCCGCGGGAGCGGGCCGGCTCGGCTGGGACGAACACCATGGGCAGCCGATCTTCTATCCTCTGACTTCGACCGAACGCCTCACCATGCTGCGTCGCGCCAACGCCCTCGACCAGATCTCAGCGCACACCCTCTACGAGCCGGTAGACGCGCTACCGGACCTCCGCGACGCCGACCCTGCCGTGTTTGGGCCATGGGCAGGTCCGATCCAACTCGCCAGAACCAACGGCTGGACGCTGTGGAGCGACGATGTTGCCGTCCGCCAGTTCGCCCGCGCCCTCGGCGTGCCGGCTTTCGGGACGCCCGCACTGATCGAGGCCCTAACCGTCCGCTCGATCGAGGAGGTCCTCGCCAGCACTGGGGACCAAAAGCGCGTCGATGCCTTGCTCGCCTGGCAGCACGAAGCCGTCCGGGTATTCGTCGCCGAGTTCATCGTGGATGTCCCCGCAACTCTCGGCGACGTTCTGGCTCAGGCCGCCGCCGACGGCTGGACGGCCCGCGCCGGTGCCGCTGTACTGACTCGCCCGTCCTGGTGGCTCTGGCAAGAGAAGCCACTAGCCAATCTGCTCACTATCTACGAGCACGTCACGCAGCATGAGCCCGATGCCCTTCCTGCCTGGCAAATGGCCGCCATGGAGGGACTAGCCGCTCTGTTCCTCACAGATCCACAGACCGCCTACGTCTGGATTACCGCGATAGCCCTCCTCGGCTTCGCCGCCCCGCCGGGCACCGCCGCCATCGAGGGCGGACTTTCCCGCGCAACCGCGATCGCGCACCGACGCCAGCTCCTCAGTCCGCCCGAGCCGCTGACCCTCGCGGTGGACCTTCTCACTGAGCACGGCGTTGTCGCCGACCCGGAAGCGTTTCTCGCGGAAGTGCACCTCGAGCTAGGGCCTGTTTGAAAAGCTGGTCACCGTAGCCATTCGTTGATCGCGGCGATGTGCAGCGTCGTGAGAAAGCGGACGGCGAGTTTGTCGTAGCGAGTCGCGACCGCCCGGTAGCGCTTGAGGCGGTTGATCCCGCACTCGACCGCGTGGCGCTGCTTGTAGGTCTCGGCGTTGAACGTCGGTGGGCGGCCGCCGGCGCTGCCGCGACGTCGGCGGTGGGCCAACCGGTCGGCTGGTTCGGGGATGGTGGCGCGGATTCCGCGTCGGCGCAGGTAGACGCGGTTGGCGCGGGATCCGTAGGCCTTATCGGCTAGGACCCGCGCCGGCCGTGTCCTGGGCCTGCCGACTCGACCGGGGACACCGATCGCGTCGATCACCGGCTGGAACTGCGGCGCGTCTCCGGCCTGCCCGGCGGTGACCAGCAGCGACAGCGGACGCTGTCCGCCCTCGGCCGCGAGATGGATCTTGGTGCTCAACCCGCCGCGTGACCGTCCCAGACCATGGTCGTTGGGCTCTGCGGTGCACCCTCCCGGCGGTTGTTTCTGATCGACCCCCTTTTACGGGCGCCCGCGGCGTGCTGGTGAGCCCGGACCACGGTGGAGTCGACGGACACGTCCCAGGTGATCAGCCCCCGGGCCTGGGCGCGGGACTGCAGATCGGACACGATGCGCGCCCAGGTCCCGTCCCGCTGCCAGTCCCGGAACAGCGCATACGCGGTCTCCCACGGCCCATACCGTTCGGGCAGGTCCCGCCACGGCGCCCCGGTCCTCACCCGCCACCGGATCCCATCAATGACCTGCCGCCGCGAACGCGGCGGCCGACCACCCGGCTTAGCCGACGGCAACACCGCCGACAAGACTTCCCACTCCGCATTCGTCAGATCACCACGAGCCACGCATCACCCAACGAACGAAGCGCTTTTCAAACACGCCCTAGCCGCCGTGGATTTCGGCATCGGCACGGTGGACACGACATCATCCACGCAGCGCTCCGTCGGGGCAGCGTGTGGCTATTGCTGACGGCTACGGTCGGTGCTCGTCTGGCCGATCGGATGGGGGTGGTGGTTGTGGCCCGTCGTCGTGGCGAGCGGTTGCCGGAGGTGCGGCTGCGTGCTCCGCAGTTCGTTCCGATGACGCAGGGAGCTACCGTCTCTGGCATTGCGTGCGGTCGAAGAAGCGACCGCCCTGGATAGCCCCTGGTCGCAGAGCTGGACGACCGAGCGAAGCCGCGCGGACGCACTGGCCGCTATCGCGCGCATTCGCGAGGCCCTTACCGACCGCTGAAAGCGGCTGACAGCTTTCGAGGCGGCCCGTCACACGCACCCCTGCGCGCCGTAGCGAAACTGAGACTGCGGAACATACTCATCTGCCGCCGAGGGCTTGAGCTGTCAGGTCAGTTCTCGGCCGTGGGTGACGCCGCGCAGCGGCGACGGAATTCCGATTGCCACTGGCGCACCTGATCATCGTCGTGGAGCAGCGACCCGTCCGGCCCGGACTCGAGGTCGATTCCGCCAAGCAGGCCGATCGCCGACCAGATCACCTCGTCGTCGATCGCGGTCGGCGAGTGAAGCCATGTGGCTGCCCACTGATCCGCTGCGTCGCGAGTTCGCGAGCCATCGAGCACTCCGGTGAACCACGCGTCGACCTCGGCGCGGGTGGGCGCTGGCTGTTCAGATATCACCCGAACACCGTGGCAGACGCCGACTCGAACGCACGCTCGTGCCGCTGACGGCGAGCGACGATGGCGTGGGCCTCCGATGACGCGGCACGATACGCGTGTGCGTGTTGAGCGTCTGAGTTTCTTCGTGGAGTCTGTCGAGGCCGTTCCCGAGGGCTGGCGGCTCGAGGGTGTGCCGGGCTATCACCCCATCAACTGGGCTCGTCCGGGGGACCGTTTCGATCAGGCCTGTCGTGAGAACGGTGGGGACGCGCGGGACGTGGCCCTGGTGGTGGTGGAGTTGAGCGAGTCGTGCACCGTCGTGCGGGGTACGGGCGGCGACCTGCTCCGGTCTGACGACATCATTTCCGGCGAGCGTCTGACCGACGACAGCGACGCTGGTGTAGGGCTGCTTCCTTGGCGGGATGCAACGGAGTCCCTGGCCGCGATTCTGGGTTTGACTCCGCTCGACGGCCGGTCTGGCACCGGATTCGACTGGTCATCTGTCGAGAGGGAGCTCGGTGCCGTATTGCCACCCGACTACAAGCGGTTCGTCGACGGGTACGGCGCCGGCCTGGTCGACGGTCACATCACCGTGTGCGCTCCGGATGCACCGCACGACTGGGCAGACTTGGTGCCGCATAACACTTGGGCCCAGCAATGCGTCCGTCTCGACTTCGCCGGCCCGGAGAAGCATGCCGGCGACTGGCCCGTGGGTGATCCGACGTACTGGACACCAGACCGAGAATACGTTCCTTCCTGGTTCGAGCCGGGAGATGAGCTGATCTCGTGGGGGCACACCGGCAACGGCGACCTGCTCTTCTGGCACGTCGAGCCGGGTACGGCCGCTAGCGACTGGCCCGTCGTCATGAAAGAGGAGGGTCCGTACTGGGAGCAGTACCCTGCCGGCTTCTCATCCACGCTCGCCAGCCTGCTGACCGGGAAAATTCAATCTAAGTACCTGAGTCATTGGCTCGGCGGGCCGCATTCCTACCGTCTTTGATGCGACCACTCAGGGCGACAATCCCGTGCAGCTAGACGAGCGCTCCGTCGTCCCGAAAGAACTCGCGAAGGCCGGTGATTGAGTCGGGTCACCACGACACGTCGAGGGCCGCAGCACTTGGCCACCGCCGCCCGACGTACCGCACGAGACGCGTCGATGAACCGCGCGCACGAACATCCGCTCTTGCCGCCGAGCGCGCGTAGCGCACTCCAGCCGCGTGGCAATTCAGCTGAGTCGTTCGCGTTGCCCGGTGAGGCGGTGCCCGTCTGGGTCGAGGAACTCGATCAGATCGATTAGGGCGTTCTGAGCGTGAACCAGTCGTTCAGGGCGCTTGCCGGGCAATGCATCGACGGCTGCACCCAGCCGATCGAACCAGCGACCGAATCCCGGGTCATCGAGCTTCTGGACGAATGAGGCGTAACCTAGGCAAACAGCTCCGCTGGCCTGCTCTGCGCTATTTGTGGCCACGGCCATCAGTTCCCCGATGGCCCGCTGTTCGCCCCGGTATATGTAGTAGTCGTCTCGCCAGGCCGAGGTGCTGGCGAACGCGTGCCGGACGCCCTCTATGCGCTCCAGCAGCAGGCGGGTATCCTCGGCCGCTCCGAGATCGAGGAATTGAAGGTCGCGTCGGATCACTTCTAGCCACCCGAAGAACTCGGCGATTACATACAGAGTGTTCATCCGGAAGTATTCTGGATGGCGACCGCCGCGGAAGCCGTTCGGTCGCAACACGTTGAAGATGCGGCTTTGCAGGTCAGAGGACGACAAAAGCAGTGGATCCCGGTAACGCGCCACGAGTTGGCGCGCTTGTTCGGCCTTGCTCTCGGCCTCGCGTTTGCGGGCAAGCTCGTCAGCGAGTTCGGCGCTCATCCGAGTCTGCTCTATCTGTAGCGTGGACACCTCGCGGGCTGATCGCCGCCGAGACACCTCGCTGAATACCGCCGAGAACACTGATACTGCGGCAGCGATCCCGGCAACTAGCAACGCCGACGTTGAAGCCGACACGAGGCCCTCCGTCCCCTCACGAGCGCCGCGGCCACGACGCCAGCGCAGAGTATTCGAAGTGACGCAAGGGCGGCTGGAAGCGTCAGGACGTCGTTAGCCTCCGCCGAGTCTCGCGTACAGGATTCTGCGGCAGCAACATCCGCTTCTGCCGCAGTAAGGTTTGGCAGCGGCGCGTCGGTCTCGTCTGCGACGGCCCCGTTTGGCGAGCGCCTGCCATTGCTTGTGCGGGCCTTGTGCGGACGAGCGTCGGGCCGGGAAGTGTGCGCTACCCGGCCCGAGGTGTCTGGAGCGTCAGCCGCAGTAGGAGTAGAAGTCCGGCAACCACTGGTTGGTGGTGTCGAGCGTCGGGGGGAGAGGCAGTCCCAGATTTCGGCGCCGGCGTCGGAGAGTCATTTTGGGCGGGTGGGGATCGGTTGTCCGCTAATGCGAACGTTTGGGCCCGGCGGCGCGGGCAGCCCGGTTACGTCGAGATCCGAGAATGCGGGCGGGAGCGGCCGGGTGGTCACGATCCTCCTCGGAAGATCGGCGCGCTGGGCCGGCCGGCGGAACCATGGGGGCGGAGTCTCGCTCGGTCCCCGGCAAGACTTGCATCCAATGAGGTGCCGCACCCCGCCAGCCGCTCCACGCCAGAGTCCTGGGTGATCTGCCACCTGCGGTCGGCGCCGCCTCCTCACCTCGGCTATGTCTTAGACAGTTTTCCCCGTCGCATGGTCGAGGGGGAAAGAGTCCCCCATGTGGAGGCGGCATGCCCCCCAAGTAGTGGACTGCATGCTCGGTCGCAATCGCTAGTGTGGCCCTCATGCAGCCACGCGACGTGGAGGCGGTCCCTTCGCGTGGAATCGCGCTAACACCGCCGCCACCGGACCGCATCCGTGATCGACTGCGGCGTCGGCTGCTCGCGATGCTCGGAACTCGAGTCGGACTGAATCACTGGCTTATGACCCGTGGCACCGTTCTGCTAGCGGGCTTCATTGCCTTGTATCTCCTCAATGGTCTCGTCATCGGGTGGAAGACGGCCTACGACGTCACAATCGGCATCACGTCGCCAGGTGACCGGTCGATCTCGGTGCCTGCCCTCGCCTGGGCCCTTTCCGCTGCAGGATGGCTCGCAGCCCCAGCCATATTCGGCGCGGTCGCCGGTGTCGTCATCGGTGCTGCCGTCAACCATCGGCGAACGCAGTCCATCGGCGACGTCTTGACCAAGAGGGGTAGCGACCAATGAGCAGCGGTTGGGCTGCCATACCTCGTAGGTTGACTGGTGCCCGACGGGACGCCCAGCTGAAAGCGACGGCTCGCATGACGCTTCCGCCGCTCAAAGATCTGGTGTATCAGGACTGCGGGTACAACGTCCCGCCAGGATTTACCGAAGACTTTGTACGTCTGCACGAGGGCGGCTGGGACATCGCCGAGAGAGACTGGGAGCGGATCGTCGTCCTTGTCTTGGACACCGATGCAGTGCATCCCAAGTCAAACGGCATCCAGGCGATTCGTGAGGCAGTCGAGGCAGCTGCAGCGTTCCTACATGACGACTATGAGTGGCCATGGTGCCCGATCTGCCAGCGTGGTACAGACGTCGAGAGACGGGAGGAGCCCGCGTGAACGCCGCTAAGCCGGGCGCTGGGCCTCCTGGGAGCTTCCGAGCGCTTGCAGCCCGACTACTCGACGAGTCCTTCCCTGCTCGCAGCGCCAGATGGAAGAGCGCCTACCTCGACCGTGTAGCGGATCGGATGGTCGCGTCGAGCGCGTCGCGACAATCGAGCGGTCCGGAGGACAGCGACGACATACGCCCTTCAGGCCAACAACCCCCCTCCCAAACGTCGGATCCGGGCGTCATCCGGGTCTTCGTCATCGACGATGACGAGATCCTTCTGCATGGCATCGATGCCTGGCTATGCCAAGGAAATGCCGCCTTCGGCGGTCCGACCGATGGTTTGGAAATACGGGTCGTCGCAACCGCCAAGTCGGTGACCGAGCTCCTCTCCACCCACTGGCAGGGGCAGAACCCGGCGCCCCCGCCCAACCCGAACAGCGGCATCCCATTGGCGGGGTACAACGATGGCCACCACCGCAGCCACAACATCAGTCGCCCGGCCGTTCCACCCGTGCGTCGCGGCCCGTACGCCGAGGAGCCGCCGCGGCCGCGCCTTAGTCCGGTGGCGTTGATGGATCTGCGTCTACGGGACGGCCGGCGGGTAGCCGAGAACGTGCGTGCGCTGATTGAAGCCGGTTATGCCGTCGTCACCTGCAGCACGATCGACGACGCCGGGCTGGTGCACGAGGTCGGCCGGGCGGGCGCGTTGAGTTACGTCCGTAAGGCCCGGGAGGCCGGTGACATGCGTCAGGCTCTGGCGGCCGCCGCGCGCGGTGAGAGATACGTCTCGCAGAGCCACGCGGCGCTGATCCAGCGGGCCCGGTCCTACGGCGTGCCAGAACTGTCCGGCCAGGAACGGGAGGCACTGCGGCTCTACGCGTCCGGGCTGACGATGTCGAGCGTCGCCCGGCGGCTCAACGTCAAGCAGGGCACCGCGAAGAGTTATCTCGACAGGGTGCGGGACAAGTACGAGCAGGCCGGACGCGCTGCCCGAACAAGGCTGGAGTTGCGGGATCGCGCCATCGAAGACGGTGTACTCAACTCGCCCACGATCGAATGATCAATGCATCCACTCAGAGTAGTAACCGCACGTTGGTGCGGAATGACGCGGCCCGGAACGCGGCGTGCGTTCCAGGCCCGGAGTTCGAGGACTTCAGCTGCAGTAGTTCTTGTAGTCCCAGCAGTCGTTGTAGCGCTTCTTGCGGTGGCGGCGCCTGCGCGGCCTGCACTCGTTGTAGTCCCAGTCGTTGCAGGGGACGTAGTCGTAGCAGCCGCTCAGGTCGTCCAGGCTCCGTGAAGTTTGTGGTCGGGCGTTTTCTCTGTGTGCCAATAGGTTCGCGCGGATCGGGCGACGGCTCGATCGGCGTGGCAACGGCAGGAACATTCACGTCCGAACACTGGCTCATGCCGTCGTTAGAAGGTTCACGGGTCGGCCAGCTGGAACGGCTTGAAACGGTGGGCACCGGGAAGCCGTGCTTCCCGGTGCTCCGTCTGCAGGGTCGAATCCCTGTTTCAGGTCACTTTCAGCTTTGGAACCACGGGCGTCCATCCAGGTATGCATCGAAGAGGTGCGCTGGAATATCCACCACATAGTCTGGATCAAAGCGACAGGCGCTGAACGCCGACTCTGTCACCCGGTGTTTTGACTCCCCGATGATGAGATAATTTACCGTCGTGCCTCGCACCCTTGCGAGGAAGGTGTTTCGGCTCAAATCTGGACCCCATGCGATGCTGCCAGTATCGCCTCGCGGCTCGATGACTTCGGTGGTCTCGAACATGGTGTGAAATGTTCGGTCCGTCCGGAAGGCGCGGCGATACCCGTCCGGGTCGATCAGGTACCACTGTCGACTGCCCGGACTGTGAACGACATGACAAAACAAATCGGGGCGCGGTGATGATGCAACCGCGGCATTCGTTGGAACTATTGAACCGAAGATCGCGACTGCTGCAGTCAAGCATATTTCGCGGTAGGCTCGCATCTTGACCCATCTATAGTGGTGACGTTGTTCGCTGGGTCGAGACGGTACAACGTGGATTGTCAATTCCTGATGCCGCGACACGCGCAAACGCCATTAACGTTAGAGGTAATAGGTCGCTGACAAAGATCCCGCGATACGGGACTCAGTTGGAGAACCGAACTAACGCTCATGCCGCCGAGCGAGTACTCGGCCGCGTTGTTGCAGTCCAAGCCGGCGGCGATCAGAGACGGGTGCCGTTCGCACTTCTCCGCCAGCGTGTTCAACGCGTCGCCCCAGGACGGCCATCTGCTCGGCGATCCTCAGCCGCTAGCGCTCCAGCAGCGCCATTCGCCGGCCGTGCTCGCCGCTCCTTCGGCGAGCACGCGTGAGAAGGCTCAGCAGTAGGCGGTACACGTAGGTTTTGGCAACGTCTATTAGCGCCTATGCGATGTACATCGCGACGGACGGCCGATCCAGCACAAACGGTTGAAGCCGAGGTTCATCGCGGAACTCGGCTGCCGACGAACCCGACCGTTACCGTCCGGTGCTGAGCGGAGGTGCGGCCGCCCGAATTCTTCAAGACTACTCCGGCGACCACACGAGGTCAGCCTGCGACATGGCTCGGCTTAGAGCGAGCAGCGTCTCGCCGCCGTCAATGTCATAAAGCAGCCCGGCGCCCCCGGCGATACGCCGAGCCACCCCAACTAGGCTGACAAGTGTCTCATCGCGCAGAGCTGAGCGCCACGCATCGACGTCCCCGTCGCGTATCGCCGTCGCCGCGCGCACTTCGGATGCGACAAGCGGTGGGTACCCGCCGGGCGGCGGCAGTTCAGCGGCCTGCATAGCGATCTCAGCGGCGGTCTGGCGTGCGTGGTACGGACTGCCGAGCCGGGCTGCGCGCGCGAGCAGCGGATCCGCCTCGACGGTCTCTTCCGCGAGTTTTTGGAGAATGATGGCGGCAGCTGGTGGCCGGGTCGCGTAATAGTCGCCGGCGTCCAGCTGCGACAGAGCTTCGTGGGTCCAGTCGCTATCCCGACTGTCACCTAGCTCCCTAAGTATTGGCACCGCTAACGAGAAGAAGCCGGGTCGCATGCCCGCAGGGAGCGCGGGAATCAGCAGTTCGAATTCATCGATGAGGCGTCGTGCGCGGCCTCGGTCGTCCTTGATTAGGGCTTGAGCCGCGATCCGCAGTGCTGCTTCCGCCTGCTCCACCGGGTCGGTGATGCGGGAACGGAGGTTGTCCGCAATGGCACGCGCACCGATGGCCTCGTTCAGGATCGCTGTTGTCCGTAGGGCAAGCTGATGTCTGCTCAGGGTCACGTACTTCGTCATGGCGGCCGCCCAGTCTCGCATGATCTGGTCAAGGCCTGCGATCCTGATCTGGAAGTTGAGCGTTGTGAGCACGTCGGCTGCCGCCACAATGCCCCCGAGCTCCAGCTGCTGGTGATTGGCGATGAGCCGCTCGAAGCGGTCGGTGTCGCCCGAGATGAGCAGTGCCTCTGCAGCCGGACCAAGACAGGCGGTGAACGCCTGGATGAACGAGAAACTGACATTGACCAGATCCTCTATCCGGTCGACTGCGGCGTCAACGGCGGCACGGTCGCCCGTTTCGGCGAGCAAAGGTAGGACGGGCGCATTGGTCTCGACCACCCGTTCCCACTCCATGCCCTGCGCTTGCATTTCGAGCCGCCTCTGCGGGTCAATTTCGGCGAGGTAGGGGCGTAGCCGCAGCGCGACTTCGACGTCATTCGATGTCGCCAAGGTCTCACCCTGTGCGAGGGCTGCCTGGCACAGCTCGGCGGCGTCAAGCGGGTGACGGGAAGCCAACTGCTGGGCGAAAGCTTTACGCCAGGCGACGGCTGCCTCGACGTTCCTCGGCCTTTGCGCCTCGGTAAGCACCTCGGCGAGGATATCGAGTGCCTCTGTGGCTCGGGCTGCCTCGGCGAGGCTGAAGGCGATCTCGGTGTCGAGTGCCCAGGGTGCGGCGAAATGGGCGTGTAGTCGCCGTCCAGCTGTGCGCACCATGTCGAGGGGCAGCCGCGCGTCCGCGTGCGCTCGCGCGACCCCGGTGAGAGCGGTCAGCGCGAACGTATTGTCGGCGATGGCTGACGCGTCGCTGAGCGTCATCTCGATCCCGGTCAGGTCACCGGCGGAGGCAAACGCCTCTGCGAACGCGGCAATGAGCTTGCCGCTGGAGCCGTATCCGTCATCCGGTGCATGCCGGACGTCGTGGTAGGCCGCCCGGAGAATCGCCTGATCACCAGCTGTGCCCAGCACCGGAGCGGCCCTCACGTATTCGTCGGCAGGCCATCGTTCACTACGCGCCGACGCGCGTAACGCGGCCAGGGCTCGGCCGGCCATCGCCCGCCGCTCGCGAGGGTCCGCGAGCACGGCGAGACCAGCGAACCATGCATCGGCCTTCGTCTGGGCATCGGGCATCCGATCGGCGATCTCAGCCACCGACTCGCCTGCGGCCACGAGGGCTTTAGTCGCATGATGGGCGGCTGCTTTGGCATTGGCCGCCAGCATTCGGGCGGCTAGGGCCTGTTTGAAAAGCTGGTCACCGTAGCCATTCGTTGATCGCGGCGATGTGCAGCGTCGTGAGAAAGCGGACGGCGAGTTTGTCGTAGCGAGTCGCGACCGCCCGGTAGCGCTTGAGGCGGTTGATCCCGCACTCGACCGCGTGGCGCTGCTTGTAGGTCTCGGCGTTGAACGTCGGTGGGCGGCCGCCGGCGCTGCCGCGACGTCGGCGGTGGGCCAACCGGTCGGCTGGTTCGGGGATGGTGGCGCGGATTCCGCGTCGGCGCAGGTAGACGCGGTTGGCGCGGGATCCGTAGGCCTTATCGGCTAGGACCCGCGCCGGCCGTGTCCTGGGCCTGCCGACTCGACCGGGGACACCGATCGCGTCGATCACCGGCTGGAACTGCGGCGCGTCTCCGGCCTGCCCGGCGGTGACCAGCAGCGACAGCGGACGCTGTCCGCCCTCGGCCGCGAGATGGATCTTGGTGCTCAACCCGCCGCGTGACCGTCCCAGACCATGGTCGTTGGGCTCTGCGGTGCACCCTCCCGGCGGTTGTTTCTGATCGACCCCCTTTTACGGGCGCCCGCGGCGTGCTGGTGAGCCCGGACCACGGTGGAGTCGACGGACACGTCCCAGGTGATCAGCCCCCGGGCCTGGGCGCGGGACTGCAGATCGGACACGATGCGCGCCCAGGTCCCGTCCCGCTGCCAGTCCCGGAACAGCGCATACGCGGTCTCCCACGGCCCATACCGTTCGGGCAGGTCCCGCCACGGCGCCCCGGTCCTCACCCGCCACCGGATCCCATCAATGACCTGCCGCCGCGAACGCGGCGGCCGACCACCCGGCTTAGCCGACGGCAACACCGCCGACAAGACTTCCCACTCCGCATTCGTCAGATCACCACGAGCCACGCATCACCCAACGAACGAAGCGCTTTTCAAACACGCCCTAGTTCAGCGCCGTCGGCGATGCTGCCCTCCAGGACCATCTGTTCAGCCACCTCGGATCCGACGGCAACCCGAGCCGTGCTCCGCTCGGCTAGACGCATGGCTAGCTCGTGGTCGCCCACCTTGGCGAGAGCCCTACACACCGTCGTCAGGGCTGCCGTGTCGGAGAACATCAGCCGCGTGGCTCGATCTGAGCAGGTGACCGAATCGCCGAGAACGGCGTAGGCATCGATGACGTCGGCGAGGAGCCCTTGCTCAGGACTCGGCTGTACCGGGTCGGCCCGGTCGATGAATTCGACCACGAGGTCCACCCCGGCACGGTCGGCGGCTTGGGCGAACCCGCCGAGCATGCGGGATATCGCGGGTATCGGAAAGAAGCCAGCAGCATCCATGACCGCCAGGCTGGTGCGTAACGCGCCGCACCCGATGGCATGCTCGCCGGCTCGTACGAGCTCCATGCCGGCGGCCAGAAAAGCCACTGCCCGACCGGACGGGTCACGAACGGACTCCGCCAAGCCGATGGCCAGCCGCGAGGCCCCAGCGCGACCGGCGGCAGCGATCAGATCTTCCGGCACCGAAAGGGCCGCCGCGGCGAGGTTCGCCAGCAGCCAGCGGGCCCGAACCTCGGCCACCAGTGCACCTGTGCCCGAGATCCGCGACGCAGTGTCGACAGCGAGGCGGACGTCGACAGCGAACGATTCCAGCGACCCGTATCGGCGCGACTTCTCAAGCATCAGTGGCCTGCTGATCAGGTCGTCCAACTCCCGGAGCGAAACAGCGCCGGCTGCCACAAGGGCACTAACATGCTGGGCGAGATAGCTCATTGCATACTCGTCGGCGTCGCTCCATTCCACATCGCTCCAGGTGGCTTGCCCAGCGCGGTACGAGGACGCGATCCGTCGGTGCCCGTCCGTCACATTCAGGCGTTCGTGCAGGTAGTCACGGAAGGTGTCGTGGTAGACGCTGTATCCTCCGTCGTGTTCACGCACGAACTGCCGGATCACGCGAAGGCCCGAGACCAGTGGGCGATCGGGCAAGAACCGCTCGAGTTGGGAACGGGTCACCGGCGCGAAGGCGGCGGCCAGCAGCGTGAGCAGTGGCTCGACTGATCCTTCCCAGGCGGGCATTCGGTGCGCTGGCTGCGCGAGGTCGCCCGAGGGGAGTTCAACCCATTGGTCGCGCATCGCTCCGGCGACTTGGTCGACGAAGAATCGATAGAGACCGGTCAGGTCTTCGGGAAGTTCATCGAGACTGGCCTGCTCCGACGCCTGGATGCCCCGATACAGCGCGCTGAGGTACTGGAAATTCCCAGCGGCAAGGTCGACGGTTCGGGCGACGAACGCGTTCTCGTCAGCTCCGGCACGGGAGACTGCTCGGCGGATAATGGGGTTGGCGACCCGGCGGCGGGCGAATTGCAGAGCGTCCTGATTGACAACGCCCAGGTCAGCGCCTACGTGGTGCTCCTGAAGCCATTGTCGCTGACGGTCACGGAAGACACCGAGCAGGCTGTCGTCTGGCCGTGAGGCCAACACAACGAGGATGTTCGCCGGGAGCTGTGGGGCGTTCTCCAGCCAGCTCAGTATTGTTGGACCCCCCAGGTGGTAGCGCAGCTCGTCGAGGCTATCCACGAAGATCACGATGCGGGCCGCAGGGTCTTCGGCCGCGAGCACGGCGGCCGGATCGAGCAGCGCCAAGTACTGTAGGCTCTCCGGGCTGAGGAGGCGGTCTTCGAGGACAGCACGGCCGGCCCGAACGCCAATGACCTCACCTGCTGCGATCCTCACGTCCTGCTCTACCTGAATGGCCGTCTGATAAAACGGCGACAGGACCAGTTCCTCCACGTCGATGCCCACCGCGCGTGCCCCGGCACGGAGGGCGTCGATCCGCTGTCGGACCGCGATGCGGAGCCTGTCGGGACGAAACAAGGAGGGCCGCCGGCTCGCTAGCTGGTGGCCCAGCGCCAGCAAAAACGACTGCGCGTCTCCCGCCGACAGCGGCTGCCGACTGTCGCGTCGTACAAAATACCGCAGCGACTGACGGTCGTGGTCGGCTAGCCACGCCAGCGCGGCCGTTTTGCCGGCACCGGGTTCTCCCACCAGGAGCAGATACCGGCAGTTGGGATCCTGCAATGCGGCCTCAAACCGGTCTGCGAACCATGGCCGCGGCACGAAGTCCGGATCGTCGCGCACATACTGAGAAACGACGCCCTCGGCGAAGAGATCTGTCATCCGATCCGGCGGATCCGGAGTCCGGTCACGGAGCCGTCCTCACGCACCTCGCCGGCCGCCTGGTCGACCGCGATGTCGACGGCTCGTCCGATCGATTCGGCGTCTACGCCGGTTATTTCGCCCGATGCCTGGCTAATGCGCTGTGTGACAGTGAGCCGGGATCCCGTCTCCGCTCTGTCCTCGCCACGGAAAGTGAGTCGCTGTCCGTAGGCACGCTCCAGAATGTCTCGTGTTCGGCTAACTGCGGTAGCGAGTGACGCATCGCCCGGATCAACGTCGGACAAGCCGACCGCATACGGGGCCAGGTCCTGGATGAGGCGGACCAAGGTGGCCTCCTCGAGCTGAATGGTCCCGGTGTCCAGCTCAACACCAACCGGCACGCCATCGAGGACATCGGTTTCAGCCACGGGAACCTCAAGGGCGTCGTCCGAGTTCCTCTGCCGTCGGTCACGCCAGGCTTTGAGTACCTCGGTCGCCTGTGCGAACAGAAACTTGATGCTCTCTGTCGCTGCAGTCCCGCCGAGCGTCGCCCAGGTCAACGGATCTGTCACAACCCACCCCCTATGCCCAAAGGGTACAGTGACCGGCGATTTCCAGGGACCGTCCAACCAGGTGGAGTCAGCTTCGTTGTCCCGGCGACCCACGGCGGGAATCCCTCGGTCGAGCTCCAAGCCGGGGGGCGCAATACGCGAGTGACTGCCGCTGCGGACGATCTCGATTAACCGTCCTGCAGAAGCTCAGGAAGCTACCATGTCAGCGATGCGGAGGCACGCCGTAAATGCTCCTGTCTCGGCGTCTGGCGTGGGGCGGTGGACGTCTACCGCGCTGAACACTCGTCTGTCGCGCCGAGGGCGAAGCGCTGCTCTGCCGCTGATGACGGGTGGCGGTGCCGACAGCAGCCGGCGGAACGTCCGTGCATGCCGCGCCGTACGTCACGGCAGCTTTATCGGTCGCGCCCCAGGCTCGGTAGACCACCGCTGACGGTGCGCACCGAGGTTCCCGTGGTCCTTGCACGGTCGCGAGCGTCGGAATCTTTCCGCCGTGCCAGCTCCTTCTGGCGCTTCCGCGGCGGACCCGCACGATCGCGGCAGGGTAAACAGGGCTGTTCGCCAGGTGGCTTCTCGGCCAGGGCAGGCTCGGCGAACTGATCGAACTTGTGGCCGCACAAGGCCCACTCGATTTCGGCACTAATGACGCGATGCAGCGTCCTTCGCCGCCTGATCCCTCTTTTCGAGTCAGGGAATCGTACTTGGACGCGCCACATCGGACTACGCCGACGCGGCGCAGCTTCGTCGCACGCCATGTGCCGATCGTGACAGCAATCTGCCAAAAGGTCAGCCGAATCTGTGGGATTCCTGTGGTGACCCAACGGAGCGAGTCGGCGCCGGCCGCCGAAGCGTGATCGATGCTGCATCCCGCAATCTGCGTCTCACTCAACTAGCCGCGCAGAGTCCGGTCCGCGCTACCGGATGGGACTGTCCGGGATCCGTGCCACTTACGGGCTGGGTCGCTTGTTCTGTCTGCGACTTCATTCGTGGCGGTAGCAGGGTGTGGTGATTTGGAGGGCCAGGACGGTGGGCGGATTGCCGGAAAGAATACGGACGCCGTAGTCGTCGGGGTTGACGCCGGTGAGTTCCGCGCGGGTGTCGGCGAAGGGGCGGTAGGTGACGGTGGTCCATCCGGCGGTGGTCCAGTGGTCGCGGAGGCGCTGCAGGGCTGCGCGGTGTTCCGCGGTGGGCAGGGGCAGTTGGTAGCTGACGAAGACGTTGAAGGGTCCGTCGTCCTCGTCGCCGCAGGCTTGCGCTCGGGGTTGTTCGTCGCTGAGCGGTTGGGTGGCGCCGAGGTCGGTGCGGAGGGTTTCCGCGAGGGCGGCGACGGCGTTCTCGACGGCGGCGGGGGATCGGGCCGACAGCGTCGATGTGGGGGTCGGTGCCGGTTTCGGGTCGGAGTTGGTGCAGGCCGCGGCGAGCAGCAGGACAAGGGCGGCGCCGGCCAGGCGGCGGATCATCGCTGCGGGGGAGGGCCGTAGGGCGCGGGTTCGCGTGGCGGTGCCGGCCGGGGTGGCCCGGCGGCGGCTTGGTCGGAGGTGTGGTCGAGCGCGCCGGGGTTGGCGTCGAAGTAGTCGTAGTCGCCGGTGATGATCGCGGCCTGGTTGGCCAGGCTCTGGCTGGGCAGACCGCTGGGATCCTTCTCCCAGTAGTTTCCGTGTCCGGAGGTGTCGACGTGGAATTGGTTGGCTTCGAAGCGCAGCGCGGTGGGGTCGTCGCCGTGGACGGTGCCGGGAAAGTAGTTGGCGACGTCGTCGTCGGGGGCGGCGCCGGCCCAGACGCGGCGGCGGTCGATGTGGAGGTCGGCGGCGTGGTCGACGGTGGTTCCGGGGGAGCCGGCGACGACGAGGTCGTCGACGGCGAGGCCGTCGCCGTGGGCGGCGGCCCAGCCGGTGGTGGTGGAGCCGTAGCTGTGGCCGACGACGCTGAGGTTGGCGTCGTCGGTGTAGCCCTCGGGGGCGTCGTAGTCCAGCCAGGCGATCACCGACACGTCACCGGCCTCGGGGGTGAGGTCGTCGGCGACGTCCTGAAGGTTTTCGGCGCGGTGGAGCATGAGACCGGGTACGTCCTCGAGTTCGGTGTTCAGGCCGGGGACCATCGTGGATACGTGGGCGGCGGTGTCGGGGTTGCCGACGGCGACGATGGCGCGTCCCTCGTGGTGTGGCCGAAGTCGGGGTTGAAGCCCAGCAGGTAGAGGTTGCGGTCCTCCAGCTTGCTGTGGAGCTTGCGTGCCGGTTCGTAGCTCTCGTCGTAGATCGGGCCGCCCGGGGTGCCGTAGAGGGCGTCGGCGTTGGCCTGCATCTGGGCAATGTACTGGTCGAGGCGGGTCCGGTTGGCGTGATCGCGGGCGATGGCCGGGATGCCGTTGAGAGCGCCGATCTCGCTCGGGTAGGCGGTCAGATAGGCCTGTCGCTGGTCGGCGGTGAGGCCCTCCCACCATTCGCGAACGACCCAGGCCGACTGCCCGCGCGGAATCTCTGCCCGGTCCGCGCCGAGTAGCGCGGCGTTGTCGCGCGCGTCGGCGGCGGCGTTGAGGACCTCCGAGGGGCTCATCACGCCGCTGGGTGGATGTTCGTAGCGGGCCAGCGCGGTGGCGTACTCGTCGTCGAGGCGGGTCGCTTCGTCGAGGATGTCGCTGATCTGATCGGCGAAGGACTGGGCGGCCGCGTTGTTGCGGCGGGCCGCGGTGAGCGCGGTGTGTTCGTCGGCCGATTCGGCCGGGGTCAGGTAGGCGGGTTCGACCGTGCCGTCGGCGCGGACCCTGGCGCCGGCGTCGGTCGCGGCCTGCGTCAGGTCGGTCAGGCGTCGTTGGAGTGCGGTGAATCGGGGTGGCGGCGGCGTCCACCAGGGAGCCGACGGCCTGTGCCTGTTCGGACAGGAGGCTGAAGCCCTGGTCGACGCCGTCGAGGTGGCGGTAGGCGGCCGTCGCGGCGTCGCCGTCCCAGCGGCGCCGGTGGATCGGCGTGATCAGATCGGTTCGGGCCTTCTGTTCCAGGTCGGCGAACTTCGTCGCGTATCCCCGCCAGGCGGCGCCGAGGGTCTCGAGGTCGGTCAGCCGCGCGTCGCGCAGATCCTCCAGCGCCACCACGGGGATCAGTACCGGTCCAGCGCGCGGAACTCCGCCGCGGTGTCGTCGTCGGAACGCCGGTAGCCGGTGGCGGCGTCGGCGAGCGCGGTTCCGAGTTCGTCGAGGTAGTCGCGGTGGCGGTTGAGGGCGTCCGACCAGCCGTAGGCGAGCCGTTCGAGAACGTGCCGGGTGCGGAAGCCCGGCACCGCGCCCCCGGTGCCGAGTGTGTCGGACTCGAGGGCGGTCTGGTGCGTACGGACGGTGCCGCCGAGCTCGTCCACCGCGCCGGACGCGGTGAGCAGCGCAGCCGGATCGACACGTGTGCTCATCGAAGCCTCCCCGTGGGAAGTGTCCCGCCCGGACGCATCCCGCTCGACGCTGATCGGCGGCAGCGCGTCACAGTGCGAGCGCGATGCGTCGATCAATCACCACAGAACGCACGTCCAAGAAGTGCACGGGGTTCACCGGTCGTGTGAGCCGAGGGTCGGCAATAACTCGGGACCTATGGCCCGCTGGACCTTCTTCTCAGCCTTTCAGCAGATGAAGCGGGTGCTCGTCCGGTAGCGGCGGCCCGGGCGTCAGCGGCCCGGGCTGACCGTGGTTGCTGGGCAATTCGGCAAGGGGCACGCGGTGGCGGCCGTTGCCGGCGAGCCGCCAGATCGGTCCGAAGGGTCCGACGACGTGGTAGCCGGATTCAGCGCAGGTGGATGCAATGACGAGAGTCGGTTCGGGTCGGTCGGCCAACCGGCGGTGCAGATTCTGCTCTCGGGCCCGGCTGGGCAGGACGAAGAGCAGCGGATACCGCGGTCCGGCTTCGGCACGGAGCCGCCGGTGGGAAGCGAGCTTGTCGACGAGTCGGCCGAGAGGTTCGGTGCCACGGTCGAGCTCGAGGAAGAACCCGGTTTGCTGGGTTCCGTCGCTCCAGACGCCGTGGCC